>NZ_JBBOVC010000002.1:0-347550 GCF_038006385.1 Bacillus sp. FSL L8-0099
TATAAAGCAGTCTTTTTCTATTTATAAAGAATTCTTAATTAATAAGATAGTAAGTAATTTAATAAGAATAATAGACCGATAACACAAATAGTTTTGTTTAATTCTTTTCTTTTTCCAGTTAGAAGTTTTATTATTGGATAAAATATAAAACCAAAAGCTATACCGTCAGCTATATTGTAAGTCATTGGAATCATAATAATTGTAAGAAAGGCAGGGAAATATTCCGAGAAATCATCAAAGTCAATCTCTTTTATGCTTTTTAACATTAAACTTCCAATGATAATTAGAATAGGTGCAACGGCTCCATCTGGAATCATTTTTATAAAAGGCATAAAGAAAAATGAGATAAGAAATAGTAATCCCACAAAAATAGAGGATAAACCGGTTTTTGCACCAGCAGCTATTCCCACAGCACTTTCTAAACCAGCTACAGTAGAACTAGTACCAAAAACCCCAGCAAAAATGTTAGACACCCCGGTTGCCTGATAAGCTCGATTGAAACGTTTATTGTCATTTTCAAAACTTTGTATGGTTCCTAGATTTTGAAATAATAGAATCATTGTTAAAGAAAAGGTAGCTGTCCAAAAGGAGGCATTTTTTGCTTGTGCAAAAGAAAAAGCGTTAAACACAGCTGGGTAATGCTCATATAAAGATCCCATATTATAGGAAGGATCTAATTTTGTTATGCCACAAAGGGCTGCAACCAATGTACTAATTCCTATAACGATTAAAAATCCACCTCTAATATTATAAATAAAAAGGATTACAGCTAATGCCAGAGTAAAAATTGTAAGTAATGTATTTGCTTTAAATAGGTTATCCAATCCTATTATTGTTACAGAAGAATCTGTAATAAGTCCACCTTTCTGAAGTCCGATAAAGGTCAAAAATAGGCCAATCCCTACAGTAATAGCATTTTTTAAGGAGTGTGGAATAGAGTTGATTAAAAGTTTAGAAAAAGGTGTAAATGTAATCAGTGTGAAAATAATGCCTGATACTAATACGACTCCTAAAGCTTCCTGCCAATTTAGTCCTAAAGATTGAACAATTGTATAGGAAAAGAATATATTTTCTCCCATTCCAGGGATAATTACGAGAGGGGAATTTGCCCAAAAACCTATTATAAGGCAACCTAAAAAGCATGTTAGAGTAGTGGCTACTACAGATGCCTCTGTACTAATCCCTGCGTCTCTTAATATGGAGGCATTTACAATCACTATATAAGAAACAGTGAAGAAACTTGTTAGAGCAGCTAGTAATTCTTTTTTTATGGTTGTATTGTAGTGTGTCATATTAAAGTGAGTATAAATCCATTCTGTCATGACATAAGTCTCCTCTGTTCAAATTTTTTATACATTAACTGGGTACTTCGTTTTTATTGTGACTTTCAAAGTTGAAATTGTTCTAAATCCAAAAGTATCGTTCCATTCTAGATCGTCAATAATAAGTGACTTATCTTCTATAAAAGGTTGTATGGTATTTAAAAATACTTTTAGTGATTTTCTTGTTAGATTTGCACCGGCACAGTAATGAGAACCAACTCCAAAACTTAAGATTGGAGGGGTATTTGATCGCTTTTGGCATTCATTTGGGTTTTCATATTTACTCTGATCTCTATTTCCAGAAGAGATAAACAAAATAATTCTATCACCTTTATTAATGAGTTTATCTTCTAAAGGTATATCTTCATTGGCAACACGTGCACAATAGGGAAAAGGGCATTCCATTCTTAAAGATTCTTCAACTATATTTTCTAATGTTAGTAAACTGTATGGATTATTATGAGGTAATTTATCATTCTGCGTTTGTATGTAAAGATACATTAATGTTTTTACAGCACTAAGGAATGGTTCATGTCCATCTACTGTTACATTTGCGATTAGGGCCAAACTATCTTCTACTTGATCTACATTTTTCAGTATTAAATCGAATAAACCATTTTTTTCGTATCTTTGTTGGTCGCGAATTTCAGAAATAATACTATAGGTTATATCAATAGAGTGAACAGTTTTTTGTGAGTCTTCGAAACTAGGAACCGGAATCCAAAGGAAATCCACAGCTTTAAAAGCTTCTTGTAGAATTAATTTATAATCGTTTACATCTAGGCCCAATAAATTAGCAAGAGTGTTTTCTGTAAACGGTATAGCTATTTCATTAATAACGTCAATGAATTCATTATCTTTATTCAGAGAATTCAATACTTTGAGTGTAGAAGATTTAGCTAACTCTTCTATAATAGAGTTTGTTAAATTGATAGGTACTTGTACATGTTTACGCAATTCTTTATGCTCAGGATTATCCATATACATTAACCATCTAGAGTAAAAATTAGAGAGTTTATCTTTATACTCAACAGGTATATCTAGCTTTTCGATGAATTGTTTTTTTCGATTAGCCTTTAATCGAGAATCTTTTAGTAGTTGGGTGATATTGGTGTAATCAAAAACAAGCCATGCATTGAGTTCTTTATCCCAAATAATATTTTCTGTAGCTAAGGCCTCTGTATAAAATTTATATCTATCTTCGATAATTTTTTTTATTGTATTGTTAGTCATTTCGTCACTCCTAGATTCACTTTTATTTGTAATATTAATTTTCTTGTAATTGATATTTCATATTTTTGTGAGTGATCTGGTTGTTGGATGAGAAAAGAGAAAATAATGCTTGAAAAATATATATTTATAGATATGGACCTATTTTCCAGTTATAACTAAATTATATTAAACAATAAATTTAGTTATAAAACAATACTTATTTTAACTAAACATAACTAAACATAACAAAAAATGACTAAACATAACTGGATATATATTTGTTTAGTTAATTCAGAATATTCCTTATTCCGTTTATTAAGATGATGATTTTTATAGTTAATGAATTGAAAATCTTTTATTAAATTGTAAGACTATCAAGGGTTGTGACTAAGAAATAAAGCGTTCAAAAGGTTTTTATCCTGAAAATAAAGAAAAAAATAATTTTGCAATTAATAGAATTGATATGATATGTTTTCTTTGTTAATAATTTAAAAAATCTACATAGTCTATTAAATTTATGTTTGATTTATTTAAAGACATTATAGATAAGCAGAAGAGAAGGTAGATGATAGATCAGCATTGGGTAGAGTGAATAGCTGTAAGTAACTTAAAGTAAAATCACGTTGTTTATTTTTGAGTTATTATATAATCTAGGAGAAATAAGAAGGGGAGTGCAAATTTTGAAATTTGTCTTTGATTTAGATGGTACAATTTGCTTCAAGGGAAAACCAGTTTCGGAAAAAATTCTTGCATGTTTAGATAACATTAGTAAAAATGGTCACGAAGTTATATTTGCTTCTGCAAGACCTATTCGTGATATGCTACCTGTGATACATCCACGTTTTCACGAATATACATTGATTGGTGGAAATGGATCTTTAATTTCTCAAAATGGAAAATTAATTTATTCGAAAGAGTTCGAGAAATCGCAACTAAAAAAGATTCTTGCTTTGATAAATGAATTTCAAGCAACGTATTTAATTGATGGTGATTGGGATTATGCATATACTGGTCCGGATAATCATTCTATACTTAATAATCTAGATCCAGCTAAACTTGCTAAATCTGTTAAGGTGACTTCTTTAAATTCTATAGTTAAGATTTTAATCCTTACAGCGAGCAACATGGAAGAACTATCTCAGAGTCTAAATGTATTAGATGTTGTAGTACATAAACATAGAAATGAGAATGTAATAGACATTAGTCCAAAAGGTATTCATAAATGGAATGCACTACAGGTATTAGGTGTCAAAGAAGGGGAATATGTAGCTTTTGGAAATGATGCGAATGATATAAGTATGTTCGAACATGCTGTATATTCAGTAATGGTTGGACATCATCCAGAATTAGCGCCATTTTCTAAAGAAAGTATTCCAATGGATATAGAATATGAAATAGAGATCATAAATAAGTTAGAGAAACTTTCTGAATTATACAGCCTAAGTCATAATTAAATGTTTAAAAATCCAATAATATATTTTTAAATTATTAGATGTGGAATAATTAAATATTGTAAAATGAAAAATATCCTTTTGGATTATCAACTCCAAAGGGATATTTTCGCAACTTTATTTAAATTAACTGTTGGATTGTTAGCACAGCTTGGTAGCCAAAGTAAATACCAAAACAGATTAAAATAACACCTGCTGAAATGGAAATCCATTTCATTACAGTAGCGTTTACAAAGCGTCTACCAAAATGTATGGATGTAGCCATGAATAAATCCCATAGCATAATACCTGCAAAAATAGCTGTACTATACCATAGAGCTTGTTCTTTTCCAATTGTATTTATTGCACTAGTAAGAACAGAACCGTAAATTCCTATCCAAAATACAATGTTTAATGGATTTGAAATTGCAATTGCAAATCCTGCTAAAAAAGATTTTAGAGGATGTTCTTTTTCCCCAGCTAAAGAATGATGTACTTGTTTAGGAGCATCCTTAATACTTTCATATCCTAAGTAAAGCATGGTAATAAAACCAAAAATCCAAATACAAAGTTGAGCAATTGGAGTTGTTAAAAAAGTGGAAACCCCAAAATAAATGAGTAACATCATAATTACATCAGCGGACATAGCCCCTAATCCAACAAACCAAGCACTCCAAAATCCATTTTTAATGCCTTTATTTATTTGAGCCACATTGATTGGGCCCACAGGAGCAGAAAGGGAAACACCTAACAATATATAACTAAAGATCATGCTAATCATGTTTTTTTACACCTGTAATCGGACATCTCATTACGCTTTCTTCATTTGTTTCAGGCAAAATATACTGTTTCCACTCATGTGAATTTTCAGCACCATAATCACCTATATCTGGATGCATTGAAATATTATCGTAGGCTAATAAGCGTTTCCTAATAACTTTACGGACTTGTTTTCCTTGTTTGGTATTACCTGTAATATCATCTAAGGTTCCGCGGGGTTGAAGGGTAATTTCAAGACCATTCTCTGTATATCTGCTTTGTCTTTCAGCATATATAGGTGCTCGGCAAACTACAAATATAGGTTCTCCAGCAAAACAAAATTCCCATTTAGCATGGTAAGGATCTGTTGGGATTTCTGGATTCCATGGTTCAGGATCATTTTCGATTAAAAATTGTAGTACATTCCAAAATTGTTTTTTATATTCTTCTGCTAGTAATTGCTTACTTGAGGGTTTGAAGAATATCACTAGCGTGGTCCGCTTGGCAATTTGCTGATATGTCTTTATATATTCATAAATTCCATCTCTAAGCTTTAGTAGCTCTTTTTGATCATAAGCTGAATCAATAAAAAGATATCTGGACCAACCATGTTTTTCGGAATCTACTGCAAAATAGCAAGGAAACGGTTTAGAATTATCCATAATACTTTTGTGGAAACTGTTGTAAGCGTGTATTTTCCAGTTTTCTAAGAAATCATTGTTCTTTTCATCAAGAATTCTATTTTGATTATACAAATAAGATTTGGTTAATTGGATTACCACTGTAATCCCTCCTTATTGTAAGTATAAAATCATTGATTGTTTTCATAAATTAAAATGTTGTTTTTCACTATATTTAAAATTTTATTGATATCCTCTGTGTGTATCTCAATTGTTAACTCAGGTACACCTGGAGATAGTAGAAATTTATTATAATTATAGATCTTTTTATCTATAATAAGGGTAACCTCATCCTGATATCCAAAAGGGGCTACACAACCGGGAACACAGGAAGTCTTTTCAACCAACTCTTCAGATGAACAAATTGAAACCCTCTTGCCAATTAGTTCTTTCATTGATTTTGAATCTAATTTTTCGCCTTCAATCGTAACTAGCACATAATTATGTCCGGTTTTATCTTTTAGAAATAAACTTTTACTTGGAACACCTTCTAAATTAAATCTTTTTCGTATTTCTCTATCTGTTTCATAATCCAGATTGGGTTCATGCTTGTATTGCTGATAAGAAATATTAGCTTGATCTAATAGTTGTATCACATGATTATACATAATTATCCTCCTTTATGATTTATGAAGTGCATAGAAACTTTTGTTTTAAAATTAATTCTTGTTAATGTGTGTTTATGAAAAGGCACTTATAAAGTAATAGGCTTTCGGTATCAAAAAAATTCAATATAAGGGTTATATTGGAACCTTTTTAATATATTAAACTTTTTCACTGTAGAAAGGTATTGATAAATTTTCTTTTAAATACGGAAATTCTGAGATGATTTTATTTTTGAAAATTTAGAAAACTGTTTTTGGTATTGAATAAGAGAATTTGTTTTTAAAGATTAAAATGTATCATTTAATGTTTTGCATGTAGTTTTCTTAGGGTTGTTACAACAAGGATTGTTCTCTATATAATTACATATTACTCTCGGTAGGAATATTTAGGGTTTGGTTTGCTTCTTTTTTCATTATTAATAAAATAAGTATTATACTAATAACCAGTGAACTAACTCCAACTGATATGAAAGATGAGAATTGAAAAATTTTAGCGTCCCAGAACAAGCCAGACAGGTAAGCTCCTAATGCAGCACCTATACCCATGGTAAGAACTGTGTAGGTAGTTTGTCTTTGGCTAATTAAATCTTGGTCTGCATTTAAACTTAAAATGTTCATAGCACAAATGTGATATAAAGCAAAGGTAAAAGCATGCATTAACTGTGAAATTACTAATAAAGTGATGCTTCCGACAAAAAGTTCTATTAATGTCCATCTTAGAATACCTAAAATAGAACACAATAAGAGAATAGATGAAACATTCATATATTTTAGAAGCCTATGACCATAAGCGAAAGTAACAATTTCACATATAACTGCAAAAGCAATTAATGAACCTATTGCAAAACCAGTATAATTATTTTCCAACAACTTAATAGAAAAGAATCCATAATAAGGTGCATGTGTTAATTCAAATAAGAAAAATACAGAATAAAAAAGCAAAAGTTTTTTTTCAATAAAAATACTTTTTGATTTTTTTTTCGTAACCTCAATCGGTTCAAGGCGAATTAGTAGAGTAGAGGAAATTAACAACATAAGCCCTAAAAATATTAATATAAACCAAAAAGATAGTGGACCAAATTTAATAAGGGCATGACTTGCCCAAACTGAAAAGAAAATAAATCCGATGCTTCCCCACATCCTAATGGTTGAGTAGCGTTTCATGTCACCATTTAGCTTTGATAATGAAATTGTTTCTATGTTGGGTAAAATAGATATCCAAAAAATATTTAGTAAGGAGAGTGCTATAACTATAGCCAAGCTATTTTTAACTTGAGTACCAACAAACAGAACGACTAAAAGGAGAACGCATTGTATAAGGTATATGCTTGCTAAATTTCTATTTAGTTTTGATATCAGTAGGAATACATATGGTCCTAGTATTCTGGCTAGGATTGAAATGCCAAGGATTATCCCTATCTCTTTGCTACCAAAGTGTAATTGATTTAAAAAAAGACCAGTTAGCGGAACTACAATAGCAAATGTTGCAAAGTATGAAAAGAAAGTAAAGGAACAGTACTTATCAAATGTTTTCATTTTTATCCACCTCTTTATTAAGATTAATATTGTTATAGTAGTGATTGACCTGTATTAAAAACGTTTTTTATTAGTTTGTAGCAACATTTACTTAAAATTAATATATTCAGTTTTCAAATGTATTTTATAATGTAGTTTAAATAATTTTTCCCCCAATGATTAGTGGTTTGTAAATTGGAAAAATAATATATTTAGTGATTTTCCACATGCTTGAAATAATTCTTAGTATCTGGCGTATTTTCAACTGTAATACTTTGGAGCGAAGCCTTTTGTGTTTGTTCCTTCATAGATTAGAAAGTTATTTAATATGCAAGCAAATTGTTTATGTTTATAGACTGTATTTTTAACTGAAAGAGGGGATTAGTTCTTTTAATGAAACTAGTCCAGTATTAAATTCTACAGGCTATCCAACTAATAAACCTCTTTTAAAAACATACTAATTTGAAGGTATGTTCCACATTGAGTATTTCGAATTTATTGTTTGTAAATGTAAGTACATATTAGTATGAAGTCAATTGCAACACCTCCGTTTTATTATTCTGAAAATACAAAAAGAAGTATACAATACTTTTGATTTAATTGGAATATATTTCTTTGGAGATTTTAATGCATAACGAATTATAACTAAACATAATTAAAAACAACTAAATATAACTAAGTACGAGTATTTTCAGTTTATTTTTTCGCAAAAAAAATTCCCTTATGAAATAAAATCGCATATTTCGACATATGATGATGTTATTTCATAAACATTTATTGCATTGGTTTTTAAAAAAAGCGGATTCATAATACTTTATTTGTTTAAATTGAGCAGATATTATTGTACAAATGTTTCTCAAAAAATAAATCTGAAAATATAGAAAAATTAGAATTTAAAATGTAGTAAGAATGTTGTGTTATGTTCTGTTTGCGAGAATTAAATTTTGTACAAGTGATGCTTTTGATAAAGGAGGAGATACAAGGGTACTTTTTTGTTAGGTAATTTATTTATTGTCTTTTATTAAGAAGGGAGAAAAATTATGAAAACAATTAAATCATTTTTACTATGTGCTGTTTCTGTTTTTATGCTCGCAATTTTTACAGGATTCTCTCCTGCTCTGGCGGAAGAAAATGTTAATAAAACTGAGATAAAAGTATTTGCTGCTGCAAGTTTAAAAGATGTTTTAGAGGAAGTTACAGCCAATTATGAGAAAACTCATGGAAATGTAAAGTTTACTTTCACTTACGGTGGTTCGGGTTCACTTCAACAAATGATTGAGCAAGGTAAATCAGCAGATCTATTTATCTCCGCTGCAGAAAAAAATTTCACTCCTCTAGTTGAAAAGGGGTATATCAATCCGAGCCAAGCTATTGATTTTTTAGGGAATGAATTAGTATTGGCAACACCAATCGAAAATAATATTGTGCATAGTTTTTCGGACTTGAACACAAATAATGTGCAAAAGATAGCTATTGGTAATCCTGCAACAGTACCTGCTGGAATGTATGCAAAACAAGTATTTGAAGGGCTGAACCTGTATGACGTTTTAAAACCTAAATTTGTATTAGCAACTGATGTAAGACATGTATTGTCGTTGATTGAAACGAAGCAAGTTGATGCTGGGCTTGTATATAAGACAGATGCACTCATTTCACCTCAAGTAAAAATAGTAGATACCGCAGATTCTAATTTACATGACCCTATTATTTATCCAATGGGTGTTCTTAAAGCAACACTGTCTCCAGTTCAAACTACAGAGTATTATAACTATCTTCAAACGGATCAAGTAAAAGAAACATTTGTAAAATACGGATTTTCAGTGCTAAATCAGAAACAGGAATTAAACAGAGCAGCATAAACCTAAATTTTAGATTTTGTGCAAACTTAGAGTATCCACCATTAGATAAGAAATATTTAGTGGTGGATACTTTCTTGCTTTGTAAATATTAAATTAAGTATTGACGAAAAATCGATAAATAAAGAGATTTTAATTCTTGTCTAGGAGTTATTTAAAATGAATTCTACGTTTGAAATTGTCATATGTGATTTAGATGGTACTTTGCTAAACAATAATAAAGAGATTAGTAATAAAACATTAAAAACTATACAGTCTTTAAATCAAATGAAAATCCCTGTTATTCTCGCAACGGCGAGAGCACCAAGAGATATAGAAATATATTTAAAAGGATTAGAACTGGATACTCCAAGCATTTGTTATAATGGGGCATTAATTTTTGATAATAGAAAAAGTGAAATACTTAAATCTAATATGATTGATATTTCCATAGTGAAAAAATTATTTGAAGTATTAAGAGAAGAAAAAAGCATTGAAAATTATTTAGCTGAAAAGAATAACGAGTTTTGGGTGGATGTAATTGATAAAGATGTACAGTGCTGGATTGATGCGGGGTGTCCACCACATGCAATAGGATATCCGTCAACTTTTTTAGATGATCATTTATCTAAATTGATTGTTAGGGGAAATACCGAATTCATTATCAGAATTTTAGAAAAATATTTCAAAGAGCACTTAATTTATACATTTTCCGACTCCCGTAAAGTTTGGATAGAAATTTTGTGTAAAAATGCAGGGAAAGCAGCGGCTGTAAAGTGGATAGCGAATCACTACAGTGTCCCACTTTCAAACATAGTGGCCTTTGGTGATGCAGAAAACGATATTGGAATGTTGGAACTAGTTGGTTTTGGGGTTGCTATGGGTAACTCTGGAAAAGATGTGCAATTAAGAGCGAATTGTATTGCACCAACAAATGAAAATGATGGTGTAGCACACACTTTACGTGGGATTTTTTCTATATAAAGACTATAACTTATAAATGGAAAGGGTAGAATATAATGACGAAAAACGGTTTGTTATATACATGTGGTAAATCAAAGTCGATGTATTATGGTGAGGAAAATGATTCAATTATCATGCACTTTTTGGATAGTGTATCTTCTTATACACAAAATAAAAATGCTCGAATTATAGGAACTGGAATACTAAGATGTGAATTTTCTTCTCACATATTTGAGTTGCTCCATAAAAAAGGGATACCTAATCATTATATATCCAATATAGGAATGGGGAGAATGAAAGTTAACAAATTAGATATGATTAAATTGGAGATAATTCCTCGAAATATTGCGGCTGGTTCAATTGTAAGGAATTATCCTATCCAATATGGACAAGTTTTTAATCAGCCTATTTTAAAATTAGACCTTAAATATTCAAACGATCCAATGATGAATTCCGATTACATTGTTGCAATGGGCATTGCTACTAAAAGAGAAATAGAAATTATCAGAGAGATAGCTTTTGAATTAAATGCTATTTTAAAGGATTTTCTTTTGGAAAGAGGTGTAAAGTTAGTTGATTTTAAGTTCGAAATGGGAAGAAATGCAGCAGGTGATTTGGTAATAGGAGATGAAATTTCTCCAGACGGTATGCGTCTTTGGGATATAGAAACAAACCAATCTCTAGATAAAGATGTATTTCGTTACAACAAAGGGGACTTGGTACATGCTTATGAAGAAATATTGAAACGTATAATGCCAGTAGAGAGTACGAAATAATAAGATGAATAAAGTTGATGTGAATTTTATTGAATACTCAACCGATACAGCTAGTTTTGAGTTATCTCCAGAGAGAGAACCGGTTTTATATGTAAATCCAGGTCAAGAAATCTCAATGGAGATAATGAATGCATTTTCACAAGAGACGGATAATGAAGAGGAATTAAATAATGTAATTAATAAAGGCAAACATCATCCGTTTACAGGGCCAGTTTATATCAATGGAGCTTTGCCAGGAATGACAGTAGCTATAAAAATTAAAAATATTCATTTAGCAAAGCATGCATATACATGTATTTCACGTTCTTCAGGAGTGTTGAAGGGTCAATTCACAGAACGGAATTATAAGAAAATAGAGATTAAAAATAATAGGATAGATTTTGAGGGAATTGATTTACAGGTTAGACCTAGCTTGGGAGGGATAGGACTAGCTGATCCCTTTAGAACAAGAAATGGTGCAACATGTAAATACGGAGGGAATTTAGATATCCGCTGGTTGGTTGAAGGAACAACAATTTATTTACCAGTAGCTGTCGAAGGTGGTTTATTATACGCTGGTGACTTACATGCTTTACAAGGAAATGGAGAACCCTCAGGGATTGCTTTAGAGGCATCAGGAACTTTACAAATAAATGTAAATATATTTGAAAATAATATTCCTACTCCCATTTTACAGGTAGAACAAGGGCTTGTAATAATTGGCTTTGGGGAGACATTTGAAGAAGCTGTTAAGATGGGCGTAGATACTTCTACAAAGATAATAGCTCAAGCAAATCATATGAATAAGGCAGATGCTTACATGTTATTGGGATGTACCTCGGACATTGTTATTGGGCACTTAACAGGGAGAATTAAAAGTGTAGGAGTTTTAATTCCATTTGAAGTTTTACGTATAGAAGATGTACTGAGGAAAAAGTAAACAAAGAAGAAAATGAAAAATTATTAACATTTGATTTTATATTTTCTATGAAGAGAGGAATCACTTTGTCAGTGAATGAAGAGTTTATTACAATTGCTCTTTCAAAGGGACGCTTATTATCAGAAACCTTGCAGATTCTAAGAGCAAGTGGGATTAATATCCCCTTAGATTTAGAGAGTTCGCGTGAACTGTGTTTTGAGTTAAGTGAACAAAATTTGCGCTTTATCTTGGTGAAATCAGTAGATATTTTACTTTTTTTAGAGAAAGGAATTGCTGATTTAGGCGTTGTAGGAAGTGATTTACTATTAGAAAAAGGTGAAGGTTTTGTAGATATACTTGATCTTAAAATTGGCCAATGTGAACTGTGTGTTTGTGCAAAACCTGGAATAAATATAAAAGATGTAAAATCTGTAGCAAGTAAATATCCTGTAATTACAAAGAAATATTTTGATCAGCAATACCATGATATAGAAGTGATACATTTAAATGGTTCAGTGGAAATTGCTCCAGTGTTGAATATGGCGGATTGTATTGTGGAAATAGTGCAGTCAGGTAAGACACTTGTGGAAAATGGATTAATAGTCTATGAAAAAATTGAAAAGATTTCAGCAAAAATAGTTAAAAGAAAAAAATCTTTATATGAAAAGGAAAAACAAATTAATGACTTTTTAGCAAACTTTAATAATTATTTTTATAACATTAATGTGCCATCTAAGTTATAAAAATAACATTTTGAGAAAATAGGTGGTGTTTTGAAGTGAAAATAGTAGTAATAACTGGTGCAAATCGTGGTTTGGGATACGGAATTGCAAAATCATTTGCGGAAAAAGGGCACAAGGTTATTGGATTGAATCGGACTTTGTGTAAAGAAGAATGGTTAGAAGAAATTCAATGTGATCTTTCACAAAAGATAGATATTGAAAAGTCTGTTGCCGGGATAATTAGACGATATGGAAAAATAGATATATTAATAAATAATGCAGGTATAAGAAGATTTAATAACATTTCAAAGATAACAGAACAAGATTGGCAAGACAGTATAAGTACAAATCTTTCAGCCCCATTATGGTTGATTCAGTTTACTGCCCCTATGCTAAAGCAGAGTAAAGGGCTAATTATATTTATTGGAAGCCATGCGGGTGAATACTACTTTGAGCAAGGTGTTGCATATTCAAGTACAAAATCTGCTTTGCACGCAATGGCAGAGGCGGCAATACAAGATTTAAGATATGAAGGAATACGTGTTAGTCACCTATCCTTAGGAGCAATTGCCAATAGATCGATGGAAAATGATGAATGGAAAATGCGCCCACGGGATATAGGTCAATTGGCCGTCGCAATCTCAGAATTACCATCCAGCATAATGCCTGCTTTTGTAGAAGTTCGACCTTCTATGCCAAATAGGTCTCCAATTTCTGGATTGGAAAGATTACAGTATATATAAGTATTATGGCGATACTTTATTTTTTACCCCCCCATTTTTTACGGAAATGGGGGAGGTTTTTGTATTTAAAGGAAAAAACTGAGAAACTCTATGATATATCTACTATCTTAATGTAAGAATAATAGAAAAACATATATTACAAAAAGAGTAGGGGAAAGGATCTAGAAATATTTATGTACTTTTATATATAATGGTACAAATAATGATATATATCATTAAGTTAAGGTAGTATAGTATCATATTGTAATGAAAGAGGAGCTTGTATTATGGAATTACAAGTTAGTTCCATCATCCACTGATGCAAGGCTGTGATCCTTAACCTATAGTCCACTTTCTCTGACACACATATGCAATTAAATCAAGATGGTTGGTCCCCATGCCTACCAAGTTAAGGAATGCATCGTCCTCAAAAGCAAAAAAAGTGAATTGAATTCCAAAGGTCAGCTATAAATAAAATTTTCGTTTTAGGGATATTTCAAATTATTAGCTTGACAGAAATGTAAGGTAGTCCTATGTTTTCTAAAAAAAGACACCCTTAAGGTGCCTTCAACAATTTGAATTACTGTATTTGCTAGTTGGCAGGGGATGGAATTCTAGATGCTGCAAAACGTGTGCCGTTACCTGCTAAAAATTGACCAGCTATACTAGGCGTAGCAACTACTTCAACTATATCCCAGCATTTAATCTTAATATATCAACTGTTTCTACAATATTATCTCTTGTAATGCCTACTACATTTACTGCGCCATGGCTTTCCTTATCGGGTCCAATAGACACACCATTTACTGAAATAGATACAGTTATTTGATAAGGAGTGGTTAGTACAGTTGGTTGAAAATGAACAGATCCAATAATGTTATATACCCCATCTTTTCTAGGAATAAATCTGGATGTAGCAGTATTATATTCATTTGCCAAATCAAATTGTTCATTCTGATAAAATACTTGAATCGTTGAATTTGCTACAACCGCTTGGTTAGTAGCACTAGTAGCTCTGAATGCCGATTCCCTTGTATTATCTTTGTTTGAATCGCAACAATCTACATGTACTTTGACATAAGAATCATCACATTTCTTATATGATGAATAATCGTTACAATCCTCAAAATGATACTTTTTGCGCTGTTTATTCGATGAACAATCATTATATTTCTCGTAATAGTTGTATTTACCCATTCTATTAAAACATCCTCCTTTCATTAGTAGGGTTACTACTAATAAATGCGGCTTGTCCTATATTTGGAACAGCTTTTAATTTTTTTAGACACATATAGTGATTTATTAATTTAGTGGTGTTACCCCATCGCTATCAAGTTAAGAAAATACAACTCCCACTAAAATGGGAATTTTATCCATTGTTGAATACTGATAAGATGGTTATGTTAACTGAAGGCAATAGATTTATATAGTTAAATTTATATAAAAAGATAAAATGAAAGTTCGTTTGAAATATTCATATAAAAAAGGTGCTAGATATGGTGAGTATAATTGAAAAAAATTTAAAGTTAGATATTAATCGTATTGTATTTATTGGGAGAACGTTTAAGGAATACATTAAAATGTTTGATTTAAATCGACAGTAAAAACACAAAAAGATACGTGAAATTGCTGCTAACAGTACCCTTCAAAAGAATCGTTATAACAAAATACACACATTATTGATACAATATAATTATTCATTGAAATAAGGAGAAAACAAAATATACATTTAGGAGGAGAAATACTTTGGAAATAGATCAAATAAAGAATATCCTAAGAAAAAGAGCAACTATCTTTCAAACAGGAGGAAAAAGACCCGATTTATCTATAAATGAAAGTTGGATTGGAAAGATTCCCTATTCATTACCAAATGAAACTTATCCAATCGACCGCTATCAAGAAAAAATGTATGCGATCATGATGCTTAATTTAACTCAAATACCTTTTGTTCCAGAAGCAGTCAAAGATATGAGAGCCATCGCAGTATTTCTTTCTCCAAACTTTGCTAAAGACTTGTCCAACTTATCAGGAAATTTTTGTATTAGAGAATATGATTCTTTAGAGGAACTAGTACCAAATGAGATGTCACTTACGTTTCCAAATCTAAAACCTTTTCCCTTAATACCTAGATTAGTAACTGATGAGTTTCCACAATGGGATACAGAAGATTTTCCAAACAACATGCAAGATAGAATTTTAGAACTTGAGAACACAATTGATATTGACTACTACGAGGATATTTTTGAAGAAAATCATTACATACATAAATTAGGTGGCTATGCTTGTTTTGCCCAATCAGGCATCCAATGGCCCGCGGATTATGAATTTATTTTTCAAATAACAGACGATCCAAAAGCACATTTAAAGATTATTCATGGTGGCGGAATTTATTTTGCTAAAAATAGCAAAACAAATGATTGGATCGCACATTGTGATTTTTTATAGAATTAGAATATAAAGTGACGTTTTCTCGTGTAAAATTTTGCTTAGCGTATATTCTTGTTAAAATGTTGGCGGTATGCCTATAACAACAAGCTTTAATGAATTAAAAGAGAAAAGGGGATTTACAATGAAGAAATATGCCAAATTACAAGCGTGAGGTAGGCCATCTAGTTACACCAGTAAGTTTTGATACATGGCTCTATTCTCCAGATTTAGGATATGAAATAGAGTTCTATCACGAAGGTGAAGTTCGTATTGGTGATACAAAAGATGTTTCAGAATAAGCAGCAAATGAAAAACGTAGGGGCTCTCCCTACGTTTTTTTTATACGCTCATTATAAAGCTGTTAATAACAAAACGATACAAATGAACGGGAACGTAGAACACTTGGAACTTTCAAACATCACCGTAACACTTTATTTGAGTACATTTTACATACATTGAAAACTAGCCACAGTAATGTTATTTTTCACCTCATTTCTATATCATCCCTCTTGAATTTTCATCATAAAAAAATGATAGATAGTTACATATGCAATTATGCATATGTACTAGCAATATCAAATTATAGGGATATAATAATTCCTTGTGATTAATAGAAAAGGAGTTGATAGATATGAAGAAGATTGCAACATTGCTCTTATCATTATTTTTACTAATTTCTGCAGTTGCACCTTCATATGCATTTGCCGAGACAGGTAATACTACTGGCTGGGTTGTAGAAGGAGAAAAGAAATATTATTATGATAAACCAGGCGTGAAACATACTGGATTATTACGATCGGGAGACGATACATATCTCTTTGATAAAAACGGAAATCTATCAATGGGATGGAATACTGTTGACGGGAAAGACTATTATTTTGATAGAACAACTGGTGCAGCTCAAAAGGGTTGGTTCCCGCAAGCTACACATTGGTACTTCGCTAATGATGAAGGTGCCATTCAAAAAGGTGATATAAACTACCTAGGAAAACAATTTCAATTCGATAGAACAGGGAAAATGGTCAAAGGCTGGGTAAAAATTAAATCTTTTGATCATAACATATACGGTTCAAGAACAGTCTTAAGAGGATTCAATCCTATTCAAGTTGGAGAAGATGAAATTCTTGAAGTAGTGGGGGAAGATGGACCCTTATGGTTTAGAGTAAATTACAACGGGAAGACATATGTTGTAAAAAAACTATTTGTAGTCGTGTTTGACCAATCATTATCGGATAAAATGGATGAGATTCGTCAAGATGTAGACGATTTAAAATTTGGTCTAGAATTATTACAAATACACTCAAAACGATTAGCTAATGCCAATCAAGCGAAAAATATAGATACGGCTATTCTTGAATCAAGTGAATTGGCACACAGTATGAATCAATTCATTACAACATTAAAAAGTTCCCACATAAAGAGCTTTGTTGATAACATAAACGCAAAAGAAACTGATCCAAATGTACAAATAAAATATCAATCCATTCTTACCAATTTGCAAATGATGGAAGATGATTTTAGTAAAATCCATAAATTTATGCTTTTAAAAGATAGTATCATGGTTTTAAATAAAGCTAACAAAGACGCTGGCGATATAATTGGTAATGTTGAAGCTGCTAAAAAACTTTTACCCGAAACATTAGATACATTAGTGTACAATGGTGCATCAATATTAGAAACAGGTGTAGAAGCGTACATGGCAACTGTAGATGCACAATTGGGATTCCCAATTGCAATTACTGAAAACTATATTACGCCGATGGAAAATTATTTCAAATCCTTACCACAAGAAGAGCTCAAAAAACAAGTTGAGGGATTAAAAGATACTGCAACAGAGATAAAAGATTGGCGTGAAGATTTTAAGGGGAGAATACCTGCATACAAATCAATGGCTAAAGATTTACACACTTTTAATAAAAGTGTAGATAAATTTGCAAATTCAGTAGATGTAGCCGCTAAATCGTTACATAAGCAAGCACTGATGGCCGAAGATTTAACTAGAAGTGTTTCTACGCATATTAAAGAAGCACAACAAGCTTTCCCAACGCTTCACACAGATATCATGTCAGGTATCGACGCGACAAACAATCTTTTAGGTACTGCTAATAAAATTGCAAGTTACAAAATTGATATACCAGCAGCTGCACAAAAAATGGGGAATATGGATGGACTCAAAGACACATTACGTGATTTTGGTGTGCCACCTGAAAAGATGCAGGAATATTTGGAAGAAGAAAAACGTTCCGCTAAACAAACTTCATTATTCCTTGATTTAGCTCCTGGAATTGGAGAAGTAAAACAAGGTATCCAGCTCTTTACGGGCGAGGAAATGTTTACTCATGATAAATATGCGCCAAGTGACTTTGTATGGGGAACGCTTACTGCAGTAACTGGAGGTACAACAAAAGTAATTGGCCGTACCTTTGGTAAACTTGGCGATCTTGAAAAAAATGCACAGAAACTTGGTAATGTAACAAAAAATGTATCTAAAGGTTCTTTCGATGTAGCAGCGTTTGATAAAAAAATTGCAAAAATGAATATAAATGAAAAAGCTGCTGAAATAAAAATAGCCTCAAAAGGCATTGCAGAGCAAAATGGTTGGAAAAAAGACTCTAAATTGAGCAGAGTTAATAAAAGGGACGTATATGTTGATTCAAAATCAAATAATCTTTATGCTTTAGATACACAACATGGTAGATTTGAAGTACTTAATAAAAAAGGGAAACACCAGGGTGAAGTAGACTTTAATTTAAACTCAACAAAACCTGCGGACAAATCTGGGGGACATGATTTGAAATTGGGTTAAGAAAGGATTCATTTATGAATGAATTAGTAAAAAAAACCATACAACATTTTTATGTAAATGGTGACGCAAATGAATATTTATTTACGTGTGAAAACAAAATTGAATTACCAAAAGAATTAACTGCATTTATTCAAAATGCACGCATTCAAACAACTTCTGTCAAGATTGACGATATTTGGCCAGCAGAAAAATATGTATTCGATTTTAAACCATATAAGAAAGAAAGTATCAATATTAACTACAGCAGTACTTTATTAATTTCAAAATTGGCACCCGTATTTTACTTACAACATGAATTTTCAGTCGACTGTTCTGATGATCCGTCACTCATGTCCACTTTAGATGGATATGACACACAGGCTTATACGATTCAACAATTAGAGTTCGATTCACAAGTCATTCAATCTTTAACATCGAAGAATTATACACAACTATCCTATGCAGAAGTAAATGAGGTTGTAATGGATCTCACATTCCCAGAAGGGGTAACAATTTTTGGACCTCAAGTGACTGTAGAATATGCTATGTTTCATGATGTACTTGATTTATGTCCAGAATGATAGACATTGCTTAATAACATAGATAGACTCGTTACATACGGTGCAAAATAAACATCGTATGTAACTATAAAACTATACAAGTTAGGAATACTCAAATTGAATATTCAATACGACGAATACGAATTGTTAGAAATTTTCGAGGATGAACCAGAAGATTATTTTATTCCTGGTGCAGGTGCCTATAGATATAGTAAAAAAGATAAATTAGGATTTGAATTGGTAATGATTATGCGGTATTACGAGGAAACTGTTTCACTACGCATGTCTTATAAAAATAAATGTATCTTTGAAGCCGAGATAGAATCGGCGAAACGAATCTATACCCGTAATGACTCCTTATTTGTCCAAGGCGGTGTAGAAAACAAAACAATCGAGGTAAAATTCAAGCCACATTTTACTGTTCAAATAGAGGAATTCTAGATATAGGAAATAAGAAAACACTTTATATACTATAAGGTGTTTTTATACAAAAGACGCCCACATGGGCGTCTTTTGTACCTCTTAAAATAACTTGAATAGCGTTTACTCGAGGTCATTAGGTAGTTAGAGATTGATGACTATCTTTAACAAAAAAAGTTGATTAGTTCTTAATCATTATACATCAGTACATTCTAATTTATAATGCAATATTGCATGAATACTACATTCCCTATCCATGACATAGCAAGTTTTAAATTATATATATTTATTTCGAAACTTGAGTTAGATATAGAAAGACAGTAAGCATAATTAAAATGATACTTATCCGATACATCCATGGATTTTCTTCTTTAACTCCTAGTTCTTTTCTCACATCGTTTTGTACTGTACCCAAATAGATAGTAGCTAAACTAAGGAATGGACCGATAAAGCAAAGAACCAACCACACAGGTTCAAAAGGAGACAATTCCAGATCATAATCCTGTTCATATTTTATAGACATTTGATAATACAGTATTGGATATAAACTAGTTATAAGTGCTACATAAGATAACCACGTAAATTTCCTCATATAAAGAGACTCCTTAAAATATTTACACCTTAATATTAACAATAATTGGATGAGTTTGTAATTGAATTATTGTGTTATTTTGTAATCATGTTATTAGGATTATATTGGCAATGTAAGAGAAAACAATAGATGGAAGGGAATGTTTTTTATGTTTAAAAAAGCAACACTAAGGATTTCATCGTTAGCAATCATAGCATTCGTCGGATTAGGAATGGCAACAGAAGCTTCAGCTGGACCTGCAGCAACACTTACTTCATTAAACGTCGTACAAGTAGAGTCTGAGCTGGGCGGAGTAGAAACAATTAACCAAAATAGCTTTAGCACTTCGCGTAATCACGGGGGAAAATACTTATATATTACAACGAAAGAAATGGGCTATGGCCAAAACCCATTTGCTAAAATGAATAATTCTAACGTAAAAAGTATTGACTCCACTATAATTGGCAGAAGACCAATCGTTGGCTGGTATTATAAATGGGATGCTTCAGGGCACCAACAAGGAACGTTTGAGTATCAAAAAACATCTATCAATGCACCATTTAATACAATGCGTACATCAATTTATATCCAATAATTTTGAAAGCGTACGCACATATAAAATATTCAAAGAAAGGCACTCCTAGGAGTGCTTTTTCTTTGACTTGAACCACGTTCATATATTTAATCCCCATCCCCAAAAAACACTTCCTATAAAACAGAATCCTAGACATCAATAGACTTCATCTAAGAACCTACTTTATAGAAAGTACCTTTCTTATTTATTTTACCACATGTACCTTTGAGTTTATTAAGTATTTTGTGTATATGCACAATTACATAGTAAATACCGTTTAAATAGGAGAATGGAAGAATAAAAATATAAATGTCCCTAAATATATTCCAGGTTATCCTAATTTTACATTAAACGTTTCTATAATTGGATGATATTTATATAATCAGGAGTGGTGATACAGTAAATGTGTAATCTACTAATCTATGAGAAGGAATTTTCATGTTAAAAAAACTAGTAATGGGTGCTATGGCGACATGCTTTATCTTGGCAGGAGGGACAGGCTTTGCTTCTGCAGCAGAAACTTATCCAAATGTGTACAATATTGATTGCGGCAAAACAGTACCTACTGCTTGGTACAAAAACGATTTCCCGTCAAGAGGATCGTCGCCAAATATAACGGTAAAATATGGATATATATTTTATTTGAAGGATGCTTATGAAACAAAAGATAAGTTTGGTAATTTAACAAAAGACTGGACAGGTATTTACAAACGTTAATCATGAGAAAAAACGGCACCTTTTAAGTGTCGTTTTCTCTCATGATGTAGGTTTAAATCTTAGTTTAATCATGATGAAATGATAAAACCCTATTTTACCCCCACAAAAAACTCCATTTTGAACAATCTCTCTTCAAAATGGAGTTATCTTTACTATGACTATATGAATGCTTGCAATAAGGTTCATTCTTTCCTTTAACCTCACACCCACAAATATTCTACTGATATGGTACATATATTTATAAGCTACAACTTAATGAAAAATATAAGAGCTGCCAATCTTACGACGTAGTTTTTACTTTTTCCATAAACTCTTTATTTATTTTCAGACCTTTTAGATATGAAGACATAAACGTACTACCTGTTTCTCTTTTTGTTAATTTAGGATCAGAAAACAGTGCATCTAGTGCTGCATCAAACTCTTTATTTGCTTCTTTAAACGTTTCCGCAGCTTCATCTAACTCTTTAGGCGGAACCGTAGCTATTATGTTTGTTAGATGCCCTCTAGCTTTGTTCACAAGGTCCATGACAGCAAGATGATCTACTTTACCATCAACTGTAGGAACTTGCGCGTCTTTGAAACAAGCAAGAAATTCTTTAATTTCTTTTTGATATACTTTTATGTATTCTTCTCTTGATACTCGACGTAAATCACGATTTTTCTTATAGAGTTTTTCACGAGTATCAACTCCTAACTTTTCAAGAAATAAGTTATCATATTTATCATAAACTTCTTTGTCTTTATCACTATAGTCATCAAATATAGATGATGTACGACTAAGATTTTTTTTCGCCTTTTCAAGGTTTTCAATCTCTAGTTCTAATTTTTTAACGTATTCTTTGTCTGCATCTTTCCATTCAGAAGGGGCGGATAGTTTCTTGGAATCTTCTAAAAGAGAGAGGCGTTTGTCAATGTTTTCTTTTCTTTCAGCAACCGATAGAGATTTATCATTCCCTTTTTTTATCCCTCCGCTAACATCAACCTCTTCTTTTGGTACAGCATCCAAGTACTCCTCTTCCGTTAATGTTGAACACGCAGACAAGAGTAGCATTGGAAATAGTAGTGTTGCGATAACCTTACGCAAGTTAATATATTCATTCTTTCTAATATATACATTAAATACTATTCTAACATACAAGTGTTCGATTGGGCACAAAAAAGATGGCACAAACAGGTTATATAAAAGGCTGTGTACGGTCTATATACTTTCTTATAGGAAATACCCTAAGTAAAAAAGGAACGCTATATTTTCGCAAAAATACTAACTTTATAATTTTGTAACACACATGTTGTAAAATATTTACAATACATCTATATAATATGAAATATCAGACGTCAGATGTACATTCCTTTAATCATACATTAGGATATACAAAACTTCACACAAACTCCAGACGAACTTCACACCCGAATAGTAAATGTGGTATATAATAACTTTAGAATTAATCATTACTACATTAATTTTTATTTATGTAAATATACAAAACATAGAATTCTATAAATGGGAAACTAGGGTAAATTACTTTTCATATAATAAGCAAATAAAGGAGAATGAAAATGACGAGCATTGTATTAGAACAAAACAGCAATAATATTACGGAAGAAGATGTCGAAATTTTGAAAATAATGGCTCACCCAATACGTTTACGCATTGTACAAGAGCTAAGTAAACATAATACATTCAATGTATCTCAGCTTACACAAATTTTAGAGATACCTCAGTCATCTGTTTCTCAACATCTATCTAAAATGAAAGGAAAAGTACTAAAAGCTGAACGTAAAGGCTTAGAAATGTACTATTCTATTCGTAACAACAAAGCAACTCAAATTGTCGGTGTTCTTGGTTTTTAAATCAAATATACAATAGTGTGAAGAACGAGTAGGACCTGGAATAGGGTGCTACTCTTTTTTAATTCAATAAACACAACATGACAAATGTTACTTTTCCATAAAAAAACAAGAACAAACTAGGGATTCTGTTTTCTTGCAGCGAATGTAAACGTACATGTCATTCAAAATAGATGTCAGACACCTGGATGTAACTTATCAAACCGCTGGAGGGAGCCAATGTCTTATAAAACGATTCATACCGATTTTCGAAATGACTATACAAATGCCCGAGATGCCTTGTAAAATGAAGGGATCGTTGAAATTGGCCATGTCTAATACGAGAGTCCAAAAGCGCTCATCATACGTCCTGCCTATGAAATAGATGGAGAAATTTATTTTTTCTCAGGAATGAAAGCGGTGGGAGATACGATATATAGTGTTCGATTACGACCTTTTCATGAGCTAAAAGAGGCGAAAAGCCTCAGTCGATAACATTGATCCGGTCTTGGTAAAATACTACCTAATCAGTATTCAGAAGGGAAGTAGCATGGATCTTGGTGTCATGACTTCAGAAGAATATCGAAAAGTACTAGATACGAAGGTACATGCTCAGTTGACGATACTTAAACTACACGAGATATCAATTTAATTCAGCATACATACGAAATACATCTTAAAATACCAAATTCCACCTCATATCTCAAAATTCAAGAATACTTTTTATTTTGAGATATGAGACTTTTTATAAATAGATTACTAGAAGTATAGAGTCTAGTCTGAAACGTACATAAATCTCGTGTTAAACAGAACATCATTCGGTCAAACATACTGTATTAAGTCATATAATATGAACTATCTATATGGGATCAATATTGTTTCATTTTTTGTCTCAATAACATAACAGTACTTTTGATTTTGAGACATGATATTTTCATTTTTAATGACTACCTATAATAAAGGTTATGTAAACTAATTAATAATAAGTTATTATAAACATCTTTATAGTGCGGTTTTTCAGCTGCATACCTTTCCCTACTGTTACATCATTACAAACTTAACTATCTAGATAGAACATACATTACTTCAGTACTAATCAATTCTTTTTGTATACAACAAGAGAATAGTAGTCACAATATATTTCTAAAATTATAAAAGACACCAAGTTACCTTTTGCAGAGAATATATGAATTACCCCTCATTTCTTTAGACATTTTTATGTACAGTACTTATATGATTATAAGGGGCTAGCACCTCATGTCATAGCGGCTGCAGTTGGCCATAAAAATGATAGAACTACAAAAGAAAATTACTTGAAGCAAAGACTTACAAAGGATAATGATGTAGGGAACTTAATTGGTGATGATAAATTTTAATGTATAATTAACATATAATAAAATCGAAATAGGGCAAGGTTAAACAAATAATCCCGTTTCACCTTACCTTATCTGTTTGAATTGTTTTAAATATTTATACTGCATAGACTTCAATTAACAATATAATTCTATCTCTCTATCAAATTTAAGGTTTCACTTCGAAGTGTACTATTATCTTTAAATATTCCTTTATATGATGAAGTTATAGTCATTGAACCAGGTTTTTTCACACCCCTCATTGTCATACACATATGCTCAGCTTCAATTACTACAATTACACCTTTTGGCTCTAAAGTTTCAAAAATTACATTTGCTAATTCATTGGTTATTCTTTCCTGCAACTGTGGTCTTTTGCATATGGTTTCTAAAGCTCTAGCTAATTTGCTTAACCCAGTTACCTTTCCATTATTAGGAATATAACCTATATGAGCTATTCCAAAAAAAGGTACCAAATGATGTTCACACATAGAATAGAACGGAATTTCTTTAACTAATACCAATTCTTCATGATTTTCATTAAATATTTTTAACAAATGTTCAGAAGGGTTTTGACCTAAACCTTGAAAAACTTCCTTATACATTTTTGCTACTCGTTTTGGGGTTTCCAAAATACCTTCCCTATTAATATCTTCTCCAATTGCTTCAAGAATCATTTTTACTGCTACTTCAATTTTGTCAGTATCTATTTCTACACTTTGTATTGTTTTTAAGCTCATCTATTATCTCCACCTTATTAATTTATTCATAAAATGCTCTTATTTATACACCTCGTTTATTTCCCCATACTAAAGCATGAAGTTGAGGTAATACTTTTGCATCATTCATTTCTTTACACTGTACAACTTTTTCAATCAATCGTTCATATTTCTGTAATAAGTTTTTAATAAGCGCTGCATCATCCACCGTTTTCGTATCATCATTCCCAACTTGTAAGAAAAATGGTACTTGCGGATATCGCTTGTGCACCTTTACTGCATATTCAAAATCGTAATCTTCAAATACAACCACTTTTAAACTAAAATCTTTTCTTTCTAATTTACGAATAATAGAGTCTAGCATTGTAAAATCTGTTTTCATCTTCGAACTTGGTGGTTTAGGCGAAATTGTCACTTCTTCAATTTGAAGCAACCATTCTTGCCACTTACTCCCTTGCGTCTCAATCGCTGTACGAATTCCATTCTCTTTTAATACAGTAAGAAGAAACTGAATATTCTTCAGCAAAACGGGATTCCCACCTGAAATTGTAACGTGAGAAAAATTTTCTCCACCAATTTCAACAAGTTCATTCCAAATTTCTTCTGGCGCCATTTGTCTAACTTGTTCTTTTGCTGAGCCATCCCATGTAAAGGCTGAATCGCACCAAGAGCAGCTATAGTCACAACCTGCTGTGCGAATGAACATCGTTTTTTGTCCGATAACCATGCCTTCTCCTTGAATAGTTGGGCCAAATATCTCCAACACAGGAATCTTACTCATCAAGTATCCACTCCCGCCTTACTTCTGCATAACTCGTTGGTGTTTCAAAGAGACGTACGAATTCGACACGAGCTCCTTTATATTCTTCTGTTCGATTCCCTTTTATTAATGCTTCCGCCATCTTTTCATAAATCCAGACAACCATATTTTCCGCAGTCGTATTCATCACTGGTAATGTCTCATTTAAATAGCGATGATCCAAATAAATCTCTATTTCGTTTTTCCAAATTTCTTTTATATCTCCAAAGTCAATTGCAAGTCCAATATCATTTACATATCCACTAATACCAAATACAACTTTGTATGTATGACCATGTAAATTTTTGCATTTCCCTTCATAACAGTGCAAATGGTGTGCTGCATCAAATGTAAATTCCTTGCTAACCATTACTCTTTTATTATGGTATTTTAATTGCTCAAGCTGAATATCCTTGTCCATTTTTTGCAAATTTTCTACAATGCGAAACCCGAAAAAGTTTTCCATTATTCATTCTCCTCTTTGCGTTCTTGTAGGTACGTATCTAATCCTGCTTTACGAAGTTGACATGCTGGACATTCACCGCAACCATTACCAATGATTCCGTTATAACATGTTAATGTTTTTTCTCTAACAAACTCGAACGCGCCAAGTTCATCAGATAATTTCCACGTGTCTGCTTTATCAATCCACATAAGTGGTGTATGAATGACAAATGGATAATCCATAGATAAATTTAATGTAACATTTAACGATTTCACAAACACATCACGGCAATCTGGATAACCACTAAAATCAGTTTCACATACACCCGTTACAATATGACGTGCTCCAACTTGTTTTGCTAATACAGCAGCAAATGATAAGAATAATAAATTCCGCCCATCTACAAATGTCGATGGCAATTCCCCTTCTTCGTTTGTAATCTCCATATCTATTCTCGTTAACGCATTGGGAGCTAGCTGATTTAGTAAGCTCATATCTATCACTGTATGTTTAATGCCAAGCTCATTCGCAATTTCCGCTGCACAATCAATTTCTAACTTATGACGTTGATTGTAGTTAAATGTTACAGCTTCCACCTCCGCAAACTGCTCTATTGCCCAAAATAAACATGTTGTACTATCTTGTCCACCACTAAAAACAACTATTGCTTTATCATTAGAGTACATTTTGTTCTCCCCTTAACTACTTGCACTGTTATAATATCTTAAGGCAAACTTCCAAAAATAAATTGAAATAATAAAAAATCCAATAGAATAACCCATTAACACGAATATATCGTTTAGTTCTAATCGACCAATTAAAGCATAGGTTGGAATATTACTAACAATAACAATAGGAAAAACAAATAAAAAAACAAATCGACTTATTCCTTTATATAAGGAAGATGGGTATCTAAGTAATGTCATAGTACCAAGAAATAACTCATGCATACCTTCAACTTTGGTTAACCATATAGATAAAGTCATTAAAATAAACCACAGAGAATACGAGAGTATAATCCCTAAAAACAATAGACCCAAGAAAGAAAATCCATTTACAATACTAACACTCTCTCCTTTTTGTAATAATGCATAACTAATTAACAGTACGGCTGGTAAACAGTTCCCTAAGTTCCCTAAATCAAGCTTTCTTAATGAAACTAGAAACTGACTATTAATAGGTTTAAACAATATCTGATCTAAACTTCCTTGGTTAACTAAACTCGGTATATACGGTAGATTATTAATAAAAAGAGTAAACATCAAAGATTTTATCAACTCACTTGTTCCAATTAACAAATAAATATCATTTGTATTCCAACCATTAATATTACCAAAACTATCAAATATACTATTAAAAAATACTAATGTAACAATGAACCAAACAACGCTATCTAATATATTTAAAAAAAAGTTAACTCTATACATCATAATATTACTTAAATTAATTTTAAGTATTGCTTTTAACATTTTTAAATATCTAATCATATTTATGCACCAACAGATTCATATTTATTTAACCCCTTCTTCCAAAGTACTCTAATAAGGACATAGAAAACTAAAGACCATATCACTTGTGAAATTAAACCATTTACAATTTCAGTGCCACTTAAATTTCCTAAATATACATTTACCGGAAAGTGAATTAAGTATGAAAAAGGTAAAAACTGAGTTATTGTATTTAATGGAGTTGGTAAAAATTCAAGCGGAATAAGCGATCCAGATAATAATTCTAATACTATATCTACAGTAAAGAAAAAGGATGATATCTCTACAAAGTAAAATGAGAAGAGTGATATCAAATAATAAATCATATAATATAGTATTGCTGCTCCTACTATTGAAAGAATGAACAGGAAAGTATATTTTAAAGTAGGCAAAAGGAAATAATCCCTGTTCAGGAATATTATCGGTATTATCGGTATCACTGACATCAGTAAATGAATAATTTTGTTACCTAAATTATGGCTAAACCAATATCCAAAATATGAAAATGGTTTTATAAGATATTTTGATAATTCACCGGATTGTATTTCCTCATTTATCGACCAGTGCATTTCAGGAATTAGTAAAAGTTCAATTAACTTAGCAATTATTACATAAGTAATCATCATTTCAAGAGTATAACCCTGAATATTGCTTTGTGTTTCAAAGAGAGAATGCCACAATAGTATTAAAGCCACAAGCGGTATTAAACCAAAAATCATATATAATACAACATTCATGCGATACTGAAAAACCGCTTGAAATGAAAGCATCATTGGTTTTAAATACTTCTTCATACTGTTATTTTCACTCCAGTCGATTCCATTGAATAAATATCTTCAATGAGGTCTTGTGATGACATTTCAGTCAAATTGTAATCAATAACATTGAATTCTTTTAATATGCTAGATATGGTCTCGTTCACTAACTTATCTTGAACTTTTATTGTTACACTAAATTTATCCGACTCTTTAACTTCTCCATATTTCTTAAGATCTTCAGAATTTATTTCATTTTCAAAGCTAAGATATATATATTTATAACTCTTAATTTCTTCTTTTATTTTTTTGAAATTGTTATTAAAAACAACTTCTCCATTCTTCAATATTATTAATTCTTCACATAGCTCATATATATCTGGGAAATAATGGCTAGTTATTACGACTGTTGTATTTCTTTCTTTGCAATAATTTTTGAGAAAATTCCTGATATTCTTTTGAGCAAGAAAATCCAATCCGATAGTCGGTTCATCTAAAAATAATATCTTAGGTGAGTGTAAGATTGAAGCAATTAACTCACATTTCATTCTCTCTCCTAACGATAGATTCCTTACTGGCGATTTAAGAATTTCTGATACCCCGAGATTTTTAGCTAATTCATCTACATTCTTTCTAAACTCTGTATCAGACAGCTCATATATTTCTTTATGTAATAAAAATGTTTCGTAAGGGGAAAGATCCCACCATAGCTGATTTTTTTGTCCTAAAACAACGCCAATAGACTTTAAAAAATCTTTCTTCTTATCATGAGGGTTAAATCCATTTATCAAGATTCTCCCGGAAGTTGGTTTAATTAATCCAACCATGGCTTTCATTAGGGTAGACTTACCAGCACCATTCGCGCCAATAAGCCCTATTATTTTACCTTCTTTTATTTTGAATGACACATCACTTAAAGCAGTAACCTTGACCTTTTCTCTTTTAAATAAACTCTTGAAAGAGTTTATTAATCCTTCTTCAATTTTTACTCTTTCAAAAGTTTTTGATACATTTTCAATTTCAATGATATCCATCTTCTCTCTCCTTTTTACTACTTACTTACCACTCTAAAAACTTCTGCAAATTGCACTCCTGCCTGCATACCCCTATAAGAATTTAGCCCCAAAACTCCATCAACCAAATTTAATGTTTTAAGTTGGGATTCATATTTTTTAATTGATGCTTTTTTCAGTTCAATAAACCTGGTAATATCTTTTACAACCTGATAGTTTTTCATGGGAGTCCATACTTCATACTGTAAACACATCGGAGCACAATTCTCTTTTAAGAACCCCGATTGACACAGGAATATTGCTTCTGATACAACTTCATTTACTATTCGATGATCCCTATCACTTTCCATATCATGGGGGAAATAAATAAAATTAGGCTTATATTTTGAGATTTCATAAATAATTTCTTCAACAAAATCTAAAGAATACACAAGTGATCTGTCTGGTTTCTTTAAAAATTTAATATCTCCTTTTTCTATCCCTAATGTATTACAAGCATTTATACACTCGTTCTCTCTATTTGAAATAATTTCATTTAAATCCCCTACTCCTCCAGATAAATCTCCTTTTGTAATTATGATTACTTTTATATGTTCACCCTTACTAATAGCTTGAGCAATTGTTCCACCACAGCCAATGACTTCATCGTCATGGTGTGGCGCTATAACTAAATGTTTTTTTACAATATCCTTCATTCAGCATCACCTTTATTGAACAGGTAAATCATTTACCTATTATTTTAATTAAAAATTATTTACTCTGGAGTATACTAACTGGATACATTTTATTTCCACTAGAAAAATATAATTTTTAGGAGCGTCTATTCACACTGTATATCATTAAAATTTTCCCCTTGCTTCCTACATTCGTACACCATAAATTCACTATTCCTCCCAAAAGGATTTTTATTGTAATCACCATAAAAATTTTTTATACTGAATCCTTCTATTTCTAAGAGATACTGCATTTCGGATGGTAAAGTATATTTTGCAAGAAATCTAAAATTTTTTTCACTTAAAAAATTATCTGCTATGTCATAAACCTCAAAATAACAAGTGGTTTCAACTATTTGCTTATAATGATCTGCTTTTACGACATCCCATGATTTAATTTTATATTTTTTAAAATTCTCCCCTTTAATAGGACTATTTCCTCCATCACTCACTCTCTTAGAATAAGGAAGAATAGTTGGAGGTGTAATAATATCGAAAACAAAAATCCCGTCTTCTTTTAATAGTAATTTAATGTTCCTAAGAGCTAATTTTTGTTGTGACGATGTAAGTAAATATTCAAATACACCACCAGACATAAATATAAAATCAAATTTTCTTTCAGACTTAAAATCTGTAGCAGAAGAAACCTTAAATTCTATTTTATCCTTAATATTTGGCATCTCATCTAACTTCTTACTGGCTTTTTCAATCATTCCTGCTGATATATCAACACTAGTTACATTCGCGCCTTTTTCAGCAAGAGTAAAAGATAATCTACCAGTACCGCACCCCAAATCTAAAACTTCATCATTTGCTTTTACCAAACCACTGTAAAAATCAAAAATACCATCAGGTTCTGGGATGATAATGTCGTACAATTCAGAAATTTCATCGTATTGTTGCTGCATTGTTTTCCTCCTTAATGCATTTCTTTTTTATATCCCCTATAAAAAGCAAGCTGCCAAAATATGAGATAGAACGCAGTTAAATAACCGTATTTTTTTTTAATATACTTATATGAGTTAATAATGGACTTCGTTTTATTTTTAGGTTCATAATAACCATCTTTTTTGTGTAAAACCCCACGTGCATGACCTACACCATAATTAAATGAACTTTTCAAATCTTGCTTAATGCTTAACTCTGGATGAATAATTCTTGCTTTATCATCATATAAAATCTTAAGATTTGCAGATTTAACTCTAATATCAAAATCATAATCCTCTGTCCAAGATAAATTCTCATCAAAATAATATCCATTTACCTTCGCTAAGATTGCTTTATTAAATGCCAATGGAGGTGAATATGCATTTTTTTTGCAAGTATGTATATGTCTTGCGCGTGCAATGATTTTTCCAATTTTACTGTTAAAGGAAAACATCACCCTTCCTTTAGCCAAAGGTCCTGCATCTAATAATTTGAATAACTTATTGATGGTACCTGGCATAAAAACACAATCTGAATCCATAATTAACACATTATCTTTACTAGAAATTTCAATTCCATAATTATAAGCTTTTGCTAAATTAGGTATAGGTAATTCCCCAATTACTGCATTGCTAGAATAAGCGATTTTTTTTACTTCTTCTGTTGCACCATTTAAGACAACGACAACCTCTACATTTTCATCAATACTTTTTAAACACTTTTCCAATCTAACATCATTATAAGCCGGTATTACAATTGATAGATTCAACATATCTACTCACCTTATTTAAACAATTATCCATACTACTCAAAACTTCATCTAAACAATAAAATTCTCCTGAATCCTTTAACTCGACTAATTTATCTTTATTATTTCTATATGTTTCTATATCTGGGGTTAAAAGAAAAGTAATTCCTAGATCCTTACAAATATCTTTAATTACAGGAGCCATTGAATATTTTTTTACCGGTATACCATATTGTACTACTACATCGTATGAATTTGATTCTAGGTAGCTCCTAATTCTTTGTATCAATTTATCCCTATATTCTTTCATTAATTCTTCATAAATTACTGGATCCTCAATGTCATCCATCCAATCGTACGCACAAAAAGTAGGATTCATTTGGTATTCATATGGTATAATTCCCGCATTTGATAGAATAATTGGATGAACCATTGGGTATTTATTTGTAACTTCTCTAATTTTTTTACCAATATATGAAAAATCATATGGTTTAGCCCAAGAACAAACTTGTAAAAAAGCAATTCTTTTCCCCTGAGGCTTGTCGTAATAATCCCCACAAAAATATTCCTGCCATGTATTGAACTCTTCGTGATGAATATACTTTGAGCAAGCTCCTCGTTTAAAAACTGTTTCCTCTTTTATTAAATCTAATAGTATATATTCTGGGTAGTTAGGATAACCTTTTTTATTAAGTACCAAATCCTTTACCCTTTCATCTTGTAGATTAGAATAATTTCTATTTCTCAAAATCTCTCCTCCTTTATTTAAGAATTAAAAATGAACCTAATAAAAGGGCATCCATCTCTGATCCATAAAATGACCTAATAGCATCACTTGGGTTACATATAATTGGTTCTTTTCCTACATTAAATGATGTATTCATGACTGCAGGAATTCCTGTCTTCTGGTAAAAGTTATAGATTGTTTCATAATAATCAGAATTCATATCCCTCGTAACTACTTGAGCCCTTGTTGATCCATCAACATGAACTATTGCTGGAACTAAATGATGTACCTCTTTTTTAACAGTAGAATTTAACAGCATATAAGGGTTATTTATTTTTTCTTCTAATACTACAGAAGCGTTTTCATCTATGATGCTAGGAGCCAATGGTCTCCATTGCTCTCTTTTCTTAAGAGTATTTACTTTATTTAACATATCACTATTCTGAGGGTTAGCTATTATGCTTCTATTTCCTAAAGCTCTAGGACCAAATTCCATCTTTCCAGAAAATCTTCCTATTATCTTATTTTGAATTAATAACTCGGAGCATTTATCATATTTATTAGAACCTAATTCTATATATGATAAATTATATTTTTTTAATATATTTAAGATACTAGAATCAGGAAATTCCGGACCAGAATATACATGATTTTCAGTGAACATAGGCGCTATACCATTTTCGGCAAGAAACCATGTAGCTGCTCCAATACTTACCCCACTATCTGAAGCACCTGGTTGAATGTACAAACTATCCACTTCTGGTAAATTAGCTATAATTCTATTTGCTATACAATTTAATGCTACTCCTCCCGAAAGACACAAATTATCTATTCCAGTTAGATTAACAGCTTTTTTTACAAGCTTAACAATTGCTCTTTCCAAGGCTGCCTGACCTGAGGCTGCAATATTTTTATATTCCATTACTGATGAATTCATTAATAGTATTGAATCTATTGGATTATATTCATATTTAATATAATTAGGAGCTATCTTTGTTATACTATTAATAACTTTTATCCAATCTTTTAATACCGAAAAATATTTACCATTCATACTAACTGTATTTTTATTTGGTTTCAAAGGATTTTCCAGTATTTCAGGAAATTCAAATATTTCTTCCCCATATGAAGATAGGCCCATTAACTTCCCTTCATTATGCCTCCCTAAACCTGAAAATACAGTTAATGCTTCATAAAAAATACCTAAAGAATGTTCCAACGGGTATTTTTCTAGTACTTCTATTGTATTACCTTTTCCTTTTGCTATCGTTATTGACTCTTCTTCTCCACTTCCATCAATAACTATTATGGTAGCTTCAATGAATCCCGAACTAAAGAACGCACCAGAAGCATGTGCCAAATGATGAGAACACATATGGATTTGAGGATCTTTATCTCTCTTAAAAATTCTCTTCGGAAAAATCTTTTCAAGACATTCATCTTTGTTAAGCTTCTTTGAATACTTCTCAAAATATAATTGTTCTACATCCCAGCCCATAACAATATGATCTACTTCATTTGGAGTAATTTCAGCTTCCTTTAAACAATAAGCTATTGAATTATATGGAATCTTATCTAATGCCTTTTTTTGACGAATAAATCTTTCTTCTTCAGCTGCAGCTATTAATTTACCATTATAAAATAAACACGCACTCGCATCATGAACATCAAAGTCCCACCCATTGACTCCTAAAACATACATTATATTACCTCGCAGTTATTTTATATTTTTCTTCTAATCTCATAATATTCTTGCGGAAAAAGGGTTGGTTTATCTATTAATCGTACAAAAACTAACATGTCCGTTTGAATATATAAATTATAAAATGTGTCTTTAGAGAAACCAATGCCATCTAAGTCCTTTTTTATTAATTCTTCATCAATGTAAGGCTCTTCAGCCACTTTATAAGAACTTAAATCGTGAATAATTTCTTTTAAATAAAAGCCTAAAGATGTCAAGAAATTCTGCAAATAAACCGCCCTATTCCCTAATCTTTTAACACTTACATTTAAAAAAATTAAATCACCCTTTTGACCTTTTAATAATTCATTAGCTCTATTTAACCACAAATCTAACCCTCTACCATCATCTATAGGGTCACAATGTATTGCATCATACTTATTCCTTAAATCTTCTATAACTTCATTTCTAACATCAAAATTATAAAATTCAATGTCTTTGTTTGTATTTTTAAAATATTCAATTAATTCTTCGTCAATATCTCCTACACTTATTTCTCTGTTTTTATATTGTTTAAGGGCCAAACTTGTATAATCATCATCTCCGCAAAAAAAGATATTTTTATTAGATGATAACTCTTGATTTATTATTTCAGCTCTCTTCAACGAACTATCCCAAGTAGCTTTAAATTGAGCATATTTTTTTTTGTTTATTTTACTCTCATATCCTGTATTAGGAAGAGAGGTTGGTTCATATAAAATACTACTTGTTAAATCTTGTGAAAACCTTATTTTATTTTCTATAATTTCAACTAAATTTCTTTCTTTTAATACTTTTAATAATCTTAAAGCCAAACTTAAAGTCCCAGTTATTTTGACTAGATCATCTAAAGTATCTACAGTATTAATGGACTTCCAAATTATAAATTCGAATTGTTTTTCACTAATTTCATACCATTTTTTCCAAAAATTCAAAAGTACCCCTCTGTTTTTTAATTTTGGTACTTTATCTAACTCTTCTTCATAGTCTAATTCAATAAATCTTTCATATAATAAAATAATCTTATTTTCTTTCATACTGTATACCCTACCTTAAAAAAAGTTACATATACAGTTAAACTGCATATGTAACCTCCTTATTTTAAAACTTAACCTAATGTCTTGCCTGCGCGAATTAGTAAATCCTCTTCATCTAATTCAAGATCTTCAAGCTCTAGCATTTCTTCATGAATATATTCCTTTTCCATTTCACATTCCCCCTTTTATAAATAATTGTGTAGTTCAAATATTTGCAACAGAGCTGCACCACCCATATTAGCATAAAAATAGAATTTTCTGATTAATAAATAAATTGTATTTGTAGATAAAATTTATTCAGAAAATTAAGTATAATTTTTCCTGATAAAACAATAATAGGAATAATTTTGGGTATTTATATTATTTTAATTTTCATATTAGGATTTTTTAAAAACCTAGTATAGAGCCTTTTCTTTGAGATTTTTGTCGATTTTCTTTTTTATAAATTTTTCAAAAAATGTTTATTTTCGGGGGTTATTTCATTAAGTAGCTTTTGTGGTTCTGGCGTAAAAATATTAATTAGAAACATAATGAAGGATGTGTATTTGACGTAAATATGGAGTTTGTATAACGGATCTATACTCGCAATGATACCCTCCATATTCAGTGTTCTGAGGAGAAAAAAGCAATTGAAGTGAGATTTAAACCACATTTTACAATTAATATTAGAGAAATCTAATCAAAAAATCGTAGGAATTATCAATTCCTACGATTTTTATTATTGAATATTTTTCTAGCTTGGCCCCTCATATCCAGAATCGTTTCCGTACCCCGAGTTGACAAATAGCACAAAAAAAGACCCCAATTAATAGGTTCTTTTTTTGTTGCTGATTATTTTTGTTCTAAAATACGTTCAATCTCATCTATGCCTAATTTACTGGCTTTAACAATCGTTTCAAGTGGTACACCAAGTTCATGTATACCTTTAATCATCTGTATTTTCCCTTGCTGAACCCCTATATGAGGTTGGAGTAACAAATTCTTCTACTCCGTAAAATGTATTGAGTCGTCAAGCACAAGACGCTAAAACACAATTGAGAACTCACAATCTGACTCGTTTGGTAATAGAACAAGTGCCGTGTCTGCTATATGCGCTGGATACGGAGTGGTGATGGCACACCGCAATCTTGCACGTCAGCGATACTAGAAATAGACTTCGCCTTTGGTAGCAAGAATCCCACTGACGTTAGTCAGCTTGTGGCTTTAGCCGTGGGAGTGTCAAATATATGTGCTTTATTCTTTAATTTTGTTTACACACTTAAACGAAACGAGCATATGATATTATATACTAATCCAAAAACCATATAGTCTACTTTCTAAGAGCACTGATCTGTGTTCTTTTTTTTTTTTCAGATAACGCTTTTGTTCAACTTTTGCTACATTTTCAAACATTCATTTGTTACCCTTAACAAGCCCTTTTAAGAACAGTTACATGTAAATCAGATTTTTTTAGTTTTCTAGTTGTTCGAAATTTCCATCAATAGTATCGAAAACTTAAGCCCTATATTTCATCATATTCAAATACTATTCAGCATGGCCCCCAGTATTCGCTATCTCCACTTTATCATTCCGATTCATATCATTTGGATCTTGGAATAGCTAATCACTAAATTATGTAATATCTCATTCATAAACCTGCTTTCCATATTTTATTTTTTCAACCTTCATACTGTAATATTTAATAGCTATCACATTGATCATGAAGGAATAAGACCGGAAAGTGACTTCTATTAGTCCAAGCACTTCATATTTCTACCACATACACTATAAAATGTTTGGAGTTTAATCCATTATTATAACTTAGAGTTAGGAGGGTTTAATATGGCAGCATGTACAGGCTTAGCTTGTGTTATATTCTCTACATGGCCAGAGGGCACAGTTGTTACAGTTACTACTAGATCAGGCCAAATTATTGGGCCTGCTACTTTTTCTCAATTCATTCCGAATACTTGTGCGGTGATTTTAGTTGAAGAAGATGTGATTAGCCCCTCTTCTACCAATACTATATTCATAAGTTGTGAAGATATAGAAAGTGTTACTTTAACCACTCCTTAAGATGATTCATATGGTTCTGGCTTAATCGATATTTAAGACATTCTATTGAATGTCTTTTTTAATGAAAAATCTAATTAGAATACCCTAAAATGTAACATTCTATTGTATCTATTATTTCAATAAGTTGCTTTAATTTAAATTTTTTTCTCTTCTAAGGGTTACTTGTCTACACATCGTTCTACAAACATTCATATGATATAGTATATTGTTTAAAGGAGGGATAAATTTGTTCTTATGCAATTTATTTCGTTGTTCAGGTGGAATATGTAGTATTTTTAAAAATTTACAACCAGGCGAAGTTGTTACTGTGACTGGTAAATCTGGAAATATTATTGGACCTGCTATTTTTACAAATTTTAACCCTAATACTTGTATCGTCACATTAGAAGAGGAAAATTCAGTTACTCCTCCTACTACAAGTATTACTAAGATTAGTTGTAAAGAAATAGAAAGTGTTACGTTTATCTCATAATATATTTTAAACCTAAAGCAGGGATTGAAATATGAAACTCTTATACATTACTTCTGGTTACTCAAAAATCTATCAATATCTAGATCAAAGCATACAGGAAACATTTATCGATCAAAATTTCGAATGGTTGGCAGTACAGCCGAGTGAATTAATACAGAAATTGGATTTCATTACAACAACGTTCCATCCTGATATTGTTTTCACCTTATTAGGTAATCATCTACCTCAAAAAGTAATTCAATATTTTAAAAAAAAGAACATTAAATTAGCTGTCTGGTTAACTGAGGACCCATTTTCTATAGATAATTCTCTTCTTCTATTAAATAACTTTGATTGTATATTTACCATTGATAGCGAAGCACTTAACTATTACACTGATTTAGGATATACCAATGTATACCACTTACCCTTAGCAACTAATATAGATGTATTTAAACCTGGTCCAAAAAACTCAAAATATAAAAGTGAAGTATTGTTTATTGGATATCCTTATCCAACCCGAGTAAAATTGATACAGTTTCTTTTGGAAAAAACCCCTTATCATTATACTATTATTGGTCAACACTGGAGAAATAAGTTATTTAAAAAATGGAAGAATCACCGAAGAATTAAAATTATAGAAGAATGGATTCCACCTCAAGAAGTTGCACTCTATTATAATAACGCTAATCTTATATTAAACCCTCATCGTAGTTATCTATTTCAACAGAATAAAAATAAAAATAAAGTAAAAAATAATACCATTAATAATCGTACATTTGATATTGCAGCTTGCCAAGGCTTTCAAATAATTGAAGAAAAACCTGACCTTTCATCTTTCTTCAATAAAGATGAAATTATATCCTATAATAGCTTTGAGGACTGTTTAAATAAAATATCTTTTCATTTGAATGATACGATTTCAAAAAAATTAATGGTCGAAAAAATTCATACAAAAGTTATTACACAGCATACCTTTCATGAGAGAATCCATTTTATAACGACTATTTTACAATCACACCTTCATTAAAATAAAAATCCCCTTCTGCATATGGATGCACAAGGGGATTTTTTCAAATTAATCTATTCATTCTACAGATAATGTTCATAGATAAATAGGAAACGGTGTATATTCACACTAACATCTAAAAATATAGAATTCAACATATAAGCATCTACCTATAGAATCTGATACCTACTGTTTTTATTCACCAATATTCTTATGTTTTATTTCACATAAGAATATTAGTTTCCTCTAGTTTTCTAACCGGACTATATTTAATTTCTTTTCGTTTTCAGAAATTAACCTTTACAAAAACATACCTAGACACATTCTTCTCTTTTAATTAACTTGAAACATGTATTTTTTATAATTTTTATGCACCGATAAAATAAGCCCCATCATTATCATATTTGAAAATAGTGAACTCCCTCCATATGATAAAAAAGGAAGTGCAATTCCTTTTACCGGCATTATCCCAACAATCATACCAATGTTTTGGAAGATTTGTAGTGTTAAAACACTACTTGTCCCAGCACATAATAATGTACCAAACAGATTCTCTGCTGAATAAGCAATTATAGTTATTCGATATATAAGAAGTAACAAGACCAATACAACGATAGCTGCAATTATGAATCCACCTTCTTCAGCGATGGTAGCAAAAATAAAATCAGTATGTTTTTCAGGAATATATACACTACCTTGACCGAATCCTTTTCCATGTAATTCACCACTTCCAACAGCTAAAAGAGATTGTTGCGTTTGATATCCTTGATCTGCATTTTCAGCTGGATTTAGCCAACCTATAATACGTGATTGTTGGTGCGGTTTTAACCTAGTAACTAATTCTTTAAAGAAAAAATCTGGATATTTTATATATATAAATATTAATGTAGATAATATAGTTACCGGGATGACTGTACAAAATGCAATTAATTTCTTTTGAATCCCTGACATAAATAAAATACATGCAATAGATGCTGCGTATAAGAACACCATACCTGTATCTGGCTGACTGTATACTAAAGCAATAGGAGGAATTGAAACTAACATAATTTTTCCGACCAATATGAAATCAGTTTTATATGTCCGAATCATATATTTGGCGTTATGATTCACTACTAAATTGGCGACAAATATAATTAGTGCAATTTTGAAAAATTCCGATGGTTGAATTTGACCGATAACAGGAAATTGAAACCATCTTTTTGCTCCTAATTTAACGGGAGTAAACGTTGACTCCGGTAGTATTTTTAATATAACAATTGCCGCAGAACCAACAATATACAATGGCCAAGATAATTTTTGCCATTGATCCCAATCAATACTTGCAACAAATATTAACAGTACAAAACCAATTATATAGTTCCTACCTTGCTGCAATGCAAAGTTTGTGCTTCCATACTGACCAGTTTGTTGACTACTATAAATTGCAGCGGTACTAATAATACAAAACATGCATAAAATTAAAATTAGTTTTGCATCTAGACTCCTTAATAATACTATTATTTTACTCATGAACCCCTCCTGTAGTACTCAATAAATTCCACGCTCCATAATAATTACTAGTACCCTTTTTATAAGTTTTTTTGGTATTCAAATAAAAATTACATTATTATGTTATAACGCGAAATTTTATTTTATCTAAACTTTCTCTTAAGGTTTCACTTTAAATAGTTAAAGTAATAATAAGTAAATCTTAATTTTTCCTAAACTAATATGAACAAATCCTTTTTATTCAGAATTACTTTGCTTCTTTGAACTACCCCCTCTTTAACTCTCTTGGTCGAGATCCAAGCAGTTAGCTTTTGCTAGCTGCTCTTTTGTGTTTCATCGTCACATTATGATGAATTAGTCATATATTATCTCGAAGCAAAAAACCCTAATTTACTTTTCAATATCTCACTTTTCCCTTAAAGAGCACTTTTTAAATATTCTCTTTTTAGGTTTATCAGCATAAAACTAAACATTCCGTCAATAATAAAAATAGGCGAAAGCCAGAACTCATTTAACCGTCCCTGTAGTTCTTCTCTTTTCTGTATTGAGCAGTTAGCTTTTGCTAGCTGCTCTTTTATTTACACTTATCGTATGACTTCGAATACATAATGTTTGAAAGTGCTCTGTTTTATCAAAAGGCGATTCGCTACGATTGCCTTTTTTATTTCTCAACATCCAAAATACGGTATAAACATTCTTGTAATGGTAATATAAAGGTACCTTCAGTTGTTAACTGTCATGCCCTTTTTAAAGGCCCTGTCTAAAAACAGGGCCTTTAAAATTTATTCTCTACTAAAGTATTTTTGTTATAAGTCTCTCTATAAACGCTTTTATTTCCTCAATATCAAATTAAATCCCACGAAATAGGTGTTCCTTTTTCGATATCCTTACTCGCTTTCTTTCCGATAATTTTGGATAAGTGTTTTGGCAATAAACCATTCCCTGGTCTAATAGCTTTAATATTTTCATTTGTAAAGACTTCCCCCGCCTTTATGTTTTCTACTACATATAATGACCTTCTAAATTTTAAAGAATCTTTTTCTATATCAGTAGGGCCATAATATACATTCCCCAAAGATTCCCATGCTTTTTCAGTTTCGCTTACTAATAATTTAAATTCAGCTGGTTCCATTGAAAATTTAGCGTCAACTCCTCCATCCGATCTGGAGAGCGTTAAATGTTTCTCAATTACTGTGGCACCCAAGGCGACACTCGCTACAGATACACCTACTCCCAGCGTATGATCAGATAAACCTACTTCACATTTAAATAACTCCTTCATATGAGGTATGGTAGCTATGTTTGTAGATTTTGGAGATGCAGGATACGTACTTGTACATTTTAATAGAATTAATTCTTTACACCCCTCTTCTCTCGCAGCTCTTACTGTTTCATCTAGTTCAGCAATCGAAGCCATACCTGTCGAAATGATTATTGGTTTTCCTGTTGCGGCTACTTTGCGTATGAGGGGGATATCAGTATTTTCAAAAGATGCAATTTTATAACATGAAACATTTAATGACTCTAGAAATTCTACAGCTGTTTCATCAAACGGCGTACTAAATGGTATCATTCCTAACTCTATACAGCGATCAAAAATTGGTTTATGCCACTCCCATGGCGTATAAGCTTCTTTATATAAATTATAAAGTGATTTACCTTTCCATAAGCTTTTTGTATCGTTAATTAAAAAATCACCATTTTCTATATTTAAAGTCATTGTATCTGGTGTATATGTTTGAATTTTAAAACCTTGTGCCCCAGCCTCCGCAGCTGCCTCTACAATTTGCAACGCCCTATCTAATGATTGATTATGATTCCCTGACATTTCTGCAATAATAAATGGTGGCAAGCTATTACCAATCTCTCTACCTCCGATATATACATTACTCAATTTTTTCACCTTCAAGTTCTTTTTTTATAGCTTCTTTCTTTTCCGTCCATTGTTCATGAGACAGGGTCATTATAATGACATCAATATAATCATTATTCCTATAAATATAGTTTTCATATCTTCCATCTTCTTGGAACCCAAGTTTCTGATGAAAGTTTAAACTAATACGGTTTGATTCAATTATTTCTGCGCACACTTTGTGTATGTCTTTCGTTTCAAAAATATAGTCTAATGCTAATAAACCTAATACAGTTCCAGCACGTTTTGCGCTTTGTTTTTCACCTATATAAAATCCCCAATAACACGTCTGATTCATTTCATCTATTTTTGTAAAATTAACAAATCCAATTGGTTTTTCTTTATATGTTAATAATCTTGCAACCTTTGTATCATCTATTATTAGTTTTTCATACCATTTTACATGCTCGTCTATTGTAATTTGATGGTCGTCATACATAACTGAACGTATTTCTTTTGTATTCCGCCACTTTAAAATAAGTTCTAAATCTTTCTTTTCTAAACTTTCCAATTGAAAATCCCCAATCCCTAACATACTATCCTCCTAAAATAATTTTTTCTATTTCCTTTGAATTACTGGCACACTGTATAGAAAGAGCTTTATTAGACATTTCTTTCACTATTTTAGAATCTGATAAAAATTTGTTTAGACATTTCGTAATTGTTTTATCCGATACACTTTCAGCTGTACCAATATTCCATGTAGCTCCAGCCTTCGCTACAGCCTTGGTTACTTCAATTTGATTATCGGCAGTTGTAATTGTTATAGAAGGTAATCCAAGAAAGCAGCGTTCCCATGTGGTTGTACCCCCAGCTCCTATCCCTAAATCGGCTCGTACGAGAAACTCTTCCATGTTCTCTATTTGACAATAAAATGAAGCGTTAGAAACACTCTTGCAATAAGTTTGAATCTCCTCTTTATGCGGATTTTGGCTTCCTACGACAACGTCTATTTTTAAGTTATCTTTATTTATATTTTGTAAGGCTCTTAACGTTTTTAATGTCTCATTTGTTACATCATGTCCTCCAAAAAAAATAAAAATCCTTTCAATTTCTCCTGTTCTTTTTCGTGAAAATTTATTAGCGGCATGAAATTCTGGCCGTAATATAGCATATTTAGGTCCCAGTTTTACTAATGAATGCTCTGGTATTAAATCTTTATAGCGACCATTAAGGTTATCGTATAAATTTTGGTCTAGTAACAAATCACAGTCGTGCATTCGATTGGCAAGATCATCGATTACCATGATTTTTCTTACATTTTTTCTTAAAGCAGACTCCCACTTATTATCTAATCCATAATGATCAACAATTAACCAATCAAAGTTGGGAAGTTGTGACAAGATATCATTGGTCTGTTTTGCATCAACAAACCAATGATGTTTTAACCAGTTTAAATAACTCCCGTGTACTGTACTTAAGAAATTCGTATTTTCACCATCTGCATCTAATACAAACACATGAAATCCTTTATTTAAAATATATTGATACAAATCACCTTGCAGCTTACGACATATGAAATAAACTTGAGCACCTTTATTCCGTAATTCATTGGCCAGTGTTAAACAACGCATAATATGACCAGTACCTATTTCAATAGATGCGTCGGCACGAAAGGCAATTTTTTTCTCAAGCAAGATACTCCCTCCTCACTAAAAGCACTACAATTTATTAATTTATAATTTTGTTTCTTTATTTAGCTCATCTACTAATGACTGTTGATTTGCCCATTTCAATTTCACATGACTATTAATTTGAATAATTTCAGGATTTCGAAGGATGTAATCTTTTATTTGATGAAAAAATAAAGGTTTAGATTTTACATTCAAACTTTTATAAAGTTCATTGAACATATCTAAATCTGGTTTTTCGTCTAATGTTAACCTCCAAGTAGGGTAACAAAATGGTGGAGGGAGTTTCACTATATTGACCCGAAATAAATGTGGATTATTAATAAAATAAAACGGAAGATATTCTGCATAGGTTAAAGGTTTTGGGGTTTGTAGTAGTCGTTCGATTGCCTCTAATGTAAAAACATCGCCTGCTGTTCCGACAGGTAACGTACTTAGCTCTGCCTGTGTATAATCTGCACCACTTTTCAGATGTTCATCTAGTAAAAAATTATTAATTTCTGGTGACACAGCGGGACAATCCCCGGTAATCCGTATGACAATGTTTGCATTTTCTTGTTTTGCAGCTTGGAACATGCGATCAGCGGTATTTTCTGGATCACCTCTAAAAATCTTAACTTTTCCATCTAAATCAAATTTTTCCAAAGGATCATCTTGTTCAATATCTGAAGTAGCAAGTATGACCTGGTGTTTTCCTGGAATAGTTAATGTATTTATAAGACAGCGTTCAATGGAAGGAACTCCGTGTATTGGCAATATTGCCTTTAAAGGTAACCTAGTAGATTTTAACCGGCAAAGTACAATTATTGCTACCTTTGGAGGTTCAATAACCTCTTTTGTTAATGGGGTACCCGCAGACAAATTATATAGAGCTACCTGAGGTAATAATTCCTCTGCTTCAAGCTCGTTCAGCGCATTTTCTACAACATCTAATTCCATAGTTACTTTATTAGCTGTAATAATCTCTCCTTTTCTAATATCAACTTTTATAACTGCTCTTAATAATTTTTGGTTTTGCAATTTTAATAACACCCCTTTCATTTAATTTTTAGAAACACTATAAAACGAAAAAACTTTTCTCACAGCTTGTATTACATCCCACACATCAGCTTCTGTCATTTTAGGAAATAGAGGCAGCGTAATAATTTCCTCATATATGTTTTCTGCTTGCGGACAAATACCTTTTCCATAACCTAATTTTTGATAAAACGGTTGTAAATGTACGGGAATATAGTGCACATTCACACCGATATTTTCTCTTTGTAATGCTTCGTAAATTTCTTTTCGATTACATTTTAATAATTTAGTATTTAAACGAATAATATAAAGATGCCAACTTGAATCGGTTTGAGGCAATTGCTTTGGTATTGTGATTTCAGATAAATAACTAAATTCTTTATTATAGATGTCTACATATTTCTTTCGAGTCTTAATAAAAGAGTCTAATTTACTTAACTGTGATAAACCAAGAGCAGCTTGTATATCCGTTAATCTGTAGTTGTAACCTAAGAATTGCATTTCATAATACCAAGGCCCATGATTTTCAAGGAGTTTTTGAGGATTCCTTTCAATTCCATGCGTACGGAATTGAACAAGTTTTTCATAAAACAGAGGATTATTTGTGGTAATTACTCCACCCTCTCCGGTAGTAATATGTTTCACCGGATGGAAACTAAACATTGTCATATCACCAATAGAACCAATCTTTTTATTTTTATATGTGGCTCCTAATGCGTGGGCTGCATCTTCAATGATAATCAAATTATTTTCTTTTGCTATTTTTTGTATTGCATCTAACTCTACAGGTTGCCCAGTAAAGTGTACGGGAATGATGGCTTTTGTTTTGTTTGTAATCTTTTCCTCTATTGATTTAGGACTAATGTTATATGTTTCATTGTCAATATCGGCGAAGACCGGCTTTCCACCCTGGTATAAAATACAATTTGCACTTGCTACAAATGTCATTGGAGTTGTAATTACCTCATCTCCCTCAGTTATGCCAGATGCATAGCAGGCAGCATGCAATGCAGCTGTACCATTTGAAAAAGAAACAGCGTATTTTGCTCCCACATATTTCGCAATAGACTTCTCAAACTGTTGAATCGTTGGTCCTGTCGTTAAAAAATCCCCTTTTAATATATCTACAACCGCCTGAATGTCATGTTCATCAATTTGTTGCTGTCCATATGGTAAATATGTTTCTCTAACAGGATTTCCTCCGTGCATAGCAAGAATTTCCCTTACCATCACTCTTTCTCCTTAGGGGCAATTTTTAAAGATTTGATCCACTCTTCTGTTTTAATAACTCCATCTTCTAAAGAAATTTTCGGCTCCCAGTTTAATATTGTTTTTGCCTTTTCATAGTTACATAATAATTTTTGAATCTCACTTTGTGGATGGATATGAGTTACATGATGAATACTTACTTTATTTCCCGAAATCAATTCTGCTAATTTATTAATGGATATATCTTGTCCTGTTCCAGCGTTGATAATATGACCATTTGCTTTTGCAGAGTATCCTGCTGCCACAACAAAATCTGCACAATCTTCAACGTATAAAAGGTCTCTCGTTTGTTTTCCATCCCCATAAATATTTAGTGGTACATTATCTAATTTATTATTTATAAAAATAGCAACGACCCCACCTTCACCACCTGTTTTCTGAAATGGGCCATACGTATTAAATGGGCGAATAACCACTACAGGTAGCTTATAAGCATAATAGTAAGATAAAACCATGTTTTCAGCAGCAATTTTTGATCCAGCATATGGAGAAGCTGGTTTAATCGGATCTAATTCTGATATCCCTTGTATATTAGTAGCTTTATCATAAACCATACAAGTACTCATAAAGACCATTTTGACATGATACTTAAGGCATTGTTCTAACAAATTAAAAGTACCTATTGTATCATTTTCAAAAGTTGTTCTAGCATCATCTATACTATCTTGAACATTAATACTCGCTGCTAAATGATAACAAAGGTCAAATGAATTATTTTCAAATAATTGAGCAATTAACTTTTTATCTTTAATATCTCCTTGAATGCATTGCTTTAAATTTAGATCGTGTGCAAACTCGGTAATATTTGCAGTAGTTGAATTTGCTAAGTTGTCTATTATCCATACTTCATGCTTATCCTGCAATAATCTCTTTACAACCCACCTACCAATAAAACCCGCACCACCAGTTACTAATATTTTCATAGTTTCTCTCCTCCTGTTAGTAGTTGCTGGTTTAATATTAAGTTTCTAAGCTCTTCTTTTGTAATTGCATTTTGATGATCAGAACGGTAAAATCCTGCCTTCGCCCTTTTTGCATTTTCATATTGAGTACCTTTTTTTAATGGGCTAGGAATGATAAACATATCTGGCAATTCAAAAGCCTGTAAAGATTCATCATGTGTCATAAGTTCTTCATACATTTTTTCACCAGGTTTTAACCCAATTTCTTCAATTTTAATATTCTCCTTGGGCAACCCATATAACTTTGTGACTTCTTCTATCATCACTTCACTTAAATGGTTTAATAAAATTACTGGCATTTTTAATATAAAAGTTTCACCACCCTTTGCTATTTTCATCGCTTCAATTGTTAACATAGTAGCTTGGTTCAGTGTCATCATAAATCTACTCATACTAAGGTCAGTTACGGTTATTTTTTGGTTTTGTTTAATTTGATTTTCAAATAAAGGAATGACAGAGCCTCTTGACCCCATAACATTTCCGAAACGAACACTGGCAAATATCGTTTCACTTGAACCTTTTGAATATTCGGCTGATGTAATCAATCTCTCAGCAGTCAATTTTGTTGCACCGTAATTATTTGTTGGTGAAATTGCTTTATCAGAACTTGTGAAAATCACCTTTTTTACTTTCTGAGCAATTGCCGCTTTTATTACATTTTGTGTTCCAAAAATATTGGTCAAAACTGCTTCAAACGGATTATATTCACAAAAAGAAACATGCTTCATTGCGGCCACATGAAACACATAATCAATATTTTCCATCGCACTAAACACTCGATCATAATTGCGAATATCCCCAATTAAATAACGAATATTTTGATTTTCATCCCTGAATTCTTCTTGTAATAAAAATTGATTATATTCACTTCTACTAAAAACCCTTACCACTTTTGGCTTTTCCTGTAGAACATTAGAAAGAATGCTTTTTCCAATTGTTCCTGTTCCACCAATAATTAAAACGTTTTTACCTTTAAAAAACATAGAAATGTATACCTCCTCTTATAAAGTTACTTTGAGCCAAGAACAATCTCTCCTTAATTCTGGTGTAATTCTATTGGCAAACAATTAAGTGAGAGATAAACTAGCTTTTTGCATATTGAAACATACATTTTTATTACAAATTTATGTTTCATATTGTTTATTGAAATCTGAGGATATGATGTTGTTTTAGGAATCCCTTACTTCCAAAAAAATAAGTGATGATGGGCTCAATCTTTTTCACTTTGAATTAAATTTATTAATCTTTTCGTGCATGCTTCTTGCGGATAGTTTTCATTAATAAATTTTCTTCTTAATTCTTTAGCTAGACTTGATTGTGAAGAATCATTTAAAACCTTTTCAACCGTGCTAAGCAAATCCTCAATAGAGTGATTTACAAGCCCATCTAGTGTATCGTAATATTTATAATCTCTATCTTCTAATAGCGATTTATAAACAACTACAGGTATATCTAATAACATTGCTTCTAACCCTACTGTTGAATTTGAGATAACCACAAGATTTGCATGTAAAATAACATCATACATATTTACTTCATTTGTTATATATTTAACATTAGGATATAAGTTACTTAACTTAATGTATTCTCCCACTAGGTTACGTCCTTTTTCCCAAGGATGCGGCTTTATAATAACCGTAATTTTTTTGTCTTTCACTAATTTTTCTGTCAGTTCAGTATAAAATGAAGTTTTAAATGGCTGGGTTGCAATAAAAATCACTTTTGTAGTGGGATCTATTTTTAATGTTTTAAAAAGCTCCTTCTTATCCATATATGTCCTATTGAAGATTTCATCATATCTGGGGTGCCCTAAAATCTCAATTTGAGATTCACTGCCTCCTTTTTGAAGGTACCAATCTTGTTCATATTTTCCATATACGACCTGCTTTGTTGCAAAAACCGGAAAGTATGCCTCTTCTCCCATTATTGCACCATGCTGCAGACAATAACTTGGTATCCCCTCACTTCTAGAAAGAAAAGTAAGAGCTCGACTTGTTATATCTTCCGTAGTACCAACAATCACACCAGAAATATCTTGTTCTTTAAAAATGAAATAGGCCATATTAAGTTTCTCAATCATGATAGGGAGATCACTGAGTAATTTTTTTTGAAAAAACATGTTTGAAAATAGTGGGTGCTTATTATACTTTAAAAAGATTTCTTTAGCTTTTTCTATAAAAACATGTGCATTATTAGAGGCTTTATTTATATAATCTGGTGCACAAATTGTAGGAAGGCCATAAAGTTCTGTCTTTTTTGATCTTGTTAATATCTTTGTTTGATTTGGGTTAAAGTGAGTAAAGTTACTTACTGAAAAACGGAGATAATCTGAATTTAGGAGAATTGCTCCATTTCGATTCTTGCTTTTTATTTTTGATTGAAATGAAGACATTATTTTTTCAAACTCTAACTGTAACTGCGTTTCCTCTATGGGCTCAATTGACAGTTGCTTATAAAAATTATTTTCTTTCATTTTATTTTTTACATCTGCATCTAAATATTGATAAAAATTACTCAGTAATGGTAAAGGAATATTATAATGCTTTAACTCTGAAAAAACATTTATATACTCTAGATTTAATAACCAGTAATTTTTCAAATAAATATCACTCAATTTTTCACCCTCTTTTTCTTCTTAGGTCTTCTCTTAATTCTTTACATGTTCTTTGTGGTGGTAATAATTGTACAAATTCATTTTTTTCTTCGGCAAATAACTGCGCATGTATTGAATGAGGAGTAATATAATTAATATCTAAAATTTCATCTAAGGGATAAAAATCCCAATAGTGATTTAATCTCCAAAAAAAGCGGGCATCTCCTATCCGATAAAACTGAGGATCTTCATCCCAGTAAGAATTCCACCTTTTTTCAAGAATTGGTAAAACAGAGGCTCTATGCATAATAGAACAATGATCAATTGAACATGGGGCATTATTCGTAATTTTTTTAGCAGGTCTTTCAACCGTTTTAATAGGTAAATCTGATTCATCTACATGAATCGTTTTTGATGCAGAATAAATAATTTGAACCTCTTTATTCTCATCAAGATAACTAGACATCTTTTTAAGGCGTTCTTTTTCATATTGATTATCATCTGTAATATAAGTTATATATTCTCCTTTCGCCTGCTTAAGTGCCTCATTAATTAAAGCCGCATATCTGACTTTTTTTGTGCGTTCCGAAATATGAGCCACATTACTTTTATAAAAATGTACATTTTCCTTATTTATGAATGGTCGAATAACCTTCTGGGTCATTTCATTAGAATCATCATCCATAATAAAAAGTTCAAAATCTTGAAAAGTTTGGTTCAATACACTTAATATTGATTTTTCAACAAACGTAGGCTTATTGTAACTTGTCATTATAACTGAAATTTTAGGCAAATATCCCTCTCCTCCTTATCAACAAATATAAAAACAGTTAAATTATTATATAAACAGAACGGACAAACTGTTCCGATAATTTTAAAAAAGGTTTCTTTATCTATTAAAATTAATAGCAATATTTATATTCACCTATGTATCTTTTTCACTCCACTATAGTCCATACCATATCTATGAAAAAGTAATAAACTATTTAAGTATAAAAAAAGTGCCGATAAAGCTTTAATTATTAGATTTCACTAGATAAAACACATCCTATATTTTCAAGAGAGGTGAGGACTTTGCAACCCAAAATATCAATTATCCTTACTAGTTATAATAAGCCATCATTAATTAATCAAGTCATTGAAAGTGTTCTAATGCAAACTTATAAAGAATGGGAACTTTTTATTATGGATGACAACTCCTGTCAAGAAACCATAAATGTCATAAAAAATTATCTAAACGATCCTCGAATTACTTATAAGAATAGTTTTATACAAGATAATGAGAGATATAAAACCACAAGATATGCAAAACTTATCAATGAGGCACTTCCATTAACTTGTGGGGATTATATTTGTTATTTAACGGATGATACTATATACCTTCCAAACAGATTAGCAGATATGTTATCTTTCTTAGAAAAACATCCTGAAATTGATGTAGTGTACTCTTCCCAATACGTAAAATATGTTGATTATAGCCTTCAACCTATAAATGAATTTGTTAGAGAGGCTTCGAAAATTTTATATACAGCTGCAAATGTTGTAGATCACTGTTCAGTTATGCATACTCGAAGAATATTATTAAAGGTCTATGAAAAGTACTGTGAATATTGGGATGCAAATCCTTTATATTGGTTTGTTGGAGATGCAATGTTTTGGAAACGCCTAAATACATTCCAACCTTTTTATCCCATTAGCAAAGTGCTCGATATTACTTTTAAAACACCTTTCTCCTTCCAAAACCTATATGCTAACCTCCCTTCTAAAGATTTAAATGGTATTTTGTTTAGTAATTCACATGGTAAAGTATTTTTAATTGATAATTTTAAACGCAGGTTCATTTCGAAAGACATGCTTTCCTACTTCAAATATAATCAAAATGAAATTGTCTTAATCCCCGATCCATTTATCTATAAATATACAGAAGGTGCCCCCATAACCCTTACAGAATTAATTCCCAACCTACGGGTAGTACAAAATGAAAAAGGAGAGTTATTTTATATAGAAAATAATCAAAAACGTCCATTTATTAGCACCATAGCATTTCGCAAATTTAAATTTTCAATTCAGGAAATTATTAAAGTTTCACAACGCAGTTTAGATCAATTTTCAGATGGACCACCTATTTATCCGAATTTATCTAATTACACGATTCTTCCGGAAGGAAAAGTATTTATCTATCATCACAATTATTTCATCATGACAAATCACATGCTCCATCCCATAGATAAAGACATATTGCAAAAATTATATTTATTAAAGAACTGTATACCGATTTCAAAGACCAATTTATCCCATTTTAAGATTGGCCCTCCTATTTCATCATATCCCTCTTACCTAGCCGAAAAATACTTAGAATAGTACCAAGAAGGGGTATTATCAAAAAAAAATAGAAATAGGTCCTGAACTAGGTTCTATGATTACTTACAGTATTAGTAAAGAATAAAACGGAGTGTTAGAAAGTGAACTAAATAAAGATTTTTATAGTAGTATCATATCAACATATTTGTTTATAGTTTCACATTAGATTGATGACATATATCGTACAAATAACTTAAATTATAAGTACATTCGACAACAATCGAATATTTTCTGACTCTTCTTGAAAAAGTTGTAAAACCACTCCATTTTTACTCCTATTTTGCTATGATAGTTACAATTAAATGGGATTAGGATATTTCTATAGGATGGGGGAGTATATAATGAGTGTTTCAGTAAAGAAAAATGAACAATTAACCTCTCTATTGAACGACTGGTATCGATCTATGCTATCTCAACAAGTTATAAAAGCTACTAATCTAAAAAAGAAAATTGATGAAAAGATTAGTAAGTTAAGCATTGAGCCGAATCAAGAACGTCAGGATCAAAATTTGTTACTGTATTACTCACTACTTGAATTTCGATACACAGTCTTAACAGATAGCCTTGGTATTCAACAAAATAGCTTTGATGCTATTAGCGATTATGATATGCCTTCAGACCATTTTCTACGCTTCTATTATCACTTTTTTAAATCCATTCATTCCACTTTTATATCAAATTATACTGAGGCAGAAGAACATTATAAACTGGCAGAAAAGTTATTAGTAGATATACCAGATGAAATTGAACATGCTGAATTCTACTATAGAATTTCCACTTTTTATCATCATACCTATAAAATGGTTACTTCTATTGAATACGCAAATAAATCGAGAGCAATCTTTTCGAAGTATGAAGGTTATAAAGTAAAAACCGCTTTTTGTAATAGCTTACTAGGTGGCTGCTGTATCTATTTAAAACAGTACGAACAAGCAGAAGAATATCTATATTCTGCAATTGATTTACTCAAAAGTAATAAGGAGGTAGATTCCTTGTTATATGTAAAAAGTACTATAGGGTGGCTCTATTCTGATCAAAGCATGTCTACTTTAGCTATTCGTCATCTGTCAGAAGTAACGGATAAAATCCCTACACACTTTAAAGCTATCTTTCTACAAGCTAAGGAACATTATAAATTAGGGGAACAATCGATAGCTAGCACACTCATTGATAAGGGATTAAAGATTTGCAGAGAAATTCATAACGAGGAATATATACATCACTTCTTTATTTTAAAAAGATTAAACGAAAACATTCCATTGGAAGAATTAGAAAAAATCATTCAAGAAGGAATCTTATACTTTGAGAAAGAAGAGTTATGGGAATATGTTGTCGAATACGCTGAATTATTTGCTACAAAATGTAGACAATTAGAGAATCACAAAAAGGTAAGTGACTATTTCGATATTTGTTATCAAGCAAGACGAAAATCAATCGAAAAAGGAGTGTTAATATAATGAAAAAAATTAGCTTATTATTATCTGGTATTGCTTTTATTGGGGTGTTAACGGTAGGAATTTCTCAGTATTCTAAAACAGATCAGCTTGCTACTCATGGACATTACCCTACTCCTTCATATAGTGTTGGCGATTATGGTGGTGCACCACAACAAATTTAATGTAAGTACATGTAAGAGCCCTCCATTTGAAGGGCTCTTACATGCCGAAATATGAACTGCGCTTTTTTTGCAGCTTTCTTTTTTAAAAATAAGTTTTATACTTCAAAATTTGCGATGCATAAAAAAAGATTAACTACCATCTAAAGTAGTTAATCTTTTTTTGAAACAAATATAGAAAATACATACTATATTTGTTACCATGATATAAGATTTCTAATTCCTGTTTTTAAACACGCTTTCTAGTATCCTATCCTAGAATCTGAACTTATATCTTAAACCCACCGATTAGCTCTTGAAGTTCTTCCGCCATCTGTGCTAATTGTATTGCTGAAGAATTTATCTCTTCCATAGAAGCATGTTGTTCCTCAGATGAGCCAGCTATCGTTTGCATGCTTGAAGAATTCTCTTTTACAGCCATAGCTATTTGATCAATTGATGTATCGACTTTCATTGCATCAGTTGTCATTTTATTTGATAGTTCCACCATACCATGCACTTTGGATACAATATCATTTGCAGATTTTGAAATCTCATAAAAACTTTGTTTTGTGTCATTCGCAACCTGAATTCCCGACTGTACTTCAACTCCTACTTCATTCATAGCTTTTACAGTCTCATGTACGTCTGCTTGTATTTCATTGATTAAACTTCCAATTTCCATTGAAGATTCGGATGATTGCTCCGCCAACTTCCTAACTTCATCGGCGACAATTGCAAATCCTCGCCCCTGTTGACCTGCTCTAGCTGCTTCAATCGCTGCATTCAATGCTAATAAATTTGTTTGTTCTGCAATATTTTGAATTGCTTCTAATATACTTCCGATTTGCTGCGATTTCTTATCTAATAATTTAATTACATTATCGGATTGAGAAACAGAATGATGTATAGACTGCATTTGCGTTACAGTTTGTTCTACTAATTGTTCACCCTCATTGGCTTTTTGTTTTGTGTATAAGGATGAGGTTGATACTTCAGAAGCATTATCAGCTACGCATTGAATATTACGCGTTACCTCACCAATTAATTTCGCTCCAGACGCAACTTCATTATTTTGAACTTCTGCACTATTCGATATTTCTTCCATTTCTTTTGTAATTTGTTCTGTAGCAACACTTGCTTGCTCTACGCTTGCAGTTAGTTCCTCAGACGAAGCAGCCACATGTCCGGCAGATGTGTTAATTTGAGAAATTATATTACGTAACGACTCTGCCATTGTATTAAAACTACCACCTAATTGACCAAGTTCATCCTTTGAACGAATATCTATTTTCTCAGTTAAATCTCCCTGACTAATTCTTTGAGCTGAAATAACTAATTGTCTTAGTGGATTAATAATAGATTTAAGAATGAAGAAAATTACAATTACACCTAACATCAATGAAGCCCCTATTATAGTGAGCGTTTTATAAAAAATAGGATTGGTAGCCTCTTCAACCTCTTTAATAGGCATTACACCAGCTATTTTCCAACCTGTTTTTTTGTTTGTCTTAAAGCTTATGTTTCGATCCTCACCATTAAGGCTATAAGTAATTACTCCATTTTCTTTCTTGTATAGTTCATCTGCTAATGATTTCTCTAATTTCTCACCTGGCTTAAGCGATGGATGAACAACTATAGTCTTATCTTGACTTACTATAGATACAAAGCCTTGTTTTCCTATTTTTATCATTTTAGAAGTTTTTACGATATCATCAATATTTAAGTCCACTCCAATGACACCACTTTTATCAGCATTTTGCTTTGCAATTGCAATTACCATATTTCCTGTAGCCTTTGATTTATATGGAGATGAAACAATAATCTCTCCATTTGCTTTTACCGCATCCTTATACCAACTACTTTCTAACGGATTAAACCCTTCTGGTATTTTCCCTACAGGTGCATGAATAAATTGATGATTACTGGATGCCGTATAAATTGTTTCTATTTCAGGATGTAACTGTATATACTGATCAAACTTACTCTGTACATTTTGTAATTGTTCAGGATTATAATCACCTTGTGTAAATGACTTTGCAAAATGGGTTACATCTGTATGCTTATTTTCTAATTCGTCATCTACAATCTTATCTAAAATACTTACATTATCATTTGCTGATTGTAGGATTGTTTCATTAAGATCTGTTTTTGCCTTATTATAAGATGATACTCCTACAATAAGACTAGGTATAATTAATATGGCGATAAATGCCATAGACAACTTCGTTTTAAGCTTTATTTGCCCAATTCTTTCTTTTATATTTAACACTAGATACTTCTCCTTTTCATTCATACTACTTAATTAAATAGTTTATTTAAATTTTTCTCCTTTATTTTCTCTACATTCATTTATGGTACCATTCGAAATGAAATCACAATTACATCCTTTTATATGCATTTCCACATGTAGCGATTTTAATTTCACAAGCAGAGTTTTATCTATCCTCCTTTCGAATATGCTATCTTTCGATATTTAGCAATTTTAAGTCGACGAATTGTTCCAAATAAACTGGATGAAACATATACTTCATTTTAAAGATGATTTTTGACTTTAATTGGATAAAAAGTTCATCGAATTTAACGGAAGAATTCTTCTTCCTCAAGCGTGTGAAGGGCAATGGTCCAACGATAGGTGAGAGATGAATGTCGGTCAACATGTTTGCTATCATTTACTTGTACAGATTGCTCTTCGAAAACTGAAGATATGAGGTTGGTTGCAGAAAAACGTTGCAACCGTATAATCTTAAACGTTCTATCGCCCCATGCTTGCCTAAGTTGCGAAAACCAAGCTAAAGTAGGTAGTGTGGGGAGTCAACGTACATGTTACTTATGTTCTCACCGTAGGGACTACGGGTAGAGCCTTCTAAGATAACCGGTGGATACATCGGTGTTCGCAGGAATCTCCCACTTCAAACAGTTCGCAAGGACGTTAAGTGGTGAGTAGTTCAATCTTTGTATAATTATGCTTAACAGCCTTTTAACCATTCTAAATGCATCACTTCATTCATGAATCATTGACTACAGCCAAATTTGTTGTATTAAATAGCTAAACCACAAATTCTAAATAGAAGAATAAAATAAATTAGAGAACTTCATTGTAACACGTATACATAAGTTGTAAATATTAAAATTCAACAATATAATATTTTTTCATCTCGTATATACAAAAGACAATGATAGCTAAACTCCAACTGACACTATAGTAATCATGTGTGTAGAAGTCATATCCTGCCTTAATACCTTTTTCTATTACAACCAACGTAAACCCTAAAGCCACACATTTGTTAATTTTCATCTTGAGAAACGTTATAGATATAATTATTAAAAATAAAATATTTGCAAGGTCATTTATCATTAGCTCATATTTTTGAATGTATACTGCCATTATACAAGCAGCGATATTAGTCGCAATGCCAAAGGCAACCACCTCTCCCCAAATCCTGTCTGAAAGTCCCAATCCTGAGTCAGTCCCTTCCTTTCCTTAATTCATTCCTACACCCTATTCAAGGTATGCTGCATTACCCTTGTCCCATGAATATCTATTTATCTTTTCATATAGAGCAAACAAAACCTTTACTCATAATTTTTTCTTTATTAGACAAACTATGTCTAAGCCGTTTGAACTAGCGGCTTCACTCTTCTGGTAATGGGATAGCAATTTTTTGTAATTGACTAACTCATTCAATTCACTGGCACCGGCAGGCAACAAAATAGTTGTCTGCCATTTTCATATATACTTTTTTCATTTCATTACAAACCAAGTGTGCGTTGTAATGATTTCAAAAAGGACAGAATATCATTTTTGAAAAAGTAAAAAGATAAGGCCCTGTCTACTTTTTGTATAGGACTTTTTCATTTCACATATACTATTTTTGAACCTGTTTTCCAATACCTGTCTGGTGTCTTGAATTCCTCCTAAAAAGGGCGGCAGATACGACTGCACGCCCTTTTTATTTACATGGCTGTTCTATATTCAATAATGCAAATGAAAACTAAAAATGTCATATTACATATTCTTTTCAGTCAAGATTATGTTAAGATTTATTTCTTAGTCGAATTATGGTTTCGTATCTAATTTAGCAATATGTGAACTGTATACCTACAGAAAAGACACCTAAAAGGTGGCTTTTCTTCTTTTAATCTAAAAAACATTTTTCCTTTTCAGTGAGATCCAATTATCCCCCTAATCTAAACCACGTATATAAAGGCAATCTGATCACGGTACTGAAGAGTTGTCATCTATATCAACATGCTAATAGTTTAATTCCAAACCGAATTTCCAGCACTATATTCGCTTCCTTAAAGATTTTCTGTCTTGTTCTTAATTTTGTCAAAATCCTCATATGGCTATACAAAAAATAAATGCTATTATGATTTTAAGAAACTATGCGTTCCCTTAACCCTGTATCCGGCTCTGTATTTTTACAGGGTCTTTGTTTATTTTATTTAATTTTATTTGAATTATTAGAGTTGATACACACCCATTTTCAATTAACATCGTTTAGATATTAGATAGGTTTTGAAATGATATATCTATAAGCTTTTTTAATACATGAAATCTAAAATTATACATATATAACCAATTGTGACTATTATTAGATTTCTAAATGTATACTATGCTAAACGATTATTAACACTATACATACAGCGTTAATAATTTTAATTGAATATTAGCAATAGTAAGTATAAATATTATCAATTTACTATATCTTACATTTATGTAAAAATAGATGTATGTTAAGCTTTTTCAAAATCTTTCCCCTAATAAAGATTTGAAGTAGCATTTCATGATTCTCCTTACTGTTAATATGCCTTGAAAAAGAACCCTATAGGGTTCTTTTTCTTCTCATAACATCCTCAGCAAGTCTTATTTAACATACAAAAAGAACTGCCAATTACTTGCAGCCCTTTTTGCACATTAATATACACTTGTATTAAGTCCTTAACAACTCCGCCTTTTTTGATATAAAAAGCATCTAATTCTATTTGAATTAGATGCTTACATTTAGTTCTTAAGCCAAACACTCTAAACTATTTATGTCCCTGTAAATCTTTTTTAATTACATCCCAGAGTGAATTATCTTGACGTATCGGTTTACCCTCTTCGTCCCATTTTATTTTTCCTGTTCCCAATTCATAATTCATTCCCGTCCATGTGTCTTCACGGAATGCATAGAATGATTTATGCCAACCTTTTTGGTTGAATATAGAAATAAGATCTTGCATGTATTCGGTAGCTCCTGGAACAGTACGGTTAATTCCAAACTCCTCTGCAATAATTCGATTAGATGGTACATGGTTTTTCTTAGACCATTGTTGGATTGGCTTCAAAAATTTCTCTAATCCCTGTTTATTCCACATTACAGGTTTCTCTAAATCTCCTACTTTTACTAACCCTGGATATTGATATTCCTTGTTTTGTTTTTCACCTTGGCTCGTTAATTCATATGGTTCATACATATGAAATGCGTATAGTGTTTTATTATCATTTACTGGTTTTAAATATTTAAAGGCCCATGGAGTAGCATATAAACCCGAATCTAAAATAACCGGTGTTTCTTGGTCTACTTCACGTATGGAATTGATCACCTTTTGATAAAATCTGTTTAGATCCGCTGTCGTTCCCTTCACTTTTGCATACCATTTCTCGTAATCTTCCGTCCAAAAATCATTATATCTATTATTTTTAGCTGTTTCTGGATGCGGTTCATTTATAATATTATAACCAACCACTGCGGGGTGACCTTTTAGTTCTAGAGCAAGGTCCTTCCAAAATTTACTTGCTTGTTCTTGATACTTCTCTTCTTCCCATATTCTGTCGTCATTCTTGTTATTATTAAATTGACGCCATCGATCACCAGGTAAAGATAACATTGTAAGGACAACTTTCATTCCTTGCGATTGGGCAGCATCTAAATCCGCTTTTAATTTTTCTAGATCCTCCTTTACTAATCCCTGATAGTTATCTGCATTACCTATCAGAAAATCCTTTTCGGAAGTATCTGGTTTATCCTCAAATAGAAAATCTTTATCTTTTGCCCATTTATCAGGTGCTAAACGAACATATTCAATATTTGCTTCTTTTGCACTTTTATAGTTTTCAGGTAATGACGTACTATTCATGAAATTAGTACCCTTCCTTTTTGAATCCCAAAAACTAATTTTTGAATCGCTCTCGTGATAAGTATTAGCTCTTACATTCATTTCCTGTACTCCAAAGCTCATCATGCCTAATAACGCAACAATTGGCAAAAATTTTTTCACAACTTTTCCTTCTTTCTCTTTATATTTTTCACACATAACATACCTTTGTTTTGTTACAGGAATATGGCAATTTTCCAAAAATAAATTTTAAGTTTATAAGGTGATAGTTCATTCATAAAAAAGAAAGAGACAATTAGAACGTTGCTGCATTTTTAAAAAACAAAAAAGGAATCCTTGACGGATTCCTTTTTTGCAATGCACTCTTTTTCAAATGGTACATTTTGCACCTACTTTTATTATACATTATAATTCCCTCAAAACAAATAAGATTAAATAGAATTTACTTCATGTATTTTCATAAAAGTATATGAATCTAGAAATTAATACTAATAGGTTCACTTACAAAGATTTGTGTTCTTTCTAGAAGAATGAAAGGATCTTCTCGCTGGAATAAACAACGATTAAAAGTAGCTAGAATTCATGAATACATGACGAATGCTAGAAAAGATTACTTGAAAAAAATCTCGACTGAAATCATCAAAAACCACGATGTTATTGGTATAGAGGATTTGCAAGTATCGAATATGTTAAAGAATCATAAGTTAGCAAAAGCGATTAGTGAGGTATCATGGTCACAATTTCGAACCATGTTGGAATATAAAGCAAAATGGTATGGCAAACAATTCATTGTCGTATCGAAAACATTTGCTTCAAGCCAATTATGTCCTTGTTGTGGGTATCAAAATAAAGACGTTAAAAATCTAAATCTACGTAAATGGGATTGCCCTTCTTGTCATACACATCATGATAGGGATATTAACGCAAGTATTAATCTAAAAAATGAAGCGATAAGGCTTCTAACCGCAAGGACTGTGGAGATAGCCTAATAAATTAGAGTTCGATAGAACTCTTTACTTAGGAATCCCCCTCTTCTAAACGAAGTGAATGTGGGTTAGTTCAATAAAGAAGAACTCTTCATATTCAAAAAAAGATTGGTCAAAAATAGATTCGTTGTTGTGAATTAGTGTACAAATATTGTAATTACTCAGCCCATAGTTAAAAATGCAAGACAAATAGAGATAATTGCTAAGAAGCACTCCCCCTAAGTTTCAGATGAAATGAAATTAAATGATTGAAAATTTATATTTAAATAATCGACTATTTATGCTTTAATATTTCCATGTACATAACTGGGATAATTAGGAAATTATATTTAATATATTTTAAGAAAGGGGGAATGTTTTTTATATGGAAACTCCAGAAAATCAATTTAAACATGCACTTAATCCTTGGTTCTCCATTTGGACAAAACCACGTGATACAATGAAAGAAATTTTTATATCCAAACCTAAGAATGTGTTTTTACTCATTTTATTAGGCTCATTCGTACAGACTTTAGATCGAGCATCTTCTAAAAATGTGGCGGATTCAATAAGTAGTCCATTTTCAATAATCTCAATAGTTATATTCGGTACCTTCGTTGTTTTCTTAACTTATTATTTTTTGCTACCAGCGTTATTCAATTGGGTGGCAAAAAAACTTGGTGGACAAGGTACCTTTGAAAAAACACGTTACTCAGTTGCCTATTCTTATATCCCTTACGTTTATTCTCTTATATTAGTTTGGGTGCCTTCATTTTTCTTGTTTGGGATAGAAAACTTTACGAGTGAGACACCGGAAATGGATAGCAGCATAACCTTAACGATTTTATTTCTTATTTTTGCCATAATTGATATAGTTATTGGAATTTGGACAATCATTATTTCCTTAAAATGTTTAGGGGAAGCACACCAATTTTCAGCATGGAAAGCATTATTAACAATAATAGTGTCCTTTATAATTATCATTCTTCCCTTGGTAATAATAGTATTTCTTATAGTAGGGGTTACAACTCTTTAATAATTTATTTGCTTCTTATCCTTTCGCGAGAATCGTTTCATATTCTTGATGCAAGTTGAAGAGTTTTTGTGAAACTTACTACGAAAATATATGAATATTTGGACTATTTTTGTAATTTATTGTAAAATAATATACATAGAAAGATATTTTAGGGGAAATATAGAAAGAGTATGACTTTCAGCTTTTAAAAGGCTAAAGCATATTCTTTTGTTATTTAAAGGGGGATAAAGAAAAGAGTATGAAGGATTTAAAAAGAAAAAGTATTTATGTTTTATTAATAGTTATAGCAATTATGGGGTTAAGTGCTTGTGGTAAAGATCCATCAGATGATTTGCAATCTAAAAAATGGAATGTCGTTGCTACCAATGGCGAATCATATACAGCAGAATTCGCTAAAAATACAGTTTCTTTCAAGATAGGGGCTTTCACAAGAGGTTTTACATATAAAATTAACAAAGATGAAATTAGTTTAGAAGAAGATGGGAAAGATCCAATTGTATTTGAAGTAGAAAAAGATGGTGATGAATATAAATTTAAAGCAACGACTTCAGCTATTAAAAAGAAATTTGGAGATTTGACGTTATCACCAAGTAAATAATAAATGAAAATTCGAGATAAAACTCTGTAATAATTTTACAGAGTTTTTTTGTTTGGACTTATATAAGTAATTATTTAAGAAATTTTTACGTTGATACATATTAGTAATATTATTGGTTGGAAATAAATTTTCAAAACGATTAAACTTTATTTCAAATCCACACCTCTTTCGTATTTTGCCTCATTACTTGTAACAAAAGTAATACCCTATAAGAACATTGTAATTAAAAATAAGCACAAAAAAAGATTCCTTTTATACAAAGGAATCTAGTGGTTCAGCTTTTTTATAAACAGTTCGACTTTATTTCAATTTTACTTCTGTCTCTCTACTTCTAATTTGTTACCTTTACTATCTACCATTCTTAAAGAACCTGCTCTCAAGAACTCAACAGTATAATCTACTACCGCATTCATTTGTCTAGCATCTATCTTCTTACCGTCTTTAACAAATTCAGTAGGAATCAAAGTTACTTTATTACTGTCTTTATTGTATAACCATGTTCCTGTCATATGGTTGTCTTCATAAGAAGATTTACCAGTGTCATCATAAGCCGTGAATGACTTATCTTGTCTAAAGTCTAAACCCTTACGAAACTCAGAACCTTTGTAACTACCCCAAGAACCGATTAACTCGTTACCGTCTGCGGATATTTGTACGTTACCATTATCAGAAGTAGTTGACGACTTAGAGTCGGTCTTCGTATCTACATCGAAACCTAAGGCTTTTGCTTCCTTCTCATTATGGGATTCAATAGGGTCGAATCCTTTATGCCAGTACTTGTTACCCTCATTAATCAAGTCCATTGACTTTTTAGACTTTTCTCTATCTTCGTCTGTTACTTTTCCTTTACCCTTCATAATTTCTACTTGAAGTGCATAGGCTTCACTATAACAGTCTACTGCTTTTAAAATCTCTTTATGAGCGTCTTCAAACTCTTTTGGTGGGTCTATCTTCTTAAACTTAGCGATAATCTTTTGCAACTCAGACTCTTCTTTTAGAATTTCTTTCTTTAAGTCAGTTTCCTTTTTAGTTTTATCCATAGCTATCTCAGTTATTACTGTAATTTTCTGCACTAACTCAGAAGATAAACCAGTCATTCGAGTTGGATACTTCTCTTTTGACAGCTTTTCTTTCGTTTCTGATTTAGATTCTACTTTTTCTTTTGGCTTTGCGTCTGTTTTATCGGTACCACAACCTGCCAATAGCATGAACGGTATCGCAAACGTTACTAGTTTCTTTGCTTTCACTATGCCCCATCCCCTTAGAAAAAATTGTATTTAATTAACATATTGTACCATATCATAATTTGTATAAATAAGATATAAAGTTATCTCATCATTAATTAAAATCTAGACTCTACATAAAAAAGCACTTGAACATTAAATAGCTGTTCGAGTGCTTTATTTCTTCCCTATGTTTCATGTAATTTTAAAAGAACCTCCAATTAAAGTTATGTCAATTACAATAAGTGAAAAGAAAAATATATATTCAATCATACTTCCTGTTCTTGTATATATCGGAAATCTTATTTTCATTTTCAAAGGATAAAGCAATTGAATCCCACTTGGAGTAGGGGCATCTAACACTAAATGACTTAATACTCCAATAAACATTCCTATATATATTATGGGGTACTGAGGAACTAGGTACTTAAGAAATGCCGTTATACCAAACAAAAAGATTAGACTATGTGTTATTGTTCGGTGACCAAAAGTTTTATTGATACCCCAAGATAATAAAGGTATTTTTCTTCCTAAAGTAGATCCTTGATGACAAATATCTGGTATTAATGCTCCAATTATTGATGTGGCCGTTAATAAATATGGGTCATCCCCAATTCCCGCATAATTATGTGCAATTAAAGCGAAAGCTGCTCCTGCTGCTACATGAGTTGGGCCTCTCAATTGTATCCTCCTTTCTATTATTCAAGTCTTATCTTAACAGTTGGCGAAAACATAATATCCTTTCACCCAGCGCTCTTTTAACCATCTCAGTTTATATTCCATGCTTGGTGTATAAGCTGCTGCAGAATCCATTAAGTTATACCTATCTAAAATTTCCAAACATCTATTAGGGTTCGTTAAAGTATTTAGAAATTCCAAGTCCTCGCTTTCGAGAAAATTCCATACAATGCCTTTAAAATTAATTGGCAGCAGTTCTAAAATCATATCTCTATCCAAACCCGATGTTTCCAAGAAATTTTGAAGATGAGAGAGGGATAAGTAACTCCAATTGGTACTTTGGTATTCTTCCCCTAAAAAAGTAAAACGATCTAAACCATTACAATTTAATTCATAACTTTTTATTGCTTCTATTCCCCATTTCATCTTTTTCCCCCACAATTATTATTCTCAGAATTGACTACTAAGTATGTTCACAAATTTCTACCAGTTACTTTTAAATAACATAATGGACTTCTCTATTCCTTCTTTTCACATAATGAATATATAGATAACATGAACAAACCATATTTATTATCATTGTAGAAAAACTAAAAAACACATTAATTCCTAAAACATCACAGAATAATAAAGCAACCATGCTTAAAACATAAAAAAATAATAATCTATCAAAAATAGACAAATGTCATTTCTCCCTTTTCTTAAGATTAGTATTATACAAATGTTGCTTTTTGTAATTTCTCCTTACACTTCCCCAAAACAGAATCCCTAGATTAAAAATTATCCCTATAATTATCATGAGAATCGCATACAAAACTAGATTCACTTTTCTACAGATCCCCCCTTTAATTATAAATATAAAAATAACTCTTTATCTAACGGGTTACTATCGGTAACTTGTCCTTCACTTTAAATATATACAAATAATTCTACGAAACTAAGCGACAGTAAAATAATATCAACCTATTCTTAAAAAGAACCAGGCGTATTCAAAGCTAGGTCATATTTAATTATCCTGCTCTCCATTCTGCTAAGGTCAATTATCTTCACAAGAAAATTTTCTGATTTTATTCGTAGATGTTACAGTCTGAAAAACTCGAAAACAATACTTTTTTCCAGAGAAGTCAATAAAAAATTGTTGAGAAATATTTTTCTAGATACCTAAATATTAACAATTTTGATGCAATAATGAGAAATCGCACAATATATAATAGGAGGGGTTTATATGGGAGCAGCAACTGTAACATTAAGTGAAATTACAGAGCTTTTAAGTAACTGGCATGACTCTATTCGCGAACTTGATCATGAACAATCAACTAATTTATTTGGAGAAATAAAAAATAAGATTGATAAAATTGAAGAAAACAAAAACGTGCTTTTATACTACTCTTTATTAGAGTTTAGACATAATATGCTTAACAAGGATTATGAAGGCTCTAAAAAATCGCTTGAAAAAATTGAAGATTTTAATAAACCAAGTGAAGAACTTTTGAATTACTACTATAACTTCTTTAAAGCAATTCATAACACAGAAATTGGAGAATATAAAAAGGCTGGTGAATATTTCGATAAAGCCAAACAGTTAATCGCAAATATCCCTGATGAGATTGAGAAAGCTGAATTCTATTATAAAGCAGCAGCATTTTACTATCAGGTAAGGCACCCTTTAGAAGCAGTTAAATATGCGAACCGCGCTTTAAAATTCTACGAACCTGAAACAGGGTATGAACTTAATATAGCAGCTTGTAATAATATACTTGGATTAACATGTACATCACTTAAACAATATGAATATGCGGAAGAATATTTTATTAAGGCTTTAGATATCGTTACAAAAAAACACAACACCATGTTAGGTCTTAAAATTAGACATAATTTAGGTTTTCTATATGCTGAGCAAGATCTTTCAGAAGCAGCTATACGAAACCTAACAACAGCTATTGATACTCCAGAAAAAAGTTATAAAGCTATTTTCCTTATTGCAAGAGAAAACTACAAACTCGGAAATACAGAAGAGTCATTAAAATTTATTGAAACTGGGTTAGAGGCATGCAATCGTATCAATAACACGGAATATAAACACCACTTCTCAATATTAAGCGCACTAAACTCAAAAGATTCTACAGAAAAGTCAGAAAATATAATCGCAGAAGGAATTGAGTACTTTGAACAAGAAGGTTTATTAGGGTTCGTTCATGACTACTCGAAACAATTGGCTTTAAAATTCTACTCATCTAACCAGCAAGATAAAGCAAACCAATATTTCTTTAAGTCACACGAAGCCGAAGAAAAACTACGTAAAAAGGAGGCACTAAAATAATGAAGAAAGTAATTCAAGTTTTAGGTATCACTCTAGGATTAGTAGCCGTTTTTGGTTTTACTTCAAACAACACAATACAAAATGCTGAACACGGAGAAACATTTGCACCCAAAGTACAGGATAGCTCTATCCATTACGTAATGAGAGAACACGGAGAAACATTTTAATACTTATAAAGGGCCATACCTCATACATGGCTCTTTTTTTATTATATTAAATTTGATTTATATGCCTTTTAAGATCATATATTCAACTGAATCCATTAAACTTTTACTAGCAGCTAATCCCCCGCCTAACTTCTTTACTTCGCCCAATTTTATGCTAGGAGTTTCACTAATCACAAATCGCGGGATTAACTAATATTTAGAAAGGGTGTAATTTATTCTATGTTAACTACACTTCCGATCATTATGACTACCAATGGCCAGAAATTAAAATGTTCATTTACTAGTATTACAGAACGATGTGATTTTGACCATATCTCCTTCGACATGGAGTTTCACGACCTTGTGAATAATTCCAGGGTTGGAACTGCTTCATGTCGTATTCATAAAGAGCATTCTGAAAAAAAAATTGAAATTACTATTACAAGTTTAGATGCAACCCCTATAGGAAATGGGGTTGGAACTGCTATGGTATACTCCATATACAGATGGACATATTTTAGCTATCCTGGTTATGAACTCCGCTTTAATGGAATGATTAGTACGGCCTTCGATGAAGAATATCTAATAGGTTTTTATACTAAAGTTGGATTTATCGTAAAAAATGGTTTCTTTAATCTAAAAGTAGAACAAAATGATTTTCAAAAGTTCTGTACAGACACCGAAAGTAAAATATCTGAGATGTATTTCACATTTCTAAGTAAACAAAATGAAAGCTATAACAATGAAATAAATACTTATCTAAGTATCCTGTCACATATCAAAAAGAAATATAATTCAATGTCAATAGTTTCATTTATTAAACTACGCTATTTTAGACGTAAACAGTCCTATAATGAAAGTACTTTCATGTAAATTTAAAATAAAGTTTAATGGAATTATTACAAATACTCTTCATATTAAAACAAGAATAGAGAACAAGTTTAAAAAAGCATAATCGAAACTTGTTCTCTATTCTTATGTTATCTTATTTCCTTTTCTACGCCGTGATTGTATAGCTGAATGGTATCCTCTGTAAAATTCTGAACGATTGTTGCAAGTTCTTGTAATTTCTCTTGCGTTATCCCATTAATATACCAAACAAAATTACTATTGGATTCTGAATCAGCTGGAATAGAACCAATGGTTACTTTATATTCTGTAGTTTCTATTACCGTTTCTTCATAGGATTTCTTTACCTTATACTGATATTTTTCAATGCAAATAAACATATCTCGCCAGAACAAATCAGCAATTTCCATTTGATGATACCAGACTTTACGGAAATAATCAGGAATACTTCTTGTATGTTCTAACAAGTATCCTTCTCTCTTTGTTGGATGATGGATCATAGTATGAATCGCTTCCCTAATATAATGAGCTGTTGGATGATTACGAACCAAGATACGACGTGTTTCCTGACGCACTTGTAGAAGAACATCGTAATAAAAATACATCATGTCACAAGTCGTGTAGCAAGCTCCCCTTTTTGAAATGGAACCATAGTACCGTTGTGAAATGTTAGTGATGCATCGCCAAGGTTCCATGTATATGTTTGCAAATTCTAGTCCGCTTTCGTGCTTTTTTATATGTAGTATAATCTCCCCATTTCAAAAAAGCATTTATTCAGTAATAAGAAACAATCCTAATATCCCTTTTACACTTTCTAATCTAACCTTCAATTTATAAGGACTTAGAGAGACACTCTAAAGCTAAAAAATATTAATATTTAGATATAACTCAATCAAATTATACATATAATGGATAACTTATGTTAAAATACCATTGAATATTATAAAAATACTAATTATTCAAACAGTGAAAAGGGGCATATAAATGGGGAATTCAACAACCAAATCAAAAAAACTAGTAGGGTTTGTAGCAACAGCAACATTAGCTACATCAATGATTGCAGGGGCAAGTAACGCGAGTGCACAAACGACAGATACATTAAAAACGGCTGAGCCAGTACAGGAAAAAGCAAAAGACAAGAAAGAAGAACGTCCAGAAAGCTTATTTCCGAGCATGGATATAAATTATGATACTACGATATATGTAGGAGATCCATTTGATCCAATGGCGGAAGTGTCAGCTTATGATTCAAAAGATGGAGATATTACTGATAAAATAAACATAGTTGGTGAAGTAAATCCTTTTGAGCCAGGCGGGTATAATTTAGATTATACGGTTACTAATTCTAGAGGTTTTTCAGTAATTAAACAGGTACATGTATGGGTTAAAAGGGGGGAGAAACCTATATTAAGATTACCTTATAGAGTATCGATTAATGTAGGAGATAAATTTGACCCAATGACAGGAGTATCGGCTATTGATGAAAAAGACGGTGACATTACTTCTAAAATAAAAGTTGATGGTAATGTAGATACTTCTAAACCTGGTACTTATGAGGTAACTTACACGGTTACTAATTCTAAGGGTCTTACAATAGTTAGGAAACAACCAGTTAAGGTTAAAGAGACGGAAGGAACAAAAAATGAAGTACCTGTATTAACTGTGCCATTTACTACTACACTTCATGTTGGTGAAGAGTTTGATCCAATGGCTGGTGTTTCTGCAACTGATAAGGAAGATGGCAATTTAACTAATAAAGTTAAATATAAAGGTAATGTAGATACTTCTAAACCTGGTAAATACATTGTAGAATATTGGGTTGTTGATTCTAAAGGAGTTAATGCGACAGCTACACAATCTGTAATTGTGAAAGAAAATGAAGAAACTCCCGATATGGAACCAAAATTAACTGCACCTACTAAAACAACAATTAATGTGGGAGATAAATTTGATCCAATGGCTGGTGTTTCTGCTACTGATAAAGAAGATGGCGACATTACCTCTAAAGTAACAGTTGATGGTAGCGTAGATACTTCTAAACCTGGTACTTACGAGTTAACTTATACTGTTTTAGACTCTAAAGAGCATAAGGTTACCACTAAACAAACTGTAACTGTGAAACAGAAAGTAGAGCCTAAAGATGAAGTCCCAGTTTTAACGGTACCTGCTGAAGCTACTATCAATATAGGAGATAAATTTGATCCAATGGCTGGTGTTTCTGCTACCGATAAAGAAGATGGTGATATTACTTCTAAAATAACAGTCGATGGCAGCGTAAATGCTTCTAAACCTGGTACTTACGAGTTAACTTATACTGTTTTAGACTCTAAAGGGCATACTGTTATCGCTAAACAAACTGTAACTGTGAAACAGAAAGTAGAAACAACAAATAAAGCACCTGTATTAACTGTGCCATTTACTACTACACTTCGTGTCGGTGAAAAATTTGATCCAATGGCTGGTGTATCTGCATCTGATAAGGAAGATGGTAATTTAACTAATAAAATTAAATATAAAGGTAATGTAGATACTTCTAAACCTGGTAAATACATTGTAGAATATTGGGTTGTCGATTCTAAAGGAGTTAATGCGACAGCTACACAATCTGTAATTGTAAAAGAAAATGAAGAAACTCCCGATATGGAACCGAAATTAACAGTACCTACTAGAACAACGATTAATGTAGGGGATAAATTCAATCCACTTTCTGGCGTTAAAGCTATTGATAATGAAGATGGTGATATTACTGATAAAGTAACAGTTGATGGCAGCGTTGATGCTTCTAAACCTGGTACTTATGAGTTAACTTATACAGTTAAAGACTCTAAAGGGCATACTGTTACCGCTAAGCAAACTGTCACAGTGAAACAAAAAGTAGAATCAAAAGATGAAGATCCAGTTTTAACTGTACCTACTGAAGTAACCCTTCATGTCGGCGATAAATACAACCCACTTTCTGGCGTTAAAGCTATCGATAAAGAAGATGGCGATATTACTGACAAAGTAATTCATTTGGGCGAAGTTGATACATCTAAAGCAGGTAATTTCGAAGTGAAGTTTCTAGTTCGTGATGCAAGTGGAAATGAAGTAACGGCCACACAAAAAGTAACTGTAAAAGATACAGACACTGAAAACGGTTCTGATAATAGTAATAACAACTCTAATTCTGGAAATGGTTCTGATAATAGTAGTAACAATACTAATTCTGGAGAAGGTCCTGACAATAGTAATACTACTACCGGAAACATCTCTGTCAATAACAACACTAGTAGTAATTTGGATAATAAAAAAGATACCATTAAAGAGCTTCCAAAAACAGGTGCAAATTCAAATAATGGTACCGCTGTAGGCATATTAGCAATCCTTGCAGGTATGTTAATTACTTTTGGTCGTAAATTTAAAAAGACTATAAAATAAAGATATTCATAGTCTCCAATCCTGTAGTGAAGGTATTATCTTTGAGACGTAAGAGGTGGATAAATAGCATGATAAATCAAGCTGAATGGTTGTGGCAACGTATTATCAAAAGAGGATCAGATTCTGAAGGTAACTTTAAAGAATCGTTAAATCTTCAGCCAGGTGCAAGTGATGAAGATTTTCAACTTATTGAGGATACACTGGGGCTTACACTCCCTGAAGAAATGAAGAGCTTTTACAGAGTATATAACGGACAAATTTGGGACCCCGGGGTGAATCCATTTGTAAGAAATTTGACTCTGTCTCCCATTTCTGAAATTATAGCAAATTGGAAATTTTTACAGGAAGAATTCGACCCTGATGATGATTTAGAGCCAGATATCGAAAAAGAGCTTAAACCAGCTCTTTGGAATTCTAAGTGGATTCCAATTGCAGAAAATGGTGGCGGAGATTACCTTTGCATTGATACAGATCCATCTGAAGTTGGGTTTACAGGACAGGTTTTATACTATTACCATGACTGGGGAAGGCGTGCTATCGAGGCAAAGAATATTTTTGCATTCATCGAAATTTGTTTAAAAGAAGGGAATTGTGAATAAATGTACCTAAAGTAATGTGTGCTTTATGTACATAAGAAAGGACATTACATATTAGATATGTAATGTCCTTTAATTTATCTAAGCCTATTCATTTTAGGTCTTGATTATTAGAAATTCACTCAATTTTTTAAAATACCATTCTATCCTAGTAAACAATCTATTTTTACAGATGGTACTTGCTGCAAATGAAATCTTTAGGATATTAAACCTATTTCACCAAAAATTTTTCTAATTCTTCAGCTAAATGTCTAGCTCCATTAGGACTTAATGTAATTTTTCCATCTGCTAAAGTTATATTTCTCTCAGTTACCTCTCCAGTAATTTGGCAAGCATTATTAGGTGAATATCTTTTTTAAATTATATTTTCATTATGGCTTAGATTGCTCCAATTGTTGTTTCACTTTCAGTTATAAGATTTATTAACTCCTTTTCTCTATCATTATAATAACTAGTTAGTGTTTCAAAACGAAGCTTAATAAGTTTTTCAAGACTGAGCTTTTTATGATTATCAATTATTTCTTTCTCACTTAAGTAAGAAATATTATTCTTTAAGTTATAATGCTCTTTATTAATTACATCATTAATCTCCATATGAGCCTTTTTAATATTCTTGAACTACCCCCCATTTCGATATACGCCTATCATACAACAAACGTACATTCGATAGGTAGTGAAGTAACAGTTTATGTATGTCGAACAATTAAGATGGCTTCCTGCCATCCCTTGTCCGAAGCCAATTCATCTCCCACCTACTCACTTCGCGTTCCTTGAGGAAGGAGTCTTCTTGGCTAAAATGATAAAACTGAGTAATTACCTGTTACCCTTTATTTTATATATACTTTTCTTTAGCTTTGGCTTCTTGTGTAATCGTACTTTAGTCCCATTAATATCTAAGTCAATCTTTTCTTCCTCTAAAGCCTCCATTTTCTCTTTATGTTCTTTTTCAATTCTATCTCTTTCTTCTTTTCTCTTAGTCGCTTTGGGACCAATTACAAACAGAATTAAGAATATACTCACCATTACAACAAAAGTAGTCACTAGTACCTCTCCCCCTTTGCCAAAACTTCATACAACAAAATTCTTTTTAATGTATTAGACTTAACTCAGAAATCTATAGGAGGACGAGCACTAGCATAATTACACAGAAACATTATAGAAATTACCTGCACTATTCCTCCTTCTCCTTATATAAAACAAGATTATAAATGACGCAGTAAGGCCGGTACTAACAATGTCATTACAAATATAAAAATTGAACTATATCTCAAACTTGAACTCCATTTTCCATATTTGGGATGTTCAAATTTCTTATAAAGCATACCTAATGCTAAGGATATCAAAAACATTAATACAGCTGTTCCTAAAATTATAGAAGTAATTAAGCCCACCATATTACTCATAAAGGTTTGAAAATCAAAAGAACGTGTCGTCAACATTAACACTGGTAGAATCCTTATTAAAAGAATGAGAATAAATGAACCTACTCCAAAATATATAGATCTTTTTTTCCACTTTATATGTTTAAACCATAAAGAAGCCCCAAAAACTAATAATGATATTAAAATTACTACAGAAAGTATAAGGAAAATAACATCAAAGAATGCAGGCACACTCGCATGGACTGCACCATCTATTTTATCTCCCCCATCTTTTATTACATCACTGCCACCATTAAACAAAGAACCAAACCAGTCTACAATCCAATCGGTCATCCAGGAAATATCGAATGGTAACTCTTCATTATTTGTTTCTGCAGGAGCAGCTGAGTTATACACCTCCAAATTATCCTCCCCCTTAATTGAAATTAAGCCCTTTACTTTAAGTATATAAATTTCTGTTACCAAAACTAAGAAAATATTAAATCCTAAATGATTAAATAGAAGTTTCATTTGATATATATGTATACTCCCATTATGATAATTATCCGATGCATTTACTTTTGTCCCTATTATGGAATAAATAAAAAAGTATCTATCCAATTGTGATACACATAATAATTGGATAGATACTTCATTACACATTCTTCTTTCAATTTTTCTATATAATTGTGAGCAGAATGAAAAACATCAAAAAACTGATTAAGAAAAAGCACTGCCAAAATCTTTAGCAATGCTTTTCTATTAAGCGTACCATGATAATGAGCATCTACCTTCTTTTATTCATGAGTACTGTAGGTTCATATATATTTACTTTAATTTCAAGATACGTTCTATTTCCCCCACACTCAACTTACTTGCTTTGGCAATAGTTTCAAGCGGTACACCAATTTCATGCATCCCTCGAATCATTTGCATCTTACCTTGCTCAATGCCTTTTTCCATGCCCTCTTGTTCTGCATGTGCTAGCTTAGCTTGTTCATCTAGAAGTAATTTCTCTCGAGCTTCATATGCTGTTCGGAAAGAAGAATCGTGGCTCATATTTTCCCATTTATTTATTTCCTTTTGTAAAATTGGATCTTGATTCATCGCAATCTCCTCCAATGTTTGAGTTAAATGTTCATCTTCATTTGCTGGTAATAATAACATCCAACGAACAAATGTATTTTCCCAAGGGTTTACTTTTTCTTCACGCCATTGTTTTACCAATTTCGGTATCTCTACAAAATGGATTTCAATTTCGTCACTTAATAGTTGCTTCATTTTTGTATTCCATAATTGTCCGATGGTATGAAATGCATCATCCTGAGGAAACAAAATAAAGTCTAGTAAGTTAATCGTGATTGTTTTTCGAAGTGAACGGTATGGCATCCCTTCTTGCATTTGGGATGTATATAGTTTACTCCAATAGTATAAAGATCGCTTCACCATATCATGTGTATTTCGAAGCTGAATTTCTATATTTACTTGCGTCCCATTATCTAGTGTTGCTAATAGGTCTAAAATCGATAGCTTATCATCTTCATAAGATTTATGGAGATGTGGATCATCTAGTTGTAGCGATGTAATAGATGCTTCTAAGGATTCCTCTAGAATTGCATTTAAGAAACCCGTTAAAATTTCCTCATTTCCCTTCGTTCCAAATAACTGTTTAAAAGCAAAATCAATGCGTAAATTTACTAATTTAGTGGACATGGATTTTCTCTCCCTGTCTATATCATCTCTTATTCTTATTGTACATAAAAAAAGGTAGGACATGCAAACAGGCTCTTATGCTATTTCACATAAGAACCTGCCTAAATCCACAAAAAAAGGATGATCTACGGTAAATAAAACAAGCGGCAAATCTCGATTTACTATTTTTCAACAAGTTTATGATTATTTAGTTCCGTTGCAATAATTATGCCATCTACTTGCTTTTTAAATAATAAATTGATGTATTCGTGATCACGTTTTGTTTGATGGTCTGTACTACTTGAACTACCCCCACTTACTCGCTAACGCTCCTTGAAGTGGGGGATTCCTAGATACAGAAGCCTATCGGCTTCTAATTCATTAGGCTATCCCCACCGTCCCGGCGGTTCTATTCTTTCTAGCAGCCCATTTCTACTAACACTAAATCCCGTATATTCAAAGCTGCATTCACATCTGCATTACCTTTGTAGCCACAACTTACACACTCAAACTCTGATTGACTTTTCCTATTCTCTTTAGAGACATGTTCACATTTACTACATGTTTGTGAGGTACAGTGTGGGTTTACTGCTATGACCTTCTTTCCATACCACAAGGCTTTATACTCTAACATGACCCTGAAAGAGTACCAGGCTCTTTTACCTATCTCTTTAGAGAAGTTTCTACCTTTAACCATTTTACTTACTTTCAAGTCCTCTACCCCTATGTTATCATGGTTTTTGATAATCATGGTAGAGAATTTCTGTAAGTAGTCTGTTCGCATATTCTTTATCTTTTCATAGACTCTAGCGACCTTTTTACGTTGTTTTTCCCAGTTAGAAGACCCTACCTTTCTACGGGAAAGAACTTTTTGTAATTGTATAAGTTTTTGTTCTAACTTTGGACTTGTAGGAAGAACGTACTCTTTTCCATTAGATAAGGTTGCAAATCGGACTAACCCTACGTCTATACCTACGGTATTTCCCGTTTTAGGTAATTGAACCACTTCCGTGTCTGTAAGGACTGAGATGTAATAACGTCCAGAAGGTGCTTTACGTACCGTTACCCTCTTAATATCTCCGACTACCTCCCGAGAATTAGCGAACTTAACAGACCCCAGTTTAGGTAGTCTACTTCGGTTTTCTATAACCTCTATATTGTTACTGACCCTCTTAGAAGTAAAAGACTGTACAGGGTTTTTCTTTGACTTAAATCGAGGTTTCCCACCCTGCTTCTTATAGAATCTTGTGTACCCCTCGTGTAAATCCTCTATAGAAGACTGTAAGGCAGTACTGTCCACTTCCTTTAACCAACTGTAATTCTTTTTTAGTTTCGGAATGTTCGGAATCGCTTGGTATTTACTAAACAGGCCCGTTTTGTACTCTTCAAAAAGGGAAATACCTGCCTGCACAAGTTCTTTAACCTGTAACCACAGTTTTTCTTTCTTCCTCTGTTCTGCTAGAGAAAAATTAAATACAAATCTCGCACACCCTATAGTCTTATCTATTAGCTCCTTTTGCCTCTCGTTTGGGTACAAACGGAACTTGTATGCCTTCTTGACTAGCATTTACATCTCACCTCCCTTACCTACATTCAATGTTCCTTTATATTATCTTACCATGTGGAAATCCTATAGGTCGGGCATATTAGGTAGCTAACGCTACCCGTTGTCCGAAGGCAATTCATCCATTACTTTATTTACTTTGTTTATTGTTTTTTCACTAATACGCCCTGTTTAATTAATTACCTTAGATACAGTCGCTATTGATACACCTGCTTTTTCTGCAACATCATAAATTGTTGGTTTGACTTTGATTATCCCTTCTTAAACTTCTTTTTCTATATTTTATCATAAATATATTTTGCTTCTTGGTACACCAAAGGAAATTTTGTAAAATTTGTAGGTACTTCTATCTTCTAGCGTAGTGCTTCACATTTACAAGCTAATCAACCTTGATGAAACTCCAGTAAAAATATTTCATGGATTTGCTTATTAGACATTTAAACCACCACTGATATTGTCTACAATGACAACTAGTTCAATATTGTTATCATCATTATTAGTATTAGATTTAATTTTGTTGATTGGAACCTGGATAAATTCAAGTTTAGCGCGTCGCTCATCATCTATATTTGCTAATCTATCAAAATCTCTAATAAGAGCAGACAAAGTAGATAGCGCCTTAGATTGAGCATTTAAGAAACTAGCCTGTTTATCCCAAGCAAATTGAATTCCCCACTCTTCTTCAAATCCGCTTTCACCAACCTTAGTCTTACGGAGCTCCTATGTCATATCTTGATTATCTTTAACAAACATAATACGTTGAGCATGGATAATTTGAGCGTACTGCAGCATTATACTTTCCCATAGAATCGATAAAGAATCATTGTTAATTGCTTCCTCTAGCTCTTCTTTTAAATCATATAATTCTTGTGGCAAATACTTTCTATATAAACCATGAGTAGCAGCATTACCATTACGCAGTGGAGCGGCACCACAGATATCAATATCCTTATGGATATCCAATAAGCTCATACTACCCTACCACTATGCACTCGACCATGTCACAATCATCACTATGCACTCGTTTAAAGGCAATATAAGCAGAAAATAGTAGCAAACTTCGCGGGTTATACTACCAATGGCATCACGCAACCTCTCAAGAGCAGAAAAATGCAATTAACGAACGAATTAATGAAATAGAGGCGTAGCAATTTAGAATAGAAGATGAAATGTCATATATAGGTTGTTATTAAGCTTCAAACAATACATTTAATATATTAAGAGAATCCTCATTAACGAAAATTAATAGTTGTAACCAACATATACTTATAGATTTAAATAAGAAAAAAAGCACCCACATCTGCGGATACTCTTCATATATATACAATAGGGTGACGCTTTATTACGTCCTATTTTTTTATTATATAATTTCTACATAACAAAGAAAAAAGCACCAGTTATGGATACTACTCTTTAATTAATACTGCTTCCTTCATATGGACCAATAACTCTATTCTCTTCAAGACGATCAATAATCTTTGCTGCACTAGTATAACCAACTCTATTCTACATTGAATCCGAGTTACTTATGCAGCTTGTTAGCTTCTTCTATAATGTTCCCCTGCAATTTCATCACTTAAATGTGTTTCCGTCATATAAATTCTATCTACCACACAAATAATAAAAAGCACACGAATGGACGTTTTGATATAAATTATTAATTTGTACTTCAATTACAATACGTGAAGTTTTATCTTTCTTCCAGTTACCTAATGATGCTATGCTGATCTGCATCAACAATATTTAGTAACTGGAAGAAGAGCAAAAGCCCTTCTCCGTTTATACAACGTGAATTGCAATTGAATATGAAAACAAGAAACAACTGTTCATTCAATCTGCAACCATCGCCACCGGTTATGACGATCCATTTTTAGTTATAAGGAATTTTGTGAGCAATGTTTTCCGCCACTACTCACTATACAAATATATCAAGTTAATTCCAAAACAACCAGCATATTTACTGCTAAAAAGCGGTCACGACTCTGCCAATTACTTTATTCCCGTTATCCTTACTTATAATAGTCCGATGCCACTTAATTGAACATAGTTACTATTAACCTGCACTTTTATAACTTCAGCAATGCCTTTAATATCAGTTGCATAAATTGTAGAAAATGTAACCTCCACTTCTTTATCATAGTATGCTGCCATTATAAAAAAATCTTTTGGTCCCGGATATTCAATGTCTATTGTCCATTTACAATCCTTGTCTCCATGTATCTTAAAATAAACTTGATTATAATTGACTTCCTCTCCTAACCCTTCTATAAATAGCTTTTTCACACTATAGGTCCTCATCTTCTCAACTCCTTACTATTTTAATTCTAACAAACAGCACCAATCTTTTAACAGTACGTAGTTATCCATATCTTATATTGTGTGTAACTGACCCCTTCGCTGAATCCCTTGCTATCATTGACTTAATCAAACTTTTCCTTTTGAGTTACACAGTACGGAATTTATGAGTAACTGTATAGATTTAAAAAGAAAAAACAATGCTTAGATTTTAAATCTAGTCATTGCTTTATCCATTGCATCTTGGTTTATACCTATATAACGTAACGTGACCTTCTCTGACGAGTGATTGAATATCTCCATAAGTAAATGCTATGTTTTTCGTTTGCATGTACATATGATACCCATACGTCTTTCTTAACGTATGGGTTCCTATTTCATCTAACCCAAACTCTGCCGCTGCTCCACTTAATATCTTATATGCCATGCTACGACCAATTGGACGATTCTTCCCTTGTCTACTTTGTAGTAAATACTCATTGTCTTCTCTTTCTTCAATAAACTTTTTAAGTTCTCTTTTTAGTGCTGCAGTAATTTGTATTCGTTTTTGTTTCCCTGTTTTCTTTTCCCTCATAGAGATATGACTGCCTTTGACATCCCCTACTTTTAGTTTCAAAATACCTGAGATTCTAAGACCTGTATTAATACCCATAATGAAGAGAATGTAATTACGTAAGCCTTTTTTCTTAAAGTCCTCTTTTAGCTGTTGTATTTGCTCTGGATCACGTATCGGTTGAACAAAATTCATTATTCATTACCTCCTGTTTCTTCTGTCTCGTAAACTTCTAATCCAAGCGCAAAAGCAAGTTTATAAAACGCTTTAGACTTCCAACGGCGATATGTACGCTCTGACATTCCGATTTCGTTATAAACCATGTAATCACACATATCCTCTTCTTCTAAATAACGTTTAAAAATAATATCCCTTTGAATACTTCCTACACGTCCATTTCCTAATCGAGTTAGAAACTGATCAATACGTAATGACATTCTCTCAAGCCACTCTTCTCGTTTACTTTGTTGAATATTCGCTATAGCAACATCTTCTAACGGTTTTCCGACTGCATGTGTAGGACCATGCTCACGTATTTCATAAGAAGGAGTAAATTTCATTTCTTTACGCATCATCCCAAACTGTCTATGTATACGTACGCTTTCCAACACACCTTCTAATTCCTCTTGTGTTGCTATTCTATCATTTTTTGGTAAGAAAGATAATTGTTTAGTCATGTAAGACCACTCCTTTTTATTTTTAAATTACCTTTGTCTTAAAGCTCCATGTCTACGTTCATAACGTGGACCACGATTTCCCATTAAATCTTCAATGTCACGAATGCTTAGTTTTTCTTTTCGTTTTTTTCTTGTTTTTCTTCTTAGCTTGTTTTGATTGCTTTTTCCATTCGCGCAATTGATCTCTTAGCACCTTCATTTCTCCATCTCCCTTTTTAAAATAAAAAGGACACCTATCCCTAAAACAGCTTTCATTGCCGCTTTAATGAATTGGTGTCCTCTAGTTTTCTAGCCGGACTATATTCTGTTTGCTTTCACTTTAAAAGGATTATTGTTTTAACTGTTCTATTAAATTACTCTATTCATCGTTCCCTTCCAATTCCTCACTCTCTTCACGTATTTGTCCAATTAATGAAATTACAGAACCAACTGCTTGAACCCAACTTCCTATAATATCTATTAGCTTTCCTTCTTCATTTTCATTAGTTTCGTTGTTTACCTGAGTGTTTGTATCTTTCTCCACATCATTTACATTACCTTCTTTATTAGACTGGTCCTCATTTCTGATACTTTTTAATTCGTCAATACCCCCTATTGCCTGTAATGAATTCCCAATTGATTGTAATAAGTTTCCTATAATATTTAAGGATTCATCTTTATCGGATGTATCCTCAAATTCATCTGCTAATGCTGTAAGTCCACCCAAAGCCTGTGTCCAATTCCCGGCAATCACTAATTTAATTTGTGTTTCTTCTTTAAAATCGATAATCAATCCAGATATTACAGTAACATTACCAATTGATTGGATTTCATTACCGATTTTTTCAAGAGACACTTCTCCTTGACCATCAGCCTCTAAAGCATTTCCAACAGCCTGTAATACGTTTCCATAAACATTTAAATCCTTTCTTACATTACTGCTTATAAAATCAAAAGGCGTACTTCCAATAGCGGAAGTAATTGTTCCTATTGCTGCAACCCATGCACCAAATATCTCTTTAAATTGATTTTCCATTTAAAACATATCCCAGCATTAAGTAATTAATATAATCCTATTCAATTACTCATCTCACTGTTAATAATTTTAAATGTCTCTTTGCCATCTCCTTTTTTATAATAATGTCTTATAAAAGTATTTTTTTAGGAATTATACGTATTTGTTAAACGTAATTCTATATTGCTTTTATACATATTACTGAACCAACTTTATAAACCGACTACATCTTTGAACTTATTAAAATACTCAAGATTCATTATCCGCTCCACATAATTTATAATGTTCAAAAAGCTCATATTGATTAGTGAAACATTCTAAACATTTTGGACAGATATACATTTGTATCACCATTTTCTTTTAAAATAAAACTCTTCCGATTCCGTTTATACTCTAACTGTAACTTTAAGTTACATACCGCTCCTATTAAAAGGATATTTTGTTCAGTTTCTTATAAAGTGTTAATATTCTTCATAAAGGAGGTCTACTAATGAAAAATTCCTGGAAGAAAGTTTCTTTAATTGCTTTCATAGTAATTGTCCTTTTAATAATTTTATATTTTGATGGCATGTCATATTTTTGGAACCAGCCCTGAATAAAAATCAATATTCCGCCAATACTATAGACAACCCATTTCGATCCATATTCCATGATTGGAGCAGTTAGCTTTTACTAGCTGCTCTTTTGTATACTTTTTTATATTTAAACTCATACTAAACATCGGTTATGTGTATACATGACTAAAATTTCTAATAACAAATTTACTGTTTAAATGCATCCTTTGGTTATTCTCCCGTTGGATGCATTTGAATTTTACAAAATGAAATTTTCATATTAATCTTCATCTAACGCGGTAACATTTAAATAATTACGAGCTTTCTTTCTGCTGGCCACTCTCTTTCTATGTGTTTTATAAAAGAGTATCGTCTTAGGAAGTGCACCCATATGTTGAGCGCACTCCTGTACAGTTCCGATACATATTAGCGATTCACCCTTATAAATGGCGTACTCCTTTAACTCCGTTACCCAACTCCCCTTTGCTCTAAAATTTAAGATCATTTTCAATTCTACATAATATTTTAAATTCTGCTTATACTATTACTATAGCTGTAACTTAAAGTTACATATCATTTACTTGTAGGCCCTAATTGTCCTTTATACAACATGTAGTTAGCTAATTACGCTGACTGCTTTGTTGTGCCAAATAAGATTTTTATTTCTCAACAACCATTTTTGGAATTAAAATCCCAATAGTGGTAATATGAAAGTAACTTTCAGTCACAATTTTTAACATGTCAAATATTGTCCCCTTTTAAAAGGTCCTGTGTCAACCAGGGCCTTTTAAACTTGTTCCCTACTAAAATAGCGTTTTTGTTCAATTTACTTTTCTTTATATTCCATCTCCAAAAATTCAGCATCCTTAATTTTATTCTGTAATTCTTCTTCCAGATAATAAAATACCGCTTCTTCTCCACCTTGTTCCGGCCATTCTCCTAACCTCACTTTCTATTCAAAGGATTATTTTGTTCAAAATTACTTATCTTTTAATCCACATTGCTTCATAGCTTCTTTTCTGATTTTAGTAGCTAACTTTCTATCCTCATCGCTTAAATGTGCAAAGTTAGTAGATCTAATGTAATAAGACCATTCATATATTTGAAGTAACTCGTTTTTATTTAATTTCATTTCCCTCTACCCCCTGAATAAAACTCAACATTCTGTCAATACCACAAATGGCACGGTGATCTTTTCTCCGATTTCCTTACACGAGCAGTTAACTTTTGTTAGCTGCTCTTTTATTGAATAAATTTCTAAAACATGTTAACTATATAGATACACCAAGGTTGAATACGAATGACCATTGCGTTCTTCTTATTCACTGTGCAGTTAGCTTTTGCTAACTGCTTTTTTATTGCGTCCTGACTCTTGCTTCTTGAAATACCCCTTGACTGCCTTTTCCCAATAAGTACCCATCCTTTTTTCCACCTTGAATAAATTTTCAAATCTTGTCTATGCTATAGATACATTCAATTATTGAACTTCCTAATTTAAGTATTAAGTGAATAAAATTCTAATTTTTTCCGATACTATGGAAGAATTTAAAAGGTTATATTAAATTCTTCCCACTCTAGCTCTCTCGGTCGAGAGGTGAGCAGTTAGTTTTTGCTAGCTGCTCTTTTATATTGAATTAATAATAAAATTTTGTTCTTTTTTCCTTTTTAATACATATAAATTTAACCTTAGCATTTAGCTCAAAAAGTTACCTCCTATCGTATGAGCACCATATAAGGGTGCTCTTTTTTATATCCTTTTTGCTACAAAATTAAATTTTGTTTTAGTTTTCTTTCATTTCCGAATAATATTTTCAAACCTGTTCATACTATCTTTGTAACTTTTAGTTACGAACTATTTCTGTAAGCGTAGCTTTTCTTTTATACAACAGGCAGTTTGTTTTATTGACTAGCTGCTTTGTTGTACAAGAATGAAGTTTTTTTGCTAAGCTTTTCACCATTTAATTAAATAAGCATATAATAGTTATTGAATAGGCATTTATAATCACTCTCTCAAAGAGCACTTTCATTAGTTGCTTTTTTCTATACATACAATTTAGAGATTGAATAATTCCCCATAAAAAACTTCTCACATTTAAATTAGACAAGCATATGTTATTGTATGAGAACTCGCCACTCATAGAAAACTACCTTTCTAATCTAAGAGCACGCATATATGTGTGCTCTTAGAATGTTTACAATGAAATAAAGAGTTTATTAATTTTCTCAATCCCCTAATAGAAAAGCATTAATAAAAATATCTGCATACTTATCGAATATAGTTTTGAATTCTGATAAAACTATATAATTTTGGAGTTGGTTAATACGTTACAAAAAACTGACCGTATTATCATTATGGTCCCTCCACTTTCACAAGTGTTTGTTACCTTTTTCTCATCATCAGGTGAACATATTTCATCACAAGTTTTGTCTAATACATCTGCATACCCTGCATCAATGTATGCACTTAATGAACTTGAAAGTGAAATGTTTGAAGTCGAGTTAAAACCAATACTACTTCATTTAAACTACAAATAATGGAATTCCCTTTACAATTTCCATAAGGAACTAAGACGGGCTAGGCTTTTAAAATAACAATTTTATTTAAATTTTCTACATTTTAACTGGATGAGCATATGTTATTGTATGAGGCATCCACTCATAGAAATCTACCTTTCTTGTCAAAGAGCATGTATATGCATGCTCTTATTGATTGCATTTAAAGAATTCACATTCATTAGAAACGTACATACAATAATCATGATCATCTCATTATTAATCATTTTGTATCATTTTCGATACACTCCTTGGTCATAGAGCGCCTTTTTCCTATGGCGCTCTTTAATTTTCAAATAAGGATTTTGTTCTGTTTTTTTATTTAAATCATATAAATAACATGGTGGTAAGTAATTAACTTGATCACTACCCGCTCAATTCTAGCACCTATAAAAGGTGCTCTTTTTGCGTATATTTTGTCCCAAATAACTATTTTGTTAAATTTCTCAATCCACAAAGTACTAACTTTATAAAATGAATTCATATACATTTATTGAATACATATTAAGTTCATATAAAACCAAATAATTTAGGAGCTGATTAGTATGACAAGTAAACCAATAGTAATAACGCTCCCTCCTATATCAAAAACCAAAATTATTTTTTATTCTTCTTCTGGTGAAGTAATTAACCACACCTTTTTTACAAACGAAACTTCAGAACCTATAGTAACGTTTGCATATTGTCCTATAGAATTCGAAAGATTTGAAACTAAAAGAATGCCCGTCCTTATAAAATATTTATGAAAATTCCATTGCCTAATTCCTCACTTGTCCATTTCGCTTTTCTCTATCCAGACATTTACTATTAGTAATACTAACTATTCAGAGGTGAAAATATAATGGACCAGTTTTTATCTTTTGCTGCAATAAACCCTAATTTAGTTGGACCTACTTTACCACCTGTTCCACCATTCACACTACCAACTGGACCTACTGGATCGACTGGGCTGACTGGACCTACTGGACCCACTGGATCACTATCAGTAGCTTACGGAACTTTTTGGCAAACGGAAATCATTACAGTCCCTTTCGAATCCCCTTTTTCTTTTGATCAGGCTGACCCTATGGTAGGGGGAATTTCTCTGTTAAATCCAACCACAATTAATATCACACAAGCTGGGGATTATCGAATTTCTTTCATTTCCTCGATTAACTTGACTGTAGCCCTTTCATTCCCTTATTCGCCTACCATTTCTATACTATTAAATAACAGTCTGATTCCAAATTTCAAAGCTACTTTTGGTCTTTCAATACTAGATTCAGAGGATGTAGATTGCGCTCAACTCATTGGGGACACTATTTTATCAGTCCCAGCCAACTCAACACTTCAACTTATAAATAATAGCTTTGTAGGTGAAAAAGACATTCGTACATGCGATAATGGAATAAATGCTTTAGAATTAAACATTATCAAATTAAACTAGTATCAGTACTCCTTTAAAACTAGGCGCTATTATGGATCTAGTTTTCAGTTTCCAATGAAATTTTTATACAAAGAATACATCAAATATCAAAAATAAATTCATAAAATATTTTATATTCTTTTCTTTTTAGAATGAATAGTCTTTACAGAGCACTTCCCGAAGTGCTCTTACATTTACATATCAAATAATGTTTTTAATTAATTACAAGAGCGGATTTTCTTATTGTGTACAAGCACTCTATTCTTTTTTTTAATAAAATATATAGATATCTCAAAGAAAGGAGAGCGACATAAGTATGGCTGATTATTTTTATAAAGATGGTAAAAAGTATTATAAAAAACAATCGTACACTCACCATCAAAAAGATAACTGTTTTATCGAAACCCATACAATAACTGGTTCGAATACAGCTTTAAATTTCAACGTACCAGCTAACACTACAAGAACTGCTTTTGAAGATTCCACCAATAACCACAATAAAACATTACTTGATCTTCGCATTCCCGGTACTTCTCAACCAATTGAAGTAACTATCCGAACAAGAAGTTTTCGTCTGCCGATTACTGTAACAATAGTTGCAGGTGAAACCAGGGTATTCCAAGTAGAGGATTTCCATAGCCTCACTCTCACAAATAATACTAATATCAATAGCAATATTGGTATATTCATTCAAAAAACATTTTGTATCTGTTGCAATAATCAAAATGATTCTCGTAACAAATATTATAAAGAACAATCAAATTCTCACTATCAAAAAGATAACTGTTTCATCGAAACTCATACCGTAGCTGGTTCAGAAACTACCCCAACCGAAAATGCACCTTTAACTATTATCGTACCCCCTAACACTTCAAGAAGAGTTTTTGAAGATTTCACTAATAATCACAACAAAACATTACTTCAAATATCTGTTCCCGAAGATGTCTCCCCCATCGAAGTCACTATTCAAACAAGAAAATCTCCTACACCAATTATCGTGACTCTTGCTACAAATGAAACAAGAGTATTTCAAGTAGAAGATTTTCAAAGCCTTACTCTCACAAATAATACCGAATTCCTTAATTTCATTGAAGTATTGATCAAAAAGACATTTTGTATCTGCTGCAATGATAGGAATAATTCGTGCGATAAATATTACCGTGATTACGAATGTGGGTGTTAGATTGACTGCCTCAAAAGAATCCTTATAATAAAGGGTTCTTTTTCTTTTACCTTAGTATCATCTAATTATTCACATTTGTTCAACATTTCATCTCTTAACAAAATTCGAATTTGATTAAAGTAACTGTGTTTTTCGTTCTTCCATACGAATTACTTTTCCACTTTGATATACAAATGATTGTTCACCAAATCCACCTTGGGGTGGTTCTATTAGTTGGACCTGACCATTTTTAACAACATATATTCCGTTTATTTCCAAATTTATTTCAGCTGTCATTTCTACAAGATTTTCTTTAATAATTCCCACTAAGACCACTCCCATATGTTATGATTATTTTGTCGAAGCAAGTCGGGAGCAATCTCGACTTTTTTATTTTGTTATAGATATTCCACAACATTATCAGGAATAAATGATTGTTCTAATGATAAATAAAGTCGTATTGAAATCGGTTCTTTATTATCTCTCGCAGACTTGCAAAGCTCCTCCGCTTCTTCCCAATCGAACTGCTTATCTTCCACTCGCTTAAATCTCCAAATTCCAATTGTATATTCCTCAAATAATTCATACTGATCATTAGGCGCTGTTGTTGGTTTTAATTCATCAGTAGCTCTTACTTGTTTTGGTACTTGAACACCTACATCCGTAAAACGAACTTTAGAATTTAATCGATGAATGTGTGCTTTCTCAGTATCGAATGCTACTACAGGCTCAACATCAAATATTGTTAACTGCTTTGGCATTACAATCCTCCTAAGCCTCTTTTTTATATTTAGCTAATACTTGTTCTAAACGTTTACGTTCACCCTCTAAATCCGTTTCATCGTGCTTTACAGGCTGAGATTGCAATTCTGTATCTTGTGTATGTAACCAATCAGGAACAATTTCTTTTCGAGCATTACTTCTGCCACCACGAGACTGGTATTTCTTACGGAATTGAGTTTGTGCAGCTTCAACATCAGTAATACTCTTATACCCCTTAGCATGCCAATCTCTTAAAATACCTTGTACATAAGACATATTAGGTGCATTCTTTTCTAGGGCTATTTTCATCGCTTTGATAACAAGCTGTGCATTCAAATCTTCAATCCATGCATTAATGCCTTCTGCTACAAATGGTTTAAGAACTCCAAAGTTTTGCTCATAAAATGCTATTGGATTTTCTTCTGCAACTTTTTTATCTCTTGAGCAGCTTGCTGCTTCTTCTTTTGTTTTTGTTTCTTCTTTTTCTTTTGTTTCTGTTTTTGTTTCTTCTTTTTCCTTCATAGGGTCTTCGAAGCCCCTTATAAGCCACTCAAAACGAGCTTGGAAGTATTCCTTAATACGAGGAATTTTAAAATCTTGCTGCTGTTCTAAATCTAAACATGTCTCATAAAAATCAATTAAAAAATCTTCACACTTAATATTCTGGATTTCTTTTAACACACACTTTTCAATATTCAAATTTGTAATAGCATTGAATTTAAGCCAATTAAGCAACATAATTTCTTTCGTCTTTTTGTTGTAATGAATTTTCCCGTAATCAGCAAACCGCTCTAGCAGCTTCTCAACCGTTTCACGGTTATACCCAGTATCCATTTCTATCACTCGTAGCGGAAGCTCATAGATACCACTCTGAGAAGTTTTGCTATTAGTGATTAAGTAGAAGTAGAAGTATTTCTCCTCCGGTGTAAGATCTAAAACGAAAGCATCTTGCCAATATGAATCTACATTCTTTTACATTTAAAACTAAAAAGAATAAGAAAATCCATGCGAGTAAACGCTTTAGAATCTTCTTATTCCTCCATACACACTCTTGAATATAGTTAGTTTATTACTTGTTATTAGATAATTCCCTTTTTCATTAAACTTACATAGCTGTTATCTCCAATAATGACATGATCTAGAAGAGGAATACCGATAATAATTCCACACTCTTTTAATCGTTTAGTTACTTCAACATCTTCATGGGATTCCATGCTATGTCCTGATGGATGATTATGGAAACATATGATTGAAGATGCATTGTTTAATATTGCCGTGCGAAAAGTCTCCCTCGGATGGACAAGCGATGAATCAACAGTTCCTTCGAACACAATGCTACAGCCAATAATTTCATTCTTTGTGTTTAAGTTAAATACACCAAAAATTTCATTAGGTCTTGATTCTATATCAAATATAATCTGTGCAAAGCGTACAGCATCCGCTGGACAAGTTATTTTCTTTTTCTCAATATCATAAATTCGATTACTGTCTTTTACCAACTTTACAGATTGAACCATAATTTTCTTACCCATGTCCTTCTCCTTTCGAAATAAAAAAGACGAGACTGCTCCTCTCATCTTTTTTCACCTTCTTTTGTATTTTGAAATCCAAAATTCTTATCTCCCTACTACAATACTTAATAATTTAAGATAATCTATCACACCCTTTTTAGTTGATTACTTGTCCTATTCCTACAACGCAAAAAAACCTCCCAGGAATACATTCGTATTACAAATTAGCGTATATGCGTTATACACTTCCTTGTAATGAATCGTAAACCCGAAAGGTTTGTGGTTATTTAGGAATGATTAAAAAGGAAAAATTTTCTTGTTAATATCATATAACACGTTTAATATTGTTTCAATCCTTTTTTGACAAAATACACTTTTCTAACTTAACATCATCCCTCTAATTAAATTTGATAAATCTATTAAACCAAAGAGAATGCCATTAATTAAATTAATTATACAAACATTAATCTTTGAAAAAAACTAAAAGTTCTCATATAAAAGCACCCAGATATTTCCTAGTGGTACATTTTATAACCTTGGAAAATAAAAAAAGAAAGACGAATAGCCATGTAAGGTATGATAGTTATATTACGTGTAGTGGACATACATTGGTACACTTCAATTAGAATATTGAATTATGTTTACATCTATATGCCTTTTCTATTCTCAGCATTATACGGTTGATGCTATACACCTCTAATAATTAAAACTGTGTTAAAAATGAAGAATCATTCTAGAAGTGCTTTTGTTACAACCATGCAATAAGTCTTTTACCTAAAACATAGTATTTTCATTAGCTGCCTCATTTGGAACTTCTTGAATTACATCCCAATGCTCGACAATCTTACCATTCTTTATACGAAATATATCCACTATAGCAACTCCCTTATCTTGAGAATTAGCTCGCGAATGTACATGAAGAGCAACTGTATCCCCTTCAGCTACTACACGTTTGATCTCTGCAGAGGAATTAGGATTTTTAACAAAATCCTCCTTAAAGAAATCCATGAAGGCTTTTCGTCCATCAGCTACAAAAGGATTATGTTGCTTATAATCTTCTCTAACATATTTAGGGATAATATCGATATTATGTTTGTTAAAAACTTCATTATAGAAATCAACTACCATCTTTTTATTCTTTTCATTTTCTTTTACTTCTTTTGATACAGAAGTAACATTCTCGCTCTTTATTGAGTTATCTTTGTTATTACCGGTGGAAGCTTGAAATATCAAAGTCGACACAATTCCTAAAATAAAAACAGAAATAATTATTACTATTAAATTTTTCTCTAATTTCATATATACCTACCTCTTCTAAATTATATAAATTATCTTCCATAACACACTTGAAAAAGGAGAAACCTTCACCAAAATATGATTTGCGGGGTAATGTTAGTAAAATTTGTTTGTCCTAACATTACTCCTTATACAAGGTATGCAAGAAGCGATTAAATCTAACTCAATACCTCATTAACAGTTGCACTGTCCACAATTTGAATAAACTTCTTAACCTTATCGTTCTCATCAAACTCATAAAGGTGACAAAAATCTGCTACAAATGACTTCCCTGTAGCTTTATATGTTCCACTATATTTTCCATACACGATAACAGTATTGTTATTAAAAGTATAAATTTCATCTTTAGCGCTATAGTCATCCCATTCCGTACCAAGACGTTCATGTACGTTTTTCACTACTTCATCTGGACCTATATAAGTACCTGCATATGGAAACCCAGCAGCTTCTGTCCAAGATACATTTTCACTTAAATACGTTTTGAACGCATCCAATTTTCCTTCGCCAGTTAACGCATACGTTTCATGTAATAGTTTTTGATATTTATTCATAGCATTAACCCCATGGTATTTCTTTTGTTACAACTTTTGCACTTAATTCTAATACACCTTTATTTGCATAGCCTGGATATGCTGCATCAAGTTTTGCTACAAAATCTTTTGAAGTTTTACTTTCCTCAGAAGCTTGAATGGCAGTTCTTAGATAATCCATTGTCGCAGTAAGTGATTGATTATTTAAGGATTTTTCAATTAATCCATGGCTAGGTACAATTATGTCAGCATGTAATGCTTGTAATACTTTTAAGTTCTCAATCCATGCCTCCATAGCTGCTTTTGAGCTAGTATCCGCTAAGAATACATGTATTTCGTTAAATACATCAATACCACCAATTAATAATTTTAGCTCTCCATTAAATAAGCTAGTTCTGTAATGATCTAATCCTACTAGTTCAAATGTTAACCCCTGAAAATCAATCGTTTTTTCTTTAAACACTTGAGGTAATACCACATTGCTTGGTGCATTTTCTCCTAAGGCGTCTTTCCAAACTTTTAATTTACCTAAGACAGAATGAACAATATGTTCAACAGTAGACTCTGTAGCATACGCTATTGCTTCTGGGTAAGCTGCTTTAATACTTTCTAATCCAAAGTAGTAATCAGGATCCCCATGAATGATAAAGATTTTATCTAAAGATAAATCGTTTTTTTTCAGATACTCAACAATTTCTTTCGAATCAGACTGAGTAAATTTTGAGTTTATTAAAAATGCATGTCCCGCTTTCTCAACTAAGGTTGCAGTGACCATGAAACTTTTTTCGTCTGAACTAAACACCGTCAATTTTACATCTTTTTGATTTGTATCAATTATTTTAAACATAGAATGTTATTCTCCTTTTGTTAAAGTTATTAACTAGTTAACATATTTTTATCTTGTTTCGACAAAAGCTCCCTCTCCAATTCACCTGAAAGTGTGATAGCACCATCAAATAGGCCAGAGATGAATATCAGTTGGCATAAGCTAACATGTTTGCTACTTTAGCTTATAGTAGAATTTAAATTAGACTCTTTTTAAGAACAAATTGAAACCAACTGTTATAAAAAGGTTTAAGTCCATCCACTTCTAGCCTTTTTTAAAACGTTAAATGCTATATACTTTAGCTTGAAATTTTTTAATATAAATTTTTAAAACGTGCTTCGATTTTATCTGGTGTCATCACCCCACCACCAATAGGAATAATTTGATTCTCCTTTTGTAAAAGTAATGAAGGATAACTATTAACACCAAGCTGTCGAACTTTATTGAAATCATTTTGGACATCTATTAGTGTTTCTTGAGCGTTTAAACGCTCTAGCACTTGTTCAGGGTCCAAACCATGCTCAATTGCGATCTTACGATATGTTTCAGGATCACTTAGACTTTTCCCCTCAAAATAAAACGCTTTTTGCATAGCCGAAGTGAATTCTAACAAACGGTCTGGCGCTAATGAGCGTAATGCCGAAAAACCAATTGCAGCATCTTTCGAATTCATTTTAAAAGTACCTTCTTCCACCAATTTTTGATATGAAGGACCAAATTCTGCACCTGTAAGCTGATTAATTCTTTTATTTCCTTCTTCTATATATGAGAAATTTTTTATTGGTAGATTATCTAAAAATAATCCTCCACATAAAACTGTTAATGGTACTTCAGTGTGGTTTTTGTAAAATCCTTTAATACTTTCTGAAAAGCCATAGCACCATCCACAATATGCGTCCCATACGTAAATAAGGTTATCTTGCTTCGTCTCCATTTAAATCTCCTACCTTTATTTTTATTATCCAGCTCAGCTAACTTTTTGTTTTATATAAGTACATCTTTTTATACCTTGTTCTTTTGGAGATACCTTACTATATTCCCCAAAAACTAATATTTCCAAAGAAAGATTAACCAAGGTTTTTAACAAAAGATAACGTTGCACATTATTGCCCAGTATTAGAAATTACTAAAGTTGGGATTATGCATTAATTTGAATGCGTTAGTAACTTTCTACACCAGGTGACAACGTGTGTACCACCATTCTTAATTAAATATATAAATCATATCTTTATTTTAAGCAGCTATTAGTTGTAACTGAATTGATTACATCTTTATGTAACCATTCTAGTTACAACTAATATAGAAGTCAATTCTTTTTTTCCGAAAATATTAAATTTCTACCCTAATGTTTCCAGAATTCTAGCATTAAAAATTTTCTTCTTGTTCTTAAATCTTTCAAAAACTTTAGTAAAGCCTTTAAAAAATATACGCTACTGAGTTGATAAGAAGCTATGTTATCCATTAACTCTATATTTTCTACTGGATTTATTTATTAGTTTTATTTTTAAGTTGTTTATAGCAACAATAAATTCTTCAAAGAAAGATTTTAAAGCATTCCATGCCAAACAAGATAGTTAACAACATAAAAATAGTGTTAACTATCTTAATTGAATATTAGTAATAGTAAGTCAAAATATTATCAATTTACTATATATTACATATGTGTAAAAATAATAACATAAGCTTTTTCAAATCTTTCACCTAATAAAGATTTGAAATTAGCACTTCATTACTCTCCTTACTGTTAATATGCCTAGAAAAAGAACCCCATAGGGTTCTTTTTCTGTTCATAATATAAAATCTTATGTTATGAATAGAAAAAAGAAGAGGGATCTCTCTCCTCTTCACCAATAAAATTGAACATATTTAAAATTAAGGAAGGGTATACATTCATCAAAAGATGAAAGGAACAATAATAGTTCACATAGTGAATTATAACATGAATTCATACCCATTAATAGATAATATTAACATTTATGGAATGCTTGTGACAGAATCGTTAAATATCTTAATATTAAAAAGCCTTATATGTATTTAACTAGAAAGTGAATAATGTAAGGATAAAATATAAGGGGGATATATCATGTTTACAAAAAAACAAAAATTAGTAACAACCGTAACAGCTTTAACATTAGGATGTGGATTCACTTTCGGATTAACACCAGCCTTTGCAGATTCAAATAATTCTTCTGGAAGCGCTACACCTGTTCACTCTATTCAAAACCAAGAGCAAGAACCTTTTACTGGATATGTTATCTCGGTAGACAAGAATTATTTAGTAGTTGCAGCTACTTCTACAAAAGATGAAGCACTTGCTTATCATACTGATTGGTGGGAACTAGTTTCCCAGAATAAGATTCTTAGAGTCCCTGTTTCCAGTGGAGAAGATTACACTTTAGGTGAAAAGTTAAACATATATGCAGCTGCATGGACTAAATCTCTACCACCAATCGCTGTTATGCCTACAATTGAAAAAGTATTTCAGTAGGTAATATTTCCGATAATAAATCTATCCCATTTAAAAAGGAGTCGTTATTCGACTCCTTTTTTCTTTGGACGTTTTCCAGAATTCTTTCCCCTCTCGTACATCTAATATTGGATAACCCGCTTTTTCCTCACCAGCTAAAGCAGTTTTCACCTTATACTCTCAATAACACTTATCAAAAATAATATATAAAGAGGGCTAAAAATGGGCTATGGGTACGCTCTTGTAAGTGCACAAGAATAAAATCTAGATACACAGATTGAAGCGCTCATGAAATATGGCGTAGATGAAATTATTAAATTAAGTATAAACATAATTTTTTATCATTTTAGCCAAGAAGACTCCTTCCTCAAGGAACGCGAAGTGAGTAGGTGGGAGTCTTCTTGGCTTCGAACAAGGGATGGCAGGAAGCCATCTTAATTGTTCGACATACATAAACTGTTACTTTTCATATTGTATAGGTGGCTGTTTACTGTTCCTTACCTCCTAGGCTTAGGGAAAATGCTCTCACTCATATAGATTAAATCCCCAGTACAAAGGTATCTATCAATATCAACAATTTGAGCCATTTAAATCTCCATCCCTTCTATAACAAAATTATTTAAGGGTATGAAAGCATATTATGTATCCTTAGTTATTGTTAGGATTAACACAACATGAGACATACCCTCAGCCCATATTTTACTTTATTATCCATAATATGTATTGAGAAAGAATGTAAATTGAATCATTTCCGTACTCCAACTATTGATTGCCTTTTTCATCTATTATCACTAGATATTTAGAATTTCATTATAAAAAAACCAATCTCTTAATGTACAGGAAGCGGTTGGAAAATGTATCTAACGTACTATTTACTTTTTTGATAGGGTGACCCTATCACCCTCAAGCTTTGGTTTTGAAGTAACCCCTAAATGAAAATGTTCTTTCTCTACATATAGTTACTCTGAAAAGTCAGCTCAGTTTTTTCGTTTTGGAGGCATTATAAAATAAAATTATCTTTTTATAAAAATTTTTGATAATTTATGTGATCTTTTCTCGATTAAAGCGCCCTTTAGCTGAAGAAAAAAATCAGTTTATCACTGATTTTTCTTCTCTAATTCTAATTGATTAACAATGTAAGATACTAATGTATTCAATGGATTAATAATAGACTTAGAAGTTTTATACTCAACTTGTTGAGATGCATCAACCATAGATAATTGAGCAACGGAGATAACTTTCTTTTCATCTTTAATGATTTGATTTAAGAACTTTGCAATTTCTTGGTTGTATTTTTCTTTTAGTCCTTGCATTAGCAATTCAAAAGTACTGTTTATAACAATAAACTCTAAATCTAAAGATTTTTGATGGTTATTAGCATGATGTTTAAGACGTTCTTTTGTACCTTCGACAGTTGCAGGATTTGTAAAAAGAATTGTCTGAGGTTGCTGTATATTGCAGATGTAATCAAAGTAAGGTTCATCAATTTTAATAATTGGTACTGAAATGGAGAGTTGGTCTTCCTGTAAAATCGCAATATAGTTTGTGCAAGTAATAAGGATAGCATCAACATTACATTGGGCAATCCATTCTATTTGCTCTTTAACTTTAAATTGAGCATCTGATTCTTGGAATTTTGCATTTGATGTAACTCGATACATTAATGCTGGGTCAACAAAATGTATTAATTCAATATTAAATGGGGAAAGTGCATTTTCTATATATTCTATATTCGAATAATGGGCGTGTAAGCAGCCTAATCTTTTTCTCAATTCCATTCCACCTTTATAAGATTTCTGCTTATTCTATCAGTATGTAAATCCAAATGTCTATTAAAATCAACTTATAGTTAGTCGAACATAACCTTTTACTATTTTTCATAAATATGACCCTAAACGTGACAGTATTTGCGTATATACTATGAAAGAACAGGTAATATGCGAATTAAATTCGGAAAACATGAACTTATCATTTCATCTGATTTCATTACTGCAACAACTGGACTAAAAGGATCATCTAATTCGTACTTTTCTTTTTCGTTCGTTGTGTTCGTTTGTTTTGTAAAACAGGATAAATCTATCAATTCTGTTAAATTAATTAATTTAACTATTACATTTTATAGTTTTACTTATATACTATATTAGATTGCTAGAAAGGAGGCGTAAGCATGGACAGTTGTGTTTTGTTCGTTAATGGACAACCTTTTTTAGTGGTCTCAGTTGCTGGAATCGAAATTGCTAGATTAGAGCTTTCTCTTCAAGTAGCATTGACTTTAATAGCATTAGGGATTCCAATTTGTGCGTAAGCCTTAGGTATTTATTAAAAAGAGGGCTTTTGTCCTCTTTTTAATAAATACCTTTATCTTTCCTTAACAACAAACAAGACGCCATCCAGATGACGGCAGCGCCTACAATAATTACTATTGGGTTTAATCACTAATTTACCAACAATCCTAATTGACGTAGAATTCCTGAGAACGAATAACCATACGCAAAACCTACAATACGAATTCCTGGAGTGTATCTATGTTCTAAATCTTCACCATATGTTTTCTTATAATACGCTAGTTTAGAACCAATGTTATGTTTGTCGTTAATAATTAATTCATCACTAGGAAATCCAACCTTTTCAATCTGAACAGCTACATACTCTGCTCCTTGATTTACGGCTTCATTAAAACACTTTTCTAATCCTTCTAATGTTACACCCATCATTGACCTCCTATTCAAATGTCCATTTTGTTTAATAAGAAGAGAGCATCTACTAGGGGTAGGTGCTCTTCATATAGCAAGGATTTTCTGTGAGTATTGAAATATGAAACTATAAAGGTTTACCTCATATCTCAATATATGCTTGTCCTTATCAGAAGGTGCAAACGAAAGAGAGCACTCATTGGGGAGTACTCTCTCGTAAAAAATATCGACAATTGTATTTGCAACCGTTCTGTACTTTTACATATAAATCAAATTCTAAGTTATAATTCCCACTCAAATTAGCTGGTAATGTTTAATAAATTACTGATTTATGTACTTTGGTTATCGGCCTGCTGGCCCTAAACCATTGTAAACAAAAAATAAATATGAGAATAATATCAATTAAATCTCCACCATAATACATTAGCATGCCTCCTATTTCAGCCTGTGCAGTGACTACACCAGTAGGTGGGTAAGCATAAATGTATTTTGATAACATCCCATGACCGGCCAATGCAATTATTAAAACAATTGCTCGATATCTATAACTATATCTATGTGGTGCTGGGTCAATATAAATGATTGATATGGTAAATAGATAGCCTGCAATGAAAACATGGAGATGTATAAACAAATGAAGAAGTATATTTTGATGCATCGTTGAGTATAAGTTCGTCGTATAGAGAATCCATAGCCCACCTAAATTAAGAAAGGTTGCGACAATTGGATTACTAAAAGTTCGTATGGGCCAACTCTTTAGCACACTAGAAAGATGTCGAGCTGTTTTCACATTGAGCGTTCGCAGGAAAAGAGTTGTCGGGGCGGCTAGTACCATAAAAATTGGAGCGAGCATCCCAAGAAGTAAATGGCCTAGCATGTGAGCGATGAAATCAATATGAGCGCGATTGGCTAAGGGACCAACAACTGCTGTAGCCACACAAACAGTTCCTAAAATCCAGAAGACAGTTCGATGTAACGGCCATCGTTTGTGATGACGATTTGATAGGACTGTAGCTATGATATAGACCATTAATATAATTACAATCAATAATAACAACAGGAACTCCAAGAAATTTCCGTTTTCAAGATAATTATTGTTCATTTAAAATTTTACCTCTCAATAGTTTTAATTCTTTTCTTGTTTGAAAAACTAGTAAAATGCCAATTAAGATCATTACAGTCGCAACTATGTTCCATATCACGTCGTAGATGAGAATATTTTCTACGTATCGAATCTGATGTATTTTCATTAGTTTGTGTTGAATTGTACCATCATATAATTGAAATCCACCACTTCCAAGCATTATTCCACCCCACCATCTTTTCAACCAAAATGCATTTCTACGGCGAAGATCAGCAACCATGAACAATGAACCAATCGTTGCAAACCAACTAAAAGCATGAAAAAGACCATCTGAAATTAATCCAATTTCTGTTGTAGATTTGTCATAGAAATGATGCCAATGCAATAGTTGATGAAAAATGGTTTCATCTATAAATGCCGCTAGCCCTAGCCCAAACAAGATGCCTGACCATAGATTACGAGTAAAGTAGACAGAAGAGTATGGATTATTTACATTATCGATTTCGGTAGTCATTAAATCATATCCTTTCCACAAATGTATGTTCTTAGTTTTCCCAAAAGAAATAAGTACTAAACATAATCTGCTGTTAGTTAGGAATGAAGTTCAATTGAAAATAACGCATAGATTCTTATTCTCTGGCAAATACAAAAAGTCCATAAATGGTTGATTAAAACAGGTTCATCTCTAATATATTTAAGTTCCGACTGTATATAAGGTTTAATTAAAACTCACTTAAAATTCTTTAATCGAAAAGAGCCAAAATGTCGCAACTCCATTCAAAACTTCACGTCTTCCTTACAAACATTGTAATTGTCATTTCGTTTTCCTAATTCAATTTTCACACCCGATACATGACTACATTCTCTGACAACAGGATAAGTAGCTGCGAATTGATTTGGAAATTGAAAAGTTGTAGAATCAAGGATGCGAATACGCTCAAAGTAAGCAGCAAGAGAATGAGTAATCTTAGATAACCCTCCAATTTTTGTAGTAAATATATTTCGAAAGAAGGCCACAGAAGCCGAGAAAACATCGTTACTTCTGATAGGGCCCGAACTTCATCAAGTACTTTTTATTAATTCGAACTCATTTCCGAATCATTGTATTATATTTTCGGATCTTACCTATATAAATCATTGTCAAGAGAATCTGCAGATTTGTAGGTACTTTTTTATAAAATAAAAAAGTACCTCATTCACTATATCTGTTAATTTTATATTGTTTTTCTAATTAAATTCAATTACTTTCAAAACAATGAAAATGAATTTTATAAATTATTAAAATCATATTGGGTATCTATATACTGGCAGTCATCCTCTCCCAAATAAAAGCACCCTCAATGGATGCTTTATACCTTACTATATTTTAACTATTCTAATTAATTAACAATGATATAGTTGACCTCGAATTTCACCATTAGGATGTAGTACTGTATGAACATTAATATATATGTTTCCAGATATGATTTCATTTACCAGAGCATCTAATGTTTGCCCAGCTAACGGCCCAACCAAATCCTCTTGAGTAATCATTCCCGTAAAAGTTGCACATTCAATTGAAACTGGATTTGTTATAGGTCCAAATAAAAAAGCTACAACAGGACCGTTCGTTCCTTTTGCTCCTAGATGCAGATGAGCAACTACTACATTCTCTATATCGAATAAACTTAATTTGAATTTTAAACTAAGCTCGTCCCGATTTAATTTAAAGAAAGCTTGTCCTCGAGCATCTGTTTCTACTGGTGGAACTTCATATCTGCCACGTAACTTTGCGAAGAACATATTTATCACTCCTATGTTTTTTATATACTCCTAATATATTCTTGTCCTTTTTAAATGGTGACAAAATAAAAAAGCAGCTGTTGGGCTACTTTAAACTCATTTCATCACCAAGAGAAATGATATATATTCTCCCGTTGCATTTTCTCTTACTCCCGTAATCCTAGCAAATCTCATTCAGTCCACCCTTGAATAAAATACATTATATGCATAGCTAGTACTTGTGGCCACATAAATTAAACAAACTCATCTAATCTCTGCTTTGTTGAAACAATTAAATTATTTTAAATTTTATTATTCCATATAGGGGTACCGCCACACCACCATCAAGTTAAGAAATTCATTATTTCCTAAGACAACAAATAAACTGGATTCCCATAGACAACTATGAAGAGATAAAATTTTCGTTTTGGGGGTGTCTCAAAATCCTAGGTTGATGGCTATGGGGCAGTACCCCTCTTAGGTTGATGGGAGTATGGTGCTACTCCATTAAAAAATAGTAAAAGCCGGAAAGTATTTTTATACTCCCCGGCCTTAATATAAAAAGATTAAGAATTTGAAACCTTATTTGCTAAGCAAAATTTTCTCAAGTTCATCTAACATTTTGTTAGCTGCAATTACACCACCAGCAGTATTCCAAACTGCATCACTAACTTCATGTGCATTTCCCTTTTTAACAGCATTTAGATTTTTCCAAAGAGGATCGCTTGTCATTTCTTTTGCTTTATCTAAAGCTTTTTGATCATTTTCTGGAGCATATGTAAAGTAAAAAAGAACATCTCCATCCATTTTAGGAATCATTTCTTTTCCTACATCTATAGCAAGGTTGCCAAATTTACTGTTAGCAGTAAAAAGCTCTTTTTGCTGTTTCACACGTTTAAAACCTAATTGATCAAAAATAACTCCAGAAAAAGAATCTGTGTAATAAATACGAGAAGTTCCAGCCATAAAACGGACAACAGAAACTTCTTGATTTACTTTATCACCTAATTTTTGTTTTACATCTTCTAGGTGTGCATCAAATTTACTTAATACTTTGTTGCCTTCTTCTTCACGATTTAAAGCTTTTGCATATAATTTAAAGTTTTCCTTCCAATCGCCTCCTAGTGTATCTGAAAATACTGTTGGAGCAATTGCGCTTAATTTATCGTACACCTTTTCTTGGCGTACCTTATTACCAATAATTAAATCAGGTTTTAACGATGCAATTTTCTCTAAGTTGACTTCATGTTCAACCCCTACAACTTTAACATCTTTCATATCGCTTTTAATATGATCGTACCATGGATCCCCTAGCCAAGATTTCACAGCACCAACAGGCTTTACTCCCATTGATAAAATTGCTTCTGTTCCTTCGTTAGTTAAAACAACAACGCGTGTAGGAGTTTTTGTGATCTTTGTTTCACCCATAGCATGTTTAACGGTATAACCTTGCACTTTGTTTGATTTTGACTCTGTTTTTTCTTTTGACACTTCATTGCTACCACAAGCAGCTATGAACACTAAGAAAAGAGCCGACAATAAAGTAAGTGTCGTCTTTAAATATGTACGCATAGTAAGTCCCCCGATAAGTTCAATAATGATTTTCATTATTAATAATGCTTTATAGATTAATAAACTGTCAATGGTATTTTGTCAGATGTTTAGAACATACATTAAAATATCTGACAAAAAATAAGAAACCCAGCTAGAGGGGATCTCGTCCATCGCCATCAAGTTAAGAAATACATTCTTCCCCAAAACAAAAAAATGAGCTGAATTCTTATAAATAACTGTAGAAATATAAAATTTTCGTTTTGGGGTATTTGCTTTTCTTAGGTTGATGGTGATGGGGCGGGACCCCACATCCATCAACTTAAGAGAACAAATTAACCCTTAAAAGATTAATTATTGAAATTACTTAGTATGATCTATGATAAATTTTGAGAATAAAAACCCTTTACTATTTTTCAGTTTTACTTATTGTCTAACGGTGCAGGTTAGTTGAACAAATAAAGGAGTGTTGCTTACAGTAAAGAAAGAATAAACAAATAAAAAATGTAAGGGGATGAATAAAATTTCAGAACGTAGCAATCATATTATTCAAATTAAACCTTGGGAAGATAAGGACCTTAATTTACTTTTTCATATTAACACCCCAGTGATGATGCAGCATCCGCTGAGAATAAGTATAGGTACATTTACGCTTTCCCTTCAGTTGACAATCCAGCTTCAAATACAATTTGTCGGAAGCTTGGATTTAAATTAATCTCCGAATTCGAATACCCTCCTAGTAGCTTCATGCGATGTAATAATTGGCGTTTAAACTTAATTTCCAGTAAATAGCCTTTTTTAACTAACAGAGGCGCTAATTTAATATCCAAGTATTGTTCCGTGTTACCTTAATGTGTGTGCCAATTTCAATGTTTTTTGTATATCCGAAAAATTATAACATATCATTGATTTATGTAAGACTATCACTCAAAAATCATCAGTCCAAAAAGGAAGCTTGTAAGAACGTCCTTTTTTATTCCTTTAGAAGGTAGGTTACCTTATTTAAAATAGCTTCAATTTGTTGTGCATTTTTACTATACATTTCACTTGCCGTTTTTGATTTCGTTTCTAAAGAAAATAGTTCAAGATCAGCATGGCATTTTTTTAAAGATGCTAATAATAAAGGTTTGTTTTGAGGAGAAGGCATTTGGAGTTTATCATTATAAATGTCGATAGTAAGTTGTCCGTATGAATCAACTTGACCGAGAAAGACATTTTCAATGACAACACCGAGTTTTTCTAGTTCAGAATGTAACCAAGCTCGGTTATGCCCACTATTTGAAAGAGGTTCATCTAGTACATTTCCATCCATAATAACAGTTTGTGGTTCCTTTTTATTTGGCACTTTCAAGCCAATATCTTTTGCTGTTAGTGGTTGAGATTCTTTCTTTAATAATACATTTAGTTCTCCGCTTGGTTCTAAGACGGCAAATTCTACTTCGGATATACTAAAAGCTCCGTTTCCTCTGAGAAGTTCAAGTAATTCATCACTGGTATACTTTTCTTTCTTTAAATTATCCTCAAGTATTTTGCCATCCTTTATTAAAACTATAGACTTACCTTCAAAGAAATCTCTCGCGGCTTTGTTTTTTAAGGAAAGAATTCCTACGAAAAAAGGTACCGAAGCGAAAATAAGTATGGCAAAGACGCCATGGAAAATTTTTTGGTCTAGCCCTGTAGATACTTGAGCGGCGATACCACCAATTGTCATTCCAGCTACGTACTCGAAAAAGGAAAGTTGAGAGATTTGCCTTTTTCCTAAACATTTTGTGATAGTAAATAAAACAATTAATATGAATATAGAGCGGAGAATGACAAGTGTCCACTCGGGTAGGTGAGGCATAGTAATTTCCTCCTGTCTACTTAAAACCCTTTATATTTAGGTTCTTCACGTTCTAATACAGAAACTCTATCCTTTAAATCAGCAATGCATGTTTTTACATTTTTACTGGTGCCGTTGGAGGTACATTGTTATCACTAATTTAAATAAGTCATTCATTTAGTAAATGCTACCATATTTTTGGTATTTTTTTGCTTTATTAAAAATGGATTGTAACCACCAATCAAAAATGTTTTTTATCCTTATTAACCTAATTAGCTAGAAGAAAATAGAAAATAAGATTACTCAAACATACAAACACCATTGTAAGTGGTGCTTGTATGTTTGAGTAATTATTTATTGAGGTAACATATAAACCATTAATGTTCTATTAGGTTAGATAAAGGAATTTCTTGTTCATTATTAGGTTCATTAAGAGGATATATTCTAGCTGTTTCATTATTTTCAGCCACATTTTGAATATAAATTGGAACTCCATTATACGTTACATTAGCCATGACTGGTGAAGCGGCAATCTCTTGTGCTCTTTGTTTGTTCATTATAATGACCTCCTTTTGATTTGTAACAGTTATAATATTTACTTCAAACTACTTAAGTATTCTTATTACTCAATAATAAGTAAACAGGGAGCTAGTTTTAATAATTAAGGGATTGGCTACATTTCTATAGTTTATTCCAAAACATATCTCAAGAAAAAGTTACTTTAGTAAAAAAATGTGAAAGATTATGTACTGCGATTGATCAAAGATATCTTCAGGAATGTTTCAAATCTACAAAAAATATTTTTCTATATACATTTATAATCCAGGTAACAAAAGAATTAAATAAATATGAAGTATTGTCAATAACTATACTGGTTAAGATTCCTATAAAGGCACTTCCTATGATATCAAATGGATAATGATGCCCTAGCCAGATACGTGAGAGCCCTGTCAAAATTGCTAAAAACCACATGATTGATCCAAATAAACGTTCACGAAGTAAGACGGAGGTTGCTAAGGCAAATGCTACAGCGGTATGTTTACTAGGAAATGAAGAATTATTCTTTGATGGAATAAGTAAACGCACACGGTGTATAACAAACGGACGAGGTTTAAAATAAAAGAACTGGATAAAACGGTTTATACATAATGAAAATCCTACTGATACCCCTGCAAATAAAATAATTTTTTTGTAGGAATTGTTTCTAAACCACATTAAGGCTAATAAGAAAATGTACAGGAATCGAGTCTTTTGTGAAATAAATATCATAAATGTATCCAATGTTGAGTTACGACCAGCTAGACGATTGATAGCCCTAAACATCTTATAATTCATGCAGATGCTCTCCTTTATCTTTGAATTGTTATATAAACATCATTCCCTCACGAAAGAGAAATATGTAGTGTGCATGCCCTTTCTTATTATTCTACTCCGCTTAAATAGATAAATAATATATAGTTCCAAATTGAACATGTTTAACGTGATAATGCTCCTCCTACTGGTTATGTACATTTTTAGTTTAGTCACAAAAATTTATAGAAAGCAAACTTCTCTATATTTTCTTGGCCTTCTTAACTTGACATTGATATAGAGCTACACCTTTTAGAGCAGTTTACGAAGGCTGTGAATATCTACTAGACAAAAACACTTTCCCCATTAAAAGAGCTGTTCTTAAGTGTAAACTAAGGAAAACAGTGCCAAGTACTTTGTATACGAAACTGTGTTTTTTCAAATACTTTAAGCAGAAAGCCTTTCAATAGGAGGAAAAAAAGTGATAAGAGACAAAAGTAAAATGATTCATCTATTTTTATTATTAATTGTTACCACAGTTTTTATATGGTCCGTTATTAAGCCTACAAGATACTCGTCATGGGCAGCGGAAGCTATTCCTGCCGTTCTCGGTCTAATCATTATAATTGCAATATACAATAGGTTTCGCTTTACCACTCTCTCTTATATCATTATTGCAATACTAGCCATTATAATGTTCATCGGCGGTCATTACACATACTCAAAGGTCCCTCTTTTTAATTGGATAAAAGATGTTTTTGATTTAAATCGAAATCACTACGATCGATTTGGACATTTGATAAAAGGCTTGGTGACAATTGTGATAAGAGAAATATTATTACGGAAAACTCAACTAACCGAAGGTCCTTGGTTAGTTACGATTAGTATAAGTATTTCGCTTGCTATTGCTGCATTATACGAAATCATCGAATGGTTAGCTTTTAAAATAGCAAAGGGAGGAAAAACAGCAAAAGACTTTTTAGGTATGCAAGGCGATATATGGGATGCACAATGGGATATGTCACTTGCCTTAGTAGGTTCGATTCTTGCGTTACTCACCCTTTCGATATTACATAACCGATTATTAAAAAAGCAGTTATAAAGTTCCAATCTAATAATACATAACTTTTCATTTCCTTTTTGAATTTTTTATAAAACTATTTTGCGCATTTCAGTAAAAAACACTTAGGTAATATTAGGAGGTTCCGGTTTAAAAATCAAGAATTATTAGTATAAGTTGGCATCATAAATTTCTATAAAATATCGCATCATAAATTATGTGAAATTGAACCTAGCGTTTCTTTTTACCATTTATTTACATGGAGGGACAAAAATGAATATTCTTAACTTCTTGATTTCATTATTCAATTCTAAAAAAATAACTCAACAAATGTTTGAGTTATTCGGAAATAAAAAGAAGAATAATAAAGGATGGATTTGGGCTTCTTTACTAGGATTAGGAACATTTTTGGGATTATTAGCAACACGTAATTCAAGTATGATGAGACCTATAAAACATACGTTCCAAGGTTTTCAAAATAAAACAAGAACATTTATTCCATCCAAAGTAAACTTGGCAAATATAGAGTTTGCTGATGAAATTAAGCCTATCACACAAAAGAAACAAAGTAATCCAAACTAGTAACTGTTACTATTAAAAGACAACAACCCTATAAAAAAGCAGATAGCCGGTTTCTTGTTTTACAGGAAATCGGCTAATCTGTTTTAATACATAAAATTTTCTTTTTTGGATATGGTGATCCGAATTAATTTATCAACATCCCCACTTGTTAATTGTTATGTATCTTCCTTTAACTCATACCTTCATTGTCCATTAGGTTCATGGGGTACTTTTTTAAATCTTCACTTTTCGAAATCCCCTATTTCCACAATTTCATTTCTAATTGATCTTCTGCTAATCATAATTTTTTTAAGTTAGAAACAAAACTTATACCGTTATCCTTTTTGAAAATATAAATTTCAAATCCCCTTTAGGATTTGAGATAATACTTTATGATTTAAGAACTTCTTTAGGCACCTTAGAATGAGTACAAACAAACTGCTCAATCATCTGATTTAACTCTGTAGCCGCTTTTGTTGGTATTTGATGTTTTGCACCAGTAATAAATCTTAATTCATTACATGGCAATTCTTCATGTAGTAAGTTTGCATGACTATAAAAAGTTTTGTCATTTTCTCCATAAACCAACAACATAGGTAGATGAATATCTTTAAGTTGATTGGTACAATTATATTGCAAACTGCAGCGATAATATTGTTCGATATTTTTGGCATTACCTTTCCGAGCTCCTCGAAACATTTTTTTGAATAATTTATTTGTATTGGAATTCCCCCAAGAAATAGCAAATGCTAAAAATGAAATTGCTCTTGCTTTCGCCAATTGGACACCAAGAGAAATCTTATTTTTTAAATAGCCTTGACGCACTTCTGACATTCCACCTATAAGAATCCCACCTAAACTATTTTCGGGATATGTTAATAAAAATTCCAAGGCAACTGAGCTTCCTGTTGAATACCCACATACAAAAGATTTTTTTATTTCCAAATAATCCAGTAAACTCTTCATATCTTTAGCAATTAGTGAGTAAGTAATTGGCTGTCTTGAACTCTGACTGTTTCCATGTCCTCTAATATCAAAAGCGATTACTTTAAAATTTCTAGATAATTCTTCTAGTTGATATTCAAAATTTTCATAGGTAAGTGTAGGTGGATGGATAAAAATGATAGGCGTTCCTTCTCCTTTTACTATGTAGTAAAGGTTACACCCCTCTACATCTAACTTTGGCATGTATTGAATCACCTCAACAATTTATAATCTCTTAGTAAAATCTACTGATTTCATAAGTATTTCACCCTTAATAATTTGTATAAAAAGAAAGAAATATACTCCCTTTCTCTTTTGTTAAAGGATTCAATATTCATTTCCCTCTTCACAAAACATAAAATGTTTAAAAAAGTTCATTTTGATCAACGAAACGTTCTAAACATTTAAGACAGATATATACCTGTTTCGCTAGTCACTTTTGGAATAAAGCTTTTAATACTTTTTATTCCTGCATAGCTCTCCTCAACTCGCTTATACTATAACTGTAACTTCAAGTTACAAATTATTACTCGGTACGCGTGGGCTGCCTTTTTACTACACATAGTTAGTTTACTTAGTTGCTCAAAATGAAGGTTATTAAACGTTCTACACCTCTAAAAATATCGAATAGTAGAATATTATAGTATTAAGTAATATTAAAAAGGTGAATGATATGAAAAGATTTCTAACTTTGTATGCCTTATCTTTAATTTTAGCGGGATGTTCAGAACAAACACCCTCTCTTAAAAAGAATGAATTACAAGTTAAACACCAAGATAACAAATCGACTCAAAATACAACACATTCATTTCCCAAAAGGAAACCCTTACAACCATCCCACACTTCATCCACTAAAAAAAACATTTTAGATGTGCCGCTTATATCGCAAAAGCCAGAATTAAAATATGGATGCGAAGTTACAAGCTTAGCGATGGTATTACAGCATGCAGGTATTAAAGTTAATAAAATGGATTTAGCTAACGAGATAAAAAAAGATCCTACTCCACTGTCTACAAATAAAAGTGGAGACATCATTCAATGGGGAGATCCTAAAGAAGGTTTTGTCGGAGATATAACTGGGAAAAATAAGGGATACGCTGTCCACGTTCAACCGTTACAAGAATTAATGGAACGTTATCTACCAAATCGCACAGTAAACTTAACAGGAAAAACTTTTAATACTGTGTTAGCTCAAATTAAGCTCGGTAAACCTGTGGTAGTATGGACTACAGGAGATTATCGCCTTCCAGATAGATGGGAGTCTTGGAAACATGATGACAAAAAAATTACAGCTCCTTTGGATTTACACGCTGTTGTTATTGTAGGTTTAGAGGACAAACACATTTATATCAATGACCCATTAACTGTGAAAAAAGGTCAGAAAGTGAGCCAAAATATCTTCATTCAATCGTGGGAAGCATTAGGGAAACAAGCATTATCATATCGCTAATGCAATTTCATTAAATATTTAATACTACCATTAGGTACACCCTGTCTATACAAAAAATAAAAAATGATTTGATGATAAATACATTTTGTCTATAGAGGTGCAAAATATAAAATACTCATTAAATCCACTTTCATTTCGCATACTATTTCTAATGTGATTTATACTTAGTTTGTAACTCAAGGTTACAAATCATTGCTGTAAACGTGGGCTTGTTATATGTAACAAAGCAGTTAGTTCCATTTACTAATTGCTTTGTTGCACAAAATTAAAGTTATTACAATTTAACTAAAAATCACTATTTCCAAATAGGGTACCGCCACATCGCTATCAACCTAAGGTTTCAAGTTACCCCCAAAACGACAAAATTAGCTTCTTACTTGAAAAAAGATAAGGAGTGAGCTATTTTCCACTACTGATAATGATACGTTATGTTAACCTCAAATGGCTGAAATATACAGGGATTTATAACTTGATATAGAACATAAAAAGGAGGAGTTTATACGGTAAATAAGGGGACATACTTATGGAATTAGAATCCGAGGTTACAGTAATCGTTCTGTACTCTCCATTCATTATATAGATCCTAATGCGTATTATTATACCTAAAATGTTTTTAATGTGTAATTTTTATACAAAAAAGAAAAAGCACCCGTTCTGTACTTTTATATTTAAATCAGATTCCAAGTTATTATTTCCACTCAAAGAAGCTGGTAATGTTTAAAAAATTACTGATTTATGTACTTTGATTATCGGCCTGCTGGTCCTAAACCATTGTAAACAATAAATATATATGAGGATAATATCAATTAAATCTCCACCATAGTACATTAGCATGCCTCCTATTTCAGCCTGTGCAGTGACTACACCAGTAAGTGGGTTAAGCATAAATATATTTTGATAACATCCTATGACCGGTCTATTCAATTATTAAAACAATCGCTCGATATCTATAACTATATCTATATGATGCTGGAGCAATATAAATGATTGATATGGTAAATAGATAGCCTGCAATGAAAACATGGAGATATATGAACAAATGAAGAAGTATATTTTGATGCATCGTCGAGAATAAGTTCGTCGTATAGAGAATCTATAGCCCATCTAAATTAAGAAAGGTTGCAACAATTGGATTACTAAAAGTTCGTATGGGCCAACTCTTTAGCACACTAGAAAGACGTCGAGCTTTTTTCACATTGAATGCTCGTAAGACAAGACTCATTGACAGCTAGTGCTATAAGAATTGGGGCAAGCACCCCAAGAAGTAAATGGCCTAGCATATGAGCGATGAAATCAATATGAGCGCGATTGGCTAAGGGACCAACAAATGCTATAGCTGCACAAATTATTCCTAAAACCCAGAAACCAGTTCGATACAACGGTCATCGTTTGTGATGACGACTTAATAGGACTGTAGCTATAATATAAGTCATTAATATAATTACAATTAATAATAACAACAGGAACTCCAAGGAATTTCCGCTTTCATAGTGAAGATGATTATTGTTCATTTAAGGCTTTACCTCTCAAATATACCTTTCGTGTAACTTTAAATTAACTCTATAAATTTGATTAAAGAGAAAAAAAGCGTGTTTTGAAAAAAGATTAATCAGAACACGCTCTTAACATTGTTAAATATTTAATTATTTTTGCACTCCTAATTCCATTAAAGCATTTTTTACTATAAGAGAATATTTTTTACGATTAACTTTTTGAGTATTAAACAGTGCGATTTTAAATTGATAACCTTTGAATCTTACACATTTGTCAAAGAAATAATCATCCGATATTTTCTCCCTCCTATTCTACACTTAAATTTATATAAGGATTTTCTTATTTACAAAAATTTGATAGTAACTTGGTTAATAAGGGGATAATTTCTTTCTTTTTGGAAATTTTATAAGTAAACTTTTCAAAATTTTTTTGAGGTGCCGTAAATGTTTTCAATCCAGAATAACCAAGAAAAAAAGTTACTTATTTTTGTAGCAATTATACTCATTCTTTATTTGTCTCCTTTATTTATTCTTGGAGAAAATGCGCATATTCGCGTTCATGATAACCTTGATTCCAATTTGTCCTGGTATAAGGTTTTGGCAAGAAGTGGAGAGATAACAGGTCCGATTGATGCTACAATTCCACAAGTGATAAACAATCAATTATTAAGAAATGCATTTAGCACGGAATATAGTGGTATTGTTTGGTTATATGCTTTTTTTCCAAGTATGGTTGCCTATGCATTAAGTCAAACGATTACAAGAGTGGTTGCTTTTATAGGGATGTATGTTCTTTTAAAACATCATTTTTTACCTAGAGAGGACTGGATGGTCATTTCAGTAGGAGTTTCATTAGCTTTTGCTCTTACTCCTTTTTGGCCGCCAGGAATGCTTAGTACTCTCGGAATGCCTCTTGCACTTTGGGCATTTTTAAACATTCGAAAAGGAGAAAGATCGTGGAAGAACTATTTCGTACTTACTCTTATTCCTCTATATTCGAGTATTGTTTTAGGGTTTTTCTTTTTTTTAAGCGGCATTGGGATGCTTTGGTTAGTGGACCTAGTAATAAAAAAGGAACGGAACTTCCGTTTTCTTTTTTCAATTATTTATATGACGCTCATTTACATGATTGTAGAATATCGCTTAGTATCTTCCTTCTTTTTCTATACTACACCTAACAGTAGAGATGAATATTTTCATGCAAGATTATCAGTATGGCAGTCTCTCCGCCTTACAGTGAAAAATTTTCTTTTAGGACATACCCATGTCATGACAGTCCATACATTTGTTATTTTACCTGCCATACTTATTGCGTTTTATTTTATCATTACTAAGAAACGATGGAAGCAAGAAAAAGCCTTTGTTTTTTTGTTCTGGTTTAACATAGCTTTATCAATTTGGTATGCTTTTTGGTTTTATAAAGGTTGGCTTTCATTAACAAAACGTTTTCATATTTTGGATACATTTAATTTTGCACGTTATCATTTTTTACGCCCGTTAGTTATTTATGTCTTATTCGCTCTTGGATTAAAAATTTTATGGTTGCAAGGGAAATTATGGAGACACGTTGCAACAGGTTTTGTGATAGCTCAAATTATTTTGTTAAGCTTTTATAATGAGGAAATTATTTTTAAAAATAAACCTTCAGTAAAGGAATTTTTTGCAGAAAAACAATTTCAGGAGATAAAAGAGTATATAGGTTTACCTTTGGAACAGTATCGTATCGCTAGTATTGGCTTACATCCTGCAATCGCTCAATACAATGGATTCTATACACTTGATACATATAACAATTTTTATCCTTTATCCTATAAATATGGATTTCGAAAAATAATTGAGAAGGAACTAGCGAAAAATAAAACGATTCGTACATATTTTGACGAATGGGGTGGCCGCTGTTATATTTTCACCGATGAACTTGGAAAAAACTACATGTTTACGAAAAACTCGAAAAAATGCTTAGAAAAGGTAGAACTAAATATAGAGCATTTTAAAAAAATGGGTGGTCAATACATATTTTCTGCTGTCCCCATTGAAAATGCAGCAGAAAACCATTTGTCACTGGAGAACATATTTACATCAGACACATCTGTTTGGAAAATTCATTTATATAAAGCAATATAGATACTTGAAATAGATTGCCTCTCTCGATGTAAAATAATAAATTGAACTAGTCACCATAAAAATTGCGCCTAGATATATCTAGGCGCAATTTTTATGAAACATTATTTTTGATTCGCTTATGAACCACTTTATTATAACAACCATGTTTTACTACTTGCCTAACATCATCTACTTCAATTCCCATTAGCTCTGTAATATCTACAAAAATTGTATTCTGTAGAACACTCACTATATATCCGATTAATTGTAAATTAGGATTTTTACGATATAAAAATTGAGCGTAATCCCCAATCATTACCTTTGTTTTATATTCCATTTGGTATCCCCTGAATCTTCATTAATTATTCGTTAGGGTTCCCTTTTTTTGCTTCTTCATACTGTTTAGTAAATTTATAAAATGAAGAACGCTTAATATCATATTTCTTCATAGCTTCTACTACATTAATTGTATCGCAAAATTTTAGTTAGTAAACGAGAGATAAATACTTCATTATTGTTTCTCTTGTATTTAAAAGGTTCTACTCTAACTACAATAAGAAAAGTAAAAACAAACTATCTCATAATTTGAATCGGAGCAAACACTATAACCACGGGTTGATTTTATTATATAGCGAATCTTAAAATATGCGCTTTTATATTTGAAAATTATGAGAATTTAGAAAAGAAGAATAAATGACTGTCTTAAATAATTAATAAATCCCGATTAAGTATTTCGAACAAAACATTTTAAATCAATATACATATCATAATAAATTATAAAAAACGTAGGGATAGGTAAATAGTGAAGAATGTTCCTTTTTTAAAGAAGATTGATCTCAATCTTCTTTTTTTTTGTGTTTTTTCCTCTTCTCTCGAAAAAAAAGAAAAAGAATTATTTAATAATTGTGGAAATTGCTTGCTTGTAGACTAGTTGTTGCTTACCATGAACCATCATAAGAATAGTGAATTTATCCATCGTAAGGATCTGCCCACGTACTGGAACGCCATTCTTTAAAAACACAGTAACTTCCCCTTTTTTCTCTTTCGATTGTTCATACATATCTTTTTGTAAGTTATACATGAAATACGCCCCCTATTTGTATCTACTTTTCTTTTAATACTTGCTGCCTCTCATTGTTGTCTATATACAACTATCGTATCACATTTAAATTAAAATACGGCTCTAAGAAGAAATTGAGCCAATCCTTTGAAAATAAAAAAAGACGCGATAAAGCGCCTCCCATTTGGGTAATTAAGAAGTAAGGTTTCCAAGATAACTGAAAAAATAGAACAGGTGCTTAGATTTTACCAGATTTTTTCGTTGAATGAACATGAATTATTGCATGCTAACGAAAATCCTGCTATTTTCCATTTGGGGGCACCATATCATGCCTATCAACCTAAGATTTTGAGACACCCCATAACGAAAATTTCAACTTTTTACAGTTATTCATGAGAATTCGGCTCATTTCTTTCGTTTTGGGGAACAATCAATTTCTTAAGGTGCTGGCGATGCGACGATACCCAAGTACTAACATTCTGACCATGTATTTAACGCAAGAGCAGTCTGCCCTCTTGATGAATGGGCAAAAACACCCTTCTTCAAATGATTTTGTTAGCTATTCTTTTTAGAATCTTTGTTATAAATGCGTTGGCTATAAATGTTTATACACGAGTATGAGAACGTCTTTTTTGTTTTGCCAGTCCCTCAATAATGTGAGCAGTCGGCATATATAATAATTGGGCTGCTGTGGAAGAAGTAATGCCAGCAAACGGATAATTATCTTGATAACCAAATGAATCATATACAATCTCATTCAGTTGAATCGCTTGATATTGTCTTGTCCATAGTTTATTAGAGATTTTATTGGTACATGCTGTGATAATATTTGATTGATTCTCCGCCATTAATGTTAAAGCATGAGAAATGAGCATATTGATGGCGCTCATGATTCCTTTTCCCATCCATTTTGGATGACAGGCTCCCATATCAAAATAAATCAAATTTTCCTTGGGTAATTGTAAAAATTCTGCGGATTTTTCTTCTAAATCTGATAATAGTTGTAAAACGGGTGCGACTGGTGGACATATTTGAATTGCTGTTTGTTTATCGATTAACGGTCTCTCCACTTTTCGGCATAAAATGACTGCCACCATTTCATCGTCCTTCATAGCTACCCATGACATCTTTTGCTGAATAGCTCGGTCCACCATTTCTTCACATATTTTCTTATAGGAAAATAAGGGAACTTGTATATAACTTACTAATGGTTCATTCTGTACAAAGGCTGTTGCAATCAAATCCGTTGCCTCTTGTATATGTTTTTTCTCTAACAACTCAATTTTCATATAGGACTCCTCTTTTCTATATTCAAGTTGGATAACAACCTATTACAACAGGTATTTGAAGTTCCTTAGGCATTAAGAACCCCCTATCGATTTTTTGTTTGATATTATTCAAAACACCGCTGTGTAAATAATTATAAAGCTTTACATTATATACCCATATTGAGAAAAAAGATGTACTTAATTTCTTTATAGAGGGCACGACACACATTCATCAACTTAAGAATTTTATAACACCCTAAAACAAAAAAATTGTACATTTTCACCTGGAGATGTCAATTTTCTCGTTTTGGGATATTTATTTATCTTAACTTGATGGTGATGTGACGAGACCCCTGTAGTTAAAATTAAAATTGATACACCTAGATTGTGATTTTATACTCATAAATTTGTTAACGGGGGAAATCCAAGAAAAAACGGCGTGATCTTTTATGAAACAAGCTTTAAACCGATTGCTGCTCCTAAAACCATAGCAATAAAAATGATTCGTCTCCAGTCTTTTGATTCTCCATATAGAAGCATGCCTAAGATCGCCCCACCTGAAGCGCCAATACCAGTCCAAACTGCGTATGCTGTTCCCATAGGAAGTGTTTTCATTGCATAAGCAAGGAATAGAAAGCTTATTCCAAATCCAAAAATTAGAAAAAGCAAAGATTTCCAGCTACGATCATTGTGCAATTTGTTTATCATTGAAATCCCTAGCATTTCAAATAAACCAGCTAGAATTAAAAACAACCATGCCATTAGGAATCGCCCTCCTTCTCAACTTTATCTTTGGTAACTAATTTCAAACCAATTACACCTGCTAGTAAGAATAAAATCAATAGAATTTTACTCAACTTAAATTCTTCTCCAAAAAATAGGATTCCTGAAAAAACAGTTCCTGCTGTACCTATCCCTACAAAAACTGCATATACGGTTCCTACAGGGATTTTTCGTCCGGCCATTATCATTAAATAGAAGCTAATGATAATAGCAATAACAGTTCCAGTCCATGCCCAAAAGTTATCTGCGTATTTTAAACCAATAACCCAAAATATTTCAAAAAAAGCTGCAATGAATACTTGCATCCAGTTTTTATTCATTTCATTAACACCTCCAATATTATTCTTACCAAAAAATAATAAAAGCCTAAGAGAATAACTGTAATAATCAGTTTCTCCTAGGCTTTTATCCTTCCGTGACACAACATAACTGTGATTTTCTTCTAGGACCAGACCAACACGCAAGTTGCGGAACCCTAGAAAACATTTCAATTATATAATTAACTTACTTTATACAAACATTTGAAGATTGTTCAATATTAATAGATACGAACCAACTGCTGTTTAATTGATACAATTTGGGTTTATCTTGATGGGAATGTATGGTTCCCCTATAAGAAATAACTTATTCTTATGTTTAATTCAAATCTTTTATATACCACGCATTTATATCAGAATGATTAGAACCTCCTATAATAACGAAAGTAAACTTTTGAATAGAAGTTTACTTTCAGTTTCATCAATAAGAAAAACTATGTTGTAAATGCTCATGGCTTCATATGTTGGATTTCAATTATAAGTTCCAATGCAAACTTTTTATTATTAGTTTCCATTCAGTTCCTTTTAAATATTTACTTCTTCCCGAAATCCTTGATATCCTCAAAATCAACAAAAAAATTATACATTCAAAACACTATAAATAAAGAGGTCAAAAATCCATGAACAAAAAATTACATTGGAATCAACAAAGAAGAAAAAGATAACGCTCTAGATATATTTTGTATTTAATTATGGACAAATGTATTCTGTCCAGCAGCGACCTGCCACGTTCCGAGTTCTTTGACCATCACATAAATAGCAAGACTGCCTTGCCCGTTTTCTATTATTGTCCCTTCAGAGGTTGTCGGGTATTGCCTAATATGTGTAATTGCTACATCCGAACGCACAAAGTTAATGCTTTCAACTGTATAGGAAGCATATGAGTTGCGAAGTGGTCCTGCCAAGATAATCTTGTGCACTTCATTGATTTGCTTCCAACCTGATAGCCGTTCACCAAGTACATTTACCCATGTAGCGTCTGAAGTGAAGTGACGATCTAATTCATCCGCATCATGTTGATTAAATGCAACCTCAATCTCAGTGATCGTTTGTTGAATGGCGTCAATTTCTTCCTGCTGATTCTCTTTTAAACCGTGAACTTTAGACTTGTTAGACATATTCTTTTCTCCTCCTATGTTAGTTTGATATCTATAGTTTATTCAAGTAAAGTCATCATAACATCCAACAATAGTAGTATCTTTCTAAAAAGAAATTCATACCACGGTAGGATGGTAAGACATATTTTGTATACCCTTACTTATATTTATCTGCAAATTCCCCTTGTATATTATATACATGTCATGTTTACATAACTTCACTTATCAGTAGTCAATCTAGCTAGAAATCTATAAAAGTCCCTTCAGAATACCCTTAGATATTTTACAGTTCCAAAAGGTATAAATTTTAGAACATGTTTAATGTTCATATAGTGAAAATGGATTTTACAAAAGTATGAAAATAGCAAATTGATACGAATCAGCTGTATTATTTCCATAAAAATCATATCTTTCGTAAAATTACTCTTAAAAAATAAGGAGAGAATTCTTATAATACGCAACGTAGGCTTCTATTGAGCTATGCAGTTATATATTTAACTATGAGAAAAACAAAGGGAAGAAAGAAAAAATTAATGGAGTATTGTCATTTTACATGAGGTCAAGAAACATTAGAAAAAGCAGAACAATAATATTAAATTTGATGCCATTCTCCACACGAATTTAACGTATTCTCCGAAAGAATTCTCCTTCCTCAAGCGTGTGAAGGGCGTAGCCCAACGATAGGTGGGAGATGAATTTCGGTTTGGCATAGCCAAAAGGCTTTGCTTTTTATTTTGCCTCTGATAAAATCAGTTTTATAAAGAATAAAAGTTGGTATACGAATGAAATTAGATAGCAATAATCATTCAGTGTTCTTGTTGTATTATCATCTTGTGTTGGTCGTAAAATACAGAAGAAATGTGTTCGATGGTGAGATATCAGACTATGCAAAAGACATGTTTGTCAGGTTATCCGAGAATTACAACATAACACTAATAGAATGGAATCATGATGTAGACCATGTTCATATTTTGTTCAAGGCACACCCTAATACAGAAATGACAAAATTCATCAATGCTTATAAAAGTGCAAGTTCTCGACTTATTAAAAGAGACTTTCCACAAGTGAAAAAGAAACTTTGGAAAGAGATGTTTTGGTCAAGAAGTTTTTGCTTGCTAACTACTGGTGGTTCGCCAATAGACGTAGTAAAGAAATATATTGAAAATCAAGGTGAAAAGTGAGGTGAAATGATATGACAAAGCAGAATAAAGCATATAAATTCCGTTTGTATCCAACAGAGGAACAAGCATATCTTATGCGTAAAACCTTCGGTTGTGTACGTTTCGTGTATAATAAAATGTTAGCTGAACGAAAAGAAGCATACGAAAAACACAAAGATGATAAGGAACAACTAAAGAAACAAAAGCCCCCAACTCCCGCGAAATATAAAGCAGAATTTGAGTGGTTAAAAGAAGTTGATTCATTAGCTTTGGCAAATGCTCAACTAAACTTGCAAACTGCCTATAAGAATTTCTTTAGTGGTCAAAACGACTTCCCAACATTCAAAAGTAAAAAAGACAGAAAGTCTTATACAACGAATGTAGTAAACGGAAATATCATGTTGCTTAATGGTCATATCAAATTGCCAAAACTGAAAATGGTACGTATCAAACAACATAGAGAAATACCACAAGATTATATAATCAAGTCATGTACGATTTCTATGACACCTACTGGTAAATATTATGTGTCCATCTTGACTGAATACGAAAAAGAGATTGTACAAAAAGAAGTAAAAACAGTTGTTGGGTTAGACTTTGCGATGGGTGGATTATACGTTAGTTCTGAAGATGAGAAAGCCAATTATCCTAAGTTCTATCGTGAAATGTTAGACCGATTAGCAAAGGCACAACGAGTATTATCAAGACGCAATAAAGATTCTGATCGTTGGAATAAACAACGTATTCGTGTAGCTAAGTTACATGAGAAAGTAGCTAACCAACGTAAGAATTTCCTTCATCATGAGTCTAAAAAGTTAGCTGCTAATTTTGATGTTGTAGCTATTGAAGACCTAAACATGAAAGGAATGTCGCAAGCACTTCATTTTGGAAAAAGTGTCGCTGATAATGGTTGGGGTATGTTCACTTCATTCTTAGCTTATAAACTAAATGAACAAGGAAAACAACTTGTGAAAATAGACAAATGGTTTCCTTCCACAAAAACATGTAGCAGTTGTGGAAATGTAAAAAATATGACATTGTCTGAACGAGTCTATTCTTGTATATGCGGTATAAATTTCGATAGAGATTATAACGCAGCTATCAATATCAAAAATGAAGCAATACGCCTATTAGCGTTAGCATAAATAGTAATCAACCTTTGGAACAAGGGAGTTAGCTCGACTGTCTTAGGACGAATTCGTTAGCTATCAAAAGTAACGACTAACCGAGAAGCCCCCACTTCAAACAGTCCGTTAGGACGTTAAGTGGCGGGTAGTTCACGCTTGGCTCTTATGAATATTTGGTTGAGCGATCGATATGTTGTGCTGAAATGTCAATATACCTTAAAAAGGAGCTCTCTTTATCAAGAGAGCTCCTTTTCTTATTTCTTCTTCTTTTCTGTCGGTTGGCTTTGTTTAGCAAAATTTGATGAATCATCGAAATTCGGTTGCTTTTTACCAGCATTATTACTTCTACCTTTTCCCATATGTAATGCACCTCCCCTCACCCTTACTATTCCCAATAAAAAAATCCTCTTGCATCCAAGAGAATTTTTTTTATTGGGCTCTTATTAATAATGCCCAACTGTGCTCATAGCACTTCCAACACTGTCATACCATATTGGATGCTGTTGACCATGAATTAGTCATGTATAATATGTATCATCCCTTATTTTTTATGGCGTTTTACGATTTAGGTCTTGATAACGAATGGCCAGTATGCCGGAACAATACGAAAGCATTAGAGAAATGCTGAATTTTTTGAATAAATCACCAAAACCAATTGTAACTGAAGATATGTAAGAACAACTGCAAATAGGGCTTGTGCAATTACTACAAAACAAAGAGAAAATATTGATTTCATACTATCGTGACGGGATGGTCCACGACATGTACATAAATATATTACATATCGAGCCGATGACAAGAACTATATATTGTACGGATGCGTTTAGTTTGAATCCCGTGTTTAAGTTTTATGTTAAGATAAATTTATTCAGAGAATGGGAGGGTGCATATATGTATGAACCGAAGATGAAAGAAACTGAAAATAGTGTAATTGAATTTATTGAAAGTGTGGAAAATGAGACGAAGAAGGCAGATGCCTATCAGTTATTAGAAATTTTTGAAGAAGTAACTGGTTACGACGCAAAAATGTGGGGTCCTAGTATTATAGGCTTTGGTAGCTATCACTATAAGTATGCATCAGGACGTGAAGGGGATGCACCTTTAGTGGGGTTTTCACCAAGAAAGGCGAAAATTAGTCTTTATTTGACCTATGATAGTGAAGAAAGAGAAAAATTATTAGTGAAATTTGGTAAGCACACGAAGAGTAAGGCTTGTATTTATGTTAATAAATTAGCTGATATCGATATCGATGTTTTAAAAGATTTAATTAAACAGACAGTAGAAACATATCAGAATCTTTATCCGAACAAATAAAGTTATTGCGTGATTTTAAGGAACCGTGAACAGTTGGGCTAATTCCATTTGATTCCAAAATACTTTAAGGTTCTGACTTTATCGATTTCCCTCTATTTGATTGTGGGATATAGATTAAGTTCAAACGAAAAGCTATAAGTTCCCTTCTGAATAAAACTCAATATTCCGTTCATACTATAACTACATCTAGAGTTACATTCCTGTTGGAGGCAGTTAGCTTTTGCTAGCTGCTTTTTTGTATTAAAATAATAAAAAATTTTGTTCTTTTTTCTTTTTCACATCATATATTTCTAGCCTAGATGTTCCGCTCAGAGAGTTACCTCCTATCTTAAAGAGCACTGATGCATGGTGCTCATTTAATTAAATAAAGATTTTGTCAAAGAATTTTCTTCACCTTTTAACTGGACAAGCATATGTTATTGTATGAAGGTTCCCCTTTCATAGAAAACTACCTTTCTTGTCAAAGAACATGCTTATATACATGCTCTTTTTCACTTGTTATGAAATAAGGATTTTGTTAACATTATATAAATGATATTAAGTATGATTTTATGAACATTTCGTATTAATGTGTTCTAATTAATTATGCCTATTATCGAAGATGGCATATCAGCAATAATTTATGTCTAGTTCTTTAATTCATATTCCCCGACAAACACATTATATTCTGCTACTAGCTCTTTCAATTTCTTTTCTCTGTAGCAAAAACTAAAAATTTATGTATACTAAGAAATGAAACATACCTTCAATTTTTAGATATATCCTCATAATTGAAGGTACATTTTGCCTTTCAGAATAAAAACTAAAAATTACTTACTTCTCTTTATCCTTTTTTTCCCTTTGTTCTTCAGAAGGTTCTTCTGTTGGATCAGGTTCTTGCTCATCCTTTTGATTTATTTCATTATTGTTTTTCTCATCAGCAGGACCTTGATTATCATTTTTGTTTTCTTTTCTTTGCTCAGAAGGTTCCTCTGTTGGGTCTGGCTCCTGTTCATCCTTTTGGTTCGCATTACACCCCAATAACAAACCTACTGTAAGAATACTTGTCATAAATATTGAAAGCTTTTTTTTGTAATTCAATTTAACAACCTCCTAAAAATTAATAACCAATTGTAGTGTTTCCTGTTTAAACTTAAAATTATTCCACCAAGATTTTCTTTTTAATTCTTTATAAACTACATCTAACATTGGCATATATTAAATTACCTCAGCAATTCTTTATCTTATAAGCAAATAGGGATTTAAGATCACCCTAAACTCATAAAGTTAATTTCTTATATACCTTTAAAAGTCTAATTAAGAAAAAATTAAAGAACTTTATAATATTTTCAACGGTTATACTAGTTAATACACACCCCATTTCAGTTAAAATCGTTTAAATGTTAATTAGGTTTTGAAATGATATATCTATAAGCTTTTTAACAAATGAAATTTAATATTAGACATATATAACCAACTTAGGGCTATTGTTAGATTTCTAAATGTTTACTGTATTAAACGTTCATTAACACTATATAAGCAGTATTAACTATCTTAATTAAATATTAGTAATAGTAAGTATAAATACTATTAATTCACTATATAACACATGAGGAAGAGTTTAAATAAAATACTGTGCCTCATTTTTATTAGGTCAAATTATCATTATGGGGGTAAATAAGAATCCTAACTTGATGGGTATGGATAGTACCCATCAAGTTAAGAGTGTAAACAAATTAAAATTTCGTTCAACCGGGTTAAAACATTTTAAGATAGAATATAAAAAATAAAGCTAAACAAGGGTATTTATACTGTTCAGCTTTATTCAATAAAATCTATAAAAACATTTTAAAATTTGGAGCTTACTACTTCTTATTACATTATTGTAACTGCTGATTAATAGGCTGATAAATGCTTGCTATAGCTTTTATTTCAGAATCTGGTGCTGGTGATAACGGATAGTAACCTTTCTTCACCATGTATTGCCAAATATCATACGCATGTCTACCACTATTTAAAAAGGCTTTTTCTAAAAAAGACCTCAAATTTGGATTTGCACACTCCAATAAAGCCCCAGCATAATTTAATGCAGCTGATTTTTGATTTAAAAGATAGCCCGTAGCAATTGCCCGATCATTCGGAGGTGCTCCATTTATACTAGGTGCAACAGATGGATATTCTTCAATCGGTGCTTTTAAATAAGAAATCAATACTGGATTTAACTTAGAGGGCTGAAAACGCTCAATATTAGGCATACTCTGACTTTGGACAAATTCTACTTTTAAATTATAGTCTTCCACATGGAGCGGAAAATGTTGCTGTAATAACTGTTTTAATTCTAAATCTTGTGCTTGCTGAATGTATGTACTCATTGTATTAATTGTATTGTAACAACCAGCAATTAATTCACTTAAATCACGTAACTCATGTGTAGCTAATTGCATTTTGGAATCCTCCTTTTCAATTTTTTAGTCTCTCCCAAAATATAAAAAATATAAGAAATGCATATGAATTTTCTTATTACTCATACTAAAACTATTCATTTTCTTTTTATGAAAGGAGAAGTTTCAAATGCACACGGTATGGAAAGGCTCTCTTTCACTTGGATTATTAAACATCGGCATTAGACTATATAGTGCTGTAGAAGAGAAAGATATTAAATTTTTAAGTCTTCACAAGGAATGTCTTACTCCTATTAAATATAAAAAGATTGCTCCCAATTGTACGGATACTGAAGTAAGCGATGAAGAAATTGTGAAAGCTTATGAATATGCGCCGCATAAATATATAATTGTTGAAGATAAAGAATTATAAGCACTACAAAAAAACATGAGCCACGCATCATTCACATTTCATCCTTTATCCAAAATGATGAAATTGATTCCATTTCTTTCGATTGTTCCTATTTTATTGGTCCTATCCATGGGAATGAAAAGTCCTATTTGTTATTAAAAGAAGCTTTAGAAAGAACAAATAAACTTGGTCTTATTTATATTACTCTCCGTAAGCAACCAAATCTAGCTATTATTCGTAGCTTTGAAGAAGGCCTTATTCTACAGACCATCCATTATCCTGATGAGATTCGGAATATAAAAAACATGCCCGGTCTTCCAAATAATGAAGATTATCCTATTCACAAACAAGAATTGACTACAGCAATAAATCTAATTCATCATCTAACCACTCCGTTTGGACCAGAAGAATATGTAGATGAATATAAAGAAGCACTTACTGATTTTATAGAAGAAAAAATTGAACAACAAGAACAGAATGAAACTATATATTCTAATCCAAATATTATAAATATTACGGAGACATTAAATGCTAGTATTGAACAAGTAAAACAACAAAAAGGCAAGAAAAAAGAAGAAATAAACGAAAAAAAGCCACATAATTGTGGCTTTTTTTCTACTGTTACAGAGGATTACACTTTGGCATCTCTAAACCAGATGATTGTGCCAATTTTAATAAATAATAGCATTCCTCTCTTGCCATGTGGTCTGCCATACTCGCAGATAATGAGCTTAATATTTGCTCAGATAATTCTAACTCTTCTATTTCATGAAGAAAATGCGAAAATAAGTTCAGTTCTAATGAAACATCTTTCGTAAATTTCTTTAAAGCTGGAAAATACTTAAGCTCTGTACGTAGATACCCCGTCATTTCAACAGCTTTTAAATAAAACTGCTCAAAATGTTTGGCGTACATCTCACTCTTTTCTTTCAATCGTTTTTCTACAAGGTCTAACTCACCTGAAATAGATCCAGCATGACCAGCCGCATCTGTTAACCACACAAGGTGATAATGTAGTTCATGAAAATAGGTGGTACTTCCCCTTTTATTAAATATTTTAATACTGTTATATACTCTTCTACTTCATTTACCATATGACTAATGAAAGTTGGAGTAAAATGGATTACAATTTTCCCTTCCAATTGTTTTTATATAATACTTAACTTATATATTCTAATTTCTTCTCCTTACCAACGTGTCTTTCATACTGATTAATACTAATAAAATATATAAAATATGAGTTTTAGCTATTTTAAATTATATTTTTAAAAAAGTAATAACACTGAATTTCGCTCAAAATAATTATAGAGATATATAAATAAAATCTAGAATACCTCAATTAATACCAGGAATAAATTACCTATATTGGGGTAACATAATCACTGTTATCTATTATAAAAATGAGGTGTATACTTTGTTTTATTATAAAGAGGAATTAATTAATATTATTAAGCCAGACAAACCAGATCCAGCTGCTGCAAAAGTTCTACAAGAAATATTAGGTGGGCATTATGGTGAAATGCGTACAATGATGCAATACTTCTTCCAAAGCTCAAATTTCAGAGGTAAAGACAAGCAATATCGTGATTTACTTCGGGGTGTTTTTTTAGAAGAAATAAGCCATGTAGAGCTCGTGCAGAATACAATTAATCAACTATTAAATGGAGCTGGTGAACCTACACCAGGGAATGCTGGTATTGACAAAGCACCTCTTGATGAGGCAGTTAAGCATGCAAACCCACATCACTTTATTGTAGGTGCTCAAAGTTCATTGCCAGTGGATGCGGCTGGAAACCCATGGAATGGATCTTGGGTATACAGTCATGGAAATTTAATTAGTGATTTACTAGATAATGTAGTACTTGAATCAACAGGTGTACTTCAAAAGACTAGAATTTATGAAATGAGTTCAAATCAAACTTTTAGAGAGACACTTGCCTTTTTAATTGTACGTGATAATGCACATCAAAACGCCTTTGCAAAAGCATTAGAGACATTGGGTGTTGAGTGGGGGAAACTTTTCCCTGTGCCGAACTATGATATTAATAAGTACCCAGAGTGCAGAAAGTATGTAGATATGGGATTTCATAATGCACAATTTAATTTTAGATTAGATCCAACAAGAATGGGAGAAATTTTCCAAGGTGAATCACCAAGTAGAAACAAAGGAACATTAACAGTAACTGACCCACCAAAAGGTTTTCCTGTACCAGAACTTCCTGAAATGCCAAATGAGCATAGTCCCGGATTAAAAGATATGGATCTTTAAGATAATTATGACCAATTATTTATCAATGGTTGGTCATAACCCTTTACATAGCTTCAAGTAAACTTGTTTTAAAAAGGAGGATATTCATTTGAGTACAATAAATGAAAAACTATCTATTTTTGCTTTAGGTGGTGTTAATGAAATTGGTAAGAATATGTATGTCATACAATATTCAAATGACATTGTAATCATTGATTGTGGTTCTAAATTTCCTGATGAGAGTTTATTAGGAATAGATTTAATAATTCCTGACATTACATATTTGCAAGAAAATAAAGATAAAATTCGAGGCTTAATTGTTACACATGGACACGAAGATCACATTGGAGGTATTCCGTATCTTTTAAAGCAATTGAATGTGCCAATTTACGCAACAAAATTAACCTTAGGCTTAATCAGCATTAAATTAAAGGAACATAAACTTCAAGATTCGACACAATTAATTATTATTGACTCTGAGTCGTTAATTGAGTTTGGACAAATAAATTTATCCTTTTTCAAAACAAATCATAGTATTCCGGATTGCCTTGGAATTGCTTTTCATACACCAGAGGGTACAGTAGTCCATACAGGTGATTTTAAATTTGATTTAACTCCTGTAAACAATCAATATCCAGACATCCACAAAATGGCTAATATCGGAGGTAACGGTGTTTTAGCTCTCCTCTCAGAAAGTACGAATGCCGAACGTTCTGGATTTACTCCATCAGAGCGGTTAGTAGGTGAAAAGATTGAAGAAGCATTTATCAAAGCTCAAAGAAAAGTTATTATATCTACTTTTGCTTCTAATGTAAATCGTGTACAACAAATAGTAGATGCCGCCTTGAAAACAAATAGAAAGCTTGCCCTCCTTGGAAGAAGTATGGTAAATGTCGTTTCTGTTGCCTTAGAACAAGGCTATTTGAATATACCTGAAGGAATGTTAATCGAAGCAAATGAAATTAACCAGCTAGAGCCCGAAAAAGTCGCTATACTTTGCACTGGTAGTCAAGGTGAACCTATGGCCGCTCTGGCCCGGTTAGCTAGTGGAAATTATCGACAAGTTGATATTTTACCGGGTGACACAGTCATTTTGTCTGCGTCTCCTATACCAGGAAATGAACGTAATGTTTCACGTATTATAGATAACCTATTCCTATTAGGAGCAAATGTTATTTATGGATCTGGAAGTTCAACAGGAATGCATGTTTCTGGACATGCATATCAAGAGGAATTAAAATTGATGCTTACTTTAATGAAACCTAAATATTTCATTCCAATACACGGTGAATTTAGAATGCTACATCATCACCGTCAATTGGCCGAATCCGTTGGTGTCAAGAAAGATAATATTTATGTTATCGGCAATGGAGATGCTGTTGATATTAAAAATCAAACTGCCATGCAAACTAGGCGTATACCTGCCGGTAATATATATGTAGATGGATTAGGTATTGGAGATGTTGGGAACGCCTTATTGCGCGATCGTAAACAACTTTCTGAAGATGGCATGCTTGTAATAGTTATCACCCTGAGTAAAACAGAAGAAAAAATAATTTCTGGCCCTGACACAATTTCTCGTGGGTTTGTTTATGTTCGCGACTCAGAAGATTTCTTAAAGAAAATTAATCAATTAGCTGTAGAAACTATCAACAAATTACAAAAAGCACATATTTACCAATGGAATGTTCTAAAAAGAGAAATAAGAGAAACACTTGGCCACTTTATATACTCACATACAAAGAGAAAGCCAATGATCCTGCCTATTATAATTGAAGTTTAAATTGCTTATTCTCTTTAGTTATTAAGTATTGCCTTGATCATGTCTAATATTATTTAAAACGGGTTTTTCTAAATGAATATGTTAACTATTTAACAGCTGTCATTCATAATCTCTGAAAATTCAGTAACTTAATCGGTGAAAATAAAATAAAAAAGTAGCACTTACCATAGGTTAGATGCTACTTTGCTTCTTCATATTCTTTAATTATTTTATAAAACGTGTTTTTCCTTAAGTCTAACATTTCTATAAACATAACAGCTGTTATTTCTCCACTCTTCTCTTAAGAATAATTTTCTTATATTTTATTTTTTTAGGTGCTAAGAAACGATATACAAAATTGATTTTTTTGATCTGTTAGCTTATTTGTTGAGTTTAAACTAAAAAAAATTCAAATGAATTTTGACCATTACGGGAAAACATTCAGTAAAAGATCCGTAAAATCAATAACCGATTCCTTATGTTTAGTAACAAAAAATGTATAGTTTACACTAAGTTTATCAAAAAATGCGTGTCATTTTATTCAACAATTGAGCCATTTTGTTCAATAAAAATAAAAAAATCAAGAAGATAATTCGCTTAATAAAAACAGATTGTCTTCCTAATAGATTAATTCGAAAAATTATTTCTGAAACGAGTTTTAGACCAATTGCGGCACTTAAAACTATACCTATAAAAACAAGTCTTCTCCAATCTTTTGATTCGTCATATAAAACCATACCTATAATTGCACCACCAAACGCACCAATTCCAGTCCAAATTGCATAAGCTGTTCCCATAGGTAGTATTTCCATTGCATAAGCAAGGAATATAAAACTTAATCCAAATTCGAGAATTAACAAAACTAATGATTGCCAATTACGGTCTTTATGCAATTTATTTATCATGGCAACACCAAACATTTCAAACAAACCTGCTAAGATTAAAGAAATCCATGCCATTAGGATTCGTCACCTTTCCAATGCACCTCCATATGTTGTATAGAGATATCTCCTTTTAAATTGTCATTGGTGCCTCTTTCAAGTCCTAATGCACATCTTAAAAAGAGCACTTTACAAAAGTGCTCTTTTTACTCTGCTAGCCACTGACCCTATAATGAAGTAAGATTTTAACTTATGAATAATTTATGGAATCCTTTCCGATAATACGAATAGATTGGTAACAGCCAATCTGTATCCATAATAAATCTCTGATTTTCTTGAATTTTCCCTGAGGCAAGGTAGCTATTTTTAGCTACCTTCTTGTATGAACTGCAAACATATGCACATACTATTAACGGAATGCTTGAATCATTGTCATTGAAAATGTTCAGCACTTCCGCTCCTTAAGAGAACAGTCCACGCAACTGTTCTCTTTTTGATTTTCTTTTTCTATAAATATTAAATGAAAAAGCATAATTAACTCCTCAACGATCAATAGCATTGCAACATTCTCAATGTTTCCTCAACAAGTTTTCAATATTTTTCATGGACAATAGCACACTTTCTCAACAGTTTTAATATCTTAATATTAAATACTGCAAGGAGGTGTTGAAAAATGACATGGTTTATTATCTTAGGATTTATACTTATTTTAAGTATAAGCGGTTTTCATACACGTAGTATTCATATCATTTTCAAAATAGGTTCAGATACAAAAGCTGTGCCAAGTTGGACTTTCGTTAATAGGATAAATTTCCAAACATTTAAAGAATTAATACAAAGACCGAATAAGGATAAACTCAAAAACCTTACACTAGGAGAACTTGTTATTCCTTTAAGTTTCTTTAACAGATTATTTGGCAAAACATTAATTTTTCTATTCCTATTCTTTTACTCCCAATACTTAAACTAAACGCAATATGAAATGAGTTAAAAACTAACAATCGCTAAGCGTAACACACAACCGACCACCTATTATGAACTGGTCCCAAAATTTAGACAAAAAATTAAGCAGCTATTTGAATGTGAGTCCGGTATTGTACTGGACTCATTTCTTTTAACTTCGCTTTAATTCTTTTGTGATTATAAAAACCTATATAGTCATCTGATTCCATCTTATAATGTTCCATACTTCAAATTCTTTAAGATAAATTACTTTCGCTTAGACTTGTTCTGTAATTTCTTCTCTTTTTGAACTATAGTCTTTAACTTTTTTAAATAATTAATTTCCATACGTAAACGTTCATTTTCTTCTTGTAATGCCTCTACTTCAATAGCTACATTATTTAACTTTGATTTTGTATTTCCCATAGCTGGATCCCCTTTCTTCTTTTATATAGGAAATCCATTTCTTTTAAATCATATATTTCCCTTCATCTACGAACTATTACAATGAATTCCTTAATAAAAACTATTAATTTATTTCCTTTTTTTTAATCCATTTCTAAACATTTCAGATATCCCCTTTGAAAAATCCCCCTAAGTTCATTCCATATTTCTCTCCTAAATGAATCGTAGTACATATTATCCCCCAACACATTTATGGGTTTTAATAGTATTTTTAACAAAATCTTCTTACATTTAAATAGACCTGCCACTTTAATCTGTCAACTCCATTTATATTGATAAATATGAAACAACTAATATGCTTGACATTTCAATGACTTATAACAGGAAAATATATACATCCAATGAAACCTGATGTATCTTTGCTTTGTAAGTCATAGTTAGTTGGCCAACTTTCAATGCAATTTAACAATAAAAAGTAAGGGGGACCTAAAATGAATCAAGTATTAAAAAAAAGTAAGAAAAAAATGATGTATCTAGTTGGTTCACTTCTAATTTCTCTATCAATGTTTTCAACTACAAGCTTTGCAGCTACAGAAGGTGCTGTAAAAAGTGTTACAAATAGTAACTATACCGGGATTGCAGCCGATATAAATCTACCAAAGTCAGTTGTTGTTAAGGATGGATATGTAAATTGGTATTTAGGTATTGGAGCGTCTAAAGTTGAAGGTGGTATTTCAAAAACACCAAGTGGATATAAAGTATTTCTTAATTCAGGATATAATGAATCCGGTCAAAACAGTAAGTATTGGAATACACAGTATGATACATCAATTAAAGATGGTGATCGAGTAAATCTTAAATTAGTTAATAACGGAAATGGTACGGTTACTATGTATGTAAATGGAAGCCCTAGATACGCAAATCAGCCTGTATATGGTACATTTTCTCAATATGAACCAGTAAAAATGGTTCAGGGTGTTGAAGATACTGGACGTAATTCTTTTAGCCAAGCTAGCTTTTCAAACGTCCTTCTAAGAGCAGATACATCTGGATCTACCTATAAAAATTGGAACAGTTCAATTTCTTCTTCATTTTCCAGACACGGTACTTATGGTAACAATTTCACAGTTTATTCACAAGTACCATTAAGCGCAAGTTTACGTTAAGGATGCTATTTGCATAAAAATGTTTTTGAGAAAAAGTAGCTGTAGTTTTGTGCAGCTACTTTTTCTATCCAATAAATCAGTAATAGATATTCGAGCTGCCATAAATACCCCTTTTATACTTTGGCTTCCTCGAATTTAATAGCACTTTATCGTATGTCCTATCATTAGACTTAGCGCATCGAGATTAACCTTCTATTTACTTCAATATGTTTTACCATTATTGGACTATACCTTCTAACGATTAAGATAACCACAATATGTACAAGCATTAGGAAATAAGAAGCATAATATAGAGCATTGCCACCTAATTGTATGTTGTATCAAAGAATACAGTCCTTTCAAACATGACTATCTTATTAAAAAGCATAGGATCTAAAATTTTTTTAATACGGTATGTAATCAACTTTATAGATTCCATGAAAAAACACATAATTTTTGATAAAGGAAGTGAAGTACATGTTACCTTGCCAAGGTACGTGCAATCAATATGTAGATTTTGAGGTTTTAATTACAGCTCCTGAAGGATATATAATTAATGATACGAATTACACCGGTGCCGTTACATGGAATACAGATCGATTAAAATGTGCATTTGAACCATGTACACTGCAAACACCAAACCCTTGCCTATTACAAACCGATTTACCAAATGCTTCCTATCCAGTACACAGTGTTCGTATATATGGCGTACTTTCAATGCTTGTTAGTATTTCTCCTGTTCAAAATCAATATGGACAAGGAGCCGCAGCTTTTTCTAAATGGCACAAATTCTCCATTAATCAGATTGTTTATTACACAACTGATTCTAATTGCTGCTTTGATTTTAGTGGATTTAAACTTAAGAGTTTAACAGTCACGCCACAAGATGATAATACATTTATCTTAAATGGCACCCTTTCTCTTTTACCAGTGCCACCAAACCCTCCTATTTATGCTTTTACAGCAAATAAAGATGATAATACTCTCTCAGTAATTAACACCGCAACAAAGACTGTTGAGCATGTCATTAACCTTCCCTATCAGCCAATTAAGGTTGCTGTTAACCCAAACAAAGCATACTCTTTAGTTTTACATTCCAATGATAATAGTGTATCTATGATTAAAAACAAAACTCTTACTATTACCTCTACTTTCTCAATAAACAAACCAATCGATATTGGATTTTCTCCTGATAGTCAGTATGCGTATATACTAAATATTTCAACTGATTCAATGGAAATTACTACACTGAATCTTCTAACTCAAACCATTTCCAATACTACTTCACTTGGGGGATTTGGCTTTTCAAGTATAGCCATTGATTTAAATGGACAATACGCTTATATCGTAAATGCTATAGCTTGGAGTATTATACAATTGGATCTAAATACAGGAAATATCGTAGCAGAACATCCTACTTCAAGCGATTATCCAAATATCATAGAAATCAGTTTGCTTGACGGATTCGCTTATGTTACAGGAGAATTTCCAGGGTCTGGGACAGCTCTTATAGTTATAGACTTGTCCACTTTCCATGAGGTTGAGACTATTCTTACTGGAGCTTATTACAACTCGTTCCTTTCTCTTTCACCTAATCAACCCTTAGCATTGCTAGGAGACAAAACAACCAATGAAATCAATATTATTGATACAGCACAACAACTATCCACAGGAACGATTTCAATCAATTGTCCAGCAGACGCTGCATTTACACCTGATGGGCAATTCATCTATATTGCTCAGCCGGAACAAAATACAGTTACAATTCTTAACTCCGTTGATTATACCGTAAATACAGTAGTAACAGTTGGAGCATCACCTATAAGCATTGCAATATAAAAACCCCACCAAATCATTAAAGGAATCTCCTTTCCCCTATCGAATTATTAGAGAGGAAAGGAGATGTATGCATGGAAATCCTAGGACTAGATACCCGCACATTAGCGACGTTAGGTGCACTTGAATACACAAATCGTCGCAATAAATTAATAGACGACTCAGAGAATAGCATATACGAATGTAAAGAAATGAAAGAAATACTTCAATCACTTCCTAAAGAGAAGCGGATTGAGGTTCTTGAGAATCAAGCATACTTTGAAGCAGTGGCAAAGATGATTGAACAAAACAATTTAATTCTTTTAGAACAGATGAAAGCCTTACAACTAATTCAGAAATAACAAACTTATGATTGATTAATCTTACATACACTTCCATAAATTCTCTATCTTTATCTAGCATATTAGCCTCTGTTTTTACAGAGGCTTTTGATAAGTTCTATTGAAAATAAATAAGTAGACCTTATTTCATTACACTCCTTTGAAATGTACAGAAATTATATGAGCAATATTTTCTTATCTACACAGTAATTCTTACAAAATGAAATTATTATATATAAATAAAAAAAGTTCCTTACTTTATAAAAGGAACTTTTTTTGCATATTATTAACCTACAAACCTAAAATTTCTACAATCTGACTAGCTTTAGCATTTCCAATATAATAATATACTTCTAATCCTCTTCTTTCTGTATGGAGTACAGTTCTTCTCAATTTTGATAAATGCTGTGAAACTGTGGATTGAGGGAGCCTTAATATTTCCGTTAACTGTGTAACATTGTATTTTTTATGATGCATTAATTCATTTACAATTTGTAATCTTACTGGATGAGCCATAACCTTTAACAAATCTACATTCTCTTCCGAAATTTCTTTTATATCCCACTCGTTTTCTAATGTTATCATTTCACATTCCCCTTTATTATTTATTTCTATTTTCCTATTATCCTCATACATAGTACTTATGGATGAATACCTTTTATCCTGTTGAGAAAATATTTCTTATCTGCTTTGTAGCTTGAATAAGAGATTATTTTTACAAAAATAACAATAATAAATACTATTTATGTCAAAATTAATCCAAATATAATTAATAGAATATTTCGTCTTATATTGAAAAATGCTGTTTAATAGATTTTAATAGAGGAAAACTCTGCTATGATACTAATTGCTGTATAGTATCTATAGAGAGAGGATGAGACTGAACAATGAATGTTCAATTAAAGGGGCACGAACAAATAAATCATTTATTAAATGAATGGTATCAGGAAATTAGAGCTAGGCATGTAGATGCCGCTCAATTACTGAAACAAGAAATTGAAAATAAAATCCAAGATATAGAAGAAAATCAAACCATACTATTACACTACTCACTTCTTTATTTTAGACACCAATATCTAGTTGATAGTTTAAGTATTTCTAAAGATAGTTTTAAACAATGTGATGCTTACGGGATTCCTACAGATGACTTCCTTTCATACTATTATCACTTCTTTAAAGCAATACATTCGAATGTTACGGGTAATCATAATCTTGCAAGAATACATTTTGATAAAGCTGAAAGTTTATTATCAACAATACCTGACGAAATTGAATACGCTGAATTTCATTATGAATTGGCTGTTTTCTACTGTCATACACATAAATCGATCTTATGTATTAATCATGCTATGAAAGCTAAAGATATCTTTTCAAAACACATGGGATATGAATTAAAAGTTGCCTTTTGCAATAACTTATACGGGCTGGCATGTACTCATTTAAGAGAGTGGGAATTAGCCGAAGAACATTATATTTCAGCGATGGATGCATTCCAAAAAGAAAATTTAGAATACAATATTTTAATTGTCCGTCACAATCTAGGATTTATGTATGCTACACAAAACCTTTCTGAGTTAGCATTACGATATTTATCTGAAGTTAATCAAAAACTACCAAGTGATTATAAAGCTTTATTTATTGAGGCAAGAGAACATTATAAATTAGGAGAAAACCAAGTAGCTCAAGAGCTAATTGAAAAGGGAATACAACTTTCCACTCAGTTATGTATTGAAGGTTATATACATCACTTTAATATTTTAGAAAAAATGAACCTTAATAGTTGTGCAAGTGATGTAGAAAAAGCCATTTTAGAAGGAATTTCTTATTTTGAACGCGAAGAACTATATGAGTATATAAATGAATATACTGAAAAGTTAGCAACCCAATTTTATAAAGAAAATAATCATGTAAAAGCAAGCTATTACTATTATGAAGCTAGCAAAGCCAGTGAAAAAAAGTTTAAAAAAGGAGCATTAAAATGAGAAAATTAGCGGTTAGCTTACTTGGTATCTTAATTGTTGTCACAGTAACTTTTGGATCGAGTTCTTCAACAGGAACTCAAAGTACGGTAAATATTATCAAATATTCACATGGACATACTGGATAAGAAAAGGAAGGATTACACCTTCCTTTTCCTTGTATATTCCCCTTAAAAACCCATTAAAAACTACTCATCTTTTAATGCCTTAGGTTGGAGAAACTGGTTAGGTTCTGTAGTTGGTGCAGCCATTATATCAGCTGAATTGTTTACTTTAAAGAAATTTAAAGTAAGATACTTCACTAGTAAGGGATAATATAGTTCATAAGAAAAAGGCACCTAAAAGGCGCCTTCTTCTTATGAGATAAAATTTATTTAGCTAGTTATGAAGTAACTATTCTCTCAAATAGACTATATTTATATCAGACGATATCATCAACTTATTGAAATTGGTTTCCATAAGGATAACGAGAATATCCAATTCGAATCTCCGTTTCCTTGATAACTTTGAACAGCTTCATAGATTTTCCCTTGATACTCTACTCTATCCCCTTTTGTATATGCTTTCCTCGGATCCCATTTTTCATAAGAGGTATTTTGCTCTTTTGTTTTTACACTAAGAACACTGCTTTGAATAGACTCATTTCCAGCTGTATCTATAGCCTTCACAGTATATTTGTATTCTATGTTAGCAGTCAGTTTACTATCAGTAAATGTAGTTCCCTGTACCGTTTGAATGAATTTTCCGTCACGTAATACTTGATATTCTTTCACACCTACGTTATCTGTTGATGAATTCCATTTTAACTCTACGCTATTTGCAGTAATGCTGGTTGCTTGTAATCCTTCAGGCCGTGTAGGAGCTTCCGTATCTGGGTTAAGATTAATAATTTGATCAACTTTCTTAAGACCATTAACTGTAACTTGATACACTATCTTCTTACCAAAACTCTCCTGTATATTTTTATCCACATTTATAAGAGTCGCCCGGTTTCCACCCTCTAAATGTGTAAACTCAATATAGTCTCCGACTTTCACCGGAATTTTTTGTGTTTCAGCATTTTGTTGCCTGTTTCCATAAATATCTTTACTATATACCACTTTTCCAGATGAATTTTGGACTTTCACACTCGCATATGTACTATCAAAGTAATGATGTGGTACACCCGCTTTTAATTGAATTTGCATTTCTTCTTTTGTCTTATTAAAATCTAATTTTGCAAATTCAAAATCTCCTATTCCTTTCATTGACCATACAAATTGGTTTCCCTCTAAAACATTATTTGATATATCTGGGCTATATCCCAAATTTGACAAGATTGACTTTAAATCTGGCAAAACACCAATTTTATCTGTTAACGGATTTTGAGATTTGGTACCTGTATTTGGATTACTTAGTATATTTCTTAATTCAGCTGGTTTATATGGACGACCTAAATGTTCTTTAGCCACACCTTGTATTGAAGTCGCTGCTCCAGCAATAATTGGAGAAGCACTAGATGTACCACTAAAGCCAGTCGTATAGAGATTTTTAGTAATCCTATTAGGTTCAGCACGAGTTGTATCTACGTTTTCCCCCCAACCATAAACATCAATTCTACTACCATAATTTGAAAACCATAAACGTTTATGAGGAACAGTTGACGATGCGGCTCCAATCATTATAGCTCCTGAATCTTTAAAGTCCGGACTATTGCGATTTAATACCTGTTTTCCATTCCTATCTCTAAATTGATCAAGGTCATTAGAACCATTTGCTCCGGCTTCTATCACAATAATTCCTTTATCTGTTCCAGCTCGTATTGCATCAAAGATATCTGGCTGTACTTCAACAGGTAAATATTTATCTCCATATCCATCATAAGAAGCTTGTGCCTCTAATAATAAAATATCCCCAGCTTGTAAATTATGTACAGCATCTATTATCGCATCAGCCGTATTATACGACCCATCACCTCTTATTTGGGATACTACTTTTACCTTAGCCTTTGGTGCAATTCCTATATTACCAACCTTATTATCTTCAGCAGAAACAATCCCAAGAACAGAAGTTCCATGGCCAACGTGTTGATCTATATTTCTACCAGATATAAGCTCAACTTTTTGATTTACTAAATCTTCATGGTCTAATAACCACCCATACTCCATATCTACAAAAGTAGTTCCTTTTCCATCTCCACCTTTAATGCTCCATGCATAAGATGCATTAATCCCATATGGTGCTTCCTTAAGATATCCCTGGTTTAAAAATCTTGGATCGTCGTAAGGGTTAAGCGATACAGTAGGTAATTGTACTTCTGGTAAAAGGGTTGGTTTTTCTTGCATATATACTTCTTCAACAAGATGAGATTTCTTAAACTTGTCCATCAATGTTTCAGCTGTTACTTTATTAGGCACTTCTACAATATAATAATCTAGTAAATTAGAAGATGAATTATTTTCAGTTTCCCTTGTATGTTTATCGATGTTTTCAATCTCTCTCGGATTTACAGATGTAAATAAACGCTTTAATGTTAGTTGCGGAAATTCAGAGAAGATTTTTACTAATTCCAAATCGCTATCTTCATCTTTTATTTGATTTTCGAGTCCATCCTTATACGGGAAATTCACTTCACTTTTAAACTTTAAAATAATTTTATCTCCTTCTTTAATATCTCCCTGGAATTGACTTATATTTTGTGAAGAATCTTTCGAATCTGCATACACTACATTGGGATCTTCATTAATTTTAATTAACTCTAATCCTGTAAAAGATGTAAGTGCAATCGTAGAAACGAATATTCCTTTTATTAATTTCATAATGAATACCTCTATTATTATTTTTGTATATAATATTTTATAGATTTTTATGGTTATACTTTGAATAAATAACTCAACAACACTTGTGTGTATACATGAAATACTTTAAAAGATCATTTATTATACACTCAACTGTTTATCTTTTATATACAAATGAACTGTTAACACCCATGCACTTCTCTTCAAACAACACAATAAATGTCCTCTTTATATAAAAATAAATGAAAATCATTTAAAAAACGTCAAAAATATTGAAAATCAACTTATAAACAACCGAATAATTTTATTACTATATTACTTTTTTTATAAATAATTCTTCATATTTCTTATATTTTCATAGTAGATAGCGGCACATTTTTTGACCCTATTAATCTTATTGGACAAAAAGTGATGAATGTGATGTTAAAACTTAGGCAAGTTACCAATAATGGTATTTGTGCAGTCTGTAAGATAGAAAAATGTAATTTGTATGCTGCAATTTGACATAATTTTAATAGTATGGGATGTATATTTCTCCATAAAAGTAACTCATTTTTATCTCTTTTAAACAATTTATTATATTATTTTCATCTAATTAGGCACAGAAACGATTTGCAAAATCTTACTACTTTTTAGGAAAAACGTTTTTAGGGTACATTTTAAAATAGCTCTTTTTCTTTGAAATGTTTCTGTGCTTAATATTTAAAATATCTTATGTAAAAATTTCCCGCAACAAATATGTTAAATGATTTATAATTATATATAATATGGAATATTATAGTTAAATATTCCATATTATACTCTATTAAATATAGCGTATTTAATTTATTATTAATTAATTTGTTAGTCTAAGTATGAATTATAAAGTATGTTCGTTTAAAATTGTCACAATATAATTTTATATTAGACGTTTTTAATTACTCGTGAAACATTTGCAAATGTTTTAACCGTTATTTATAAGATAAATACCCCCTCTAAATATAAGATTTACTTAATTTAGATTCTTTCTCTCATAGTAGAAATGTCGAAAAAAGTCGAATTTTTATATTTTTTCTTTATTTTCTAGTTGTAAACGTTCTATTTTCATGTTACCATCTTAATCAAACATTAGATGGTAATAAAACTTAAAGTATTTCTTTCCCTTAGAGACATATAAACGTTCGGTAATACCATGAAAATAAGGCCAAAGAAATATGAGTTTACCTGATAAAAGATTTAATAGGATTTTTACCGCCTTAATTTTCTGTTAATTCAGAATGTATAACTTTAACATTTTGTCCCTAAACAAAATTTAAATTTAAGTGTGGTAAATTCAAAAAGCTAAATCACCCACCCAAATTAATAAATGATATATCCTATTATATCTAGCGATCAGTCATGAGAAATAGATTTCTTCCTAAGAAAACTTAGCCCATTACTATAAAGTGTCTGAATTTTTATCTTTATTACCATCTATTGTTGATAACATATTTACCAACTATAAAAAGAACCTATTGAAGGTTTTTTTTACAGTTTGCTAATATCTCTTACTACTAGTTTCTCTAACAATTTTAGTGCGCTTACCTTTTTACTTTGTACCCTTTATACCTGTAATTCCCATTGCTATTAGTACATTCTGAAGAACATTTTTCAGATGAATAGATTACACGATTGGAAAAACAAGAATAACCATTTTTATATGTATCCAACCTACAAACTTAGCTATGAGCTTTAACTTTACCAGATTTAGATAATCCAAAAATAGTTTGAACTAGAATTGAATTCATGTGTATAGAATTAAAAAAAGTTAAATCAATTTACCGGATTAGTTTGTTCAAAATCAGACTATTATTGATCCGTTAATTTCACCATTTGTTATCTCTTTTGGCAATTTTAATTGATTACGTGCAAAATTTTTAATTTTCTCTCCATCAAATAGCTGTACACCTATCATTTGGACGTTTAACTATCCCTTCTTTTTCAAGAGATTCTAGAACTGTTTTAGCTTTATTAATTGGAATTGCAAATCCGATTCTTTCAACTTCTTTTTGTGCAATTTTACTTGAATTTATTCCAATGACCTTTCCCTGCTCATTAAACGAGAAACAAACTTAACACAAAAGATACGTCTTCTGCGCTACAAATAGTATTGGACCAAATCGCCAAACCTTTACAACAAGGAGAAAAAATACAGCTGCTTGGTTTCTAAGGACATCCGAAGTCCAGGAACTTGCAGAGCGTAACGGTCGTAATCCAAAAACAGGAGAAGCGATGAAGATTCTCCCTTCAAAATTACCAGGTTTTAAAATCAGCTAAGAACTTAAATATATGGTAAAGTAAAAAAGTATTTCCCTACATATTAGGAGAATACTTTTTTTAAAGGAACCTCAAAACTCACACATACCCTATACAGTAAAGGAAGTTTGGTACATGCAATTTTCTATAGACGCGATTCGCAATTTCCTCATACATGATATGGAATCCTATCGTGAAATGCTCCTACAAGAAAATGATTATGACAATATGAAATGGAGTTACACTACATTCATTGATATGAATAATTATCTAAAGAAAACAAATATGGATCAAGAGGAAATTCAAGAGTTATTATCGGTGAGCCGTGAAGGGATCTCTTTTGGTTCGGTAACAAAACGTGATATGCTCTTTATACATTCTCTTACTAGTCCAAATCGATGTTTGGAACTAGTGGAAACCTATAAATTGATGGAACGAACAAACGAATACGTTCCCAATATGAAAAAAGAATTGCAATGGCTCAAAGATCGATGGGAAAAAGGGTTTTATATTTTTGTTAATCAATAAATATGTTGTATTTATTAAAGCGCTTACCATAGCAAATGTAGAAGAGTCAAAGAATATGAATATAGCTTAGAAAAAATCAAATCTTCTTAAAAGGGAAGCTTGCTTTTTTCTTATTTTCCCTTTTCGAGGGGATGAGCAAAAACCACCCTTAGTGAACTTTATAAATTATGTTTGGTACTTGTTAACAGCAAGAGGAGCAAAATAGGTGTTAAAGAATAGTTATTTTATTGGAATTTTCAACTCGTGTTGTTTTAGTATGTTTATCCGTGAGGAATGAAGACTGGTTTTTATTAAATATTTTTCGAAAATAAAAAAGAGACCTACTAACTAGGTCCCTTTTTATTCTACATTTAAGTTTCATTTCTTTTTGTTTTTGAAATTGTAAGGTATAAAATTGTATATGATGGTGTTTTCTTAACCTTACTATCAATAGCTAATTCGTGGATCTCAAAATTGCTTACTTGCTTAGCTCTACTATTCTGTTCCTTCCCCTAAAATTCCAATATCCCCATAACTTCTTTCGTAAATAGTTTAAAATCAGTTAAATGTTTTTCAATAATTTGACGAACAATATCTAAATTTACACTTTGATAATCATGAACCGCAATATTACGAAATCCCACCATCGCCTTTAACTTATTTGCTAGCTCTGCGTTAAGTAACCCCGCTGTAACCAATAAATCAAAAGCCTCTCGACTAGATTGGGGTAGTCCTAATTTTTTCCCAGCAACAATATGCATTGCTAAATCAATACTCGCTTCACAAGCTCTTTGTATATTCAATATTATTGAATCTTGCTTTGTGTAATCCTCCAAATTTTCAGGGTCATTTCCATATACATCTTGGATTCTTTTTATACAGCGCTCTATTGTGGAAATTTTATTTAAAATAACCTCATTCTTCATATATAGACCCTCTTTTCTTTATATCATCGAATACTATCTTGCGTTCCTCATTCAATTTTGAATACATTTTTAAAGTTTTCATTTCAAAAATAATTTTCCGTTCTTCATCAGAACAAAATATTGTCTTTCCTGTATGTATAATCTGAGCTTGAAAAACTGTAGAAGCTTCGGATAAATCAACTAAATCAACATCTCTATGAACAATGTTAGCTAACTCCTGTGCTAATAAAAAACGTTCATAGTTCCCTAAAGTTGTGTCACTTAAATAAGCTATATCAATATCGCTATCTTCCCGTTCTCTGTTCTCAGCCGTTGATCCAAACACAATTATCCAATAGGGATTCACCGTCTCTTGTAATTTTTCTATAATAGCTGTTATCATGCTTTGAAAAATCATTTAATTAATCCCCCTTATTATACTTGAATTTTATTATATCATAACCATTATGAAATCCATTAAGCCACAACAAATACATAAACAAAATTAAACCTTCTTAGTACTTAAAGCACCTCAAAATTATGTGCTTATCCCTGTAAAAGCAAAAGACTGACAATAACTGTCAGTCTTTTGCTTTTGAAACTCTAAACAAATAGGGCCTATATTTCTCTAACAATGGCGGCTTTTATATGTTAATTCACCTTTAATTTTTCTTTTACTTTTGTAGGGAGTTCGTCTATCTTAACCTCTTCCCAAGATTTCACACCTTTTTCCTCAGAGTAGTATATAAGTAAAAATGCTTCTTTACGAAGATTTTTTAATGCTGTAAACTCCATTTCTTTCTCTTTACCATCCTTATCAAATCCAGATAATTTATATTGGTAAGTTGTATCCCCATTTACATTTTTCTCTTTTAATTGTTCACCATCCTTGGTAATTTGCACATAATATGTTTCTGTACCGAGACGGTTTAAGTTACAACCTGTTAATAATACTGTAAAGAAAACAACAACACTACACATGAGCATAATTCGTTTCATATTATTCACCTCACATCTCTTTTCACAAAAATTATATCCTAATCTTCTTAATAGCAAAATTCCTTTAGGTGACACTAACATTACGCTTTTGTAAGATAATAAATATCATTTACTTAAGCACTGATACGTTTTTTAACAACTTACAGATATACGCTAAAAAGAGAGCTAACGATTATGTGAACTCTTATAAAAATAAATAGTACCATTTAAAAAAGATTAATTACATCATTTTTCTCTTTTAGTTAAAAGTACAACAGATAGGCTCTTATGCTATTACACATAAGAGCCTATCTGACTAGTATTATAAACAACTATTTATATAAAAGTCTTTCATACTAAATAAAAGATTTCTCTACAATTATTCTGGGAAAATGAAGCTAGAGTTCCCTTCACTATTAGCTGAATCCTCTTTTGGGAATGTAATAGTAGATCCTTCATTTCCCTTATTTCCATTATTCATTTCTTGTTCCTCAGGAAATACAATGGAAGAATCATTACTTAAGTTTGGTGAAAAACCAAGTTTAGATAAAATCGCTTTTAAGTCAGGTAAAACACCAATTTTATCAGAAGTTGGATCATTAGATTTCGTTCCGGTGCTAGAATCACTTAAAATATCCCTAAGCTGGCTTGGTGTATATACTTTTCCCTGATTATTTTTCGCAATTCCTTGAATTGATGCAGCAGCACCAGCAATAATAGGTGATGCACTAGACGTTCCGCTAAAGCTAGATGTATATAGATTTGTCATAAATTCACTTGGTTTTGCATTTGTTGTGTCTACTGCATTTCCCCACCCATAAACATCCACTCTACTACCGTAATTAGAGAAATATGAACGTTTATGAGGGACCCTTGCAGAAGCTGCCCCAACCATAATTGCCCCTGAATCTTTAAAATCAGGACTATTACGATTTAAAACTTGTTTACCATTACGGTCTCTAAATTGATCCAAATCATTTCCGCCGTTTGCACCTGCTTCAATAATAATAATTCCCTTATTTGCTCCTATACGTATTGCATCAAATATATCTGGTTTTACTTCTACAGGAAGATAGTTCTTATCTCCATATCCATCGTATGTTGCTTGGGCTTCTAATAAAAGGATATCTCCAGCTTGCATATTGTTAACTGCACTTAATATAGCATCTGCTGTATTATATCTACCGTTATCTCTAATCTGGGATACAACTTTTACCTTAGCTTTTGGTGCAATCCCAATTCCGCCTATGTTATTATCTTCTGCCGAAACAATCCCTAAGACTGAAGTACCGTGATCATGGTGTTCACTCTTATTCTGTCCTGATATCAATTCGATTTTCTGATTCACTAAATCTTCATGAGTAAATAACCAGCCATACTCCATATCTACAAAAGTTGTTCCTTTTCCATCTCCACCTTTTATACTCCAGGCATAAGGTGCATTGATTCCTAATGGTGCTGGTTCAAGGTAACCTTGCCTTGTAAGTCTAGGCTCATCATATGGATTAACAGATAAATTCGGTAAACGCTCTTCTGGTGGTGCTTCTTCTTCCTGTAGATATGCCGTTTCAACAAGAGATGATTTTTCAAATTTTACAAGTAACGCTTGTACATCAACATCACCTTGGGTTTCTACAATATAATAGTTTAGCAAATTAGAAGAAATATGATCAGAGTCTTTTATTTCTTCACCTAAATTTTTAATTTCTGTAGGGTTTAAAGAACTAAAAAGTCGATTTATAGTTATATTTGGGTATTCGGCTAAAATTTTAATTAATTCAGGGTCTTGTTTTTCTTCTTTAATAAATTTTTCTACCCCATCCTGATATGGTAAATTTGCTTCATTTTTAAATTTCAAAATTAATTGTTTAGTAACTTGCTTATGTACAGTAGAATTCAATTGCTTATTTGAATAATTGTAAGTAGCTGCGTAGGCAACTTCTGATTTTTCACTCGAAAGTATACCACCTACCCCATTAAATGCTGTTAACGCAATTGAAGAAACTAGAATTCCCTTAAAAATTTTCAAAACGTGCACCTCTTTTAATTTATATATAATTATAAAAAAATGTATATTACCTAACTTCTTTTCTTATACAAACTTCTTATATGTAGGCTTATATTTTCAACTCCATTCATTTTTAATAATTGCTTATACATCACTAATACAACTAATTCATGTCATCAAATCTATTAATTCAGTTGTTTAGCTGTAACTATTATAGTTACAGCTATGGTAAATAGTCAACCTTATTCTTTATGCAATTTCGCATTTTTTAAAATACATACTTCTATTAATTTACTCCTAATTATCTAAAGAGAAGTTGAGCTTCTATCATATTAAGTACTTGCATATATATAATAAAAAGCATATAAGGGGGATGGAAAAGTGGTAATTTCAAGACAAGATTCCTGGACTAACGATAACGATTTACTCCTTGCAACAATCGTGCTTCAAAATATTCGTAACGGCGGAACACAGTTAGCTGCATTTAAAGAAGCGGCTAAACCATTAGCCAGAACTCCTGCTGCTTGCGGATTTCGTTGGAACTCTTACTTGCGAAAACGATATGAAGAAGAAATACAACAGGCTAAACAAAATCGAAAAGTGGAAAATAACATTTCTCCCTCCCAACAAAAAAAAGAAACAAACTCTTTATCTATTACATTAGATGACATTATTTCATTTCTACAAAATTATAAAGAAATGGATGAATTGACAACTTTACAAAATCAAATTGAATATTTAGAAGCAGAGAATCACTCTCTTTCGCAACGTTTAGCTATGTATGAAGAAGAGTATAGTATGTTACTTAATCATATCGATAAGACAAGAAATTTAATTGTAGCCAATTAAATTTAGAAATAAATTAATTTTTATGATTTCTAAACCGTAGTATTAGTTAAGAATAAAATTTGATTTATAGGCAAGTCTAAAGAGCATTTTTTGAAAATAAGATCGATAAAAACCCCTATTAACATAAAAATTAATAGGGGTTTTTATTAAGTATTTCTATTAATCATCAGACTTTGTTATAAATTATCACAAAGTATTTTAAAACAATAATTACTTTACCTTGTGATAATCTTCCACTCTTATTAAGAGTTAGTAAATCCAATAAATTTCCCGCTTTAAATTCATTTAATCCATATAATAGGTATATACATTATTTTATTTCTGTTTTTTCATCTCTTCCATTTCTTGTTGCCATGTAGCACCAAAACCACCTGATGGCGTATTCCAACGGTCTTCTTGTCGTTTAATGCGTTATGAGACACTACTCTTCTTTTAAAATAGCGTAATAATATTCATCCCACCATTCATTCCCATGTGGTATACACTTTCTAAAATAGCCTTCTCTTCTCATTCCAATCTTCTCCATCACTCGATATGATGGGATATTTTGTGGCTGACATGTAGCTATAATCCTATGTAATTTCATTTCCTTAAAGCCATATTTTAATGTAGCTTGTGCTGCTTCAGAAGCATATCCTTTATTGAAGTATTTTGGATTGAACACCCAGCCAATCTCATAAGTATGCTCACCAAAATATTTATGAAAAACAATATGGCCAATCAGGATATCTTCATCTATTAATATCACAGGAAAGTTCTTAGCGTTATTACCAATGTTTTCATTCACAAAGTTTCTTGTATCTTCTTCAGTAAAAACCCCTTCAGGTATGTATTTCATAACATTGATATCTGATGTATACTCATGGACAGCTTGCCAATCTTTGAACTCAAATTTCCGTATTAATAATCTTTCTGCTTTTACAAACATGTACTTTTCCCCCTCAAAAAATTGTAATTATATTTTAAATCCATATATAACCCTTAAAACAAAAAGAACCTGTAGGAATCTCTACAAGTTCTTTTTAGTTTCAGATGAATATACGGGGCAAACAAACTATCTTACAAATTCATCATAGAAACTACAGGGGTAATGCTTTGACAAATACATTATATAACAAATATTAACATCCATAGATTTTAATTTTGAAAATTATGTGAATTAAGAACGATAGTTACTTTTTTCTTAACTATTATTAATTTCATTTACTACTAACTTCTTTTTACTTAAATAAACTGCTCGATCTGATATTTTTGCAACTTCTTGTGAATGCGTAACAACAATTACACATTTATTCTCTTGATGGGCGAGCTCCTGAAACAGCTCAATAATCTCTTTCGCTGTTTCTCCATCAAGGTTTCCTGTTGGTTCATCAGCGATTAGTAAATCGACATTACAAGATAGCGCTCGAGCAATTGCTACACGTTGTTGTTGCCCGCCACTTAATTGCAAGACATTTCGTTTCGCTTCTACTTCTGTGAGCCCTACCTTCTCTAATAATTCTAATGCTCTTGCTTTTTTATTTTGTACCTTCACACCTGTAATTTCCATTGCCGTTAATACATTCTGAAGAGCAGTCATATAGGTAATCAAATTATAAGATTGGAAAATTACAGATACATGTTGATTACGGTATCGATCCAAGCCAATTTTTCTAATATCCTTGCCGTTATACAGTACATAACCATTTTTAGGTATATCCAGCCCACAACCTAAGCTAAGAGTTGTAGTTTTACCAGATCCAGATGGCCCTAAAATCGTGTAGAAATGCCCTTTTTGAAAAGAAAAATTCACATTATCTAGTATCGTTACTTTTTTTCCGTTACTTTCATAATAATAATCTAAGTTTTTAAATTGTAAAATTGTCTCCATATCGAGCCTCCTTATTCATCTTTTAAAAGAATTTGTTTTGGATTTAAGCGTAGGATAGATAATGCCGGAAGAAGCGTTGCTAATATAGCAATAGTCAGTCCAATTCCCCCCATTTTCCCTAAATCCTCTCCTGTTACACTTACATCAATTTTATCAATTGGATCTTCATTTTGGTTTTGTGGAGTACCACCAGCCCCAACCATCATTACACTACCATTTTGTGAATTGTCTTTTTCTTCGCTTGCTGTAGCAATTTCACTCGAAAGTAAGTTATCCCCTACGAATTGAGAAACTTTAGCTCCTGTTGTTAGGGATAATCCAAATGCTAAAATAGCAATACATGCTACTTCTACTACGAACTGCGCCATCAGTTTCCATTTTTTCTCTCCAATAGATAATAAAATCCCCATTTCCTTACGACGTGCTTTAATCGATAACATAATGATTAATCCTAAAATAATCGCACCTGCAATAGATACCATATAGATAATCATTTGAGACGTAGAAGCGATATTTTCGATAGGACCAATCATTTGCTTGTACAATGAATCATGTGCATCTAACTTAAAATAATTAAAATCAATATCAGATTTTTTTGCTTCTTTTTTAAATGCATCAATATACTGTGGATCGTTCAATAAGTACACGACCTGAATGCTACTCATACCTTCATCTGTTTCTAATTTCTTTAAAGTAGAGTGAGGCATATATAGTTTATTAGCTGGATTCATCATAGGAGGGGGGTTTTGACCCATTGGTTGCTCATTCGTTTCATAAATACCAATAATTTCAACTTCAAGAGTTTCCTTCTTATCCCCTGATTGAATTTTAACCTTATCTCCCACTTTCAAATTATTTTGTTCCGCTAATCGTTTTTCCATTAAAGTTACATTCTGATCTTGCATCTTTTCTGTAATTGGTTTCCCATCAATGATTTTACTTTTTCCATTTTTAAAACTTTCTTGTAATAAAGTCTTGCGAACTCCTTCTATCATAAGAGAAGAATTCATATCTATTTCTGAACCTGAACCTGATCCTCCAACCATTGCAACGCTACCTTTTCCTTTTCCTTCATCTTCTCCTTCTGAAGCTCCTACTAATTTAAATCCATCTGCAATTCCGAAATTATGGGTTATATAATTATAGTCTTTAACATATTTGGACTTCGCTAATTGATCTGTTTCTTTTGTATTGAGCTGCGGCGGATTAGGCGCTTCTCCAGTTTCCCTTGCTTGTTTTCCTAATTTATCAAAATCAAGACTTAAAGTAACATCAGCACCCAGTTTTTTTCTTGCTGAATCAGCAGCTTTTTTTGATGCATTCTGGATTGCAAATCCTGCCAGCACTAAGTTTGTAACAATCAGAAAGACCGCCATCAAAATTAATGATGTTCCTATTCTTTTTTTCATACTGAGAATTGCGCGTTTTATAAAATTCATTTTTCCTAACCTCCTTGATAGTTGTTATTCTAAATACACTATCTGGAGTTTATATGAAGATATTCAGTAGATTATCTAAAGATATTAGGGCTTATCTGGAGTGCATATGTAGTGATTCGTTAATATAGTCAAGAAAAACTGGAACACAAATTAAAATACGTAATCGATTTTGAAAATTGGTAGAGAGCCAGTTCATTAATGTGGAGTGAGGACGAATGGAATGATCGTACATATGAAACTAGTAAAATAGAAAAAGCCACCAAAAGGTGGCTGTTAAGTGGTACGTGTTTGTTCCATTAATTTCACGGTTTTTGTTAGTTTTTCACCATTTCGATAAACTGTTACTTTAATTGTATCCCCCAATTTTTTCTTTTCATATAAATATTTACGGAATTGAACGACATTTTCTATTTTTTGTCCATCTAATGCAATCACAACATCATATTGTTGCAATCCACCTTTTTCTGCTGGTGATTGGTTTGAGATATTCCTTAATACTGCACCATTTGATATCTCTTTTGGTAATTTTAATTGATGGCGTGCAGAATCTGTCATTTTCTCCACATCTAATAACTGTACACCCATCATCGGACGCTTAACTGTTCCATCTTTCTCAAGAGACTCCAGGATCGTTTTGGCTATATGAATCGGAATTGCAAATCCAATTCCTTCAACAGCTTGTTGTGCAATTTTACTCGAATTAATTCCAATGACTTCACCCCGTTCATTAAACAAAGCTCCTCCACTATTCCCAGGATTAATAGCTGCATCTGTTTGAATTACCTGTGCTTGCCAATCCACTTGTTGATTTCCGAGGGTACTAACAGGTATTTCTCGTTCCTTGCTACTAATAATCCCCTTTGTTACACTACCTTCTAGCCCCAATGGATTCCCAATGGCTATTACCGTTTCCCCTGTACGAATTTTTTCTGAGTCTCCAAGTGTTGCGACTCTTTTTACATCTGCCCCGTCAATTTCTAATACCGCTAAATCTAATAATGGATCTGTCCCTACTACTTTAGCGGGAACCTTTTTACCATTATTCAATTTCACTTCTACTTTATTCGCACCGTCTATCACATGATTATTTGTAACAATGAAAGCCTTATTGCCGTTTTTTTTATATATGACCCCTGATCCCGAACCAGCTTCTTCTGATTGATCTTGCGTATTAAATGAATCTGCATTTTGTTTATAGTTAATGACACCTACGACAACTTCTTTTGCAGATTCAATCATATTTTGAGGATTGCTCACATCTTCTGGTTTGTAAGAGATCGGCGTAGCCTGATTTACTTCGTTATGCTTAGGAGATTGACCTGCACTTCCTTTGATTTCATTTATATAAGGGGTGGTCAATCCAATGGTAATTGCACCAATCACTGCACTAATTATTCCTGTGAAAAAATACCCTGTTTTTTTATAGGCTTTATTCCTATTGCTTTCTGTTTGATTTGTATCATAGTGTCCCATTGTGAACATCCCTTTCTCCTTTAATTTACAATTGAATATTTTTATCTTGATATTTGAAATACGATGTATGAATGTAATATTTAAGAATCACCATTCCAAAAAAAGAAAATTTTACCTTTGGTCATGGTTTAAACATAAATCAACTGTTTTTTCGTAGGGGTAACATTATATTTGAAATTTCCTATGAATATATGTATGACGATATTCAAACCCACTTCGAGCTTGTCTCTAAAAAAAGAGCCTATTCGGCTCTCAACAAATAGGGTATTCAATGTACACAGTAGCATGCGTGTTTATACAGGTGTTTTGCAAAAAGTGGAAACAAGGGACAATAAACAACCATTAGCCTATTTATTCTTTTGTTATAAACTTAGATCCTAGTATTCTCGTGAGAATGGATGGTAATAGGTTTGTGTGTAAATAAGAAGGAAGGGATAAAATTTGATAGATTGTGTAAATCGTCAACATTATGTATCATTCCTTTCTATTTGGTACATGTATCATACAAACTTAATCTGTATTCTATATGGAGTTAATCTAGAGTTATAGTAAAGATTTTCAGTACCTAATTATTGAATACAAAAATAGAGAGAATCAATTTGATTCTCCCTATTTTTGTTCACTAGACTTATATAGCTTTCTTTTATTTACACTTGTGTATTTGATTAAGCACGGTGCTGGTTTCAATTTTTGTTTTTTCTCTTTTATGCGTCTATTATTCGAATGAGGGACCATCCACAGTTGTACATCTAATAAAGAAAGAATGATGTTTGCTTCCAGTGACATCTTAATTACCTCCCTCTGTCTTGTTATGTATATAACCTATCTCATGCATCTGGAGCTAATTTGAAATACATGTAGTTTTCTTGTGAAGTTTTTAAAGTGTTTCTAATACGTCTCCATATCAACTCCAGATTGGAAGGCTATAATGACTACAAGAGGTGATATTATGAAGAACTATCACATTCTGGTGGTAGAAGATGATCAAGAAATACAAGAATTAATCAAACAATTTTTAATGACACAACAGTATAAAGTTATAGTTGCATCAGATGGATTAGAGGGCATGAAACAATTTAATAAGCAGTCCTTTGATTTAATTCTTCTAGATGTGATGATGCCAAACCTAAATGGATTTGAAGTTGCCAAAATGATTCGAAGTCAGTCAAATATACCAATTATTATGCTAACTGCGCTAGAAGAAGAACAAGATCAAATGAAAGGATTTGATCTTGGAATCGATGATTATATTACGAAACCTTTTTCTTTTCATGTTTTAATGAGACGAGTCGAAGCAGTACTGAGAAGAAGTAATAATCAAAGTACGGATAATCATTTTGTATTTAGAGAACTACATGTCGATGGCGATGCATATAAAGTATATGTAAATAGGGTTGACGTTCCCTTAACGACAAAGGAATTTGAAATTTTGCAACTACTACTTCAAAATGAAAAAAAGGTACTCACAAGAGAAAATATCGTAGAAAAAATTTGGGGATATGAGTATGCCGGAGACACACGAATGATTGATACGCATATGAAAAACATACGAAAAAAATTAGATATACCCTATATTAAAACAGTAAAGGGCATTGGTTATAAAATCGATGAATAAGATTGTAAAAATCATAAAGATGAAGAGAATTACCTATAAACTCTTTATGACTACATCCCTCATTTTGTTAGCCTTTGCAACCTTAATTTATGTAACTTTATACTTCTTTCTCCCTAAATTTTATGAGAAATACAAAACAGATCAGCTTCAAACGGGAATCGAAGAAATAATTGATAAATCTAAGAATCTTACGCTTCAAAATGCAACACCACTTGTTGATGAATACGCACAAAAAAATAATGCAATGATATATCTTCAAGATAATGAGGGAAGGCTTATTTATTATCCTTTTCTTCGAAGTACTATTCAAGGGAGTACTATTCAAGAGGGTACTGTTCGGGAGAGGACTGTTCAAGGGGGTACTCCAGCAAAAGGTTTTGTTACAACAGTACCAATAAAGGGTTTGGCTCAATCTCGTAATTCATATGAGGCTACCAAGCCAATACAATTCCAAGATGTTAACTTAACGCTTGTGGTGTTCGCAACATTTCAACCAATCGATGAAGCTTCACAGGTCTTGGTACGTTTTCTACCCTATATTAGTATCATTGTACTGGTTATTGGTTTAGGAAGTGCTTATCTCTATTCAAGGTTTATTACTAAACCACTTATTTATATTAATAAAGGTGCACAAAAGATGGCAAACTTGGATTTCTCTGAAAAAATTGAGGTTCGTTCTATGGATGAATTAGGGGAATTGTCCAATAGCTTGAATGATATGTCCATCAATTTACAACAGGCAATTTTTGATTTACAAAAAGCGAATCAGCAATTAAAAAGTGATATTGAAAAAGAAAGAGAAATAGAAACAAAGCGAAGGGAATTCTTTGCTATTGTAGCACATGAATTAAAAACCCCTCTTACTGTTATGAAAGGATACTTAGAAGGGATGATATATAATATCGGCCCTTATCAAAATCGTGACCAATATTTAAAGAAAAATTTCCAAATAATCGAAAGTCTAGAACAACTGGTTCGCGAAATTTTAAGCATGTCAAGATTAGAACAACATACCTTTAAACTTCAAGTGGAAGAAGTAAATCTTTCGAAATCAATAGATACAATCACAAAAAAACTCGAATTTTTTGCTTCTCAAAAAGGCATTCAAATAATAAAAGAAGTCGATTCTGACATTTTTGTTTATACGGATTATGTTCTTTTAGAAAAAGCTTGTAAAAACATCATTCATAATGCGATTATGTATTCACCGTATAACGAAAAAGTCTATATAAAGTTAACAAAGGATTCTAAACAAAACAACATCCAAATACGAGTTATCAATACAGGTGTCAAAATAAAAGAAGAAGAAATACAACATATTTTCAAACCATTTTATCGAATCGAAAAGTCTAGAAATCGAAATACGGGAGGGAGTGGCTTAGGGTTATATATTGTAAAACAAATTTTAGAATCCCTTTTTATCACGTATTCTATGAGTAATACAAAACAAGGCGTACAATTTTTGATTACCATTCCATTATCCATAAAGTAAATAACAAAAGAGTCTCAATCTTATTTCACCTTATTGAAATAAGATTGAAATTTTTTATATAGGATACCGTCACATCGATAAAAAGACGTTATTTTTTCCAATGATTTCTCAGAAAGAATAACGTCTTTTTTTATTTTAGGGGATATTTTTTATTGTTAGCCTGATAGCTATATTGCGTGACCCCTATTATAAGAATCCTGCATCAGAGCATAACAAAAATATAAACAAAAAAGAATTATTTAAAATATAAGTTACATTCTAATATTTTATTGTTGATGACTGATAGTATCATTTTACAGCTTATTTAGAAGGGACATGTACATTTTGAAGAAGTTTTTCAATAAGTATTGTTTTTTCATTCACCTTTGTAGCATATGTGAAATCGCCATAACAATATGGATACCTAAAATTATTTTTATTTCCACCACAAGTGTACAACGCTGGATTTTGATCAACTTTCATCTTAGAAAACTTTTTAGCCAAATCTTCCGAGTGTTGTTTAACTTCTTGACTGGCAATAAAATCAATATACCCTGGTCCCATATTATAGCTTTGAATAATTGTCTCCATGCTAACATCTTTTTCCGTTCCATATTTGTACATTTTTGCAAAGTGTTTTACCCCTTGTTTAATGCTCAAGCTTGTCTCTTGAATTTCATTTGGCTTTAATCCCAGTGATTCAGAAGACTGCATAGGGTCGTTTCCCTCACCTCTACTCTCTTGGTACATAATTCCTAATAAAACTGCTGTTTTCTCTCCTAAATTATATTTTTCTAATTCTTTTTTCAAGGTGTGCTCATATTGCAAAACACGTTTTTCGGTTGCGAGCGCTTTATTTTGTTGAATATTGGTTTTATGATTAAGATATAGTATTCCAAGCATTGTTCCTAAACCCAAAATACTAATAAACAATAATATAATAATTCGTATTTTACTCGTATTCTTCATATATTCCTCCTCGTATAAGAAATTCTATTTTTCAAAGGTAATTAGTTATTTATAAAATATGTAATAAACATCTATCTCCCGCTCCTTTTCAGACTTAAACATCAATACTTTAAGATTTATAGTTTAATATAAAAATTTAAAGATAAGGTAAAGATAAGATAAAGATAAGATAAAGGGCATTTTTTATGCGTACATTAGTAAAGTATTGGTACAAACGGATATGTGGGAGAACTTGTTGATATGAATGGGTTTAGTGATAATTGAGAGATTATCGTACAAGTTATTAATTTTGGAGATATCATTTTAGAAGAAGATTTACCTTATCTTTTTAATATACTTTATAGAGAAAACTAAGAGATAAAATATAATAAAAACGGCTAACCCTCCACGTAAGAGACTCGGCCGTCACAAATTACTAATTATTTCATACTTGAGATATTATCACCCTTAGCGCTATACAATGAGATATTGGCTTAACCGTTGAAAATTATTTAAAGGTTTACTTTTTTCATTTTTTTACTATTTCATAACTTGCTTCAAATTTAATCTTCCGCATTTATTGCCGTCTAACAATCATCATCACACATGACTTAATACATTATTGAAAAGAAACAGTTCTACACTATGCAGGCTTTCTTTATGATTTTACCGTTAAATTATTCATAAAACTCTCTATAGAATTCGCCTGGAATACACGAAAATAAGAAGATTGAACGTCATAATGTTTGTCAGTAATGATAAGGATTGAAGGAAAGAATTTAGAAGTTTTCGGTTGCCAAGATTCATTATGCCACTCTTGGCTATGGAAGTATAACTCATATCTATTTATCTTATCTTGCATTATCTTTTTACTGTACACTGACTTTTGAACTTCAATAAAGAATGGCGATCTACGCCATATTGTAAAAGCATCCGGTTCCATATATTCTTTCCCATACTTTGGTTCAACTTCGAAGAGTTTAGGATTTTCATAATGAACGAGTTGTTTGTATATGTCCACAATACCAAGGAAATGAGGAATTTTTTGACTCGTTTTTTTGATAGAGCTGGGTTGTGGAAAATAAATGTATGGGTGCTGCAATACGTTAGCATCAACATACCCATCTCTTCTTAATCGTTTCATAACTGTATTACAACAAGTTATTGCATTCTTTAATCCTTGAAAATGTAAATAAATAATATCGTCACGAGACATACACCTAAATTGTTTCAGGTCATTCAAAATCCCTATATCTCTACTCTTCATCATCTAACACCCCAAATAAAGGAATTTCTTTTTGCAGAGTTTTTTTAGACATTATCTCCTCTTTAGCTATACGATATGGCTCAACAATTTGTTTGGCTTTACTTAGTGACAAGTAAGGTGCTTGCACTTTCTTTAATCCATTTCGTTTGAAAATCATTTGGCCGGATTGCTCTAAATACTCTGAACCAGGGGTACCCATGATATTACTATTAATCACATTATCACATTTAAAGCCCATTCTTACAGTCATATTAAGTTTTAACTTGCCATCTAACACCTTGGCATCTGGCCTCTGCATACTAAGCAAAAGAAAAACTCCAAGTGATCGCCCGACTGCTGAAATCTTTTCAATCGTAGCCATGCACTCTTTTTCATCTTTAAGCATAGCCACTTCATCAATAGCAAGTAGAATATATGGTTTTTGATAATTAGGATTTATTTTGTTGTACGCATCAATATGATCAACTTCATATTCTTCCATAAGTTTTCTTCGTTCTCTGATTTCCTTCCATAACTTTTGAAGCATTATTTTCATTTCAATTTCTTCCATACAAACTTCTTTTACATGCTTCACTCTACGCAAAAAATGAAATTCAGAGTTTTTTAAGTCACCAAGGTACAAATGCAACTTTTCAGGAGACATATATTGAATAAGTGTGGATAATACAACACGTACCATACTACTTTTCCCGCTTCCCGTTTCCCCTGCAATTAATAAGTGCGGTGAATTGGAGTCAATCATATCGTACGCAATCATCTTTCCGAATTGGTCCCTACCGACAACAACAGGTAAACGGTAATCTTTTAATAGTGGTTTCCATTCTTTATAACAATAATTGTACGATTTTAGCCCAGCGCTCGAACGGAATACATGTAGGACAAATTTTTTCACATCACCTTCAATCGTAATATTTCGTCCTAATATTTGCTGGAAACAAAACCACTTCTTTTCAATCTTTTTTGGATCCAATCCGTTTGGTATGGTAAACACATATCTCACACTTTCTGCTGAAGAAGAAACAGTATGTACCTTTGGATAAATAGGTACTTTCCCCCCGCGTGTTTGATGTTCCGTATATAGACCTGCTTTTCCAAATACCTCTATAAGTTGATTCCTTAACCTTTGTGTGAGAAGCCACTTCTTAATCAGTTTCATATACTCCCCCCTAAAACATGATTACGATGCGAATAAATACATATCCAATCAAACAAATTCCACCAATTCGCATGCCGTGATAAATTCCTTCACTTACAAATTTAGCTGCGGATATATAGTCATGTCGTACCAAATATTTTTCTAACATGACCGCCCCGATTAAAACCGTTCCCATTACTCCTAATGCAATGTAAGTATTGAGTACCTGATCCGACATATGAAGGAATGCGAAAGGATTTAATGAATTGCATTTACGTATTTTCTTTTCTTTCTCTTCATATGACCGATCCATAAACTCATGTAAAGAAATTGTTTCCTTCCTACCACGCATTTAAATGCCCCCTTTATAAACAGAATGAACAAACTAGATAAAATATAGATTTTATACACTTATTACCTTGATAGCATTATCTTGACTGTTAACATGGTAGATACTTTGCTAGTTCAAAGGCTAGTTGATTTGGTATCTACTTTGGTAATAAGTTTGCTAGATACCATGGTTGCTATCTTGATACATCATATTGCGTGGGGCTTGTACATTATTAACACTTTTGTTTAAAAAAATCATGCTTTGGAAAAGATGTGATTAATAGAGGATTAAAGAATAGGAGTGTTCACAATGTTTGGCTTGGGGAAACCATTATCAAAGTTTGGTAAATTTTTAAGGAAAAATAATATTACTCAAACCGAATTAAAGGAATGGAGTGGAGTTAATCAAAATACAATTAGTCGTATTTCTCGTTCAAACACATACAAGCCTTCATTAGGGAATGGCCAAAAACTAATTAGGTCCTTAAAAAGAAAAGGTTACAGCGTAGACTTTGAGGATTTCTGGATGTAATAATCAGCTCGTTAAACCGAGCTGATTATTTTTTGAGGATTTCATCATTATTTTTGATTTTTCCCATAAAACATTTTTAAAATTCCGTATCATTGGAAATACCTATATAAAAAAATAATTAATTATTAGGAGTGCCATAAATGCCTGATGTGATTCGTCTCCTTATTGGTATAGTCATTGCCTTATTTTTATTTTCCTCCATAGTAATGGAGTTTAAAAAACCTCAAAAAGATATGTTTTGGTTTTCGATTGAAGTCTTATCTCTCCTCGGAGTTTTACTGCTAATAAAAGAGTTTTTAATTAATCATATAACATAACCTCTTGAATGAAATTCAATATTCCGTCAATACTGTATATAGGCTGTATGCCACATCTCATTTGAAGTAGTTTTCTCTGTATTTCCTTATAAGGAGCAGTTAGCTTTTGCTAGCTGCTTTTTGTTTGTAAAAAGCACTCAATTAACTGGGCACACATATAATATTCTGTGTTCCTCTCTTTATAAATTGAAATAGTCTTTACAAATGAATTATCTTATCATGAGAGCACTTTATTAAGTGCTCTTTTCGTGTTTTAAATTAATACAAAATGAAATTTTTATTATATTTATTAATTGGGATATCCCCCTAATCAATGTATGAAGAATATCACTTCTTTTTTAAGCATCTTTATGAACAAAATTTATAACTTTTACTCCACTTGGATCTATATTAAAAGTAACGGTTTCTATGCCATTCGGAGGATTATGAGCGCCTGTATAAGTTTTATATTGAACTGTAACGATAAAACTAAAATTTTCTTTTGGAAACCGTTCAACTTTTAAAATTTTTGCGTCCGTTAAACTATACTGATGATTTGGCCCAAGCTTATTTCTGATAGCTTTGCTTGCATACGGTGCTAATAAAGTATTGTAAGAATCATAAAAATCTTGATTAACAATATTAACTGCTTTGGTATCTAGCGGCTTTAAAAATAAAACTGCTATTATAATTCCCAAAAGTAAAATAACCACTTTACTTTTCAACATATAATCACCCTTAATAAATTTGGATATCCGTTAACCTCCCCAGCATAAGAGATGACTATTCTCCCCCGTATTGAACTTCTTTTTATTCAAAAAGCACTTTTGTTTAAATCCACTTTTTTTAACTGTGGCCTTACTAATGCTTATGTGCTAAAATCCACTAGGATATTTATTTTAAAATTATTTTTGGAGGCTTTATGAATAATCAAAACAACAATGAGACAAACAACAGCGATAGACTATTGGCAATTTTTTTAATAGTATCACCAATATTAATACCTATCGCGCTCCCTACAGCAATAATTGTAGGAATGAAACAATGGATGCCTGATGACGTTGAATACCCTAGTATAATTTCACTATTAACCCTATGTATTGGATTTTTCATAGTTGGGATTATCTTCTCTTTCATATTACACGTATTTAAATTATCTGAAGAAAAGTTAAAAGAATTAAGTTTTTTAGGATTTACAATTTCAATTGTTAGTACATTCCTGACAATGTATGTCGGATATTTTTGGCTAGCAAACCTTAATTTCACAGCAGTACAATTATCACCACATGCTGTATTAATCTTTGCGATTTTATCTACAATTCTTTTAGAAGCAATCTTTAAGTTAATTGATAAATTTGATACCCCTAATACAAAAGAAACAATTTAATAGATTTTAAAATGATTATTTTAGAGCACATATCAACCTGTGCTCTTTTTTCTTTTAATCAAATAACGATTTTGTTCACTTTTTTGATACATTTATGTGTTATCTTCAGTAAGTTCTTTTCTTTTTATAATATCTTGTGAGATATACCAACACAGGAAGCCCTAGATCCCCTAACCCTAGGAATTCTTTATTCAAATAAGGATTTTGTTATACGCTTGTTTCTTGTAAGAATGATAATATTAATTGCTGAGATTTTAATTTAAATCTTAATCTCACGTTGAATAAAACTCAATATTCCGTCAATACTGTAGACAACATTATATTTTCTCCATTCCCCCTTGGAGATGAGCAGTTAGCTTTTGCTGGCTGCTCTTTTATTTTCTGCAATTGGTTACATTTCCCTGATGTTTTTAACGTAATATTAAGTTACGATATAAAAGAATAAAATATATTTGGCTGTTATACCATTACCCTAGGAAACTAGGGTTTTTATTCTACAAAATGACATTTTTATTAAATTGCTTATACTTTATTTCTCAACCACAACGGATGGAATTATAATGAAATGAATGGTAATATATAGACATCTCAATTACGTTAGAGCTTGTTTCCTTGCAAGCTCTTTTTTTATTAAAATAGCGTTTTTGTTCACTTTTATAGCCTACTATTCCTCATAGTTGTGTTTTTCTTCTAGGACTTTTATAAAGTTAAAGTGTCCATCGAGATAACAATTATTGATATAACCCCCAAAATATAATTCATTAACTTCGCTTAAAGTAAAATTTTCATTTTTTCATTCAACCAAGTTCATAACATATTCTTTTCCTCTAGTAAAATAATGATTAGGTGCCCCATGCGCATTTTATCCACTGGAAATAACACCTTTTACGTACTTAACTATCAGAAACTTCATTTCTGCTACTTCTGCAATAGTAATTTTGTTCACTTTTTCGATACATTTATGAAACATTCATATGTTATCTTCAGTACGTTCTATACTTTTTATAAAACCGTGTGAGATATACCAAAACAAGAAGCCCTAGAGCCCTAACTCTAGGGCTTCTTCATTTAAACACGGAATTTATACACTTTTATTATTTTCACAAACTTTATATTTATTATACTTAATATATATTTTTTATGATGTCTTTATGAAACATCAAATGTTTCAAATACAACATTTTTTGATGGCCTCTTATCTTTCTGTAAGGGGTCTTTTTTTATAACTATTTTGTTTGATTTCCTTACGTAACATCCTTAAATCACTTGAAGCAAGGAGTAAGACTGCAAAGTTAACAGATGAAGAGAAGAAGAAAGCACGTAATATTTTAAAGAAATTATCGGATGATCCTGATAAAACAGAGTAATAAACTTAGTCGTATCATTACAGATATAGTAATTTTAAAAAAAAGGGGGCTACGGCAATCCTTTTTTATTTCCGTTCGACAATATATGACAATATAAAGATGAATAATTTGTTATTATATTTACGGATTTATTTACATTAGGAGGAATGAACAACTATGTTTAAAAGATTAGCAGTATTACTTATTGGAGCTCTATTATTATTTGGTTTATCCGCTTGTGACAGCGTTAAATCAATGACAAGTAATGTCACGGTTGGTAAGGTAATTGAAGAATTTAAAGCTGCAGGATTAGAAGCTGACAATCCTAGTGACCTACCAGAAAAAGAATTTGGAAATACTAGAAAAGAAGCAAAACGCATTCTTGTTCCAGCATTAGGTGAAGATAGTGGTGGTAGAATATTTGAGTTTAAAAACAAAGAAGATCTTGAGAAAGCTAAGAAATACTATGACGATTTAGGTAATGGTAATCAGATGCTATTCTCTCATACTTACGCAAAAGGTAACTTCCTTATACAAATGAATGGTGATATGGAAGATGCCCAATTTAACAAATATAAAGAAGTTATGGACAAAGTAATTAAGTAAGTTAAAGAATCCGCTTTCATTTATATGAAAACATGTTAGAATTATCTTTGGATGGGAGTCCAATACATATTATTAAAATTAAAGTGGTTCGAGTCGGAGGAAGGCACCTTAGGGTGTCTTTTCTTTATTTTCAAACGGACCTGCTCAATTAATCCTTAAAAACATAAGGTAAAGTGAATCCATTAAAATACATGAGTGACCTTAATTTTCCCCTCCTACTCAAAGGAGAGATTAAAATGGGCTTTGGTGGTAGTTGCGGTAGTTGTGGCGGAGGATTTGCCTTATTAGTTGTTTTATTTATTTTATTAATCATTGTTGGAGCTTCTTGCTTCTGCTAAAAAACTATCGGAAAAGGCACTCTTATATGGGTGTCTTTTCTTTTGGTTATTGTTTTATTTATAAAGTGCTTGAATTCAAAAAAGACATAGAATAGAACCTAATATGATAATCCTAATAAATCAATAATACCAATGATCTTCTTATCTTCTACTCTACAATAAAGCTTTGTACCCCTGCGCTCGATAATTACCATATTACCTTTAGTTAGTTTGCGTAAATGTTGTAAAATCATAGGTTCCGAAATATGCGTCGCAGCGTTCAACTGGGAAACTGTCAAAGTCCCACTTACAGTCAATTCACGTACAATTAATAAACGACTTAAACTGCCTAATAATTCTAAGATTTCCGCACCACTTTCATAATTACTGGAATTCATATTGAAATCGCCCAACATACTATTCATCCCCCTAATATTAATACAAATACTAGCTCAAATAGTTTAACATAAAAACAGGAAGTATTCTCCTAATAATTTCTATAAAAATGTAAAAATTTCAGGTTTTTGATGGTTCAAGTCGGGGAAGGCACCTTAGGGTGTCTTTTCTTTATGAATATGAGATACGGGGAAAAATAGGCCATAGGACAGAAATATAAAGTGATAATAAAGTTATTTAATTTAGATATAAAAAATACAAGAGCTTTGCTACATTGTATTGTATTAAAGCTCTTTAAGGTTGTTTAATTTCTATCCATTTAAAGGTGTGTGCACTCAAAAATCAATAATAAAGTTGTTTAAATCTTGTTCAACTAAAGCACCCATTAGTTCAATAAGAAAAAATTATCTATGATTATTAAAGTGGCCCACCTTCAAAACCAATAGGCCATCCATCCTCTTTAAATTTTACTTTATACTGAAACTCAAAGTGACCATCAAAAATAAATGCTAAACTAAACCCTGAAAATATATAATCGTCAAAATTAACCATCTTTCCAAAACATATTGTGGATAGATAGTAGTTCTTCATTTCTTGATTAGGGAAGAATTCCTGTAAATATTTTAATGCACGGCTTATATGTAGATGGAGTTCATCGAATATTTTTTCTGCCATTTCGATAATCTCCACATCGGGATTTTCATTATTCCCTTGAATAAAAATCTCCACATCTTCCCATTCTCCGATATTAATACTATAAAACCACCGTTCTTGAATGAGATATTTCTCATTTTCGTATACAGGGGGATTAACTAGGCTTAATTTTTTCACCTCATCTTTAGTTAACGGTTTTTCAAGTATAAGCTTTTTATGCAAAATGTTTTTGATATTAGAGACAATATATTTAGATTTGTTTAATTCTAAAGAGTCCATTTTCCACCTCATAAATTATAAAATAAAGTACATTCCCCTTTAATTATATCAACATCCCTATTCCAATATCCTGCACCGTTAGTTCAATAAGAATTAAATTTTGGTTTGGAATAAAGTTTAATCAGAAACATTACGCAAACACATATTATATGGTAAATAAGAAGCATCCATTTTGAAATAAGTTTGTTCAAAATGGATGCTTTCCTTGTGAATTAGTATACAATTTTTATAAAAAAGTTTGATCATTTTGTTCTCTATAAATTTAAGTACCTTTCTTCCCATTATATTTAATAGTGCTAAACATAATAACTGTTAATCATTATATAAATATTTATGATAATATATAAACTAAGATTATCAACGTAATGGAGGTTTACAATATGAAAAATATACAGGAATCCTTAAAAAAACCATTTATTAAATATCCATTAGCCATAATTTCAGCTATAGCTATAATAAAAACAGGCTATGATTTAGGCTCTTTTATAATAAAGTTAAAATACATTTAAATCATAAAAAAAGAAATTAATCTTTTGTTTAAAATGTTGCTTTAAAATAAAATTTGATTAAAAACATCTTATAAACACGTATTTTATATCAAAAGAAAAGGATTCATTTTGAATAAAGTTTAATCAAAATGAATCCTTTTCTTTTTAAGATTTCTGTTTAAAAACTAAGAGGTTTATTTACTTTTCAACCACTTAGTTCTAACCAATTCTCTATCGTTTAATATATTGTTCTTAGCTAGTTCATAACACACTAACCAAAAATCTTTTTGCCACTTTGTACAATCTTCCTCGTAATCCATAAGCATTTGAAGCGTACAATACGAGTCAGAAGGCTCAATTTGAATCATATCATTTTTAAAAAATAAAGCTATAAAACCATATTCAATAGATAGCAAGCAACCTTCATCATGAAATGAAATTGCAAAGTAAGCATAGTTGTCCTTCGTATAGTTAGATAAAATCTCAAATGTAGGGGTTCCTAAATAAGGATGGATTTCTTCCATACTATTAAAAGTAATAGGACTAAAGGAATCGTCATTTTTATTATATATCTCGTAACTCATTAAACCTTTCAATTGCAATTCAAATAGACCCTTTAGTATATTTTCATAAACTATATCAAAGTGTTCCTTTAAATAACATAGCGTATTATAAGCTTCTTTTGTTAAGGATTGATTACTTTCTAAATACCCCCCTACCTCAATTTTTTTTCTTCCAAAAAACGAAACAGAACAATTTACGTTTATAGATCCCTCCCAACAGTCATATTTTTCAGAGAACTGGAAATCATCAACTTTATCTACCAACATTCACACCTACCTAAATTTTGATATTCATAATTAACGCGCTCTTATTAGAGAAGTTTAACGTCATAATAAAAACACAGTTGGGAACGTGTTGCCCGACTGTATTTATTATGCCACAACCGAAGCACAGCGGAGGGCGTAGTATAATTGTAATTAATCTACAAAATAGAAAGCAATTTTTATTCTTAAAAAATAGCTGTAATCCTTATAAAACCCATCAAAAATAAATCCCCCCCCTTTTTAAAGGCTAAATCCAAAGGGTAAAACGGTGCAACTTTTTTATAAACAGTACATCTTTATTTCAAATCCATATTAAACAACTTTATTATTTTTCAAAGGACTTTATTGTAAATTAAACAACTTTATTATCTCTTAACAAGAAATGCAGTCTGAAACCTCTAAACTATCTTTTTATTCCCTTTCGACATAATAAACAATATAAAGATATTCACTATATTATTATTACGTTGCAATCTTAAATTTTACATAGTTGGGGGAACAAACGTGGGAAGAATCATAAAAAAACATTGAATTACTGAAGTATTCTGTCCTCAACATTACATCAGATTTGCATCAGATTTATTAATCGTGAATACATTTCACGTTCTTCTTTCAACTTTTCTATATAATTGTGAGCAGCATGAAAAACATCAAAAAATTGATTAAGAAAAAGTACTGCCAAAATCTTCAGCAATGCTTTTCTATTAAACATATCATGATAATGAAAATCTATTTTCTTTTATTTATAAGTACTGTCGGTTCATATATATTTACTTTAATTTCAAGATACGTTCTATTTCTTCCACACTCAACTTACTTGCTTTTGCAATAGTTTCAAGCGGTACACCAATTTCATCCATCCCTCGAATCATCTGCATCTTACCTTGCTCAATGCCTTTTTCCATACCCTCTTGTTCTGCATGGGCTAACTTAGCTTGTTCATCTAGGAGTAATTTCTCTCGAGCTTCATATGCTGTTCGGAAAGAAGAATCATGGCTCATATTTTCACATTTATTTATTGCCTTTTGTAAAATTGGATCTTGATTCATCGCAATCTCCTCCAATGTTTGAGTTAAATGTTCATCTTCATGTGCTGGTAATAATAACATCCAACGAACAAATGTATTTTCCCACGGGTTTACTTTTTCTTCACGGCATTGTTTTACCAATTTTGGTATCTCTACAAAATGGATTTCAATGTCGTCACTTAATAGTTGCTGCATTTTTGTATTCCATAATTGTCCGATGGTATGAAATGCATCATCCTGAGAAAATAAAGGATTTGCGTTTAAACCCCATACAATAGATTATTTAACTTTTATTTTAAAATATAAGAGCCTTGTTACAAATCATATTGTAGTAAGGCTCTTTAAAGTTGTTTAATTTTTAATCTTTTAAATGTGTTTATAGACAAAAATCAGTATTGAACTACCCCCACTTTCACTTCGTTTAGAAGTGGGGGATTCCTAAGTAAAGAGTTCTATCGAACTCTAATTTATTAGGCTAACCCCGCAGTCCTTGCGGTTAGAAGCCTTATCGCTTCATTCTTTAGATTGATACTTGCGTTAATATCCCTATCATGGTGTGTATGGCAAGAAGGGCAATCCCATTTACGTAGGTTCAGATTTTTAACGTCTTTGTTTTGATATCCACAACAAGAACATAATTGGCTTGAAGCAAATGTTTTCGATACGACAATGACTTGTTTACCGTACCATTTTACCTTATATTCCAACATAGTTCGAAACTGTGACCATGATACCTCACTAATCGCTTTTGCTAACTTATGATTCTTTAACATATTAGATACTTGCAAATCTTCTATACCGATAACATCGTGGTTTTTGATGATTTCAGTTGAGATTTTGTCCAAGTAATCTTTTCTAGCATTTGCCATGTATTCATGAATTCTAGCTACCTTTACTCGTTGTTTATTCCAGCGAGAAGATCCTTTTATTCTTCTAGAAAGAACACGCTGTGCTTTTACTAACTTCTCTTCTAACAATCGAAAAAACTTCGGATTTTTATAGGTTGTTCCATCTTACAAAATGGCGAAATCTTTTAGTCCTACATCTATTCCAATGTAAGAATTTGTTTTCGGAAGTTCTTGCACTTCTGTTTCAACTAACAATGAAACAAAGTATCTACCAGAAGGGTTCCATCTAACCGTAGCATTTAAAATACGTCCTTTTACTTCACGACTTTTGGTAAATCGAACAAGACCTAGTTTTGGCAACTTTATTTTGTTCCCTACAATGGCAATGTTTTTATTTGTTTGTTTTGTGGTGTAAGATTGTACGTTGTTCTTCTTAGATTTGAAACGCGGGGCATTGTTTTGTTTTTGGAAAAAACGTGTATACGCATCCGCAAGGTTGCGAACAGAAGACTGAATCGCAATACTATCCACTTCTTTTAGCCAAACAAACTCTTTCTTCATGGCAGGAAGTTTGGCAGAGCATGTCCCATATGTCAAACCTTTTCCTGTTTCTTTGTATGCATTATTCCATAGAGAAAGGAAATGATTGAATACAAAACGAGAACAGCCAATCGTTTTATTGATTAGAGTCGCTTGTGCTTTATTTGGATAGATACGAAATTTATATGCTTTATTGATCATCATTCATTTCACCTCCATTTCGATATGTATCTATTATATAACAAACATACATTCGATAGGTAGTGAAGTAACAATTTATGTATGTCGAACAATTAAGATGGCTCCCTGCCATCCCTTGTCCGAAGCCAATTCATCTCCCACCTACTCACTTAGCGTTCCTTGAGGAAGGAGTCTTCTTGGCTAAAATGATAAAGTTATTTAAATCTAGTTCAACTAAAGAACCTGTTAGTTTAAGTGTACTTCTTCACAAATTATTGAGATTATTCTTCCTCGCCTAGGAAATTAAAATTCCCATCAATAAGATTATGTAAATACTCATCAAAGCTGTTTGCAATCACTTCATATTCATCAGGGTCGTGTAAAAAACGAATTATTTGACCACATACACCTTCAGCAGAAGGGTTAAAATCAATATACAGCTTTGATGTTCCACCATTGTTCATACAATCTGAAAAGTGAATATACGTACCAGGGAGAAGTCCTTCTGGATTTATCTTAGAGTCAACAGCTTCCTCGTCATCTTGGTATTCTAAAAGATAGGAGACGTCTTCTCCTTCTTTTGAACTTTCGATCATCTCCTGTGTAGAAAGCAAATAATATGGATACTCTTCAACATCTGAACCTAAAATACATACCGTGACTTCGTTTTCTCCATATTTCCGCCAATATGTACCATCGATATTTTCAAGTAAAGAGATTAATGATTCTGGACAATTTGGATATTTCGTCCTTAATATATCAATATCCCCTTTTGTAGCACCGTATGCTTTATTTAGTGCTTCGAGATCAGCTGTTGATAATGCTGCTTTCAAACCGTTTAAAAATTTGTTTACCAAATCCATTATTTTGTCCTCCCAATAATCCAATATGCATTTTTTTAGTCTATATACCTAACATAAATAAGATTTGACCTTTAACTGTTTTCACATCTAATTTAATTAGTACCATTACGCTCTAGCTCTTCTCGATTAAAGTATTGTTCTAGTAACTCTTTACCTGTTTTGATTGTAGTATAATACTCTCCACCATACAGTTTCCCTTCTGATGGATTGTGAAAATCTTCGTATTTCTTGAAGTCTTCATTTTCTTCAAATGATTTCTTTGCAAGGTCCATGTCTTCTGCTTTTATTTTAGCAAACAATCTACCTATATCGAATACACCGTCTTCATCAATACTCTCTTCTACTAAATAGTGCGCTTCTTCCTCTATAGGAGTTAGCTTCTTCTTTGTAACAGAATATAAATGTTTCGTTTCCACTTCCTCTACCATAATAAAGAACCAACCAACTCTTACTACTGTACATGGTGCTAATCCTAGTAATGTATAGGCAACTACCTTTTGGTCTTTCACATATTTCCCCATCTTACCTACCCCTTAATTTGTTTATTTTATTCTGTTTAAAGGTCAAAATATTTTTAATGTGTTGATATATATCTATAACCATATAAAACAGTAATTCCCTTTACTACAATTGTATTTTTTCAATACTTTTCACTATCGCTTTTCCTGTTAAACGATTCATATATTGAATATAAATTGCAAATTCTATAGGTCCCTTTTTTTGTTTTTCTTCTTCAAAATAATGTAATTCTTCTTTATTGGCACTTAACTCTAACCCCCAGTTTTCAAAGTTTGTTTTATGTATGGATAGTTCATGTGATTCCGGCGATCCTATTTCACATTTTAAATCTTTAACAAAAACACGGTCTACGCAATGCCTTACCATATGCAACCTCCATCTGAGTATGTCTTCATTCCAAGCCTACTATTTCTCATTTTATTCTCCAATACTGTTAAAATAAATTCTTTCATTATATTAAACACCGTAGAAATAATTTTATCTTCTCTCCACAGGATTACATATTATTCAATAAATCAGTTTATATTGATATTTTATTTAAATATAATTTTCAAACCATCTTCATAAAGGCTCTCGTCATCAATATAAACTTATCTTAATAGAATCAAAATGTGACAATCACTATTATAAATTTAACTTTGTAAATATCTACATATAAGCCAATCTTTTTATACATATATTGGATAAATTATGGTAAGATATCATTGAATATTATAAAAATATTAATTTTTCCAATAACGGAGGGCTTATTAAAATGGGGAAGGCAACAGTAAAATCAAAGAAACTAGTAGGAATTGTGGCAACAGCAACATTAGCTACATCAATGATAGCAGGAACAAGTAACGCAAGTGCACAAACGACAGATTCATTAAAAGTTAGTGAACCAGTACAAGAAAGAGCAGAAGATAAGAAACTTACACTGTTTGTTCCTCCTCAAAATGTTGTTTTTGTAGGTGATACATTTGATCCTATGAAAGATGTATGGGCTAAAGATAAAAACGGTAAGGATATTACTTCAAGAGTAACTTATACAGGTGATGATAAAGTAGACTTAACTAAAATGGGAGAGTATGAATTAACTTTTACTGTTTCAGATGATGAGGGTAATACTGTTGTTCAAAAACAACGTGTAGTAGTTAGATATAAGCACGTTACTAATACTGCTCCCACAATATTAATACTGCGAGATAAAATTACACTTAATATAGGTGATACATTTGATCCAATGGAAGGTGTGACTGGATCAGATTCTGAAGAAGGAATTCTGACTCATAAAATTACTTATGATAATGGGCTAGATACAAGTAAGCCTGGTACTTACTATATAACGTATTACCTAATGGATTCTCAAGGAAAAATGGATCTAAAAACTAGAACTATAACAGTAATAGACCAGTCCCCAGTAATTACAACTCCAGATGAATTTGTAATTACTGAAGGTGAACAGTTTGATCCAATGGCTGGTGTTAAGGCTACTGACCCTGAGGATGGTGATATTACTTCTAAAGTAGAATATGAGTATTACACTGGCTCTGTAAATAAACCTGGTACTTATAAAGTGTATTATAAAGTGAAAGACTCTTTCGGAAACACAGCAAATACAGTTGCTACCTTAATTGTAAGAGAGAAAATTACACCGGTAGATGAAGCACCAGAACTCAAAGTACCTACTGCAACCACAATTACTGAAGGAGATAAATTTAACCCTATGTCGGGAGTATCTGCTACTGATAAAGAAGACGGTGATATTACTTCTAAAGTAACAGTTGATGGCAGCGTTGATGCTTCTAAACCGGGTACGTACGAATTAACTTATACTGTTTCAGATTCCAAAGGACATACTGTTACCGCTAAACAAACTGTAACTGTGAAACAGAAAGTAGAAATAAAAAATGAAGCACCTGAATTAACTGTGCCATTTACTAGTACACTTCGTGTTGGTGAAAAATTCGATCCAATGGCTGGTGTATCTGCAACTGATAAGGAAGATGGCAATTTAACTAATAAAGTTAAATATAAAGGTAATGTAGATACATCTAAACCAGGTAAATATATTGTAGAATATTGGGTTGTTGATTCTAAGGGAGTTAATGCAACAGCTACACAATCCGTAATCGTGAAAGAAAATGAAGAAACTCCAGATATGGAACCGAAATTAACTGTACCTACTGGAGCAACGATTAATGTAGGAGATAAATTTGATCCAATGGCAGGAGTATCTTCTACTGATAAAGAAGATGGCGATATTACTTCTAAAGTAACAGTTAATGGTAGCGTAGATGCCTCTAAACCAGGTACTTACGAGTTAACTTATACGGTTTCAGACTCTAAAGGGCATACTGTTACTGCTAAACAAACTGTAACTGTAAAACAGAAAGTAGAGCCTAAAGATGAAGTCACAGTTTTAACGGCACCTGCTGAAGCTACTATTAATGTAGGGGATAAATTCAATCCACTTGCTGGTGTTAAAGCTATCGATAACGAAGATGGCGACATAACCGATAAAGTAACAGTTGATGGCAACGTAGATACTTCTAAACCTGGTACTTACGTGTTAACGTATACTGTTACAGACTCTAAAGGACATACTGTTACTGCTAAACAAACTGTAACTGTGAAACAGAAAGTAGAACCTAAAGATGAAGATCCGATTTTAACAGTACCTGCTGAAGTAATTATCAATGTGGATGATAAATACAACCCACTTGCTGGCGTTAAAGCTATCGATAATGAAGATGGCGATATTACTTCTAAAGTAATTCATATGGGCGAAGTTGATACATCTAAAGCGGGCAATTTCGAAGTAAAGTTCCTAGTTCGTGATGCAAGTGGAAATGAAGTAACGGCAACACAAAAAGTAATTGTGAAAGATAAAGACACTGAAAACGGTTCTGATAATAACAATAACAATTCTGGAAACAGTTCTGATAATAGTAATAACAACACTAATTCTGGAAACATCTCTGACAATAACAATACTAGTAGCAATAACAACACTACTAGTACTTTGGATAACAAAAAAGATACCATTAAAGAGCTTCCAAAAACAGGTGCAAGTTCAAATAATGGTACAGCAGCAGGCATATTAGCAATCCTTGCTGGTATGTTAATTACTTTTGGTCGTAAATTTAAAAAAACTACAAAATAACCCTTTCTTGTTGCTTTGGAATAAAGTTTGATAAAAATGAAATCACAAACCTTTATTTAACAGCAACAACAAAAACTCCATTTTGAAAATAAGATTGATCAAAATGGAGTTACTCTTTTTAACTAAGTATGAGATTTTTATAAAAAAGTTTAATCAAAACTCACTTAGAATCTTTTACTTGTAGGTATAAAGCATCGCATCTTTTTTTGAACATCGTTAAATTAGAATGAATTTGGATAATATATGCAATTATTTGTAAAACGTTATACATAGAAAGGTATTTTAGAATAAATATAAGAGTGGTATATTCTTTAGTTTTAAAGGGGCTAAAGTGCATCTATTTTATGTTTTGAGAGGGAGAATTGAAAAATCATATGAAGAATTTCAAAAAGAGTACAGGTAAAATTTTACTAGCATCCGGATTAGTAGTTTCTATGTCAGCTTGTAGTGTAACTAGTTTATTTGGAGACAAAGAAAAAACAAATGCTGAATCTGGTAAACAAGAAAGTAAGGAAACTAAGACAGAAGGAACAAGTTCAACTAAGTCAGAAAGTAAATCATCTGAAACAAAAGAAAAATCAACCAACTCGAAAGAAGAAAGTAAAGATGTTAAGATGATTATGGTTTTACCTGAGGATTACCCACAACTTATGGTAGACATTGAAGAAGACTTATTAAGACGTCTAGATTACTATGATGCTTCTGTAAGGGATAATAAAAAGGGAAGTAAATCAAATGAAGAGGTACGAGATAGTATTAAAGACTTAGATAAAGTATTTGATAAACTAGAGCGTATAGATGCACCAAGAAAATACAAGGAAGATCATAAGGAAATTGTAAAAGCGGTTCAAAAGTTAAGGGAGTCTTTCAAAGAAGTAGAGAAGTTATTTGATCACTCTAAAACACTTAAAGATACGGATGATGCAATCATAGATAAAGCAAACAATAAATTAGATGAAGCAAAACGCATTTGGAAACCTGTATTTGATAAGTTAAAATCGGAAACTAAAAGCGGTTCAACAACTACTTCTACAACAAGTGGCGCTAGTTCTTCTAACTCATCGAGTTTATCTAGTGGTAATACAGTTAAAACATACAGTACACAAGATAAAACTGGTATATTCAAAGGAAAAATTGATACACCAGACGAGGATTCCGCTAAGTTTAAAAATGTACAGAACAACTATAAAGACGGTACAGAACTTGTAGGTAATTGGGGTATTGATTACGGAGACGGAGTGAAAACTACGTTAGTCCTAAAAGCAGACAAGACATTTGAAACATATGCAAATGGTTCCTACCCAAATAAAGATAATTACTTAACAGGAACATACCAAGCAGACGTTTCTTCCCATCAGTTAACGTTAATGGTAGAAAAAGGAACTAAAAATGGTCAAGAAGTGAAATTGGAAAGACCTATTTATTCATCATATGAGGTTAAAAACTTAGATGGTAAAGCATTACAGATTTTCCACATAGACGAACAAGTAACAATTTGTTATGTAAAACAATAAACAACTAACGATTAGACTTTTTATAAATTATCATTTCGTCAAATAAAAAAGCGGAATGAAATAGCATATCACTCCGTCTTTTTAAATAGAGAGATTCATTTCTAAACCCTAAAAGCCATCATCACTATTAGTGATAATGGCTTTTTTTATTAATCAAAACTAATTTCTTGATTATTTTTTCTGAATCCCCACCAACTAAAACTAGTTGTAGTTGTTCATATATTTCCTGTGTATCAGGTGTACCTTCTGCTTGTTTACGTTCACGTTTAACTGTAGTATCATTTTCCACTAGTATTTCTCCTTTAGTTTCTCCGACCATTTCTATGTGCTCCAGTACCGCTACACGCTCTAAGCCTTCCATTTCATCTAAATCTTCTACATCATCTGCATCGTCAATTATTTCTGGCTCTTCTGTTTTTATAATTTCCTTCTGTTCTTTTTTCAATTCAATTACTGGTTGCTCTTGTACTATGTTCTCTTTTTCAATATTAACTTCAGCAGCTTCAATTACCTCTAAAGGCTTGTTTTTAGCATTTGCTATTTTATTTGCTTTTGCTATAGCAATTTTCACTTTCATCGCTCTTAATGAAGAGCATATCTGATTTTGCATTCTTCCTAATCCATAGAAACGAATTGCCTCAACTATGACACCCATTACAATTCCAAAAATCCATGAATTCGAAAAATATCCAACTAAACCAAATGTTATAGCTCCTGGTAAATATAAGCTAGCATAAGCTATTAAATTAGGTATAGCTTTTTCTACTGTTAATTTGAAGCTATATTTAATTATTAAATATATAGCACTTAACCCCACTATTAAACCAGCCAGATTTAATAATAAATTTTTAAAAGTTTCACCTATCATTATAATTTCCTCCCTTTATGAAAGAAAATGTTCTAAGGGCAAATCTATTAGAGGGTTATAGGATAGTTTCACCTCATGTGACACCTTCTCTAATATAATTTCTACATATTCAAGCATGTAATCAGTTAAACTATTAACCTCCTCTACCACGCTTCCACAATCCGCCTTCGGAAACAAGATTTTCTACTCTTTTACCATTTCACTAATACAATAATTCATTTCATATTCATTGAAATTGAACTTTAACGCCTAGAAATATTTAAATAACTTCTTGTCATAGTAACAAGGTACAGTCTCCATCTCCTTTTTCTCTAATAATCTTTGATGAAAAAGTATATGATCCTTCTCTTACCCAATCTTGTACCCTAATGATTGCTTTACGGCCATTAATTGTAATTGGAAATGTTGTATATTTTCCCTTTTCAGCATAAAACTAAAATTTTGATTCAAATTGATAACTGAATGAGTTTTTTTCTCCAGTACCAAACTTCAAACCAGAAATCCCATTATTAATCGTCGATTTTATACTTTGAACTGTACTATCAATGCCACTAATTATTGTGCAAAATAGTAAAGGAACACGCTGCCCTATATCAGCAACAACATGTGTAAAGCAAAAAGCAGATTGATATGTTTTACCTTCTACTAGAATTTCTATCATCTGCGGATGAGTATCAGATCTCTCAACTTCCTCTAAAATCTTAGCTAATCGCTCAAATCCGTCTAGTTCATTCGTTTTAGTAGTAACATGCATTATTTTTCCTCCTACTACTTAGTATGAATTTTGTTTAATAAGTTAGTGGAAGTATTACAAGTCCTTTAAAGTAACTGCATAATAAAATTCCTTTTCAAACATATACAACTACCTTCATCCTTTCTTTATAGAAATATTTATATAAACGGCATATGCCTAATTGTTTTTAAACACAAAAAACCCTTTCGGGTATATGAATTTTTGTAAGTAAGGCTACTTTACAAAGTCATTTCCCCGAAAGGGTTATAGTATTTATGGATTATAAAAAGAAAAAAGAAAGTCTTACATACATTATATAAATTACCAGCATCATATTCAATTTATTTTTTACGGAAAATTCAGACCTTTGCGTGTATTTACGTTATACTTTTTATAATGTGGATATATTTTACAAATGTTAAGCTATAGCTCCTTATTACTATTGATATGATTTCATAGTATATTACCATCTATTTTAAAATATTGATTATATTGTGCTATAGTTCCTTATCACTTCTTGATATTATATGATATTTCACCACTAATGGTCTCTAAAATAACATTATTTAGGGATCCCCATTTATGTATAAAAGCACTAACTTTATATACTTAAAATATAACATGTGTAACTTTTGAGTAAGTTTGATAATTCGCCTTTAACTATTAGTTCTATAATAGGAGTGGATCTTATGGAAGGAAAAACATTGATAAAATATATTTTTTACTTTTTTTCTTATTTACTTGTTTATATACCCTCATTTCCAGTTATAGTTGTTCTTGGTATGGCTGGCGCTTCTCCTGATGTAGAACATACTATACTAGAATGGATAATTACGATTTTTGAGATATCTGTTACAATTTTAGGTGCTTGGTTTTTTAACTTTATTTTCAAAAACATAATAGGAATTAAGCAGAATACAAAATTCACCTGGACTATCTTTATTCTTCATTTAATTCTTATTCCTTTGACATGGAGACTTCTTCTTTATTATTAGATTATCAATCTTTTTTATTAATAAAACTATATTTCAAATCCTGATTATTTAATCATGTACTTGCATACTAAAAAAATAAATCCCTTTGTTTGTCTTAAACAAATATTCTTCATAACAGCATGCATAATAGCCTCCTGGATCTAATTTAATCCAATAAACCTCATCTGGTTCTTGTTTGAATACATTTAATAACCGCTCTATTATATATTCCTTCGAAGTCAATCCATTTAAATCATATCCGTACGGTATTTTCCCAAACCAAGAAGACTCCCCATTAGGATATTGGCAAATTAGAAATTCTTTTTTCCATTCTTTCAAGTGTATGAGTTCTAATGTGTCATTACTAGTAGCGTATGTCGCCTTTTTGGCAAGTTCAAAAATATTATCCTTTTTATTTTCTGACATAATACTAAGCTCATAATAATTTCTTACATATTCGTCTGCATTTATTTCAGCAAAATCGCTTAAGATTTTATTAATTGTATTCATTTTTCACTCCTTTTAAATGTTGTTTTAAAATAAAGTTTGATTAAAAACCTCTTACCAACTCACATTATATGACTCACAAAAAAATCGATTTAAAAAAAGATTGATTAAAACCAACTCTTTCCTTAGGATTGCGTGAACAGTTTTTATAAAAAAGTTTGTTCACTTTCTGTTTATGTTCCTATACAATTACGCCCGTTTATGCAGTTGGGATTTATTTGATATTCGTACTTTTTAAACTTTATATGTAGGCCCAGTACCAGCATTACTTTACCCTTAGTTAAAGAAACTGTAAAATGACAATACAGCTATTTAATTTTAAAAACCCAAACAAGCATAACCCTGTTCTAAATTTAGGACTGTTTAAAAATATAGTTGTTTAATTTTTGATGTAAGATATTTTACTACACTAAAAAATATAACAATAAAGTCATTTGAAAATTCAAGTTTTATTCCACAATAGCACCCGATTGCTTAATAATGGAAAAACACCGCAAAAATAAACACTCTAGTTATTTTTCTAAAGCTATCCCGTTACTTCAAGAAAAAGGGGTATAGTCCCCTCTTATCAACTTAATATGTACACCAAAATACCCTTTCAGCTATTGGTTCATTGGCCGATACCTTTATGAAATTTAACAAAATATCCGTTTCGCTTGCTCCTACATATTCATCTTCATCTACATTATAATATTGAACCACCTCAACTTCATAGAAGCCATTTTCTATTTCAATCTTATATTTGGAACAATTTTGATCAGGTACTTTGTGATTTTGAAACTGAGCAGCCATTGTAAGACAGTCATAATCCACTAAATATAGTTGATTTTCTGTTACTTCTATATGCCCTACCGCTTTCCTAAAGCATTTATGAGTTATTTCTTCTGTCCCTTTTCTAACCTCTACTCTCCAAGAATGTTCAATTCCTTCTTCAGTCATTTGAAAAACTAAAATATGCCCTTGCTTCATCTCATCTCCAAAATGTTGCAAGAGATTATCTAACTCCCAATCTTCATCTACAAATGATTCGTATTTATTAGTGTTCGCTACTCCTATAAAATTCGTATCACCAAAGTCCATACAAAACCTCATTTTTCTCTTCCCCTTTGCTCGGTGTTTTTTTGAAATTGTATCATTTTACTTGGGATAAAACACCAGTTAATTTAAGTTAAAGCTTTCTCAATAGCTTCTTCTAGAATAAATTCCTTCAAATATGTTATTCAAGAATATGGCCCGACTGTTGAATAGAATGACTCGTATTTTTTAAACAACCTTAATATTTTTTAAACGATTTTATTGTAAATCAAACAACTTTTTTGTCACTTTACAGCAACCCTGGTACTGGGCCATGTGTGAATCATCTTCCATGTTCACTTTTTTTAATCACCTTAAATTCACCTGATTTATCTACGCTAAACAAAACATAACTCTCCTTGCCAAAATCCATACCTGAAGAGCTACTTGGTTGCAATACTATATTGTAAATGCCTTCTGTTAAAACATTACCTCTGTGAAAATCATTCATAATGCTAAGGATATCTGGTATATTTCCCTTGTTTTTTTCTACATTATAATAATAATTAAAGTTCACTACTCCCATATGATAAGAATTGATTTTAGATTCATTCATTTTTAAAGTTTTAATTAATTTTTTCGTATCTAATTGTTGGGTTTGTTTAAACTTTGCAAGCAATTCTTTTTCCTGTTGTTCATCGATAGTAAAGTTTAAATAGTAATAGAAATTTTGTTTCTCCTTATCAAATGCGTCATTTGATTCACTTAATAAGTTATATTTTTTAATAATTTCATTTGATTGTTTTATAACTTCACTATGTTGTTGGACATAAGCGCCTTTAAATATATCTAAGAAGACACTCTTATCATCATCTTCATCTATCTTATAAGAATTTCGGTCAACAGTTACATACGTAGTGGTATAATATGGTTTTTTTATTTCTATATAAGTTTGAATACCTGTTCCTCCAAGTCGGTTATCATGTGCAGAGAGTATTTTAAAATCCCCATCTTTTATCCCATACTGTTCTTTTAAGTCATCTCCTACTGGTTTATGGATTTGTATTTTTGTAAAAATATCAGTAAATAAATATAGTAATATTCCGCTAAATCCTAATATAAATAGAGTTGCTATTACTTTCTTCACTCTCAGTACACCTGCCTCCTATAACAAATAATACTTTCAACATTGCATATACTATCTAATCACAATTTATATAGATTCATCCTATTTTTTTGTTTTAGAATAGATATTGTTCTAATTTTTGGTTTGGAATACATTTTGATTAGAGCTTACGGAGTTTTATCCAATGATGCAAAACGGTACAACTTTTATAAACAGTACAACTTAATTCACAACTCTATACTCTTTCAAACGATACGACTTTCATTTGAAAATATAATAATTAGAACTAACATAACCATCTATCATTTAAGAGTTATATGGTTATGTTAGTTATTAAAAAACTATTACATGTTATTTTTGATATACAATTATTTTATAAGTTCGATGATGTTATTACTATTTTGAATTTCCTCTGACGTTAGCCAGCGTGAATAACTTGTTCTATCTTTGTTGGATATAAATATATCAAATTTCTCGTTATGTAGTTCTTCTTTAAAAATCGTGACCACCTTTGTCAGATCCTCCATTACATCGGGATCATTTTTATACTCCATAGAACTGTCATTAAAAACTATCGTAGCTTCATATTTTGGACATTTCCCTTCCTTCGGATGTGCACAAGTAATATCTTTAATTACAAAGCGGTCATTTGGAATTTCTTTTAATCTTTCAAAGACTTTTGTTTGTGTTTCAATCATATATGTCCAATAACTGCTTACTGTGTCTTTCATTGTTAGTAGAAGTTCTTCTTTCGTTATATCCTTTTGCACATTTTCGAAAGGAAGACCAATCGATTTACCATTATGATCCTCAATTTCAAGCTCTGTTATCTTTCTATTACTCTTTTGAATGAGTTGGAATAGTGTATGTAAACGATCTAATTCTATTGTTTCAAATTGACTATAATCGATTTCCTTACTCGTTTTTAAGGTTAATAACAACTCATCTGTTGGTTTTCCTGCTGCATTGTTATAATCTACTATATATTGCACAACATTTTTATTTTCAGATTCCTCGTAACCTAACTTTTTCATTTCTTCAAGAACAGGTTTGAATTTCTTATATTCCTCGTATGTGTTTTTCCCATATTCATATTCATCACCTTGTATTGTGGAATAGAAGATGCCATTTACCTCTACTCGAAATTGAATATTTTTATTATCTTTTGCTTGAACAGTATGATACGTATGTCCCATATTTCCTTCATCTATCCCGCCCCAATCTGTTACAACAACATCGAGCCCATATTTCTCTTTTATATATTTTTTCACCTGATCTTCATTTTCATAATTGCATCCACTCAAACATAAGAAACATAACACTAACAACCATATATTTTTCATTCTTTTCATATAATTCCTCATACCCCTTCCTTACATAAGAAACGTTCCTTGCTAGAATACAGTATAAATATTAAAGTAAAGCAATCTTTTGAATAGCGTACTTCTTTCGTTCAATTAGAAAGAACTCACTCATTAAAACGAGTATTCAAAACAACCCTTTTCACTATAAAATGCCCCTATAGATATAAAAATCCAAAGGGGCAAGGCATGATGTCTTTGTTTTAACACCGATACTTTATTTCAAAGTTTCATTTAATTTGTATACCCAATAAGTTATTATAAATACTACCGTATTTTCCCCTATTTATGTCTATTTCCCTTAAGAGTATTCACTACATTAAGTGAAAATATTAATCCGAATGTACAAAATAAAAATGGATGTATTCATGTTCTAAAATTAACAAGACTAATAATAAGCATGATAATACAAATCATAGCTCCTATAGTATCTATGCTGAAATACAGTTTGTTTTTTATAGTTTTCATAAAAATCCCCTTCTAAAGTTCACGAACATTTGTAATTTTCTATATAATAATACCATACAATTATGTTCCAAACCATAATTTAACATTTCATAACCCCTATTCGAACAGATTGAAGATCCCATTTTTTACAACGTCATATCTTTCTTTAAACATAGTGGGTTCCGTTGCAAAGTTTTCGAAACTCGAGTACACTTTGGAAAAAAATGAACGGGAGCATAACAAATGGAATAATTTAAAGGAAAACAGTTCAAGAAAGATATTTTTTTGGTAGCTGTCGGCTACTACTGTCGTTTTCCCTTAAGCTATCGTGATGTCTCTGAAATTTCGAAAGAACGTGGTGTTTCGGTTCACCCAACAACGATCATGCGATGGATTCACAAATATAGAAATTTGATCTACCAAATTTGGAAAAATAAATCTGTACATTTTTCTTGGCATTTAGATGAGACTTATATCAAGGTCAAAGAAGAGTGGTGTTATCTTTATCATGCAATTGAACAGGCTCATCGGCATGTAAAACGTCGGTTTACTAGATCCTCTGGATTTCAAAGCCTTCATCATGCTTCACGTACCATCAAAGGAATCGAAACCATTCATGCCCTATATAAACAAAAAACGAAGTTCAACGAATTACAACACTTACTAACGATTGCATAAAATCCATCTGTAATCATCCCAACTTTTTATCTGGTAAAAAACTTTGCAACAGAACCTTTTGATTTGTTTATTTTAACTACATAACAACAAGTTTTTTTGAGTTTATTATTAAACACCTTTATTTTCACCGGACACTATTAGTAAATCTTTTTGTTTATACTTCTTCAATTATTGTATTTTTTGACCTTTGTTCTTCCCCCCATTCTAAGGCTTGAGGTTTCATAAGAGTTTCTAGTGCTAATTCTTGTGCTTCATCTCGTTCTTTCTCTAGCTGCAATACCTTTTCTTCTAGTCTTTTAATTCGCTTAGTCTTTTGAAGAACATAGTATCAGCCCTTTTCACTTCGGTTCTTATTTTCAAAAATACAACGTAAAGTTAGGAAGTACTAATCCATAATAATAAAATATTTTTATTATTATGGATTACTGTATCGAACCAATAGATACATATTAATTATCAGTTTTTTCTACATTTCTTATTAATCATTTAAAGCACCGCCATTTTCCTTAGTATCCCATAAAGACTGTTACCTACTTTGCTTTTAACGGCAAAAAGCTGCTTCAGCATATTTACCTGAAGCAGCTCTTGTTATCTCAAAAATGGTAATGGTGCTTGCTGAATTCCGTTTTGTGTCGAGATATAAAAAGATTTTGCGAATCCCTCATTGTGAATGCATTCGTCTATTACGAGCATTATAGGAATCTTTCGTAAGTCTAACATGAGCTCCTTTCTAACATGTTCTGCTAAAGCGAGATTAGATATAGATAATATAAAAATTCCTGGTAAACTCTTCGTGTTTTCGAAATTCAATAAATTATTTGGTCCATTTTGAATCTGACCTTCCCAAATTTTCAATCGCGATTTTAAATGTTGTGCATATCGCTGACCTTGTTGTACCCTTTCAAATATGAAGTTTTGATTTCCAATTGGAGTTTTAATTTCTCCAACAGCAATTGGATTATATCCATTACCAGTACCTTTTAACTTTGGATACCAGCACCAGTTTTTTAATAACTGTTGACCTACTGCAAACTCATATTTTATTTGATTCATAGTGACAAATCTTTGTACCCCTGCTACTCCAAGTCTTAACCACTGTTCTGGCTTTAAAGAATAGTTTGTATTACGGTTATGATAAGCCCACATCATCAAATGACCAGCAGTATTTAAAGTGATTGGAGCAGAGGTTTTGGGCTGATCTGGAAATAGCCCCGATTTTATCTCCCATCGACTAACAAATCCATACAGTACCAGTTTTTTCAGCGATTCTGAAACCTGTGATCTACTAATTTTAGATTCCACAAAATTTTTAATTTGAGCTTCAGTAATCGCTAATGAATCCCAAATAAGCTTTAATATTAAATTGTCTTTTTCATTTATAAAACCTGAATTAATTCTGTCATAAATACTACGTAAATCTGTGAGTGGTTTGAATTTATCTGGAAGAATTGGTCCCCCCTGCAAAGAGGGGTCATCCCAAAGTGATAACGATTCGTCCCTATTAAGCCAATATTGAACCGCCTTTCCATTCTCTTGTACGGAAACCTGCGGCGCACTCATTAGTTATATAAAAACGCCGTTGGATCGTTAATTTTTTTGCGTCCAAATGGAAACTTAAAGATAACCCCCGACCCTCTCTCTTTTTCCACATCCACACTTACAATTCTCATACTTACTACGTCATCCAATACTGGCTGTTCGATTGTTTTAGGGACAATTCCTTTAATTGTGCAGCCTTGGTCCAATTCAACAAAAACACCAAAACGCGGGTCAACATTTACAACCCTTCCTACAATTGTATCCCCTTCAGCTAATTCAGATAATAACTGATAAGGATTTTCCACGGCAGCTTTTCTAGAAACGTGGATTAGTCGCTGTTCTGGATTAAATTGTAGAACCTTAACTGGGATACGTTCACCAATTGGTGCATAGCGATCCACAGCGTTTTTATACACTCTTCCATAGTTTAGTTCATGTAATTTCATGAAGCATTCCGCACCATTGATGCGTAAGAATATGGTTGGAACCTGAGCATTCATATTGTATCCGGTTACTTCTGCTTCGTAGGTTGGCTCTTGCAGTCTTTCATCTTGCTCCAATTCTATTAACTCACGAATTAACGCATCTGCCGATCTCCTGCTAGCTTCTTTTACTGAAACCTGTACTTTATTTATATCCAGTTCATCAGACATTTGTGTAATTACTACATTAAAAATATTACCTGTGAATTGAGTAATACTTCTAAAAGAGTAATCAGAGAAGTCTTCTTTTTTACAAATACCTATAATCTTACCATTTTCAAGGGCAAACTCAGCATATTCAGTATCTGGATCTTCTTTATCGTGTCTTTTAACCGTTCTCAATACTGCTTGAATTGGCTCTTTATATCTACGTAGTCCCTGTAGCTTTTCATAAGTTTTTGAATCCATAAAAATATCTCCTCTCCCTTGTTCAATATTTATAAAGTTCAAAAATAATACTTCTACTTGAATTATTGTTACTTTTAACTAGGAAACTAAGTTTTTTAGAAGTATTTTCTAAAATTTTCATTTGTTTTTTCACTAAACCTGCAACTTACCTTATTTATTACATAGAAGTTGCCGAAAAAAGTAAGGGAGGGGCATAAATGAAGTATATTAATAGATTCATTTATATTGATGATGTTTATTAATTTACTTAATACTACAATACTTGATAATAAATATTCAGGGATAACAATGTATATTTCTTCCGTTATATTCATAATTGGGAGCGCATTTTTCGGAAGTGCAAAACGGCTTAAAGTTAGTGAGAAAAAATAAAACAAAAAAGTGATACCCATTTATCTTCTTGTAACTAAGTCCTCCAGTTAAACAAACTAGAGGACTTTTAATAGTCTTCTAAATATATTGAATCCCTATAATAAGACGTTATGTTAACCTTTCATGAATATCATATATAGCCAAAAACCTTAGCAAATCGTTTTTTCCAAATGATACAATTAAAAAAAGGAGGAAAATATATCATGTTAAGAGTAAAACCTAAATGTGTAAGTTGCAAAAAAAACATTCAAGGCGGAGAACGTGTTTATGTAGAGCTACACTATCCTCATTATGCTGGTATGACTGAAATAAAGAAATGGCTTGATAGCGAAGGAAAAATCTACTGTTTGGAGTGTCACTCCAAACAGTAAAAAGATATACTTGGGATACCTCTTTAAATGAGGATGAATTTGAAACAACTTCCGCTAACGATAATTATGTAAATGATCTATCCATATAGGCAACTCATTGTATTTTTTGCTTAGCGTGTTTTTCTCAAAAATGATGGCGATGTTTCAGCGCCCCTTTAAAGGCCATCCCGAAAGGAATGGCCTATTTTTTATGAACGAATATCGGAATTTTTGAAGATTTCAATGAGGCTGGTGAAGCTATCATTGGCATGACCAGCCTTCATGCCGCGCCTGAAGACTTCCAGAACAGTTGCTGGCAAGGCGATTTCTATGCTGGCTTCTTGGGAAGTATGAACAACGTGCTCAACGCTCGCCAAGCCCATTGCGAGTCTGTCCACGTCACCAGGGTGCTCACCCTCATCGAGAAGCGGGGTATAGAACTCTATAAATTTTGGCAGTGACGACATTGTCGCTGAAGCGTATGGTAGGAATTGCTCCGCCGTAATGCCGTTCGCGTTAGCGATTGCAAGAGCGTGAAGGTAACTAAGCATTGCCGTCCAGAATATATCCATCTGTATCTGGTAGTATAGCATGGCTAATCCGGGGTCCGCGCCCCGATAATCGGTACTTGTTAACACTCCCAAGGTCTCCCTGTGAGCCTCGAAGACCACTCGCTCACCACTATAGTATGTGTAAGATTCCGATTTACCTATGCCTGACGGTGGAACTTGCACCCCTCCAGTAATATGCCATGCTCCACGGTCTTCCAACCATTTAGCCGCCTCGCGAACTTTTTCCGGGGTATCCGAACTCAAGTTAACGAGCACCTTACCGAATAAATTCTCAGAAGCCGGTTCCAGAATAGAGTACATCACATTGTAATCTGTAAGGCTAAGGATTACCAGCTCGTTAGCAGCTAATGCCTCGTTGACCGTGGACACCCTAATGGCTCCTCTTGCTACAAGCTGATCTGCTTTACTTGAAGTCCGGTTCCACACGGTCACGGAGTACCCTTGCTCCAGAAAAACGCCTGCCATCGCCTGACCCATCGGACCTAGTCCTATGACTGTTACCGATTTTCGGTTCCCAACCGCGTTTATAGTTTCAGAACCATTTTTCTCATTTTGGCTATTACTTTTCAATGGAAAAACCCCTTTCAGATGAAATTAAGTAAATCATAAAGGGTTACACTAGTGTCAATGTCAACACAAACAAAAATGGCCCTGGAGCGATTCATCATGCTCAGGGGCCATGTCTACATTAAACAGTTCTCTTTTTCTTAATCGTTAAAGCGATTTGCCTCTCCAGTAATCTCTTTAATCCATGAAGTGCTTCGATTTGATAATTCACATTGCTTAGCTTCTTTTCATACGTTTCCAGCATCTCCTCGCAATATTCATACTCGTCAGGATTTGCCGCTTCGCTCTTGAACAACGCTTTAATTTCATCTGCTGTTAATCCAAGCTTCAAGTATAACTGAATCGCTTTGACTCGTTCTATGGCCGATTCGTCGAAATCCCGGTAATCGTTCTCCAACCTATCGGCGTTTAGAAGTCCTTTATTGTCATAATGCCGGATAGATCGTATGCTGACATTAGTCAATCGTGCTAGTTCGCTTATTTTCACTCCTAACAAGCCTCCTTGCATGCTCATAATAAATTGATTATACAACGGCGGTTTTCCATTATTATTTCACCTAAATGAACTTGTAGTATTTGTAAAATACAGTTTTTCATAAAAGGAACTTAAAGAAACTCTAACATAACAAACATTTCACAATGGATTCTGTTAATTTTTTTCAAAAATATCCTTTATTTACGATACGAATCCCAGTTCTAGATTTTGAACTACCCTCCATGATTTATATACACAGTTTATGGACATATTTCTAGCTAAAACGGACGAAAAACTCACCCATATGTGAATATTTTGGGTGTTGTTTACGAGTATACTGGATTAAGAGGACAAAAGAAAACTGTATAATTTTTAGACCTAGCTAGGGCTTATTTAGCATGCACATTTATAAGAAAATACTCCTTTTTTAAATGCTTTTATTTTGGTAAACGAAAGCTTATTTTAATTCTGTTCTTAAGTTAATGGCAATGTAAGGTGCCCCCTATTATAAAAGTACGACTTTAATGCTTCTTTTGATTGATATAATGTATAATGGCGTTATATAAAAATTCAGCTAAGTCTTCATTACTAAATTGATTTATATAATTTTTAAATCGATTATCAAATTTATAAGTATTTGCAATACATGTCAACATTTCAGAGTCACATACAATAGATTGTTCGAGATAACTTTTCCACTCTACAATTAATTGCTGTACTTCATCGGAAGAAGGTGATTGATTAATATAGGAAGCAATTTTTCTAAACACCCTTTCCATTTTTTGTTCGAATTCGTGAAATAAGTTCGCTTTTTCACTAGGAGAGAGTTCTTTCAGTTTCTCCTCAAATTCTTTGTATTTTTCTGTTTCTCCATAGATGAATTTCGCTTCATGAGCATATTGTTCTTGTAACGGCAAAATAGATGAATTATTAAAAATATTTAAATTGTAGATATCCTTTCCTGATACATACTCATCCACCGCAGTAATAACTGTTTCTAAATGTTGTTTTTTTAACAATAAAGTTTGGTTATGCTTCTTTAATAATTGCAGCTGTTCTTCTCTCGTAAGTTTCAAAACTTCCGCAATTTCCTTTAGAGAAAAGTCCATTTCTTTAAAAAATAGAATCATTTGAAGTCTTGCTAAACTGTTCTTATCATAGAGTCGATAACCATTTTCCGTTAAGTAAATTGGCTTTAATAAATTTATTTTATCATAGTATTGTAAGGTTCTTTTTGTTATGCCTGTAATTTGCACAATATCTTTAACCGTTAAAAATTGTTTCTTCATCCCAAAATTCCTTTATTTCATCTAGTATTTGATTGGCAGGAGTTATTGTGGCTTCAAAGATATTTTTACCTGTTTTTTCTAAATAGTATTTAATTAAATAGTATCCACAGGCATAACCAGCAGCATAAGGCATATTGACTGGTATATAGTTTTGAAGTTTTGCTAATTCGTCACCATAAAGATACGGTGCAATTTTATCAAATCCTGTTAATTGTAATTGATCCTTGAGCACAGGTTTAATCCGTCTATTAAGCATTTCCATAGTTGTTTTCGATACCCAAGGTCCGAGTAGATCTTCCCCAAAAATAGAAGTAGCAAAATTTTCTGCTAAACCTTCACTAACAATTAATTCACCTAAAGTAACCGTATGGTCCCACTGAATAAATTGATATCGAACATTATGATTACATTCATGTGCTAAAGCAGCTTTCATTCGAGGGATTGTGTATTCATTTGGCACAAATGTACACAAAATATAGCCAGGAATACCTCCATCACCACTATATCCTTCATTTAACATTAATGAAGGACTATTGGGATTCCCTAATAGAATCGTGAATAAGTAATCAGATACACGAAGGTTCACATCATGCTCTCTAAATAAATGAAGGCTTTTCCTAACAACTTCTTTACACTCAGACCAAAAAGAATCAGACGAAATCAATTCTAGTTCTGGTGTAATCTCATTTGTAATCTGATTAGGAGAAATGCTCATTATATTATTCAATGTAATAACATCAAAACCATTTGGCTCCTCAGCTTTAAAAGGAACATATTGAATTTCCCATTTCCCCATAAACGGAGCCAACATTTCTTTCCTGTATAACTCAACCTTTTCCTCTTTTGGAGCTTGTAAAATTTTTCGATATATTTTATCTGACCGTAATGATTTTATATTCATTTCTTTCACTCCTTATTTAATATAGTTAAAATTATGCACTATGACGTTGCGTTATAGTCAAGTGGGTTAACTAAAAATATAGCAAGAGAATGGGATTAGGTGTTTTTTATATACATTATCTTGATTGATGTAGCAATTAATCTTATTGCATTATTTCTTTAATAATCGGTACCTGCTATATAAAAGTTAAACTTTTATAATACTTTCAGAATGAAAACGTGATGTCTTTTATGGCAACCAAGTTTATTTTTATCGTTATGTGGGGACATTAAGCCCTTAAGTTAATGGGTATGGGGTAGTGTCAGGAAAATGCGGATTTACAACGTTAAGGAAATGTCACTTATTAAAAAAGCCGATTTCCATCTCAAGGAATCGACTTTTTTAGTTCATTAAGTATGAGGTTTGAAAAAATAGCCTGTATATATTTGAACGATGAATAACTTACCTATTTTCTTGTGTTTGTTTGCTCTATATACAGAAAATTAGGAAAAACACAACATATTATTTATCTGTTTGCTTTTGCTTCTTTTTCAAATACTCCGCACGCAATTTTTCAAGTTGCTGCTTTTTATCAAATTTGGCAGGCGTCTGTTTCTCATGAAACTTTGCCACAGCTACTTGACCTTTGTAATCCAATTGATATTTTCCCACTTTGTTCACCTACTTTTCTTGTCTTTAAAGAGAATCTATCCAACAAATATAATATACCTTATTTTACTGAAGTAAACCTTATTACTTTATTGGTTGCAAATCCTTTTTACTACTTGTTTAAAAAAATCTACATCCCCAATATTTTTCTCCAAAAAATCACCTATTGGTACATAAGCAAATCACCTTTAAATTAGACTTTATAATGTCTCATAAGACTTGTATCAAAATGCTTATTGTTGTAAATACGCATTTTCCTGACTCTACCCCCTCGCTATCAAGCTAAGATTATGCAAAGTCAATTTTAGACGAGATTGTTTCTTTTCCCTAAAGGGCAAGTGTAGGTGATTGAAAGATTTGCATACGAAATAAACCCTAACGGGTTTCACTTTTTTGAATTAAGCGGCTTGATTATCAGACAGGGTACAATTGTAAACGACACCTAATATATCAAAGACCGTTTTTTTCTCATATCGATGAGATTTCCGCCCGTTTTGCTGTAGGAGATTGAACAGGCGAAGTAACACCTTTGATAGCTCTTGGATGTTTTTTTGTATAGTTTGGAATAAAAGAAGAAAATAATCTTTAATCATATATATGGCTTTATACTCACTAAGCTCTCGTTTTTTCTTCATGAGGAGCAATTGGCGCATTTGAAACATGATAGAAGAACAGAGTAGAATGGCAATCAATTGACCATATAAATGGCACTCCACTCGTTCTGGTTTTATCTTTTTACAATGATGAATTTGAAAGAATGACTTCCACGTTTTAAATAAAATTTCGATTTGCCAACGCAAAGAATACCAGTCATGTACCTGTCCCATCGGGACAATATCTGTAGGGGTGTTTGTCATGTATACATTGATACCACTGAGTCGTTTACTACGAGGAGAATACTTCATTCCTTTCTTTTTTTCCCTTACAGCTTGATCTTGTAATCGTTTTTGTTGCTGTTTTTTTGTTAATCGATGAAAAATTACACGAGCTGGCACTTTATCAATCATACCTACATAAGCATCAGCAATTTCACATGTTTGTCCTGGTTGAAGAGAGTTCATTACCGTCTCCATATCTATCTGTATATACTCTGTACCTTTCTTAATTCTTCCATCTTGAAAATAATCAGGGTTAGGATTTTTTTGATACATACGTGTATTCGACTTGATACGAGAGATATAGTAGGCCTCTTTATCTTGTATATATTGAAGGTCTTTTAAATGAAAATAACCTAAATCTCGGATACATAAATCATTCGCCGTCACAGTTGGGGCACACAGAGAGCCGGAAGTGCAATCATGTTGTTTACTTGGACCTGTATGAATATGTAGGAACTGTCCACTTAACAAATCATACTCAAGTTGAATTTTTATCCCAGCTGTATGGCTGCATCCTCCTGCACCTGGATAAACCGATGAAAATACATCCGGGAGTTGAAATGCAGTTGAATCTAAAATACGAATACGCTTGAAAACAGAAGTGTGTGGAGAAGAAAGCGGCATAGATGCGGCCAATTTTTTGCTTAATAGTTCGGCTAGTAGGTGTTGTAAAAGTTGGACGGCCGCCTTATTAAATCGTTGATTCAGTCCCTCAGGACTGATAAGTACTGCTGTTGATGCTTCTAAACAGCTAGATAACTGAGTTAAAGAAGTCCTAGCTACATTTTGGCTCACCCATACACATAAAGCTACTAAATCTTTTGCTTGGTACTTACTGGTTCGTTGTACAAAACCAACATCTCTAGCAAGATTCCGTAAGGTATTTGGAGATAAAAAACTTTGAATCTCTTGAGCAAATAGTTGTAATTCGTCAGACACAGAAACAGACATAAAAAACGCCATCCTTTCTTATGATTCTACAGAAAGAATAACGTATTTTTTTCATTTTGAGGATATTTCTTTTTATTAGCTTGATAGCGATGGGGTGGTACCCCTTTTACAAAAAAAGAAAAGAGAATTAAGTGAATATAAGGAAATTGGAATAATTCAAGATCATTTATATCTGTTGTATCAAACTATACAACAAAACACCCAAGAAATAACAAAGATTCTAATTCGTCTGTTCCACCTCCTACAGAAAAATGGACGGAAATCTCATCGATATGAGAAGAAAACAGTCTTTGATATTATGGGTGTTGTTTATGAGTATAGTGAATTTAAAAAACAAAAGAAAGTTGCATAATTTTAAAAAATGATACCTATTTAGGTTTATTTGGTATGCTCATTTTTAAGGACACAAAATATTTTAAGAGTTTTTTAGCTTATATGAACGAAAGTTCATTTTGTTTTCGTTCTTAAGTTGATGGGCAGGTAAAGTGACCCCTATGAGGAAATTACTGATAATTTCTGAGAATAGAATTCATATTAACAGAAGGTGCAGTATTCAATCAAGATACTACACCTTTAAAATGTGAGAAATAAAAAACAGATTACCCTTTATTAGAAAATATTCATCCAAACTTAATGATATCTTCTAATGTTGGTAAGGATTGAATAGCTCCGTAATTTGTACACGTAATTGCTCCAACTTTGTTAGCAAATGCAACGAATGTACAAAGTTTTTCAAAGTTAAAGTCAAATAGATTTTCTTCTTTAGAAAGTTGATAAAGCATTGCACCTACGAACGCATCTCCTGCACCAGTTGAATCTACCTGTTTCACATTAATAGAAGGAATAATAGCAGCCCCTTCACTAGTTGCAAGAAGTGTACCTTGTTTTCCAAGTGTAATCGCAACTACCATTGCGCCTTTTGCAAGTAAAAACTGTGCAGCTTTATTCATATTTGTTTCTTTAGAAAGCATGATTGCTTCCTCTTCACTTACTTTTACGAAATGGGCTTGTGCAATGAAAGTTAAGCAATTCTCACAAAATTGCTGTTTATCTGTAATTAATGCATCACGATAGTTTGGATCAAAAGAAATAAAGTGGTTTTGTTCTTTTGCATATTGTAGCAGCTGAAAATAAGTTTCTTTTAAATGCCCAGGTAACAAAGCTGTCGCTGACCCAAAATGAATGATATCATGCTTGTGCATTTTAGAAAAATCAATTTTATGAAACTGATATTCTCCATCAGCGCCACGCATAAAAGTAAAGTCACGTTCACCATGTTGATCAATAGAGACAAAAGCTAATGTCGTTTGGTTTTCTTTTATAAGCATAGAAGTATCAACACAGTTTTCTTGCAATGTTTTTTCTAGAAATTCTCCAAAAGGGTCGTTTCCGACTTGTCCAATGAATGAAGCCTTTCCGCCTAATTTTGTAATTGCTGCAGCAACATTCGCGGGGGCTCCGCCAGCTTTTTTTTCAAAGTGTACTCCATCTGCTAATGGTACATGTGTATTACAACAAATAAAATCAATTAATAATTCACCGATGCAAAATACTTGTTTCATTCCAATCCTCTCCCAAGTTTGTATTGTGTGATATGAAATTCCATCTTTTCATCTGAGAAAAGAGAGATGTTGTACCCTATATCTTTACGAGGGAATACTCGTGATGTAAACACAGTTTCTCCATCACATAGGAAGATTTCAACAATGCTTTGATCTACGAAAATACGCATTTCCATTGTATCTTGGATCGGAATGTGTTTACAGCGTTTGTAACCATATTCTCCTCCAAAGCGGTGATGAAAGCTTCCGCGCTCAATAGAAACGATCCCTTGATCGCGCTGAAAAGTAATCGGAAATGACTCTTCATGATAATGGAATAAGGAAATACCAAAAACATTTGCCTTTTCAGATTGTAATCGTACTTCTAATTCGTAGGAGTGTTCTTTGAAAAGGTCAGTTAATACATATGTTTCATTCTGTAAACAACCTGACACTGTTTTAGAAGATGTACGTAATTTCTTTAATTCACAAATAGGACGTTGTTTTAACACGTTATTTTCAAGAGTTAACTCGCGTGGAATCGTCAAACAATGTGCCCACATAAAATCATCTGAAGGATACGTAATTTCACTTGATCCCGCCCACGCAAACATAATGCGGCGTCCAGCGGGATCTTGCAATGTTTGCGGTGCGTAAAAATCAAACCCTTTATCTAACTCATAATAAGAATCAACGTGGAAGTATAAATTTTCTAAATCTAATGTCCCAATGGCGTAAATAACATTATAAACATTTTGATAGCTATCCTTTGTTGCTTGAATACCTTGCGGAGAAAAAATAAGAATATCTTTTCCATCTAAATGAAAATAGTCCGGACACTCCCACATAAAGCCGAAATCTTTTAAATTTGTTTGTAGTTCTCCTTGTAACTTCCAATCATACAAGTCTTCTGATTTATAGATAAGAAGTGTACCTGTTTCGTTTTCCCGTTGTGCGCCGAGCAACATATAATAAAAATCATCAAACTTCCAAATTTTAGGATCACGAACATGTCCCGTATATCCAGCAGGAACACTCCGAATAATTGGATTATATTCTGCTTTTTCAACCTCATATTGTTTATTCATAAAAGCAACACATTGATTAGCGTCACGCGAGCCATCGGTATGTTTTACATTTCCTGTATAAAACAAGTGAAGTATGTCATCTTTTACGAAAGCTCCTCCAGAATACGCACCGTGGGATTCATAACTTTCAGTAGGAGTAATTGCCACAGGCATACGTTCCCAGTGAATCAAGTCTTTAGATTTTACATGCGCCCAATGTTTCATTCCATGAATAGGAGCAAATGGGTACCACTGATAAAACACGTGATACTCATTATTATAATAAGATACACCATTTGGATCATTCATTAATCCATATGGCGAATGAATGTGATAAGTGGGCTTCCAAGAGTCTTGATTTGCAATTTTCTCTAGCGAAGTCAATTCACACCCTTTTGCCTCTCGTATTGTTCTATATTTATCCATAGGGAGTTCACCTCAAAACATTAGTTCTTTTCTTTATATAGAAGCATTGTTGCAATAAACGCTGTAATAACAGCAATAGCAAACCCAATTACATAATGAACTACATTCATCATCCCTAATGGGGCCACAATCGTAAGCATCGGAATCCCTGTTAAGCCATAGGCATTTGCCACAACATTCGTAAACACAACGTATGCCCCGCCTAAAGCTCCGCCAATCCCTGCGGCAATAAAAGGTTTTCCTAGCTTTAAATTCACACCAAAGATTGCAGGTTCTGTAATTCCTAAGAAAGCTGAAACAGCAGAAGGAATTGCAATACTTTTTGTTTTTGCATTTTTTGTTTTAAAATAAACTGCTAAAGCTGCCCCGCCTTGTGCAACATTTGCCATAGACCATATCGGTAGTAAAAAGTTTACACCAATATCTTTATTTGCAAGTAACCCGGCTTCAATAGCGTGGAAACTATGGTGCAGACCTGTTAAAACGATAGTCGAATATAGCCCGCCAAAAATAAATCCAGCAATTGGCCCAGCAACTTCATATACATTATTTAAAATGTACGTAATACCATCACCAAATTTATAACCGATCGGACCGATAATAATTAATGATAGAAAACCTGTAATCATAACAGTTAAAAAAGGTGTAATTAATAAATCTAAAGAATTTGGTACATGTTTTCGTAACTTTTTTTCTATTAAACTCATTACATATACACAGAATAAAACAGGAAGAACTGTTCCTTGGTAGCCAATCATATCAATGTCCATACCAAGAAAATGTAATACTGTCGGTTTGGCATTCGCAAGTGTCCAAGGATTCGTTAATGCAGGGTGAGTTAAAATACCCCCGATGACTGCTCCTAAGAAAATATTACCGCCAAACTCTTTTGCAGCACTAACACCAAGTAAAATCGGTAAAATAATAAACGCTGTACTTGAAAATATATCAAGCAATTGAATGAGAGCATGATCAGTCGGTACTAATTTAAACGCCTTCAACATTCCGAGTAAGCCCATTAATAAACCGCTGGCAACAATGGCCGGAATGATTGGCACGAAAATATTTGATAATACTTTTGCTAACCGAGCAATCGGATTCATTTTTTTCTTTACAGCTTCTGTATGTGTTTGAGGATCGATTTCAGATAAGCCGATAAGATTTGCAAATTGTTCATATACTTTGTTAACAATTCCCGTTCCAAAAATAATTTGATACTGCTCACCTGTAGAAAAAGCACCTTTCACGCCTTCTATGTTTTCAATTTCTGTTTGTGTTACTTTTGATTCATCTTTTAAAACAAGACGAAGACGTGTTGCACAATGAGTTGCACTTATAACATTTTCTTTTCCACCGATATGCTGTAATACACTAGCGGCAGTCTCTTTCATATCCATTCAAATTCCCCCTAATTCATTTTACGGAACCGGTTCCGTAGATGGTTAAAATAAAAGACAAGTATTTCATATACAAAAGAAATCCTGTCTTCATTTTTCAAAATACGGAACCGGTTCTACAAAGAATTATAAAACGCTTTCACATTTTGTCAATACTTTCTCGAATTTTTAATGCATATCTTGAACTTACTATTTTTGGAATATCTTGATTTTCAACTAACTGTATGATAGATGTAGCAGCAACCGTTCCAGCGTAATGGTAATCAAATGAAACAGTTGTTAAACTAGGATGAATCATTTCAGAAATATCATAACCTCCAAATCCTGTAACAGAAATATCTGCTGGTACAGAAAGGTTGCTTTCATGAATGACCTTTATTGCACCAATAGCAATGTTATCTGTTGCACAAACAATAATAGTAGGACGGTTATTTTCCAAAATACATGCTACTTGCTCCATTGCATCTTTGACATGAAAAGTTGTTTCATAATACGTAACATTGCACGATGGAGCGAAAGTTTGAACTGCCTTTTGAAAACCTTGTTTTCTCTTTACCCCAACTGAGACATCTTCTTCCGTTACGCCTAAATAAGCAATATGACGGTGACCTTGTGATAAAATGTATGATCCTAATTCAAACGCTGCCTCAAAATCATTGTGAATGAGACAATAATGACCTTCGTATTGTTGACCAACGAATAAAACAGGAATTTTTAATGTATTCAAAATTTTATTATGTTGCTCTGTTAATTTTGTTGTTAATAAAATAATCCCAGCTACTTTTTGTTTTGCAAAGTTTTGAATTGCTTCAATCTCTATTTTTTGCCTTTGATTTGCGTTTGCAACAAGCATTTGATAACCCTGATCACGAAGTGAATTGTCTATTCCAATAAGAGTTTTTGTCGTAGCAAAAGAGTCTAAACGCGGAACGATAACTCCAATTAAATTTGTTGTTTTTGCTTTTAAACTTCTCGCGAATGTATTAGGAGAAAAATTTGTTTCTTGAATAATCGCTTCAATTTTTTCTCTTGTTTTATCACTAACATACCCACCATTCAAATAACGAGAAACGGTACTTTTTGCGACACCTGCTAATTTAGCAATGTCTGATATATTTTTTGCCATTATTTTCTCCTCTTTAATTAAATTAATGAATGTATGAAACTGTTGCATACTATTCATATTAACTCATACGAGACAAATTTTCATTTGTTATTACTTATTTTGGGTATTTTCAAAACTGAAAATGTGTTGTTGTTTTACAATTCCCACTACATATTTTTAGTAAAAGTATATATAAGGGGTCACCATACATCGCTATCAAGCTAAGTCCGTGTAACGTCAATGATAAGCAAGATTGTTTCTTTTTTTCGAAAGTCTATACGTAGATGCTTTAAAGATTTGCATACGAAATAAACCCTAATGGGTTTCCTTTTTTGAATTAAGCTGCTTGGTTATCAGACATGGTACAATTATAAACGACACCTAATATATCAAAGACGGTTTTCTTCTCATACCTATGGGATTTTCGCCCGTTTTGCTGTAGGGGATTGAACAGGCGAAGTAACACCTTTGATAGCTCTTGGATGTTTTTTTGTATAGTTTGGAATAGAAGAAGAAAATAGTCTTTAATCATATATATGGCTTTATACTCACTAAGCTCTCGCTTTTTCTTCATGAGGAGCAATTGGCGCATTTGAAACATGATAGAAGAACAGAGTAGAATGGCAATCAATTGACCATATAAATGGCACTCCAATCGTTCTGGTTTTATCTTTTTACAATGATGGATTTGAAAGAATGACTTCCACGTTTTAAATAAAATTTCGATTTGCCAACGCAAAGAATACCAGTCATGTACCTGTCCCATCGGGACAATATCTGTAGGGGTGTTGGTCATATATACATTGATACCACTGAGTCGTTTACTACGAGGAGAATACTTCATTCCTTTCTTTTTTTCTCTTACAACTTAATCTTGTAATCGTTTTTGTTGCTGTTCTTTTGTTAGACGATGAACAATCACACGAGTTGGGACTTTATCAGTCATTCCTACATAAGCATCAGCTATTTCACATGTTTGTCCTGGTTGAAGGGAGCTCATTAACGTCTCCATATCTATCTGTATATACTCTGTACCTTTCTTAATTCTTCCGTCTTGAAAATAATCAGGGTTAGGATTTTTTTGATACATACGTGTATTCGACTTGATACGAGAGATATAGTAGGCCTCTTTATCTTGTATATATTGAAGGTCTTTTAAATGAAAATAACCTAAATCTCGGATACATAAATCATTCGCTGTCACAGTTGGGGCACACAGAGAGCCGTAAGTGCGATCATGTTGTTTACCTGGACCTGTATGAATATGTAGAAACTGTCCACTTAACAAATCATACTCAAGTTGAATTTTTATCCAAGCTGTATGGCTGCATCCTCCTGCACCTGGATAAACCGATGAAAATATATCTGGGAGTTGAAATGCAGTTGAATCTAAAATACGAATACGCTTGAAAACAGAAGTGTATGGAGAAGAAATCGGTATAGATGCGGCCAATTTTTTGCTTAGTAGTTCGCTAGTAGGTGTTGTAAAAGTTGGACGGCCGCCTTATTAAACCGTTGATTCAGTCCCTCAGGACTGATGAGTACTTCTGTTGATGCTTCTAAACAGCTAGATAACTGAGTTAAAGAAGTCATAGCTATATTTTGGCTCAACCATACACATAAAGCTACTAAATCTTTTGCTTGGTACTTACTGGCTCGTTGTACAAAGCCAACATCTTTAGCAAGATCCCGTAAGGTATTTGGAGATAAAAAACTTTGAATCTCTTGAGCAAATAGTTGTCATTCGTCATACACAAAAACAGACATAAAAAACGCCATCCTTTCCTATGATTCTACAGAAAGAATAGCGTATTTTTTCATTCTAGGGGGCATTTCTTTTTATTAGCTTGATAGCGATGTGACTCTACCCCTTTTTAATCATTTTCTACCTGTGTTTGCTCAACAATCGCGCCCTTTAATGGAATAACTAGAATATGGACTCAGACCTAAATGTTAATAAACCCTCCTAATCGCCATTGGTTCCACTGATTATTTTTTTCTGCTCTACCTGGTACAACGCAATAATCCGATATTTCTGTATTCATGCCTTCAAAAAGTATAGGTAATTGTTTATGTTGAGTATGTACATAATTAGCAACCCAGCTTCTAGCCTCCTGTATCCCCTTTAAGTTGCTATGTAGGATTTCTTTCTTTCCGTTCATCATGATTTCAACCGTATAAACTTTCAATCTCTTACTACCGGTTATGATGAAATGGCATTCGTCTTCTTTATTGATATTACTTATAATCTGAGTAGGCATACCTGATGACCGTCGTTTCGATTTAAAGTTATCTGTAACGTAGAGGAATTCATTTAGTAAGTAGTAGCTTATAGAGTCTTTGGGTGTGTGAATTTTTTTTAGTGCAGATATAACATCAGTCCATGTTAATCTAATTATTTTGACATTCTCTCCTAATAGTTTTTGGTGCGCTGCTATTTGGGCTTCATCAAGTACACCTCTAATCTTAAATTCAAATAAGAGATTAAAATTATTACCACATATCCATGCATCTGGGATAGAACCTGAGTTATCTTCATATTTATTTCGGTTATCGATAGCTTTTTTGTACGGAGCAATACCTATGATATACTCGTATTCTTTTTCCTCTTGAGGACAGTATTTCACACGAGTATTTATCTTTAATTGTTTAAAGGTAAATTTTTGTGCAGGTTCTGGTATAAGACTTTTTAAGAAATCATCGACTAAACTACAATCATTCCTTGCTAAGATATTCATTAAGATATTTGTATAATGATCCTCTTCTTGTCCTTGATATTGAAAAATCCTCATCACTCATCTCCTTAATCGTTAACACAATAAATAAAGACATCATTAAAATATCATACATATAAATCCCCCGATACGAACACATCATAACATAAATACTCATTTTTTTATTCCGGAAAATGGCCCTTTAGTGGAGTAACTTTATTGCCACTCATCAGTTCCTTGTTCCGCCTTTCAGTTCAGATCTTCTTTTCACTATAAAAACATCTCTTTAGATAAACAGATCCAAAGGGACAAAACATCGCAATTTTTTTATAAATACCGTGACTTTATTTAAAAGCGACAACAGTACGACATTATTCCAAAGTTACAGTAAACACCTAAAAACCCCTCTTATTAACAATGCTAAGAGGGATTTTTCTATTACTCTACATGTAATATGTGTACACCACTTAAGGCATACGATCTTTTAAATCTGCTAAAGGTATAAGTTTGTCGACAAGCCATAACTTCTTATTTCCATCATAGATAAGATTTATTTGCATTAATGACATATTATCTGATGAAACACCATTAACTGTAATTTTACTTTTCACCTTCGCTAATATATTAGCTTTAGTAGTGTCTAAGAACGCATAATACAACTCGCCACCTGTGTATTCAGATTGAAATGAAACTTTCTTCTTTTCTTTCTCATCTCCAGTTCCAGGAGCAGATTGCGTTGGTCCACCTGGTGGTGTTAATTCTTTCTTTGCATTTGGTGTTATATATGCATCGATATTAGCAAGGTATGATTCACCTTTACCCGTATCGTAAGTACGGAAAGCTTTGAGAAATCGTTCTGCAGCTTCTTTTACTTGTTGTTGATTATTACTCTTTAGAGCTGACAATTCCTTTTTCGTATCGTTGTATTGTGCCTCAACCTTTTCCACTTTTTTCGTTAATTTTATATTATCAGTTTTAAGTTTTTCATTATCAGATTGAAATTTTATTAAAAAACCTACACTAGCTATTAATAAAATTGCTAGTATAATGGTGATTTTCTTCATGATTTACCTCCTTTTCGCAGTTTCATAAGTTGCTAGATATTACATGCATTATTATCTAACTACACGACCATATCCCGCAAAATGCTGTTGAAAATATGGTTTACCTAAATCAGCATAACCAATTGGATCACCAGCATGATACATTGTATTATTTCCTACATAAATGCCAACATGGGTAATGTAGTTACTTGTAGCATAAGTGCTATGGAAAAATACTAAATCTCCTGGCTTTGGATCTGTAACACGTTGGGTTTTATCCCATTGGGTTTGTGCAGTACCAAATAAATTAATACCAACCCTTGAATAGGTATACTCAACAATTCCACTACAGTCAAATGATGTATTTGGTGTTCGCCCTCCAAAAACATATGGCCATCCTTGATACTTTAGTGCTTCTGCCATAATTGCTTGGAATACATCATCACCTAAAACACTACCACCAGCGATTCCACCAGAACCACCAGGGGTTTGACCAGGTTGATAGTATCTCATGATATGTGGAACATAGTCTGGATCACCATAACACCAATTATTAGCTACTGCCTCTGCACTTCGCCACGAACCACATTTATACCCATTTTTAGCTGATTGCTCTGCAGAAAATGCCCTTGCGTTCTCGTGAGTATATCCACCTTTCGAAACTGCATAATTAGCGTAGCCAGTTCCGTAGTTATAACATTGTAATGTAGTATTTTGATCACCATTTGATTTTTTATGACAATCAGCAAAATGCATTAAACCATATTTTATACTTTCCTCTGGATCAGTAAAATACCCTGGAGGATGCCCTTGTGATTCCGAGCTCTGCATTACATCTAATTGTGTTCCAGAACTTTCTTGTTGGATAAGAGCAAGAATTAAAGGTGTCATTGCTTCAATACCATGTTGTGCCGCATATTTCCTTACCAATGGCTCCCATCTCATTACTTCAGGACTAACACTTGCAGTACCCGGGGCAAAAGGACCACCAATTCCTCCAGGAGTGACTTCATCTTCACTCATACTAGCAGTTAATAAAAATATCACTATACCTAAACCTGCAACAGCAGCCAGAATCACACCGGCTATTATTAATAATGGTTTTGCAACAGCTACTGTTGCTGCCTTCTGTGCTACTTTAACCGCTACTTTCTTCCCTACTTGTGCAACTGCTTTACCCGCTATTTTGGATCCTTTTCCAGCTGCCTTTCCTAAAGAATGGCCTGCCTTTTTCAAGGCAGGCTTGGCATTCCCTAGTTCAGCTTCAGGATGATGTTCATTTTCAAAGTCGCGATTTGGCTCCGCACTCAATGTATAAACCCTCCCTCATGAGCTGAATTATTTTGGTTTTATGGTTTCTTTTGCTTTTACATTTTTTAAAGCTTCTTGTTGTGATTGTGCTTTTGCGTTAACTTTCTTAATATCTGCTCCTTCTTTTACATGTTGTTGATTATTCACTTTAGGAACATTTTTAGTTTGTTGTGGATTAACCGGTTTTACTTCTACTTGTTTTTGTGGCGTACTTACATGTGAAGTATTGACTGGTTTACTCTCATTCGGATTCGACTGTAATGGTGTTGTTCCTGACTGTGGTGTTGTGATTGGCTTACTTTCCATTGGATTCGCTGGTGTTGGTGTTGTTCCTGACTGTGGTGTTGTAATTGGCTTACTTTCCATCGGATTCGCTGATGTTGGTGTAGTTCCTGACTGTGGTGTTGTAATTGGTTTACTCTCATTCGGATTCGATGGTGTTGGTGTTGTTCCTAACTGTGGTGTTGTAATTGGTTTACTCTCATTCGGATTCGATGGCAATGGTGTTGTTCCTAACTGTGGTGTTGTAATTGGTTTACTCTCATTCGGATTCGATGGCAATGGTGTTGTAATTGGTTTATCATCCGTTGACTTAGTTTGACCCGTTGGTGTTTTAATTGCTGCTACTGGTTTTACTTCCGCTTTTACATCTTCTTGCTTAATCTCGAGACCACCATTATTTTGAGTTGCAGCTGGTCTGATTTGAGTTTTTACATCTTCTTTATTACCTAGTTCCTCATTTAATGGTGCTACTGGTTTAACATCCACCTTTACATCTTCTTCTTTATCTTTTAATTCTGCCTGTTGTACTTCAGGATTATTATCTTGATGTTTCTCTCGTACTGCTAATTCTGGATTTTCTTTAGTTGCGGCTACTTCTTCCTGAACCCTTTCTTGCTCCTGATTTCCTTTTCTATCGCGAACACCTAAGTTTTCTTCTTTTTTCATTTGATTAATATTTTTTTCTTTTTCTGCTTGCATTTGCTCTTTTTCCTTACGTTTACCATCTGCTACCTTTTCTTTTCTATCTGCATAGTTTTCTTTCAACTGCTTAAACTTACTATAACCTGATTTGCCCATTTTCCCGGCCATTGCCGCACTTGCAACACCCGCGGCGCCAGCTACTACTACACCTCTTCCAACTGTCTTAGATCCACGTTTAACATCACGATATTTCTGCCTAATATTACTCATAGCATCTGATGCCCGTGCAGCTCCTGCACTTGCTGGTACTGTAGTAATTGCATCGAAAATTGTTTTACGGTATAACCAAACACCCAAGAATGAAAGTATTTGTAGTATAGCTACAACTAAGTATCCATACTTATCAGTAGCACTGAACAAAATTGACGATACCCAAAACATTAAAGTTACCAGGAAACCAATTGCAACTTTCATAAGCAATGTTCTAAACAGTTCAGCTAAGAACTTTTTAGCAGTTCCAGTCCACGCAGGTACTAATGCCATTAATAACATTACAGGTGACATTAGCGCTACGATGATAAACATTAATTGATAAAATAACATCGCCATACTGCATAATCCCAATACAATCCATAAAGGAGCATTAATAACACCTAGTAGTAATACGAGTGCCCCTCTCTCAAAAGTAGCATCTAACGACAATGTTTGGTTTTTCTGAACCTCAACTTCATCCTTTAAAAGAGCTTTTCTTTCATCAGGATCTGTCGTTGTTAACATTTTCTTTATTCTTTCATCACCGATTTTCTTCATATCTGTTGTGCCAAACTGTAATAATGTATAAGGTTGCTTTATTAATAGAGTGTGTGTTAAATCTGTAATGGAATCGACACCACTTGAATGCCCTTCACTTGCTCCACTAATACTTTGAGATGAATCAAGAACAGTTTTATTTACTTGCTCTGAAAAATTATTTAATCCTTTGATGATATAACTTGAGTTCGCGAAAAAACCTAGAGTGAAAACTAAAATACCTAATGCTTTTAACAATCCTCCTAGCATCTCCGACTGACGTCGCTGTATAAAACCTACCCAGATAACCCAGCATGCTAGTAAAGCTAACATGAGCCCAATTAGTTCACTATATATTCCATTACCCCAGGAACCATTGAACCCTGATGTTTTAGATATTACCTCACCCAACTTATCTCCAACATCAGCAACTATATTTAAACTCATTGATTGGCCTACTAAACTTGTTACCAAACTACTAATTGCAAGGTTTACTGTCCATGCAATACTAATTAATATAAAAATAGTTGCTACAATTTGTTCTTTAATATTATCTTTCCATTTCCAAAATTTAAGAGATTCTCCAAATCCACCTTCTGGAGTATAAACATCAATGCCATAACTACTTGGTGGATATTCCTCAAATTTTAATTTCTCTTTGCTTTTCGGAATAATGTTGTCTATTAGTGAAGGTCTTGGCTCCTCTTCCGCATAGACTGGTGCAGCTTTAAAAAGTAAATTAAATGCTAAAAGCAAAGTACAAATTAATAACAATAGGGTAATAAACTTTTTCATTACATGTTACTCCCCCTTTATGGGAACCTATTAATCTTTTGAACTAAACTCACTTGTCGGTTTAGTATTTGCTACTTCATCAATTTCATTTCGTTCAGGGCCAGTATAACTTCGAACTTTGAATCCATCTTCTGTACGAACTACTCTTACCCATTTCACTGCTTTATCGATATTTTTAGGGGGCTTCTTTGAAATAAAGTTATACATAATTGTATCCTTATCTACCACATATTCTTTTACTGTGTAATCTTTATAAGATAAATTATTTTGAGGTCCTTTATTAGGATCCAATATTTTATTTTTCTCCCCATCGACAACTAATTTACGTATTGTTTTATAATCATGTCTTAAATCTGCGTTTACAAAGTCAAGCATCATTTCTCTTGGAGTGTGTCCCTGTTTATCTGTTTCTTCTCCTACACTTGTTTCACTATTACCACATGCCGTACTTAAGAATAGAGTACCTACACATAGACTTGTTAGAATAATTTTTTTAAATTTAGTTTTTACCATGTTAACTCACTCCTACATTTATTTTTTCTCCCCCTTCTTCGACAAAGGTTGCATTAACTTCCTGCTTTTCATCATCATTTGACTTTCTATAATTCTTCCTTGCATTCGGTCTTGTATCGAATGCATCGTATAAATCTTTAAACACTACATCCATTGTGACAACACCTGTTCTTCCTTGAATGTCTTGGAATAAACATTGACCTGTTTCTAAATTTGTAATAATTGCATGATTTTCTTCATTGTCAGGTAATCCAAAGAAATCTAAGATTGAAGAAATCTCTTTACTGTCTGTATTACGGAATGAGAACTTCATACCGATGTTATTCTTAAACGTCTCATCCCCAAGATCACTTGCACTTTGAGTAGCAAAGTATACTGCAGAGTTTAATGCACGACCTTCACGCACTAACTTCCGAGCCAACTCTCGCCCTTGAGAAGTCCCCATAATCGCCCATGCTTCATCCAATAAAACAATTTTAAATTTAGTAGGATCCTTTTGAAAGAATTTTCTTGCAAAAGAAGATAGAGACATCAGCATACTAACTGATAAATTTTCCTGTAAGGTATAATCTTTTGGATCTTTTTGAATATCTGGCATGTCAAGATGTTGAATTTGTATGATATTTACTGCTGTATCAAGTTCAATATCTCTATTTGTTCCATCCCCAAAGATTAAGTGTGCAAATGATAAATTCTCAAATGCTTGAATATGAGCGGCTAATTGTTGATCCACTTTATCATCACTATCTTCAAGGTATTGAGACACAGCTGTTAAGCACGGCTCTTCCATTCCTGCTACGAATTCTACGGCTGAAGCTAAGCGCGGGAATTTCTCCGAGTTATCTGGTTTAATACCTGTAATGAAAGTAAGAATTGTCATCGCTAACTCAATTGCATCTTTTCGGCTATGTTTATGAATGATAAATGGGTCTAATTTCCCTTCATCTCGCCTATCAGTCCCAAGTGTAATTACGTTTACCTTACCTTCTAAACCGTGTAAATCTTCTGTCCAGTTCCCCCTCTCACCTTTTGGGTCGACTATCAGTGTTTGAGCTCCTCCAAGTACAGCTAGGTAAACAATTAAGTTCGTTCCAAATGATTTACCGGAACCAGTACTTCCTGTTACTGCAACTGAAAGTGCGCTTGTTTTTTGATTTGCAACGGTATTTGTTGCTGCAAGTGAGGGTGTCATATAAACTGCTTTGTTTAAAATTCCAGTTGTACCTATATAAAATCCGATATTATCTCCTAAATCTTGTGTTGCACCAAACATACCGGCCGCCAGAACTCCAGGCTCCATAAAGTGTATATAATCATTTACATATCTTCTAGCACCAGGGATAAATTCATTAAACAGCAGGAACTGATCTCCATATGGCCTTACTAGTTCAATCATCATCTCTCTATAAATAGAAATAAGTGAATTGGTATTTCGACGCATTGTATCTAAATCTTCAGCACATATACAGAAAGATACTGCTGTCTTAACTAGTGGCATACGTGTCTTTTGTATAAGGGCTTGTAGCTCAGTAGCTTCCTGAACACCTTCATACACGTTTAATCCAACAATTTGTGCATTTTCCCTTGCATGCATTTCTTGATCTTCTAAATCCTTTTTCTTCTTATTTAGTTTAGATAGTGCTTTACGATGATTTATGTTTTCTGTACGGACACTTAATTCAATAGGGAAATCTATGTTTTGAATCATATACATCCACTCTTGGTCTGGAAACTCCATCGTATATGGGATTTTAGATGTAGATAAAAAGCTCATGTATGCTGGATATTCTAACCCGTCGGTACCAATCTGGGACATTTCAATATGTCTTCCTTTAACATCAAATTCTGCCTCTGATAAACGTAATAAGCTTTCTTGATTTGGTATGATTGCAGAGTCGTCATTTTGTACGGGAGGTGTCCATCCAGCAGTTACTGGCGCCTCTAATGTGCGATAGAAGTTTCTTAATATAATCCATTGCGTTTCATTAGTTTCTAGAGCCCTTACAGCCAAATGTTTTCTTATTTTATTTTTAAAAGCGCTAGCTTCTCTTTTAAACATCTCCAAATCAGTTTTTAGTATTTTGGTATCACCAAGTAACCCAAACTGTTCTGCAGTATTTTTAAAGGTATGAAATGCTGTATACAACATTTCTTTAAGCCCTTCTTGTATGTGTCTTACCTTTAATTTCACGCCAATAAAATATCGGTACTCTACTGCATTTTTCCCGAATTTTCGTTCTAGCTCATGTACCACATCATCTGTATGGTCAATTGCAAGTTCTTTTAGTTCACCGCTTATTGTACCTTTAAATTCATTGGCTTTTTCCTGAAAGTTTTGATAAACAGGAATCATTAAGAGGTGCTTTTCTTCATCGAAATTCCAAAACAATCCAAGTTGGCGCATGAATAAGGTATTTTTATCATCATCTCCTCGGAATTCATATGGTATTCCGTATGCCTCGTAATACGCCCAGCAAGAACCATCTTGGTTAAAAATCAAATTATCGTGAAAGTATTTGACTGGAAATTCAACCTGATTCATTTTACCCTCCTTAGAGAAGAATATGAGACTAAAATAATTCTTCCGTATAGATTAATTAATTACTTATTATTGATTGAATCATCCTTGAATCGTATTAAGGTTTTATATTGATAGTTTCCAATATTACCAGTTGTATCTTTATAGCGGCTAATCTTCTTACTTTCGAACATAAACACGAAAAATCGAAATAAAAATTTATGTGGGCTTTTTCCATCCAATTCTACATTGCCAAAGAAGTATGCTATTCCACCTGGTAATATTAAGTATTTTAAAAACACATTATTTCCTAAAGGTAAAAACTGATCTAGAATTAAAATTAAAAGTAAAGATCCAACAAAGAAGCCCAACTGTCTATAAGGAACTGGGAAAGGGAGAGTTAAGTCCCTTATCCCGTATAAACTCTTAGGAATATCCCATATCGAGTTGTATGTCCTAACTTCTTTACGAGTCGGCTTTTGAGTCATTTCTACCAACCCCTTTAATATTTTTAGAGATTTTTAATTTATTACTTGAATACTAAATTATATAATTTTGTACCAAGATCTTTGAAAACGTCTGGTGAGAATACAAAAACTGATAATAGTGCACAAACAATTATCCAACCAAGTAAACCAGCCATTTGTCGTTTAACTGCAAAGACGATTACTCCAATAAGTGCTACAACTAAAAAGATCGGGCCCAATTGAGCTACTAACCAGTTTTTAATATTTACTCCAAAATTTATATTACCTATTACAGCTGCATCTGTAATAGCAGGTAATTGCTGAGCAACCATATCTAATCCCAAAAGCTCCATAATTATTTACCCTCCACTTTCTCTAATGTGTTTTCAAATTTTTTCATAGAGCTAATTGAAAACTTATTATCTTTATTTACTAGATTTAAATCATATGTGTATGTGTACTCTAAGCTGCTATCGTTGTCTTTTAATTTGGCATCAACTAAGACTCTGTACCCTTTATCCTTATCTTCATAAATCCGCAAGTTTTCTAATTTGCTAAATGTCATAATACCTTTTAGTCCATTTGTTATATTGCTTTTTTCAAAGTAGTAAGCAATTTCTTCTGGTGTTCCTTCTGTATACACTTTAAATACAGATTGCAAAAATTGTTCTACTTTTTTTATTTCTGAATCTGTATTTATTTCTCGTCCTTCTGATTTAAATGTAGCCATTTTATAAGATGCCTTTTCTCTCTCTCCATGAACGATTGTAGGATGGTCAGGAATCACCATCTTCCCTTTCTCTATTAAGATTGGAATAGAGAAGTACCTTGTCACTTCTTTAGGTTCTTTTGGTGTATCTGGGGCTTGAGTCGTTCCAGGAGCTGGATTATTTACAGGTTCTAGTTTTTGAATGATTTTCAATGTAACTTCTGCTTCATTTCCTTTTTGACGAACCTCTACAGCTTCTGACTTAACTAACGTACTAGAAGCATTTTTTAAACTATCTCTATTTAATCCTCCTTGCTCATCGGATCCTTCAACTAAATATTTTTCTAATCGTTTTTTCCGTGTTTCAGCTACATTCATATCAACCTTCCAGTTAAAATAATCAGCGGCAAAACTATGGGCATATGCAATTAATTCTGCTTCCGACATCTTAACTTTTACGGGTTCCTCCTTCTTTTCTTGAACAGCTACTGCTCTAGGAGAACCGGCAAGTTGGATAAATGAAAGGGAGCTTCCTGCAAACACGAATCCCATCACACACCAAAATGTAACCTTACCTACTTTTCTTCCTGTTATAGCTGGAACTTTCTCCCTTGTTTTACGTGTCTTCTTTTCTTTAAGTGCTTCTGAATTTTCTTGTTGCATATCTAATAGTTCAGTTGTTTTATTCTTTGCTTTTTTAAAGAATGTAAATTTCTTTTTTTCGGCGTTTTTCTGGGATTTCTTTTTTACCATGTCTTCACCTCTCTTTTTAAATGGTTAGGAGATTACAAGGTTCATTGTAATTTCCACTAATTAACTATCTACTTTAAGTATGATTTACTTTTTTCGGAAATCTAAGAGAAATAAAAAAAATTATGTTTTATATCAAAATTTTTTTAGGAAGATTAAACCTAAATATAATGTTTATTAAAGTACATAAAAAAACCAATTCCATTAAGAAATGAAATTAGTTTACACAGGGTCTATTCTCTATAGTAAGTATTACACAATATAAAAACCTAATATAATATATATCTTTAATATATATAAAGAAAAAAGATAATACTTTTATACAGAGAAAAAATCGTCTTAAAACATTGCTGTGCTAAGGGTTCATCATTACTCTAGTCGTAAAAAATCATAAAAAGTAAATACTGGGAACGTACTTAATGAGCTGGATGATGATTAAAAACTACAAAATATCGTAAAGTAGGTATATAAAAACTACATATAATCATCGCTAATTTGATGCGAGTGAATGAATAAATAATAAATACAAATTTTGCTGATTTATGAACAAGCTTTCCACATTTCTTAAAAACTACACACAATTTATTAACAAATTGGTCAAAGTTAGAAACAGAATCCACTTTTTAAACATAACTAACAGAAGTTTTTCTGATTTTAAGTAGATTTAGAGATAGAACATGATAAAAACAGTACTTAAGGCTTTATGTTATACACATCAAGTCAAAATTATTAAGATATCAACAGAATTATAAAAAATATTTCTGCTTTTTTGTAGATGAAATGACACAAAAGGATTGAAAATTCAGATTTAATAACTCAGAAATTGTGAATATCTCATTTTGATTTACATGCAATGTATGTAATTGCATAAAAAATAGAGAGGCGTGATCATTAAAATTGAAAACTTTCTCTCTGTTTTGTTAGAAGTAATGCATTTTATAGGGTATCTTCAACACGAATAGCCCTCCACTTTTGTTTTTTCAAAAATAGAGAGCTGTATCTTTACATTGCTGGAAGCAGCTGATCAATTGAATGTGGTGTTTCACTTGTTGAACGGTAGTATGCTTCTAAGGATCCTAGAAACTGAATTAAATCAAAGTCTTCAGGGACCTCAATTACACGAATCTTTTCCTTCGACAATTTATCAACTTTTTCAATGAACAGTTCACGAATATCACTAGGCATGTTAGTTCCTTGATGCCCGCTAGACTTTAATAGTTCACGGATTTCAATTTCTAATGCTGTATATGCGTTAATATTTACTCCTTGCTCATAAGCATATTTTCTAAATAGTGATTCCTCTTGATACTGCATGTAATTACGATGGTAAGCATCTAAGGTTACAGGTACAGCATATTTCGCATGAAGCAGGTCATGCGCTTTACGGAATAGCTTTTGAACATTGCGTAAAGAGTATATAGCAAAATGAGTACCAAATTTAAAAATGGCCTCTTCTTGATCATGTTTAGGTACATTGTGTGTAATTAAAGGATAAATACCAGTTTTAGCAGCTGTATCTAATACACGGTATTGAGAAGATTGCTTTAATAGTTTACTTAGTGTATAAACAAGCTTTTTCGGATACCCTTCTTGTCGATCAATCATTTCTCGTAAGCCACGAACTACTTGGCGAATTTGACGATGACAAGAGTGTTTTAAAACGTTAATGAATTGGTTCATATCCTTTGCAAATTCTGCAATATTCATTTCCACTAACAGATTTTCAATGAATTTAACTTTACGCTTATATGTATCTCGTGGTGTAAAAGGATCACGGTATTCTGCTCCTTCTTCTTTTGCGCATAAGAAATCAGGATGTACAGATAAATGCAATGTTGTGTATTGCTTTTTATTCTTCTTCCCTTTTTCTAACTTGCAAATTTTAAATAAAGGAGATCCAGTAGCAGATAGCTTTGTTTCTAGTTCCTCAAGCACAGCACGAATCTGATGTGGGTATTTCTTATGTAAGTAACGATACATACCGCCAAAGTGAGTTGAGTTTCCTTGTTCATCAACTTTAAATAAAGAACGTTTCAGGGTAGTTTCGCGTTTCTGCTGCATTGCTACATCCATGAATAGTTTCTTAGCTGCAATGGATAACTCAAAGAATTCTTTGGTAAATACTATCGGGCTAATAAATGTATAAGCATTTGCTTTATTCGTTTCTTTATTCATGAAATCAGTTAAGGTGATTTTATATTTACCACTGTACTCATTTTCGATTGTAATGATGTTATGGAAACTTAACTTCTTCAAAGCCACATAAAATTGTGAGTGGTGAATATGTGCAAATGCTTCTTTATAATTTTTATAATCTTCCCAAAGCATATGGATCGATACATGCGAAAGCTCACCATATGTATTACATTTTTTATGAAGAAATAGAAATACTTCTAAATCAGCATTTGTAATACCATATAGCTTATGTTTTCTGCCTTCGTTTTTATCAAATTCACTTACTTTATCTACAATCTTTTTCATTTTCAGTGAAAAAGATGGCTTTGCTTTAGCGACAAATCCCTCTTCATCTGCAATTCGTTCTTCATAGGACATTGACTTCACAATGTCTTCTAGATAAGTATCTTTAAAACTGTAATACTTACCTTCTAAAGCATCTACTAACCTTTGCCATGATTTTATTGTTACAATTACCGGTGTTGTTGTTTCACCATTCAAACTACGTTTGTTCTTTATAACGAAAGGTTTTGCCATCTTTTTCACCTCCTTTTATTTTAAGTTGCAGTTTTCCCTACAATTAGATGTAGAATATCATTTTTGATTATATCAAATCGAATACTGGTGAAATCTGTCCCTTTAAGAGGAAAAATAAAAAAATGAAACGTGCCTCAATCCCTTGTGCGACAAGGGGTTTGACGTTTCATAAAAAAAAGTTTGTTGCCACCATAGGGCTATGAAGTTTTTTGAATATGAAACGTGGTATGCAGTAGGATAAATCTTTCTAAACCATTGATTTCATAGGATTTTAAGCTCATTCTGTTTCAAAGTTGTAGCCATCATATAGCTATAACGTTTCATGTTTTTTGTAGGATGAGAAATTTCCATAGATTTCGTATAAACACTGATATATAGGGAGTTATAACTGTTTTTAAATGAAAAGTTGTAGCCATCATACCGCTATAAACATTTCATTTCGTTTCATGTTTCCTGCCGTCATATAGCTATAACGTTTCATGTTTTCAAAACAAATAAATTTATATAAAAAACCGCTGTAACCATTGGTGTATAAGGGTTTTTGTGAGGTTTTATGATGTCAGTTGTAGCCATCATATAGCTATAATGATTTTATCGAGTTTTTGTTCATATTTTATGAAATGGCTTTATATCAACGTTTATGACTAAAGCGCATAAAATAAAATTTTTTTTAGAAGAATAATTGTCAGGAGATTCTCGTTTCATTTTTTTAAAGTTGTAGCCATCATATAGCTATAACGTTTCATAAATTACGAAATTGTAGCCATCATATAGCTATTCATTATTAAAAGTAAGAAGTATAGCCGTGATAAAGCTATACAGTTTCAAATAAGAAGTAATAGCCGTGATAAGGCTATGCAGTTTCAAGTAATAGCTTATAGCCATAATAAGGCTATATAGTTCCAAGTAAGAAGTAATAGCCATGATAAGGCTATGCAGTTTCAAGTAATAGCTTATAGCCATGATAAGGCTATATAGTTTCAAGTAAGAAGTAATAGCCACGATAAGGCTATGTAGTTTCAAGTAATAGCTTATAGCCATAATAAGGCTATATAGTTTCAAGTAAGAAGTAATAGCCATGATAAGGCTATGTAGTTTCAAGTAATAGCTTATAGCCATAATAAGGCTATATAGTTTCAAGTAAGAAGTAATAGCCATGATAAGGCTATGTAGTTTCAAGTAATAGCTTATAGCCATAATAAGGCTATATAGTTTCAAGTAAGAAGTAATAGCCATGATAAGGGTATGTAGTTTCAAGTAAGAAGTAATAGCCATGATAAGGCTGTGCAGTTTCAAGTAATAGCTTATAGCCATGATAAGGCTATGCAGTTTCAAGTAATAGCTTATAGCCATAATAAGGCTATATAGTTTCAAGTAAGAAGTAATAGCCATGATAAGGCTATGTAGTTTCAAGTAATAGCTTATAGCTATAATAAGGCTATATAGTTTCAAGTAAGAAGTAATAGCCATGATAAGGGTATGTAGTTTCAAGTAAGAAGTAATAGCCATGATAAGGCTGTGCAGTTTCAAGTAATAGCTTATAGCCATGATAAGGCTATGTAGTTTCAAGTAAGAAGTAATAGCCATGATAAGGGTATGTAGTTTCAAATAAGAAGCAGTTTTATATAATTAAAGACAAGTAAAGACAAGTAAAGGGAATTTAAATGATCCACAATAAAACGTGTGAAAACCAACAATTGTGAGGATTATTCAGATAACATTTCAAATTAAAGGTTATGTGGTTTTCATCTAAATGGGAAAAATAAACGCATTTTGATTCATACATTCGTTTAAAGTGAACCTTCATCAGAGGGAGTCTTATAGCCTACGAATTGTGGAATGAAAAATGGACTAAGAATGTAATCTTAGTCCATTTATTATTTTATATCCATTTTGTATGGAATGTACCTTCTTTATCTACTCGTTTATACGTATGCGCTCCAAAATAATCGCGCTGCGCTTGCAACAAGTTTGCAGGTAGTTTGGCAGTACGATAGCTGTCATAATAAGAAATTGCTGCTGAAAATGCAGGTATCGGAATGCCCTGTTGTACCGCCATTGAGATAATTTGGCGTAATCCGCCTTGATATGACTCTACAATTTCTTTAAAGTATGGATCAAGTAAAAGGTTCGGTAGGTCAGTGTTAGTCTCATAAGCCTCTTTAATGTTCTGTAAAAAGGCAGCACGGATAATACATCCGCCTCTCCAAAGCATAGAAATGCTGCCAAAATCAAGGTTCCAATCATATTCCTCAGAAGCTGCCTTCAATTGCGTGAATCCTTGTGCATAAGAACAAATTTTACTCATATATAAAGCTTGGCGCACTGCTTCAATTAATTCAGCTTTTTCAACTCCAATTGCTGTTTTATCTTTAGGGCCAGATAAAACTTTGCTTGCGTTCACACGCTCTTCTTTTAAAGCAGAAATGCAACGTGCAAATACAGATTCCGTGATAATAGGCAGAGAGATACCTAAATCAAGTGCGCTTTGACTTGTCCATTTCCCTGTACCCTTTTGTCCTGCAGTATCAAGAATAACATCCACTAATGGCTTACCAGTTTCTTCATCTTTCCTCTTGAAGATATTGGCTGTAATCTCAATTAGATAGCTGTTCAGTTCACCTTTATTCCATTCAGCAAATATTTCATGGAACTCTTCTGCAGTCAAATCAAGTGTTTGTTTCAAGAAGAAATATGCTTCACAAATTAATTGCATATCTCCATACTCAATACCGTTGTGAACCATCTTTACATAGTGTCCTGCCCCATTAGGTCCGATATAAGAACAGCAAGGCTCGTTATTCACTTTTGCAGAGATGTTTTCAAGCATATCCTTTACTTTTTCGTATGCATCCTTCTGTCCGCCTGGCATAATAGATGGTCCCTTCAGTGCACCCTCTTCGCCGCCTGACACACCTGCACCGATGAAATTGATTCCTTCTTCAGCAAGACGTTTGTTTCGGCGAATTGTATCGACAAAGTATGTATTACCACCGTCAATTAAAATATCACCTTTATCGAGGTGAGGGACTAGAGAATCAATCGCCTTATCTGTAATTTCCCCTGCATTAACCATTAATAAAATCTTTCTAGGTGATTCAAGTGAGTTAACAAACTCTTCAACTATATGAGTACCAACTAAGTTTTTACCACGGTTTTCCTCAATGATTTGATCAACTTTTTCCTTTGAAATATCATATAGGGCAACAGAATACCCTTTGCTCTCAAAGTTAAGTGCGAGGCTTTTTCCCATAACGCCCACACCAACAACTCCAATTTGTAACTTTTCCATATTCCATCGTTCCTTTCCATGTATGTTACTCTGTATTATAGTATATATACCTAAAATATCACTTTGATCAAATAATCAATCTTTTTCATTTCAATAGGCTCCGCCAGTATTCGTGCTAAAGGTTATAGGGACACGGCACATCACAATCAAGTTAAAAAATAAAGAGAGATTTTCATCCTTATTAATCAATCATGAAAAATAACATTAAACAGCTTCCGTATCCCTTTTATTGTTTAGAAAGATCTATACAAATAAACTTAATAATAAAGTAAATCCTAATCCGGCTACAGAAACGATAGTCTCAAGTAAAGTCCATGTTGCAAATGTTTCTTTCATACTTAAACCAAAGTACTCTTTAAACATCCAGAAACCAGCATCGTTCACGTGTGAAGCAATTAAACTACCAGCCCCTGTTGCAAGGACAACTAAAGCAAGGTTAACATCAGATTGACCTAACATCGGAATCACTAAACCGACAGTTGTTAATGCAGCAACCGTAGCAGACCCTAATGAAATACGTAAAATGGCAGCGATAATCCATGCGAGCAAGATCGGTGACAATGAAGTACCTTTGAATAATTCGGCTACATAGTTACCAACGCCGCCATCAATTAATACTTGTTTGAAAGCGCCGCCTCCACCAATAATTAAGAGCATCATCCCAATGTTCGAGATTGCTGTTGTACAAGATTCCATCACGTTTTTGATTGGAATATTTCTTGCCAATCCCATTGTATAGATCGCAACTAGTAAGGATATCAACATGGCAGTATCCGCATTCCCAATAAACTCGATTGTTGCTAGTAAACTACTATCTTTGAATCCCATTGTTTTTTGCAGCAAAGTAATAATTGTAGCGACTGCCATTAAAAGAACAGGCAGTAAAGCGGTAAAAACACTGATTCCAAAGCCAGGAGTTTCTTCAAGTTTAAATACTTTCTGCTCACCTAAAGATTTGATATTACCGGTTTTTGTGAACGCCTCAGGTACTAGTTTTCTTGCAAGTTTAGTAAATACAGGTCCAGCTAACACAACCGTTGGAACCGCTATCATAAAACCGTAAAGTAATACTTCACCTATGTTTGCATGTAATTCACCAGCGATAGCAGTTGGTCCTGGGTGTGGCGGTAAAAATCCGTGTGTTACAGATAAAGCAGCTGCCATCGAAATACCGAGATATAAGATAGAAACTTTTAATTCTCTTGAAATTGCAAATACAATCGGAATTAATAATACTAATCCTACTTCAAAAAATAATGCAATCCCGATAATAAATGAGGCAGTCACAACAGCCCATTGAATGTTTTTTTCACCAAACTTTTTCACAAGGGTCATGGCAATGCGTTGTGCGCCTCCAGAATCTGAAAGCAACTTACCTAACATCGCACCAAGTCCAAAAACGAGTGCTAAATGACCAAGTGTTCCCCCTAATCCCGCTTCAATGGTTTTAAAAATTTTTTCTGGCGGCATTCCAAGTGCTAAAGCAACCCCGACGGATACAATGATTAATGAAATAAAGGTATTTAATTTAAAGCGCATAATCAGTAAAAGTAATGCTAAAATCCCAATTGCTACAATGACTAATGGCATCGTAGTTCCCCCCTAATCTTAGCTGTATTTGTATTTATCCCGCTATTCGTGGGCAGTAAGGCCCCCACCTCGAGATTTAGATAGAAGCGAGGCGTGGGGGATTACTGATGATAGTTTTACTTTATTAAATTTCTTTGATAATTTGCAATTCGTGTATAATCGTCTTCTAGCGCCCTTGATAGGTTAATAAATATAGGCAATAATTGTCTGTATTCTTTTGTTGCTTCTTCTTTCGGTGTATGTTTGTAGGTACTGCCAACCATTTCGGAAACGATTTCAAAAGAATCAATTTTTCCTGTGGCATAGAGACCTAATATACATGCACCTAGACAAGAGCTTTCGTAGCTCTTGGGAACAACGACTTCAGATGCGAAAATATCGGACATCATCTGTCGCCAAACGTCAGACCTTGCGAATCCGCCTGTTGCTTGAATACGAGTTACCGGATTATCCATGCATTCGGTTAATGCTAAAAATACAGTGTATAAATTATATATAACGCCTTCTAAAGCTGCACGAATCATATGTTCCTTCTTATGTGACATCGTTAAACCGAAGAAGGAGCCACGTACATCTGGATTCCATAATGGTGCACGTTCCCCTGCGAGGTATGGATGGAATAATAATCCGTCTGCACCAGGTCTCACGCGTTCAGCTATTTTAGTTAATACATCGTATGGATCAATTCCTAGTCTTTTCGCAGTTTCTACTTCTGATGAAGCAAGTTCATCACGAATCCAACGAAGGACCATTCCTCCATTGTTTACCGGTCCACCAATTACCCAATGCTTTTCCGTTAAGGCATAACAAAATATTCTTCCTTTTTTATCTGTTTGTGGCTTGTCAATGATGGTCCGAATAGCACCACTTGTTCCAATTGTGACAGCAATCTCACCTTTTCGAATTGCATTCACACCTAGATTAGAAAGCACCCCATCACTGGCACCAATGACAAACGGTGTTTGTGAATCGATACCAATCTTTTGGGCTAAATCTGGATTGCAGTTACTGAATATTTGGGTGGTTGGTACGAGTTCAGATAATTGAGCTGATGTTATACCAGCAATTTTTAAAGCCTCCTCATCCCAATCTAGCGTTTTTAAGTTCATCATACCCATGCACGAGGCAATGGAATGATCAACAACATATTGATTAAAGAATTGTTTGAAGATATATTCTTTGATTCCAATATATTTTTTCGTTCTAATAGCAATTTCCGGATGGGCATTCACAATCCATGTAATTTTACTTAATGGTGACATTGGGTGAATAGGTGTTCCTGTTCGTCTATAAACTTCATGGCCATTCAGTTCATCTTTGATTTTATGTGCCCATGCCTCACTACGATTATCTGCCCAAGTGATACAAGGTGTCAGCGGCTGATCATTTTCATCCATAGCAATGACACTATGCATAGCACTGCTAAATGAAATAAACGATGGTTTTTTATCTGAATGCTGTTTTGTTATATTTGATATCGCTTGTAAAACAGCTTGGAAAATCTCTTCTGGATCTTGTTCCGCTGTGGATATATCCGGTGTGCGAAGTGGATAACCAATATTCTCGGTTTGGATGACTTCGCCTTTTTCAGTAAATAAAACTGCTTTCGTACTTGTTGTACCGATATCTATACCTAACATATAGCTACTCATGTCCTTGCTCTACTCCTTTAGATAACATTTGTTGTGACATCCAGAAATCTTCAACTTTCCCTTGAACATCATCAAAATTTTGATGTAAGGCCTTAATCATGAGGGCTCGATCTTTTGATTCGATTGCTTTTATATAAAGCTCATGATTTTTTATAATCCGTTCAAAGTCTTCGTACTTTTCCTTGAAACGAGTACGCATTGATAAAAGGATTAAGCTTTCCATAACAGGCTTTAAATTATTCCAAATCATCAGGATGTAGGAATGCTCAATGGTTCGAATAATCGTTTCATGGAATAAGAGATCTTGATAAGAAAATTCATCAGAATCATGATATTTAATGGCGATTTTCATCATTTCCATTATTTTATTTAGTTCTCTTACTAAATCATTTGTGTCCATCTTTACAAGTCGCTCAAAGATAAACGTTTCTATAAGTAAACGAACATCGTATATTTCTTCGATTTCTTTCTCGGTTAAACCAATGACAACTGCACCCATTCTTTCTAAGCGAATAATATTTTCAGAAGCTAGTACTTTTAATGCTTCACGAACGGGTGACCGACTTACAGAAAAATCGGCAGCTAATTTATTTTCCGACAGGATGGTACCGCTTTCAATTCCACCTGCAATAATGCGCATTCTCAGTTCGCTCGCAACACGATCACCTGTAGAAGCTTTTGAAAGCCATTTTTCAGGATAAAGAAATTCCATTGATTTCGCCATAAATTCACCTCATGTTAATCAAGTATACTTGTATACAAGTATTATAACTCGGATTTTTAATTATGCAAGCGCTTTTATTGTTTGCTTTGGTTCTTTTAGAGGAAAGCCCCATAATTATTAAGCTAACAAATCGAGTCGCCCCAAAAACTATTATTGTTGATGAAGAAGATCTAGGGAATGGAAAACTGAAGAATACGCTATCCAAGGACTTACATCAACATATTTATCACTCGGGTTTACAACTTTTTGAATCAAAAATATAGATGTTAAAAATGTAACAGTAACTGAATTTGAGCATTAAAAGCTTTTAAAAATTGGAATTGTATTGTAAAGTATTGATTTTACAAATAGAAGCAGTTTTATATAATTAAAGACAAGTAAAGAGAATTTAAATGATTCACAGTAAAACGTGTAAAAAAACAGCGATTATGTAGATTATTCAGACAATATTTCAGCTTAAAGGTTATATAGCCATCATATAGCTATGGCGTTTCACATTTTTAAGATTCAAATTATATTTGTAATTAACATTGTTAGGAGGTATTTAAATATGGAGAAAGTGTTAGCATTGTTTAGTGATGCCCTCCTACTTGCTGCTCCAATTTATGAAGAAAATAAGCAGTTATGGGCCAAATGGAATAAATATTATAAAGAAGTACAAGAGAATCACGATAAATTAGTAACATCAGCTAATATATCCCCTTCCTTTTCGACACTTGTTTCTTGGTTAGGTCAGAAACAAGAGCAAGGAATATCGTTATTAAACATTTATGCCAATCTGAATAAATATAAAATTGAAATTCAAAATGTACTAGATAAGATCATTGAACAAGAATTCGGAGAAAAGGTTGAAGCAGTTGAACCAACTCAAATTTCAATTTTTGAAGATAGTCAGGTAACAGAACATATAGAAGATATATCGGATGATTACTATCCTGTAACCAATGACGCAATGTACTATCAATTACGTGATGGAATAGCAAAAAATCATTTTGAGGAAGATGAAGCAGTAGCAAAACCGGTACTGCCATTAGAAACAAAAAATTCAAGCGGAGTTGCACAACTATCTTCACATAAGGATGAGGATTTGAGATTAGTGAATACAAACGAAGCAGAAAGATGGTCTATATTGGTTGATGGAGTCATTAGTAATATGGATGATCTTACAGCAGACTGTTTGGATACCATTACAATACAATGGTTAAATCAAGCTAAATCTCCAGACGAATTCATAGATTTTAGTTATGAAAACGTATTGGAATTGTGTAATATGCCAAAGGCATCTGCAAATGGTGTAGAGTATTATCGCGCAGAAGATAAGATAAAAATAGCACAACGTATAGCAGCTTTAGCTAGTATCTTTATTTATTTGAATGATGATAATGAAGTTGTAGTACTGAACGATCAAGCAGAAACTGGGCAACAATTCGAAGTAAAACGTGAAGTAATCAAAAGGCTATTCGTACTCGATTCTGTAGTGTTATGGAGAGATAAGAATACTAATGAATATATGGGAATAGAATCCTGTAAGATTAAACCAGGTAGTTTCTTATCAGGCTATTTGTATGGCTCTAATAGTACAACTGCTTTATTATCGAAAAAAGCACTAGAGTATAATAGCTATAGACATAAGTTTCACAAACGTTTAATACGTTATTTATCATGGCAGTGGAGAATCCGTCAGCAATACAGTACTTTAAAAAGACCATACTCCATTGGTGGAGAAAAAGGTCTACTATCTGTAATGGGTATTACAACTACAAAGGGTCGCCCAACTCGAATTCGTGAACAACTAGAAAATGTTTTAATTGATTTAGAAAAAGAAAATGTAATTTCACATTGGGCGTATGCAGAGGAATTGGATGAAACAAAGATAGGAGAACGCAATTGGTTTAAGAATTACTATGAAAAGTTAGGAATCATTATCTTACCACCAAAAGAATTGATGAATAATATAGATAGTATGGTGAAGAAAAAAACAATAGATATGCAAGAGAAGCAGGAAGAACCTTATACTGCAGATACAGTAAAACAAACTACTATAGGATCAGAGGAAATGATTCGGGAAAAAATTATGCATCAGCATATGCATCAAAATAAAACAATGCGTGAGATAGCAGATGAAATAGGTTTATCCCCTGCTACGCTATCAAGATTCTGTAATAACAAAATGAAGCGTATTTCAAAAAGTGTTAATGAAAAGCTAAACAAGTGGTATGAAAGACAAATGATTATAGAGTCTATGTAAAAAGAAGCAGATACCTTTAAATGGAGAGGTACCTGCCTCTTTTTAGTTTGTTCATATTCTGCTTTTGCTTTGAAATAAACTTTGTTCACAATATGTTTCACTAATTATTCTCAAGAACGTCGTGTAACCTCTCAGCAAACTCTTTATAATGCACTGTGTTGTATCCCGTATGGTGTCCGGGAAACTTAGCAAACTCTGTTCCGAGTTGTTTTGCTAAGTTGACTGCGCAATGGTAAGGAAAAAATTCTTGTGAAACACTTCCGCCGGCTGGAAGTACTTGTATCAATACAGATTTTAATGGTGTCTTTAATGCATCGATATTTAAAGTATAGCTGAGAATTCCCGGGATTTCATACTCAGTGAAATACGTCGAATTATCGAGTAACCGCTTTGTTAGTACATCTTTCGATGATCTGAAATTGGTATCATCAATATTTGACAATAACTTCATAACCTCACTTCGATGATTTTTCTTAAGGTCTTCCATGAATTTTATAGCCTGATTCAACTCATTTTCAGTTAAAAGTTGTAATAAAACTGGTTCGTGTGAGATTAGTAACTGTATCTGCTCAGGATGGCGTATGCACAGATCAAGTCCGATGACAGCGCCAGAACTACTTCCGAATACATAAGCTGGTTCATCGGTCAGATTGGCTAGCAGTCGGTGAGCGTCTTCACTATGTGTGTTCACATGAAAATCCTCAGTCTTATTCGCGAGATTGCTACGGGAATGACCACGACGATCGTAAGTAACAACTGTATACCAATTAGCAAGATGGTCGGCGATACTATGGAACTTGTCGGCATCACCACCCCCACCATGGATCAAAAGAAGGATTGGACCGGAGCCACGCACCTCATAGTAGATGCTCGCTCCATGTACTTGCAATTTTCCGGTTTTTACTATACCCATTTGTACATTCTTCCTTTCTTCTGTCATCTCCCTTAACATTACATGATTGGCGAATGACATAAAATGCAGGAAATGACTAAGAAACAAATTCGCCATATGAAAAAGTAATTAGCATCATTTCACCGGTGCTTCCTTTTTATTTAAAGTAGACAATTTTTGGTCGTTTCAATGGAGAGGTGATATTCATCAGCTATTTGATTAATAGTTCTACAGTTTTTAGATTCTACTTTAATAGAAACATTTCTTTCATCAATCAGCTTTCTTGTTCTAGAGCGTGTACCCGTCTCTGATGAAAGGTTTAGGAATACATATTGTTTATCCTTTTCGCTATAAAAACACCTATTTAGATAGAACCATATCCTATGGAATAATACGGTATAACTGTATTCAAAACGGTACGACTTTATTTTAATTCCATATCTGCCTGTATTAATTCATAAACGTGCTAGTTTGCTCGGTGGATATCATGTGTACTTTTGCACATAATAAGATTGGCAAATGTTAAAGTCAGGAGGGTTTGTATGCAACATAATAAAAAAGATATAGAAAAGTCTGGTTCTATTATGAAACCAAATTTTGCAGAAACTGATCCGCAAAAAGTGAAACAAGAAATTCAAAATGATGTAAGAAAAGGCCAAGGAGCAATGACTTCCCGAGAAGCAGGTGCAATGCGGGATTAAGAAACCACTCCTTACTGTTTTTTATTTAGTGAAAGTTTTAAACAGTAAGGAGATAACCCCTTATCTGCTTTTGTTTCTTAAAAAATCGTTTTTACTTTCATATAAAGTGTAAAATGACAATAACGTTATTTAATTTTAATATCTAAAACACGTATAACCCCTTTCTGACTTTAAGAAGGGGTTAAAATAAAGTCTTTTAATTTTTGATGTGAAATACTTTACTACACTTAAAAATACAACAATAAAGTTGTTTAAATCTAAGTGTTATTGTACAAACGTGCTCTATTCTAAAATAGTCCTTTACTATTACCTCGTGAAACCCTTTTCACTTTTCTTGTTCTTTTCGTCTCCAGAGTAGTAGCAGAATTTCGAACAGTTGGGGTAAGCATAACATAATTCGAGATAGCTGCCACTGCATAAATAATCGCTATCCTCCACAGTGCAACTTACCAAGCCTCGGTGAACTGTGAAGTTACGTCTTTCTAGTCGAACCCAGAACATCTAAATAATGCTGATTATACATAATCCCTAAAATGTTCCCAAAGGGATCGACCACGGAAGCAGTAATAAACCCCTCGCCGCGCTCTGTGGGTGCCTCGTATTCTTTCGCTCCCATAGACAGCAGAGTTTTGAAAGTTGCTGTTACATTATCGACGTGCCAGTACACTACAGCACCGGCCGGTCCGGTCGCTGAACCATCGGGCGCATAGCGGCTATCAATCAGCCCCAGCTCGTGCTGGTAATCGCCAAGGCGAAACTCGGTATATCCTGGACGTTCGAAGTAAGGTTCGATGCCCAACAGCTCGGCGTACCACTTCTTTGCCGCTGCTAGATCATCCGTCCAAAAACTGACTGTGGTTAATCCTCGTAATGTCTGTGTGTCACTCATAATCGATTTCCTCCTTAATGTTGAGTAGTACGTCCCGATGCTATACTAAATAACAGCTTCTGAATTAACTTCGATTTACTTATGAATATTCCTTTCTATTATTCAAGAAAATGACCCTTTAACCGAATAAAATGACTGACATTTTTAAACACCTTTATTGTAAATGTAACAATTTTATTTGTAATTAAACAATTGTATTATTACTTAACATAAAGTTTATTTCACGTAAGTATCCCCATTAGAAATAATCTATATTTTGTTTGACTTTTTTAAAAAGAAGTTTAACTTGCCGTGATATAAGGAATTCCAAAATTGTCTATTGTAGTTATCATCATTTATTAATATGTTAGTATCAAACTCCACTAATTTGTTCTTTAATTCATAAAAAGTGTTCATTAGATCATGACTTATATAGTGTTCTTGCTCTATTAGTTGAACCCAATGCTTTTTAAAGTAATTGAAGCAGCAATACATTTTTTCTATAGAAGAATTAACAAAATATCTTTCTACTCTTTCCGTAATTTCATGTTCTAGCTCATATATTTCTCCTGTGGGTTGGTAGATAGTAATTAGATTACCTGAATCCATATTACTCCCAATAACAAGGTATGGTTTAAACTTCTCTAAACTCGCTAAAAACGCTTCTGTATATTCTTTATCCAATATCGATAAAGAAAAATCATTTTGTTTTGTCCATTCTACTACATCTAAAAGAAAACCATTTGAATATGTGTAAAATTCTACATTGAGACATTCGAATTCATTTCCTTTAATTTGATGATTAAGTAAAAAGTGCATACTATCCATGGGCAAACGTAATTTGGCTATTTTCAATGTCATTCCTCCAACCCTTATTATGTAATCCATTTTCTGTTTCTTCACAAACTTAATTAAATTTTAGCATAAAGAAATGGTCTCCTTGGGGAAAGTTACATATGAAATAATAAAAAGGTATGAGTTTACGACCCACACCTTTTTACCAGTAGAAATATTCGTTATATGCTTAATGTATCAATCATGATCAATGTCACCTTCGATATATTGACTGAGTTTATCCTTAATTGCCGCACTTTCTGGAGTTACTTCTGCTACTTTACGATTGTGAAGACGAGAGCCACCTTCCATTTCATCTAAAGGTAATGTATTTTCATCATCTTGAGGAACAGTAGCAGCCATTTGTTGTAACCATTGTATTGTTAAGTTAGATGTTGTATTTTTACCATTGATTTCTGCAGTTCGCTGAATTGCCTGTTCCTGCTGATTATGGGTTACAGTCGATGTGTAAGCAGGCTCTCTATATTGTGGTGTATGCTTCGCCCTTGGCACTTCTATTGGAGTTTCAGTAATAACTGGTGCTTTGTTGTTAAGTTCAATAGGTTCTCTATGTTTACTTGTATCTGGTACATTTTCTTTTTGAACATCGATTACTTCATTAATTTTTGCGGGTTCTGTTGTAGTAGAAGTAGCAATTGATGCTGTAGTGCTTTCCTTTTCTAGCTTAGGAGCAGAATTTCTTGAGTAATCTTGCACAGACTGATTATTTGTTAACTCACCTTCCCTGTCAGTATCATCGTCATTATTATAAAAATCGTAAGTATCAGGATTTAACGTTTGTAACCAACCTTCTATTGCAGTAGGCGCTGTTTTAGGCGTACTCAAATCCTCAATTACAGTTTCTTCACTATCAACATCTGTATCTGTGACATAATCATCATATTTAATTTCCGCATTCAATGACTCTTCACGAATTTTTAGCCAATAAGCAGCTGCTTCTGCATCAACTTGAATCTTAGCTGTTTTAAACTCAGCGGCAGGAACAAAGTTTGCGTTTACTTGTATTCCTCCTTGAGGAGCATTATCTTTTACAATTTTAGCAGCACACTGGAATGCTTTTTGAATCAAGATATCATTTTCAGAAAGAATGGGTACCTCTGTTTTCGAATAAGAGTAGGATGTTCTACGTGTACTTTGTGTTTTTGTTTCTGCTGTTACCATATCAATTTCTTGATCACCTTCACGTGCCTCATAAATTGTTTTCGTACCCATTAGCTTACTAAACAATTTAGCGTCTTCATTTGTAACATCACCATAAACAAGTTTATTACGAAATGTGCCTAACAGGATATCCATAAATCTTGGGCCATGTTCAATTGCTAATTGACTAATTGTTTGTGCAATAACAATTAAAGGTGCTTTATATTTACGTGATTGAGCAGGAAAACTTTTAAATGCTTTATAAATGTAATCCGCAAACTCATCGACTAAAACAGGATGGTAAGGAGATACGTTAGGCTTACGACGGAAAACAGCATTCTGCACGGCATATAAACATAATTTACCGAATACATCAGATAGATCAGAAAGTTCCCCTTTTGCTGTATTGATTAAAAGAATTCCTCCAAATTCCAGGTGTTTCTCAAAATCAAAATCCGATGGGCCACATAAAACACGTCGGAGCAGAGGTTGAGCAGAAATATCATTTAATGTGTTTCGTAAACCGCGAACAAAGGTTTCTTGTTTATCAATTATCTTTGGTTGACCATAGTATTTCCCTTCAGTATGATAAACAACTTCCCCTCCCCCACGACCACCAGAAATTTCAGGAACATAATTTAAATCAAACCATTCATCTACCTGTTTCATTATGCGCCAATGGTTTCGTTCATCTCTATCTGGAATAGATTCAATATCATTTGGAAGTCGTTCTTTTAATTTGAGATGCATCTCAAAAACGAGATTAGCATCATTATACATATCAATTAAATGCTCAAATCTGGCTTCAAATTTAGAATCATGGAGTTTTAACAAATAAATATGTTGTTTAAGATGGGAACGCTCAGACTGAACGAAGAACGGATTTCCTGCTCCATTATCAGAGAGACCCGTTAATACTGAACATAACATCTCAGCAACTTTATCAACTGGACCACGTACAAAATTTATTGAAGGGGTATCAGGATTTGTTGGGTCTAAATAGAAAATAACACTTGCGGGAATTTTGTGTGCTAATACCAATTTATATACTTTTTCGCAGAAGTCATTAGATGGCTCGATAACTGTAAGACCATTAACCTGCGTTCCTTTTACATCCTCTGAATGATAATCTTTTCTTGTATATAAGGTTTTAAAGTTATTAATCATGGAAGCCATATAGTCAAGAATTTGATTGGCAATTGGCAAACCTAGTGCAGCTGATTTCCCTGTACCAATGTTACCGATGATCATTATATTAAGCGTTAAAGACTTGCCCTGTATAACTGCCATTTCCCGTGTAGCACTGTTAGGACCAAGAAAGATATCGGGTTCTGGCAATTTTGATGGATTTTTTTCAGTGAAAAATCTGTGTAATGAAGTAGCAAGTTTTCGTTGACGATCATCATTCAAAAAGGAAAGCATCCAACCAGGTATTTTAAATACGTATTCCCATTTTCCGAATTCATCTAAAAGCTCTTTTTTATGTTCATAAAAAATCTTAAAGAGCCATAAGAGTACGAGAATAATAATAATTACAGGTATTGCAAATACAAGGTGCATGATATTACTAAAATTTGAAAGTATAGTATCCTCTAATCCTTTGTCATTTAGTGAAACTTCTCCAGCTTTCGAATTTAAGAATGGAATAAATATTTTAGCTAATGGAACACTAAACGCCCATAAGTACTGGGCAACTATACCAATTAACATCATCGAGAATATAAACCATCTACGCTTTATCTCCTGATAGGTCTTAACCTTTGTTGATAGTTGCCAAGTATAAATTAAAATCCAAAAGCTAAAAAAGGTTTCAAGGTAATAATTAGTTTCAAACGGATTACCGAAGATACTTAAAGTAGGCAATGGAGCGCCCATTTGTATTGACCAGAAAGAAGCGTATTTATATATTCCTCTAAAAGCAAAATACCAAGCTAGCAGAAGTAGTAATGTTATAACATAGTAAGATGAGCGGGCTGCTAAACGATATTTCCAGCTTTTTGTAATATCGATTGTAACTGTATAGGAATTTTTTTTGCTCTTTCCGGCTTTTGGATCCTCCCCATTACCTGGTGCATTATTGATTTCAGCATTCTTTTGAACTGCATTCTCCAAATTCTTGTTTCACCCTCTCTTTTAACGAATAAAAAGCAGCGGTGAAATTAAGCAATTCAGCAGAAGTAGCCAATAATATATTCTCTGGTGCTATGGAATTGTGATACAAATCAGTAAAAATGGCTTGCTGCCCATGCTCTAATTCATCCGCTTCATATATCCCCAAAATCTTTATTGGGTTTAGTGTTCGGTGTTGATTTTGCATGGCCAACAATCCTGATAATTGCTGTAATTTAAAGTGTGTGTTAACCTCCCCTACCTTAAGTATTGTTAATATACATAAAATTTCTAAGTAATCTAAAGATTTTTTTTCTTCATCAGGTGCTTTTTTTCGTAATACCAAAATGTCATCTGTTAGCTCAAGTAGTTTAGAATGTTGAATCCCTTTCGCTTGAATTTCATTTTTATTAGATATCCACCCTACCGAATAAGGGAAAGAAGAATTTATGTTTAAACGTTCAGTGATTTTTTTGATTAGGTGACTTTTGCTTAAACTATTAGTTTCGCGAATTTCTTGAAGAATATTATTTACTACAAGTGCAGAACTACCCATATTACATACGTAAACATTTAGGTTGTTTACCACACTTAAACGTGGAATATTACCAAAAGCTTTTTTTAAATTGGTAACACGTGTGGTCCGTTTTTTGTAAGTAGAAATGGTATGGTAGGAGTCATCAATAATAGAAAATAACACGTAATATTGCTTAGATGGGTTAGCAGCAGCAATATCGAGATATTTTTTTAATTTATTTTCTAAAAACGGAATGTTTTCCGATCCTGTATCAACTTCAATATTGATAATAGAATTGTTACAAGTAATAACCCAATCAGGAATTAGTAATGGGTTTCCCTTTGAGTCAGGATAAAATTCTTTAGATGGACGAAATGAATATACAAGTTGAGGCAGATCTGGTAGGAAAGAAACGGGTTGAAGTTCGGGCTGAAACACTTCACGGTATTCTTCATCTTCATATAAATAGTAGACATCTTTTGAATCGGAATACATTAGGTTGGGCAAATGCAAGTTTTGCTTTACGATTTGACTTAGCGGAAAGAGATAATCTCCATTACCACCTACAATTGCACCAGTATGTTCATTGTTTGATTCTGCTTTAAGTAAATTTAAAACAAATTGCGTAATTGCTATATTGTGTTCATATTGCCTCTTAGTAACAAATGAGGTACTACAATCAGAAATCAATTTTAATCTATATAATATTTCAGCTCCTTTTAAAGAGATAGAAACGAAATCCAGTGTAAAGCCTCGCTTTTTTCTCACGCTTATATTTTCCTTTTTTAGTAATTTCATTTTTGCCCATTTAGTTAACTTTGATGAAAAAGTAGTGCGACTTATAGGCCCCCCACTTATCAATTCATAAAATTTACGTAATTGAATTTGAGAAACTGTTCGCTGTTCATATAAAAATAAAACTGTAAAAATATCAGAACGATTAAAATAAACTCCACGATCATTTTCTCCGACGATATATTTAACTGCATGATTAAATGATTTTTTCAATTTTAAACACTCCCCTGATATGGAAATAAAATACGGAAACTTGCATAAAATCGATTGCAACTATCAAAAATTCAACCTAGACTGATTGGGTAAATAAAACATTAGAGAACATAAAAATGTTTTAAAAATATTTTAACTGAAATTTACAAAAAAACAACTCGTTACCCATCAAGACTCTGGATTTAAAAACACGTAATACATCTTCATGTATGTGTTATAAAAATCAAATGTAATAAGGATCTACTTACTATTAGAGTTCGTCATATATCCTTCGACATAAATAAAAAGACATGTGACGAAGCTAAAAGATAAAAATAGAGTTCGTCATATGTATTACGTCATATCTGAGTAGAGTCCTCAAAATACATAAAATACAGAGTGAATATATTTTTGAATGGATGAAATTCAATATTGAAATGAATGTTAAAAATTTTTTAGATGTAACTGTTTATCAGGAGGAAAAATCACATCATAAAAGAAATAAGTAAATAATTATAATAAAGTAAATGAAAATTTTGTATATTTCGTATTTTGCATGTTACAATCTGATTTAAGGGGTGAAAAAATGCGGAATTGGAACACAGAATATGGGTTAATAAAAAAGATTATACAAAGTGAATTTGAAACAGACTTTTTTTATAACAAGGTGATCAATACATTAAAAAATGAATATGAGATAATTCCATTACAGTTTGCTGCTCTAGATCCTTATAAAATCTACAATACTTCACAAGTTAGTAGAATATTGCGACTAAAACCTAATAAATTAAGGTATTTAATTAACAGATACGGTGAATACATCCAATTAATAAAAAAAGGAACTAAATATATTATTTCATTTAAAGCTGTATACAAGATTTATTTAGTACATCTATTTTTAACAAAGAAATTAATTAGTTTATCTGAGTTTAATCGCTTTATGGCTTTACATGTGAGTTATAGTGATTATATTGATATGAAATTGACAAGTTATACTGACAAGTTTGTAGAACTTAATTTCAGAGAAAAACAAATGAATGAAAATGAATCACAATTTTATGTGTTATTTCTGCAAATCTCAGAAATAACTACGGAATTAATAAAAGAAATAACGAAATATAACATGACATTGACATCCCCTTTCCTTTCTGTAGACAACCAACAGAAAAATGAGTTATTGAAAAAGAAGCAGGATCATAAAAATCTGTTTAATAAACTAAGTATTTTATATAAAACTATATAGTTAAAAGAGTAATACTTAAGAAGTATTACTCTTTTTTTATAGGGTTATATACACGTTTTATTGATAAGTCTTTCATATAAGACCTTTAAATAGGGCGTATAATAATTCGTGGTAATATTCTATTGACATAAAATTAATATAAAATCATATAAACCCTTTAATAATAAGTGTTTGTCTACACGTCTTATATGTAGTTCGTATATATAAGGTGTATAAATTCAATGACCATGATAATAGTACGTTATTTTAGAAGTATTATATATTGGAATTATAATTCTAGATAAAAATATACATAAATACTGCACTCATATTTATTGTTTAATAGTTATTGTTAGTTATATGAAACCTGATATTAACATGTTTTATTTACTGCTTATATGAACGACTTTCATGTACGTCTTATATATTTGATGTAGATATATAGGGCGTTATTTCGATTTTACATTTTATAAATATTATATAAGTCTTGTATATAACAACTTAATATAAGACTTATATATAATGACTTGATATACGTCTTACAATGATGTAATATGTTTTTAGGAATAATTAACCAACGTTTTAAGGGGGGGACAACTTGAACGAGGTATTAAGTGAAAAATATAAACAAAACAAATTCACTGAAGAAGTTGTGGAAATGTTTGCAGACATTATTGAAGAAGACGAAATACTCTACAATGTATTTCATTACATAGGATCTCAAGTAAACAAACAATACCAAGAGACAAAGTATATGAGAGGAATCTCAATAAATGAAATAGTAGAAAGTGTTGTTATTGATAGGAGAGTAAAAAAACCTAAGGGTAAATCCTATTCATTAGAACTTGAAAGGACTAACATTTCAAGAAGATCGGCAGAAGGTAGTGTTGCTACTTTAGCTTCAATGTCATTAATAACAGAAAAAATTATGCATCCGTATAAGTTTTTAATTTCAACTATTAGGGGACAACAAGTATTAGTTGAATTAGGGAAACGTAAAAAAAGTAATGAGAATAAGGGAGAGATAAAATAATGGCAAAAAACTTTCTAAAAAACGAAGTAGCAGTGAAAATGACTATGGTTGGTTTTGGTCAAGCTGGAACTAGAATGGTAGATAAGTTTGCTGAGTATAAGCATACAGACGGTACAGCAGTTTATAATTGCCTAGCATTGAATAGTAATGATGGGGATTTAGCTGAACTGAAAAATGTGCCGAAAAGTAACCAAGTTTCACTAAAATTAGGTGGTTTAGGTAAGAATCCTGAGCGTGCTGTAAAGGTTTTAGAATCTAATGAAGAAGCTAAAGATAAACTAAAAGAATTTATAACGGAACGCGTTAGACCAACTGATGAATTAGTACTATTTTTTGCAGGTTTAGGCGGTGGTACAGGTACATCTACAATTATTCAAGCAATTGAAGAATTCTCCGCTTTTCATAATAAACCTGTAATTGCTGAAGAACTTAAAAGTATGGCAATGAAAATTCCTAGAGAAGAATTAATAAAAAATCAACAAAAGTATGCAAGAATTGCTTTCAATAATGCTATTGAGCGTAAAGATTTCATTAAAATGGGTATTGTAGTTACACTTCCAGTTAGGGCAGATGGGCCTGATGTACTAAGACAGGTGAATAAATTTTCACAAGAAATTTGGAAGTTAGCTAATGATCCAGCGAAAGGTGTTGCATTTGTTGTATTTGCAGATAACCAACACTTCTATGATGAGTTTAAGGGATTAAACGAAAATGAGAAAAAAGGCATTGGAAACTCACGAGACTATGCAAACCAACGCATTGGAGATATTATTCATGAGTTAAATACAGCTGCAAATGGTTCAGGAACATCAGTAATTCTAGATTCTCAGGACTTTAAACGAATTTTACTAGAAAGAACAGGCTGTTTAGTAATTAATAAGGTTTCACGTAATATGAATCAAATTGAAAACAGTAAAGAAATTGTAGATATGTTCTCAGAATCATTGAAAGGAAGTTCATTCCATCACCCTATTGACCTGATGAAGACAAATGAAAATGGAGATTTAGAGGCATCAAAGGTACATCATTTTGGGATGTTAGCAATTTTAGATGAACAGAAGAATATTGATGATTCATTTATGGATGATGCAAAAGTAGAAGTGACAAATAAACTACCAATCAATGGAACTGTTTTTAATGGTTATTTAGTCAGTAAAAATGACTTTATGGGCAGCGTGTATACTTTCTATAAGACAGATGCACTACCATCACGATTATCTAAAGGATTAGTTGAAGAATATAATGAATTTAAAGAAAAACAAAGCCAAATCCAATATACAAAGTCTCAAATTAATACAATTGAAGCGCAAGACTTTGATGATGATTTCAATATTAACTTTGGTGATTACTTTGAATTAGAACCAGTTAAAAATGAAGAGCCACAAGCGCAAAATGATGAAGAATTAGCAGCATTTATGGATCCAGATAAGATGTTTGGATCAAAATAAAAAATAAGCCTGGGATTTTCCAGGCTTATTTTTCTGTTTTCATTACACTTTTCATATATTCAATCATGTTCTCATCAATATAGTTTTCTATAAAAAGTTGTTTTCTTGCAAGATCTTCCTCTTTTTTAAACCAGCCAACCTTTTTAATACGAGTTTCTTCTGGTTGTGCACTCCACTCTCTTTCAGCTTGTTTTCTTAACTCTGTACGTGCTCTATGTTGAATTATCATATTATCTAGTCTTTCTTGTCTTTGGCGCTCTTTTAACATTTCAGGGTCTTCTGGTTCAGGTAGCACCGCACGTATAGCATCTTCAAACTTTCCTTGATACTCTAATTCAATGTTTTGTAAATGCATTTGAATCTTTTGCTCTACTATTTTCTCAATAGTCGCTGCAGCTTCCTGCATGTTTAATGGAGTTGAGACTTCACTAGTTTGATTTTCTGGAGAAACTGGTCTTAGTTCGAACTGATGTGGTAAAAGCTCAATAATTGCATCTAGCGACCACTTTTCATCCCTCTTTAGCTTAATAAATAAAGCTATATCTAAATCCAGTGTGTTATATAGCTTTTCATTTGTATTATTGGTTCTTAATGTTCCGTGTAACCCCTTTTCCTCTAGGGTATTGAACCAATTGTACACAGTGTTATGATGTCGGCCTACTAGTTTTGAAAACTCTGTTATTCGCCAAGCTTTTTCAAAAGCATCTTCATGACTAGAGTTTGTATTATTTGACTCCATGTGTTCATTTGTATTTTTGTTATCTTGTTCAATCATCGTTATACCTCCTTGAAATATAATGGCCACAATAAAATGGAATTAACATATAAAGCGAGATTAACATGTTAAGTGTTTTTTCGATAATATAAACCCGAATCCCTTTATTGATTGACATTCACATGAAATGTATCATCAATATGTAAAGTATCACTTGTTAACATAAAGTTGATAAATAAAGGGTTTGGAATTAACTATTGTTAATATCTTGTTAATAATTCGTTAGTTGTTAATGATTATTGTTGCTATGAAATTAACAAATTAGTCTACAATATATTAATGATAAGAAAATATTAGTGATTTGTAAATAAATTATGAGGATATAGTATTAAACTTAAAGACTTAAAAGCTAAAAAGTATGTATAAACGTAAAGCGAAAAGCCAATACTAATAATAAATAAAGGCCTATATTTATTATAATTTAAGATACTTGGTAGTATAAAGCTAAGAATTGTATAGTTAATTAGTTTCAGCAGGTCTTTAGAATGCACATGAAGGTTATTATAGGTTATTGAATTAGTGTTAATACGGTTTAATATAAACTCGCTTTTTCTAGAGGGCACCGCCCTTTACAAGTGATCTCTATATAATCAAAATTGATTCATACAATTGTTACTTTTAAATCGGAAGTAATAAAAAGCGATTTATTGCTTTTAGCCACTATCAAAATGCTTTCAAGAATGATATCTTCTCCGGTTTATCCAGTGGATTTTGCTATAGAAAAAAGCCTTTTAATAAATGTAGAACTTAAAACTCTATTTGTATGTATATTCGCAACTTTAGAATTAACAATTGTTAATGTCATGTTAATACGTATTGGGGATAGTTGATATGACGCTGTCATTAATTGACAACTATCCCTATTAACATGTCAATCTCAGGTTATATATCAATGATAAATGAAGAGAAAACTATTAATTTGTGTGTGTTACTAATAAGAAACTATCAATTGTATGGAGTTCTTGTTGGTTTCTAGCTACAATTAGAGTTCTTTTAGGGTGTTTTCTTTTTTTTAATAGAAATCTGTGGTGGTAGATAAATTTTTAACTAATGCGGATCTTGAAAAAAACGAAAGTTGCTTCTATGACCATTTCAACTATCTAATTACTAATGTCATATCGATGTTAAAGACAAATTGTTAATATAACATTAACAATAAAAAGAGCATTTTCTCTCTATGATTGACTTTTAGACTATACGTCAATGATAAACAAGGTGTGAAACCCATTGAATTGCTGTCCTCATTTATTATTGTGATTAAATTTTAACTATTTTTTGATAGTGTGAAAACATCTTATTGAATAGATTATTACTAGATTCGCTTCGAGCAAACCGCCACAGCAGAAAATTTTCATCAATATAGATTTTGAAATCTCGAAAGTTATAAACATTCCTTCTTTTTGACACCGAATTGTTAATGTTATATCAATATCAATTAGAACAATATTGATAACAAAAGAAAACAAGCACTCAACATGTCAATCTCAGATTATATATCAATGATAAATGAAGGGAAAACTGTTGCGGTAGGTAAATTTATGCGTATTTCAATTACTTAAATTGTCAAAGTTATATCAATGTCAAATCCAAATTGTTGATATGAAATTAACAATACAGACTGTATTCCTTTATATGTGCTGCTTTTTAACTATATGTAAATGATAAATAATGGGTAAAAATCATTGAATTGCTGTCAGCATTTATTACTCGATTAAATCTTTAACTATGTTTTGATAGTGTCGAAACATTTTTCAGGATAGATCGTTACTAGATTCGCTTCAAGAAAACTACCACAGAAGAAAAATTTCAGTCAATATAGATTTTGAAATCTCGAAAGTTATAAACATTCCTTCTTTTTGACACCGAATTGTTAATGTTATGTCAATATTAATTAGAATGATATTGATAACAAGAGAAAACAAGCACTTAACATGTTAATCTCGGTTAACATGTTAATAACAAATGAGAGATTAAAAATCAGTTATCTTCCCATTGGTATCAACATGAGATTGATAGTTTCGTGTTGTTTCTTTTGTATATCTTACTTACATTGAAACATTTTTAATGCTAGTTTATTAATTAACATACTTCTATACAATCCGTTGCAATAGGCTAATGTTCAACTAATATAGATCTTGAAGTTTTGATAGGCGCAAATATTTTTGATAAGCGTCCGCTTGTTAATGTTATGTTAATGTTAATTCATAGATACTAGCGTTTAAGTTGGCGCGATTCAGTTGACATGTTAATCTCGTTTGATATGTCAATGTCAAATGTGGATAAAATGTATTGATTTTCTGTTGATATCAACATGAGATTAATAATTATATGATTGTTTTATAGTCCTTGGTCTAAATTTTTTAAAAGTAGGAATAATTAATTTTGGACAAAATATAAAGTTATGATAATTGTTTACAAGGAGTTGATTATGGTTAACAAGATTGCACTTAGTAGTGCAATTAATTGGTTAGTAGGTTATATATACTGTATCAAAAAAATTTAGCAGAGAAACATTAGTGAACCGTTAATAACGGGTATCCTTATAGCTTGGTAAATATAGATTGCTAAAATAGTATTTGATTCTGAAGAAGTTCTCGCTTCAAGAGCTCCAAAAGGAGTTAAATAGTAAGATGCCCATGTATAATTATAGTGTGGGGTTTAATAATATTTAGAAGATTATTTGATTAAATAAAGAATATTATAATTAACCTCTAGATTAAATTTATAATATTTAGTATATTCTTATTATAAAACGTAAATTTTTTTATTTTCTAGTGATTACATGAAGCCCTTCGGGTTACGGATTAAATTACACGTTTGTGTGGTATTTAACCTCCGTATTCCAAAGGGCTTTTTTATTTGATTAAGGGAAAAGGGGATATGTGATGTCAATTGAAAAGTTAGCAGCAAGTAGAATATTAAGACCAGTGAGAAGCATGAATAAGGGGAGTAATGAGAGATGGTTTGAATATTATAGAACAACATGCCCTATATGTGGTAAGCAAGGATGGTGCATGGTTAATGATTCTGAAACCAAAATAATATGTGGACGAATTTCATCAGAAACAGTATTCGGGGAAGCAGGCTATTTACATATAGTAGCTGAAGATCAAAAAAGGGGATATGGTTTTTCTCAAGATCAGATGATTAAGGAACATAGGAAGAAAAATGATTACACCCTTGATATTATGTACACTTTATTTCTAGAATCTTTAGACGTGCGAGATGAACATATTAAAATGTTAAGGGGATCAAAACGTAGGATTACAAGGGAAGTAATAAATGTTAGAAATTACAAAAGTTTTCCTATTAAACCTTGGGATACTACGAAAGAGTTAATAAAAAAAGTAGGAGGGAAAACAAGCTATATTGTTGGAATTCCAGGATTTTATGCAAAAGAAACGAAGGATGGAAGATATTTCACGTTTGCAGGTAGGAGAGATTCTTTATTAATACCGCAGAGAAATATATATAATCAGATATGCGGTTTTCAATGTAGAATTGATGATCCTGAATATATGACAGTTGTAAAAAATCATAAACCAAGCTTTAAGGCAGAAGTTATTGAGCAACCCAATACTATAGAGGTGACCTACAAAATCAATGGGAAGATAGAGTCTATATTTAAAGGTAAAGTCGATGTTAAAGAATGGTATGAAATTAATTATGAGGGTGAAAAATTAGGTGAAGTACAATTAAAGTTAGAAAGTAAATATATTTGGATCAGCTCAGGTGGGAGATTTCATGGAACAGGAGTTGGGAACCCGTTGCCAATACATGTAGCAGTACCTAGTCGAGAGCTGAAAAATTGGGAACGTGGAGAATTAATAAAAAAGGATAATGTATGGATTTCAGAAGGGAGTTTAAAGTCTGATATTGCTGCAGAAAACTTAGACGAGCTATTAACAAATGAGGAAAAATTAATGTATGGTACCACAGTCGTATCAATACCTGGGGTTAAAGTATGGAGAATATTAATTGAACCATTAAAAAAAAATGGGAGTTAAACAGGCAACGTTCGCTTTAGATATGGATATGATTACAAATTCAGATGTTCAGCGGTCGTTATTAGAATGTGCACAAACGCTTTATCAAGAAGGAATAAGTATTAATTATGCAAGTTGGGATATTAATCTTGGAAAGGGGCTAGATGATTTACTATTAAACGATTATATTCCAGCAATAGAGAAAGTGAGATAAACGCTATTTTGATTAAAATAAGTTAAAAAACATATTAATAGGGGATACAAATGATTAATTACTTTTGTATACCATAACTAGAATGAGTGGTTTTTATAAAATTGAAATTTCTATGTTGATTATACAAAAATTACATATGAGATTCGAGGAAATATAAATTTGGAAGCTTTAAAGGTAAATTTATTTTTTACTCTTTCTAAACGGATGTTTTGTATAGAAGAATACAAAACATCCATTATTTTATACGTGTTCTTGATAGTCATCAGGGTTTAAATTGTATATAAACCTTGATGATTATCAAGATTTATATAAATATAATTAGTTTAATCATAAGGAGATGATGGATATTTTAATATCTCAGTAATCTTTTAAATTTTCGGAATAATTTGTTTTACATTTTGTTATAATCCTATATCATATACATACAGGATAAATTTGGAAGAGTTTTAAGGTGAAGTTTCGTATCTATGTAATATCGATAGTAGTTTTAAATGACTAAATAATACTATTCATGTATACGAGGTGAAACAAATGGGGAGACGAGTAAGCGAGAAGAAAACAAAAGAGCAGTTTTTATATGAAAGAAGAAGACAATTAGAAATAATGGAAGGTATTAGTAGCATCTGCAAAGGATGCGATATTTATATAGAATTGAGAAAAACAAAAGCACATAAAGAAGTTGCCAATACATGCGCAAGGAATTGTAAGTTGATTAGTAACGTACAAAAGGAGACAAAGATGTTTTTAGAAACAATTCGATAAAATGAGAAGGGAGGGAAGTAACAGTTGAAATAAATCTATAAAACTTTATAAAAGACCCTCTAATTATTATAAAGTTTAAGTAATAATAATTAGAGAGGTGATATAGATGAAGTACTATTCCATAGGTGAATTTGCTAATTTAATAGGAAAGACAACTCAAACGTTAAGAAACTGGGATAAACAAAATGTTTTTAAACCACATCACGTAACGGATAGGGGTTATCGATATTACTCACAAGAACAACTTAATCACTTTTTGGGTATTAAAGGTGAAATGCAGTTAAACAAAATAGTGATAGGATACTGTAGAGTTAGCTCTCATAAACAGAAAGATGATTTGGAAAGACAAATTGATAACGTAAAAACGTATATGTTTGCTAAAGGCTATCAATTTGAAATCATCACTGATATAGGAAGTGGGATTAGCTATAATAAAAAGGGATTAAATGAACTAATTGATAAGGTCACTAATTCGGAAGTAGAAAAGATTGTTATTCTATATAAAGATCGGTTAATTCGATTCGGGTATGAATTAATCGAAAACCTATGTAATAAATATGGAACGACTATTGAGGTCATTGACCATACAAAAAAGACCGAGAAACAAGAATTAGTAGAAGATTTAATTCAGATTGTCACTGTTTTCAGCTGTAGATTGCAAGGCAAAAGAGCCAATAAAGCCAAGAAGATGATTAAGGAGTTGATGAAAAATGATACTTGCGAGGAAAGTAAGAATAAGACCAAATAAAGAACAAGAACATCAACTTTGGAAATCCGTTGGAACAGCCCGATGGGCTTATAATTGGACATTAGGTAAACAAGAAGAAAATCACAAGCACGGTGGTAAATTTCTATCTGACGGCCTCCTTCGTAAAGAATTAACCGTTCTGAAACAAACAGAAGAATATGTATGGCTATACGAAGTATCCAATAACATTACAAAGCAAGCGATCAAAGATGCTTGTGAAGCATATAAGCGATTCTTCAAGGGGCTGGCTAATAAACCATGTTTCAAAAGCAGAAGAAAATCCAAGCCGTCTTTTTACAACGATAATGTGAAATTGAAAGTTCGAAATAACGAAGTGTTGATTGAAAAAGTTGGATGGATGAAAATTTCAGAATCATTACCAGTCGATGTAAAGTATAAGAATCCACGTATTCATTTCGACGGAAAGTATTGGTATTTGTCCGTTGGCGTAGAAAACGAATGTCCCAAAATAGAATTAACAGATGTCTTACTAGGTATTGATGTTGGTGTGAAGGAACTGGCTGTTTGCTCGGATGGAGAGAAAAAGAAAAATATCAACAAAACACAAACAGTAAAAAAGGTAGAGAAACGACTTCGTAGGTTGCAACGTCAAGTTTCTCGCAAATATGAAATAAATAAGGAGGGAAACCGTTTCATCAAAACCGGCAACATTATAAAAGTCAAAAAGAAAATACAACACTTGCATAGAAGGTTGACCAATATCAGAACAAATTATCTTCATCAAGTCACGAAAGATATCGTGAAAACCAAGCCATATCGAATCGTGATGGAAACCTTGAACATCAAAGGAATGATGAAGAATAAGCACTTGTCTAAAGCTATTGCAAAACAATGTTTATATGAGCTTAAGCGACAAATTCAATATAAAAGCGAAAAATACGGTATTGAATTTATTGAAGCTGATAAATGGTATCCATCTTCTAAGATGTGTTCAAGTTGTGGGAGCATCAAGAAAGATCTAAAGCTATCTGATCGCATATACAAATGTGCTTGTAGTCATGTCATAGATCGGGATTTGAATGCAGCCATCAACTTGTCACGTTATGAATTAGCCAATTAACACCTAAACGTTATGGCTAATATGTAGGATGCGTTGTATCCGAATTTACGCCCTCGGAGAGTTATATCAAACGGTAGTAGCTTTGGCAAAACCGGACTCGTAGAACAGGGAAATAAACAAACTTTATAGACTTTTATAAGGTTTTGGCAACGGAATAGGTATGAATCGATCATATAGCAGCTTGAATCGCGATGAGTCATTAAATAAAACTATAACACAAGATTCTAACGCAAGAAGTATTAAGCCAATCGCTTATTCAGAAGGAAACACTTTTGAAATTAAGGGAATAGGAAATTATAAGGTACTATCAAAACAGGAAAGTTTAAAATTATTTCAGCGGTACAAACATGGTGAAAAGGATCTACGTGATTATTTGTTTCATGTGAATGTAGGACTAGTATTATCTATTGCAAGAAAGTACAAAAACAAGCACCCTGATATAGAGTTTGATGATCTGGTTCAAGAAGGAAATGAGGGAATGTTACGAGCAATGGAAGATTTTAATCCGGCTTTAGGCTATTGCTTTTCTACATACGCTTTTTGGTGGATACAAAAAAGTATGTTAGGAATTATATGTAAAAAAAAGTCTGGGCCTTTTAAAATACCTAATTATGTGAATCAATTTAATTTAAAATATGTCGAGTTAGAAGATAAATATTTACAAATGTATAACAGAACCCCTTCGGTGGAGGAAGTTGTAAAAGAGTTAGATGTAACTAGCGAAACAGTCATTAGGCACAACGTATATTATAAGCGAGCTACTACTATGACTTTGGATATAGATACAATAAATGAAGATATAGGTATGTCGAAGCCATTCTATGATGATAATTCAGCAATTCCTTCAATAAATGAGATGGTAATTGAAGACTTAAATTACGAGATATGGTTAATATTTGATGAAGTATTAAACCCAAAACAAAAGATGGTACTAAATCTATGTTTTGGTCTTTTAGATGGTAAAGTGTATTTGCATAAAGAAATTGCAAAAGCACTTATGATAACAACTGAAAGAGTGTCACAAATAAAGGAAGAAGCAATTAAAAAATTGAAGAAATGTGACTATAAAGATGAGATTTTTAATCTACTACATGAAAAGTTGAAAGTTATGGATGAACTTAATATGGCGTGAAAATATATACTCGTATATATCTGAATATTTAGTGCGATGAGTGTATTGCATCTTTTTCTATCTAAAAGTTGGAAACAAATTGATGTATTAAGGGGATAACATGTACTATAACCTCAATAGATGTAAAATAAAAAGAAGGATAAATGGGTGCAACCTATTTATCCTTTTTTTTATTTATTATGCTTTAAAAAATAATATTACCTTTATTTTTCCTTAGTTTTTCTATAGAAATATCTCATGATTAATTATGAAGGATAAATAATTTAATTACTCTCATTAATGAGGTACCAATAGAAAGGAGGCCATTGTTGTTATATGCAAAATAATAGAAAAAGAAACGTAATTAAGGAAAGGATTAGACAAGAAAAAGAACGACGAGAACGATTATTAGCTGAGGAAGAAGAACAATATGAGGATATTCATGAGAATCAAGTAAGTGAGAAATTCCAACAAGAGCATTCGGAACAACAGTTGAAACAAAGTGAAAATAGAGAAGAAAGTGTAGTTTTAAATACACCTAAAAATGAAGCTTCAAATAGTAATCCGGCTCTTGATTGGATTACGACAATTCAAAAACAGTCAAGCACTTCTGAAAGCAATTTTAATAAAGAACAACCAGAAGTAGAAGAAGGTAGAAAAGCAGAGGAAGAAGCGAGGAAACGTAAAGAAGCGGAAGCACGTAGAATGGCAGAAGAAGAAGCAAGGGAACGTGAAGAAGCGGAAGCACGTAGAAAAGCAGAGGAAGAAGCGAGGAAACGTGAAGAAGCGGAAGCACGTAGAAAAGCAGAGGAAGAAGCGAGGAAAAGTGAAGAAGCGGAGGCACGTAGAAAGGCAGAGGAAGAAGCAAGGAAAAGTGAAGAAGCGGAAGCGCGTAGAAAGGCGGAAGAAGAAGCAAGGAAACAGGCTGAAGCACGACGGAAAGAAGAAGAGAAAAAACTTGAAGAAGTAAGAAAAAGAAGATTAGAGGAAGAAAAGAGAATAGAAGAAGCACAAAAGAGACAAAAAATAGTTGTGGTTAAAAGAGAACCAGAAAGTGATGAAATTAATTTAAATAAGAAAAGAAATCTACCAAATGAAACTAGATTTAAACAAGAAGAGAAAGAAGTAATCGATAAAAAAGGAATCTTAAATAATATGAAAAAATATAAGTACGCTATTATAGGAATCGCATCGATTGTTTTATTAATATTAGCAGGTTTTGCCTTTAGCAATTTGAAAAATTCACAGGCTGCATCTGCAAATAATGTAAATAGTTTAGAAGCTAACGCGAATCTAATAAATGGATTAAGGTTATCTGCAGTTCAAAAATATCAAGATGCTACCTTGGAATTTGATAAAGTGGATTATAAAAAGTTAGGAAAAGAAGATAAAAAGGCAGTTTTATTTACTTATCTTTTAAGCGGTAAAGCACAAAAGGCTATTGACTTAGAGCAAGATTTTGCAGAATCAGTAGTTTCATATTATATAGCTGTAGATAATTTGAAAAAAGTAAAAGAACTTAAAACAAAAAATCCACTAATTAATTTTGAAATTGCAGCATTAGATGACAAACATGAAGAAGTTATTAAATTAAAAGATCATGTTCCACTAGATGGAAGAAGAGAAGGAATTATTGTTAATAGTTATTTGAAATTAAATAAATCCGAGGAAGCTAAGAAGTTTGCTCAGAAGGTTGGAAATAAAGATTTACTTGAAAAAATTAATAATTCTGCACCCAATAGTTCTGCTACCTCTGTAGCAACTATTAGTGCAGGTTAAGTAATGGGGAGGAATTGATTGTGCCATTAGATTATTCGAAAATTTTTAAGAAAGTTTTACTTGCTACTACTGCTACTACCCTAAGTGTTGGGGTAGTTTCAGGGTGCTCGCTGTTTTCTTCGGAAAAAAAGAGCACCAAAACAGCATCAGTATCTAAAAAGAAAAAAGATACTGAAAAAGAAAAGAAGAAAGATGAAAGTAAGGATGAAACAACTGAGAATTTAAATACTAATGATTTTGATGAAATCATTGATAATGCAAAACGTAGCTCAGATCAAAATTTATCTGGAATCATTGAAAATAACAAAACCAAAAGGAAATTTGATGATTTAACGGATTCAATTGCGACCGCGGCTATAAATTCAGATAGAAATCTAGCATCAGTTATTGACAGTGATAAATCAAATAATCGTTTTTCAGATTTAAATACTTCAATAGCATCAGCAACAAAAAACCCTTCTGTCTCGGATAATAAGGACAGTAAGAACTTTGTATTTGGTGGCGATCTAAATATCAATGATGGAGTTGCTAGTGCGGATAATTCAATACCCCCAATTAATAATGATAAAAAGCCACCAGCTTCTGGAGACTCTAGTGGCGCAGGAGGTACAAAACCGCTAACAAGCGGCGATGGTTATAATGGCGGAGGAGATACAAAACCACCAACAGGCGGCGATGGTAACGATGGTGGAGGAGGTACAAAACCACCAACAGGCGGCGATGGTAACGATGGTGGTACAACAAAACCAGAGAAACCTGAAAAAGATACAGTGGCACCAGTAATTACAGCAAAAAAAGGTGTGACAGTAAATGTCGGTGATGGTCTAAGTGCAGACGATTTAGTAGAAGTAAAAGATAATAAAGATCCAAATCCAGTAGTGACAGTAGGTGCGTATGATACAAGTAAGGCGGGAGAAATTCAAGTAACAGTAACGGCAACAGATGCATCAGGAAATAGCTCAAGTACAACAGTAACCGTTAACGTAGTAGAAAAAGAAGAGGAAAAAGATGCAGAAGCACCAATAATCACAGCGAAGCAAGGTGTGACAGTGCATGTAGGAGATAGCTTAAATGCAGGAGATTTAGTAGAAGTAAGTGATAATAAAGATCCAAATCCAGTTGTAACAGTGGGGGATTACGATACAAGTAAGGCGGGAGAAATTCAAGTAACAGTAACGGCAACAGATGCATCAGGAAATAGCTCAAGTACAACAGTAACCGTTAACGTAGTAGAAAAAGAAGAGGAAAAAGATGCAGAAGCACCGGTAATTACAGCAAAACAGAGTGTAACTGTACATGTAGGAGATAGCTTAAATGCAGGAGATTTAGTAGAAGTAAGTGATAATAAAGATCCGAATCCAGTAGTAACAGTAGGAGCGTATGATACAAGTAAGGCAGGGGAAATTCAAGTAACAGTAACGGCAACAGATGTATCAGGAAATAGCTCAAGTACAACAGTAACCGTTAACGTAGTAGAAAAAGAAGAGGAAAAAGATACAGAAGCACCGGTAATTACAGCAAAACAAAGTGTAGCTGTACATGTAGGAGATAGCTTAAATGCAGGAGATTTAGTAGAAGTAAAAGATAATAAAGATCCAAATCCAGTTGTAACAGTGGGAGATTACGATACAAGTAAGCCAGGTACAATATCAGTTCAAGTAACGGCAACTGATAATGGGGGTAACAGCTCAACTGCAACGGTAACCGTTAACGTAGTAGAAAAAGAAGAAGAGAAGGATACGGAAGCACCAGTAATAACAGCGAAACAAGGTGTAACCGTTCATGTGGGAGATAAATTAAGTCCGGGAAGTTTAGTGAGTGTAAAGGATAATAAAGATCCAAATCCAGTAGTAACAGTAGGAGCGTATGATGCAAGTAAGCCAGGCGCAATATCAGTTCAAGTAACGGCAACCGATAAGGCAGGAAATAGCTCAACTGAAACAGTAAATGTGGTAGTTCTTGAGAAAGAAAAGCCAGAACAGAAAACTGCAGGAACAACTTCTAAAGAACAGGGTAATGGATTACTTGCATCAAATTCTAATGATGTAGTTAAATAAGATTTTAGCGAAAATTTATATTAGCGAAGATTTTAGAAGGTTCATCTATAAGTTTTTGTATCAGTCGAACTTAACTAATCAAAACCTTGTTATTATTAAATAAGGTGTTTTCCATAGAAACTCCAGAAACTTTATATGGAAAAAAACGAACTGTCTTAGTAACAGTAAGGTAACACCAATTAGAAATATTAATATTGGAAAAACAGAAAATAGACGTTTTTTCAATTGTAGATTAAACTCCATTCTGAGGGTTTATAGTATTCATCATAACATAAAATTAACAGATTAAACATTCTGAATATTGTTGTTTTTACAGGTGTTATTTGTTAAAATTAAGTATACCTTTTTTAAATTTCAATTTTTTATATCAATAACTACTGTAGCCCTTTCGGGGTTTCGATTTTCAAAGATAGTTTAAGTTTTTTACTTTTACTTTCTTTTTAAATACAACTCCGAAAAGGGCTTTTTTGCGTTTTTTTGGAGAATATCACATTGTGAAAGGAAGAAGGTTTTATGAAGATTAAGAGATTATTTTTAGTGTTAGGCGTTTTAGCTATGATGTTTGTTTTTATAACACCTTTATAAAGGATGAACCTTAAACAGATGCTTTAACTCCTGTCAAAGTAGGGGATTTGAAACAAAAAGTTCAATACGATTATTTGTTTGAAGATGAATTATCAAAAAATGTGATTAACGATTTAGGAGGGCAATTCAAATTAATATTTGATGATATTGATAAGAACGGCTACTTAACCATTTATCAAAATAAAAAAGAACTAGAAATGTTTTTAGGAAATCATGTAACTACTACAGAATTAGCTAATGAATTTACATCGGACTATTTTAGTACAAATAAGAATTATAAAGTTACTTATAAAAGTAAACCAAGTCTATTTAATTATGAAAGACCAAGAACTGTTACAAAAGTAAAAAAAGGATTGTTTTTGGTAAAACAAACGACTTAATTCTGGAATTTAAATATGTACCAGAAATAGATGGATTTCGTATTTCTGAGATTACATATTTAAAATAACAAATTACGTGGAGGAATTCACTATGTTACAAATTAGAACTTTGATTGCTGATGCTTTAAGAATTGATGAAGAAGTGAATAGTTTTTTGAAATATTGTAATAATCAAGGGAAAATAGTTAAAGAAATAAAACCAAGTGGGATCATTAATCGTGAATATGATCAAGGCCAACCACTTGTAACCGTTATGGTTGTTTATGAAGGAATAAATTAACTGCAGTTATGAAAAAGACGAGGATCAATTCCTTGTCTTTTTTAGTTTCTAAGAAGGGTGGATATATCGACTATGAAAATAATAAAAAAAGTGGTCTCCTTTAATTACAAATATAAAGACGTAGAGGAAAAACAGGTAGCACTTGAGATACTGGAATTATATATTCATCAAAATTGTAGTGTGATCTACAGCATAGTTGATGACAGATTCAAAAAAATAAATAATAATCAGGCGTTCAAATTATTAGAAAGTGTACAGGTATCAAATAATTTGATTTGTTAACTTGAGAAAGTTAAATAACAAAATAAATTTTCTGAATTGAAAGATAAAATAAACTTCATTGTGATATAATTTAGTTGCATTTTTTCTTTTTCTTTTTTATATCACTAATTACTTATAACCTTTCGGGTTAATGAAATTACACAAAAAGGAACTTTATGTTGCTTTATTTTATTGTGTAAACACTTCATTATCCCGGAAGGTTATTTGTTTTTGCCTGAAAGGGGTGATGCTATGTCATAGGAACTAATTATTAAATAGAAACTGCTGCTGCAATGTCAAAAGTTTTTCGAAAAGGGGTGCATATTATGTTGGTTACAGTAATTGTGTCAGTTGTGGCTGGTATGGTCTCAGGATTGGCTAGTCATTACATCACAAACAGAAAGTTCTTGTTGCCTCGTAAGAGCAAGCTTGCATTTCACCCGGGTTTCTTGGGAGAGATGTTTGTAGGCAGTATTGCTTCACTCGTTGGTGTTGCAATGTTTAACCCTGAAACAATGATGGATATTCTTAAGGTGAGTATTCTTGCTGGGATTTCAGGGCAAGCTTTCCTGCTGCACAATCGCTTGGCAACGGAACAAGTGAAAACCGACGAGATTCAGTCAATTTCAAAGAAATTGACTGAACTCGAAAAAAAGAATAAGGAATAAAAGAGGAGTAATCTGTTATAAATAGAAATAGAGAGATGAGGAGATTTGGTTATGTAATGGCCAAATAAACAGAGTTGAGTTGAGGTGAGCCCCATGTCTCGAAAGGAAGTTTTTGATTATTTGAATAATCAAGAAAAGAAAGATTTAGCAGAATGGACAGAAGAGCTTAAGAATGCTCAATCTACGAAAGCAGTTAAACTTTATTCAAGTAAGATAAAGGAACTGCTAGAAAAGATTGAACAGCGAATGATTAGTTCAGGAGAGGAAGCAGCGACGGTTAGCTTCTAATTGAATAGCAATATTGAAAGAAGCTGGTGGAGAATTTATCCACCAGCTTCTTTTTTTATCGGGCAACATTGTTTTAGTATTATCTATTGAAAAAAGTTTTTATTTAAAGGATATATCAAAAGATTAGCTGAATAGCAGTTGATGCTAGCCTAAGATGATTTTTTAACCTCGCTATATTAATAATATATTTATAAATTTTTAATAAAAAATACAACAATATTATGTAAAACATGTATACACCATACAGTCCAAAATGGTGGGGATTTTGTATGTCCATTCTCATATTTTCTTGTATAAGTCCAATAAGAGTATGCAAATACAAAACCCATAATGCAAGCATATAATATATAAATATAGCTAAAATTGTGGCTCAATCCAAATATAATAGCTGAAATAAAGATAATCGATTTGTTGTATTTTTCCATACCAGGGATCAATTTTAAAATCCAAAATATAAACATTTGGTATAGAGCTGTTTCTAATAAAGGTGCAATGACTATGCCATCCACTATTTGAACCCATATATATTCATCTTCAATGGGTTTTTTTTGTAATCCTCCTGGTAGAAAACTGGTGGGGAGTGGTAACAAGAAAGATGCAAAAGTCATGAACAGAATAAACCATTGTGTTTTTAAATGATAAAAATAATGTTGTGTCTTCTGAATCATTGATATATTCTCCTATACTGCCGTGTCTTATTTACGGTTTATAAATAGGTGTACTTCTAATCTAGTAATAATTTAGGTATATAAAAAGACACTATATATAGTGTCTTTTTATACGTTGACCTATTCTGAAAGAAAATGTAGTGATTAATAATAGTTTGTTGGATACTTCTTGGTTGATATTAGTATACCATTATCATCAGTTATTTTAAATGTAATTATTCATATATATGATTTTTTATTATATTATGGTTAGAGTCATGTTTTTTCTTCTTATATGTAGTGCATAATTTGAGATTGTATAATGTCTTTCCATAAATCCTCCCTCATTGAAGTAAAAGGAACATCTATACTAGAAAGCAAAAAATAAAAAGGAATATTTTAATAATGGTACCAGATTTTATAGTAAAATAGGTCTCATAGTATGAATGTACAATTTAGATATTTGCCCAATGAACCATATGCTTTTAGAACTGAGAAAGACCTTAAAACAAATAAGTTGTATATTTTAAGACACTAATGTTCCAAGCAGTATAGATGGGAACGTCAAGAACTTAAATGATTTAAGATTCACACTATATAAAAGTTGAAGTATACGACTAAGGAAAGAGGACTTTGCAGTGTACTGCACATTCAAGAATTAATTCTTTCGTAGGGAGTGCTTATATGAAAAGTATGAAAAATGTAATATTGCTAGTAGTATGTTTCATATTTTTAAGTGGTTATAATTCCAAAAATGAAGCTGAGGTACAAAGTTATATAAAAGAAAAACACGGAATCGATGTTGATATAACAGAATGGGGCTCAATAAACGAGAATAATTTTGGTAACACTTACCATACTGTGCAAGAAAAAGATGACAAATATCTAAAATTCCGAGTAAAAGTGCAAGGTTTCCTCTATTCATCTATAGTGGGTGACGAATACAAATATGGGAAAAAACATATGAGGAATATAAGAAATTCCAACCAACTCTAGAAGAAATAAAAAAATTAGGGTACGTGGAAACTGAAGAGGAAAATGCTCTTCAATATTTGTTGGATAATGAAAATCCAGAAGAAGGAAGCCCGACAGATGAATTGCTATTAACTTTGAAAATGAGCAACGAGATTGACTTTAGCCAATTGGATTCCGTAGAATTAGATCGTTTATATGCTCTATTTCAACTCATTCAGAAGAATAATAAAAAGATAACAGAACTAGAGATTAAGGATCAAAATGGTAAATCCTTAGGTGGACCTTTTAAAAATGTACAAAATATAATAACAAAAGAAGAACTGTTATTAACAATGAAAACTACGATGTCAGATACCATAAACAAATATTGGGAAGGTTGGATTAGAACGCACACGAAAGTAGTAGAAAGATTATATGAATTGCAAAACGATCGATTTGCAATTAAAGGTATTACTTATATAAGTTCGGATCATGAGGGACTTCGAAAATATATAGTGATTTTAAAATTTAATAGCGACGGTATATTTGAAAACAATCCTCCTTTAATTGAGGATTTAATCAAAGTAACCAAAATACTTAAAGAAGAACTGTATAATAAAAATTATGCCATAGATTTAACCAATAAGACTGGAACATTATATACAGCTTGGTTATCATCAAAAGAAATTAAAGAAGCGAATAACATTGAAGATCTTGTAAAAGAGGGGTTTCCTACGAATTAAATGTAAAGTCCTATTCGTGTTTGTTATTTGATCTGAAAACATGATATATCGAATTCTTAATCTATACCTATCAACTTTAGAATTTTATAACACCTCAGGCTGAAAATCCCGTGTGTTTTTGATAGAAAACGGCTTGTTTTTCGCTTTGGGGTGTTTGCTTTTCTTAGGTTGATGGTGATGTAGTGTTATCCTACGCCAATTTTCATGATGATCTTTTTAGAGTAATTATCAATTTTTAAACTGATGTATATAGGTGATCACTCCATATACATCAGTTTAAAAACATAAAACACTTTATATATCAAGTTAATTTACTTTGCATCCGCATAGGAGGAAATGGGGATTCTAAACACTTATTTGAATATTAATCAATTCAATTGTATTCCTTCGAATGCATTTATTACCAAATCATGCACATAGGATTCATCCAACTTTTCACCTGTTACTAGCAACCGATAGAAAATTGGTCCGTAGATGAGATCGATGCTTAAGTCAACATCGAGGTTTTCTTTTAATTCGCCTCGTTTAATTCCCTTCTCCAGAAGTTGCTTTGCTTGCAGGCGGCGTGGTTGGAAATAGCGAGCACGATATTCTTCTGCCAGTTTCGAATCAAATTGCCCTTCGCCAACTAACTCAGTAATAATAGTGCCTTCTCGACTTATTAAAAAACTGGTTAAACTTGTGGCGTGAGTTAAGATATCAGTCAATGCTGAACCTGTATCAGGTACAGGCAATCTGGCAGTAGCAGCAGAAAGAAAACCATCCATTACCACAGCAGCCTTATTTGGCCACCATTTATAAATCGTAGCTTTGCTAACTTTAGCACGGTCTGCAATTTTATCAACTGTGACTGCTTTAAAGCCACTTTCCAGTAATAACTCATAGGATGCAGAAAGGATAGCCTTTTGGGTTTCGATATTACGTGGTCGACCTCTTTTACCTTGCATATTAATCATTCCTTTCAAGAACATAAACTATACGTTTAGTATACTTAATATGAACGGATAATAAAATAGCCTATTTACAAAACTGAACGTTTAGTATATATTTTAGCTAATTAATAAACTGAACGTTTAGTTTATTAATTAGCTAGCAACTTATAATGGTAAGGTCTTTAAACAGGTTTCCAAATCCACAAAGTGAATTACTAAAAAAAATTTAGAAAAGGGGAATAAAAAAGTGGGGAAATTGGATCTTTTGAAAGAAGAACAGAAAGTAGTTCAGGCTCAATTTAGAATAATGGTAGTGCTGTAGTTCTTGCCAAGGCGATTCAGTAATTTTGAAATAAAAGTATGGGAGGAAATAGATATGTCTAATTTTAAAAATAAAGCAATCAATAAGGAGATTTCATCGGGTTTAATCATTCTTCTAGCAACTGCATGTGGTATTATTGTGGCTAATCTTTATTATGCTCAGCCTTTAATTGGGGTAATTAGTCATGTAATTGGGCTTTCTAATAGTAGCGCTGGATTAATTGTAACACTAACTCAGATTGGATATGTTGTTGGCTTACTATTTCTTGTACCTTTAGGGGATATTGTTGAGAATAGAAAATTGATAATTATATTGTTAATTCTAAGTGCAGTTGCTCTAACTGCCACAGTTTTTGTAAAGAGCGCAATCTTGTTGTTAGTAGCTTCATTCTTTATCGGATTGGGGTCGGTTGCAGCGCAAGTGCTCGTACCTTTTGTATCATACCTTTCATCGGAAGATGCACGCGGTCGTGTAGTTGGTAATGTCATGAGTGGCCTGTTATTAGGTATTATGCTTGCGCGTCCGATATCTAGTCTAGTAGCTGATATCTGGGGATGGAATGCAATATTTGCTTTATCTGCTACTGTAATCATTGTTTTGGCGTTTGTATTATCGAAAGTACTCCCTACTAGGAAACCAACGGAAAAAACAAATTATACTGCCTTACTTAGTTCAATGTGGCAACTACTACGAACTACTCCAATTTTACGCCGTCGCGCAATTTATCATGCTTGTGTATTTGGGGCTTTCAGCTTATTCTGGACCACTGTTCCATTATTATTGTCTAGTCCTGCTTTTCATTTTTCTCAGACTGCCATAGCATTATATGCACTTGTCGGAATTACAGGTGCAATAGCCGCTCCAATAGGTGGTCGTCTAGCTGATTTTGGCTGGACACGATCCGCCACTGGGATAGCTCTCACTGTTGTTATTATTTCTTTATTACTACCACTTATTATTCAAGGTAGTTCGCCCATCGGAATAGCTGTTTTAGTAATTGCTGCAATTCTGTTGGACATGGGAGTATCTGCAAATCTTGTGCTTAGTCAACGTTTAATTTTCTCATTGGATCCAGAAATTCGTAGTCGACTAAACGGGCTATTTATGGCTATTTTCTTTTTAGGAGGTGCTGTTGGTTCCTCTCTTGGAGGATGGGCATATGCCTTAGGTGGTTGGAGCCTAACATTATGGATAGGAATCGCTTTTCCGATCATAGCCCTTCTTTATTTTTCTACAGAGAAATAGTTTTATAATCGAATTTTAGCAGTCCGCATTCGTTTGAATGCTTATTCATTGGTATATCCCAGTTTTATAGATTAATGGCGGTTATTTTGAAATTTGTATCATTTCTATTTTTGTTTTCAGTTCTTTTAACTTTTGTCGCATTTTCCATTGTCTTGATGATCTATCATCCATTTTTAACATTCCTTATACAATTATTTAAGAATGAGTATAGCATATAAGGGCAGTCTGTATGAAAATGAACTATTTAAATATAAATTAAACAAAAACGTTAATTAAAAAAAAGACCTCTTACGGAAAGATAAGAGGTCATCAAAAAATGTTGTATTTGAAACACGCGATGTTTCATAAAGATATTTTAACATAAATTCATATATTACGTATAATAAATATAAAAGTTTATGAAAAGAATAAAAGTGTATAAATCCGTATAAATCCGTATTTAAATGAAGAATCCCTAGACTTAGGGGGCTAGGGATTCTCGGTCTGGTATATTTCACACGATATTATAAAAAGAATAGAACGTACTGAAGATAACATATGAATGTTTCGTAAATGTATCAACAAAGTGAACAAAAGCGTAATTTGAATAAAAAATGACAGCTGAAATGTTAAAGTCGTATCAGCTGTCACTAAAATAGATATTGAGCTTTATTATTAGGTTTTTTAATTGGTATTTTTTCTCTTATTTCTAGAGGAAATTGTACCAAAGATTGCTCCAGACATTGCACCGATTAAAGTCATAAAGATCGCACTCCAGGCTGCAAATGACATAATTACACCTCCTAGTAATAAATTGTTGTAACTAAATAAAGTTATTGTTTCTTAGCCCTTTTAACAGAAATGATGATTGCAACAATTATTAAGAAAATAAGAGGAGCCCAAGAAAAGAAAGACATTTAGTACTCTCCCTTCAATATTAACTTTGTACATTCTTATAAAACAATTATCTCATGTTCATAAATCGGATATGCAGAATATGTAATATTGCATATCGAATTGTAGATTGAGAAGAAGTGACAATGATAATTGAATAAAAAATAGCTCTTACTACTAAGTAAGAGCTCCTTAAACAGAGAAAAAGTCGTATGTGATTCTATATGAGAACCACAATAACGTTTTAACTCCCTAATATATAGTTGTTTATATGTGTTGACTGTAGTAGAACTAAAAAAATGCTATTTTACTTGAAGGCTAACAACTATCATCACGAGATTAAGAGTTACTATTTACACAATGATTACATCTAATTAGTTAAGTAATTCTATATACGAACGACAGATAATACTATCATTGTTTTGTGTTTAAGTGAGTTCCCTGAAGTGTTTGCGGTATATGAGGGATTCACTGAAGCGCAGATTAAGAAGATATACAGAGGAAAATTACAATAAAAGAGCAGTTAGCAAAAGCTAACTGCTCGGCTGGTTCTCCAAAAGGGGGAAAGGAGAAAGGTTAGGGACTTCATTAAATGAGTTATGGCCATCGCCTATCTATATTATTGACGAAATATTAAGTTTTATTCTGGGGAACCCAAAAAAAGCACCTTTAAAAAGTGCTCTTTAAGGGAAAAGTGAGATACTGAAAAATAAATTAGGGTTTTTTGCTTCGAGATAATATATGACCATTTCATCATAATGTGACGATGAATCACAAAAGAGCAGCTAGCAAAAGCTAACTGCTCATCTCCAAGGGGGAAAGAAGAAAATCTAATGTCATCTACATTGTTGACGGAATATTGAGTTTTATTCAGGGGATTTACTAATTATGTAGGTTACGTGAGAAGCCCTATTAACATCCAAGCTGCCCCGATTAGAATTAAAGTTTCGAATGTAATCCAAAATATTCTCTTCTCTGTTTTTTGAAATTCTTTAATTACAGAAAATACGGCACTTATTCCTACAAGGGTGAAAAGAACAATGCGGATCGTATCAGTCATTTGCATCACCACCTAAGATTTGAATAGTTTAATTATATATTAATTACCATTTTGTAGAAAGTTAATAAAATAATCCTTTTAATAGAAAGCGGGGACTAATAATAGGACTAGGAAACAGAGGAATGCATTTTGAGAAGCTTATCAATCTAGCGAATGAAATGTATCAAAGAGGTGGAGTGGCACTTATAAACAAGCGCCCAACTCCTGTGAAGGTATTAAAAAGCTCAGGGGGTCGTGTACTAAATGATTTCTATGAAGCTAAAAGTACAGTAGATTATGACGGTGTGTATAAAGGACGAGCTATTGCATTTGAAGCAAAGTCTACAGAGAGCAAAACACGATTTGATTTAAAGAATATTGCGCAGCACCAGTTGGACTGCTTAGAGAAAGCAGAAAAGATGGGAGCGATTTGTTTCTTCCTAATTGAGTTTAGTAAGGATAGGTCAGTGTTTGCGGTACCCCTACTTAGAAAAAACAAATTACAAGAACAAATGTTACGAATTTTTCGAAATATAATAAAAAGATACAAACCCCTTTTCATTTTTTTAATATTATATATTGAAAAATAATAATGAAAGGGTGGTTAAAAAACCTCCAAAACCTCCAAAACCTCCAAAACCTCCAAAACCAAATAATAAAGAAGTACAAGTGAATAATTCTGCTAGTGATATAGCTAATTTTCCTAACATAACTCAAAGTGAGACAAGCCTAGCCCATTTTAGAGATTTCATTCTCTATGGATTTAATGATTCAAATGATGAATTTACGAGAAATAGTTTCTCTGGATTTGCTTTTTCAAAAGATTTAGGTAAGACCTGGACTGATGGCGGTTCAATACCGACAAATCCCGGGGGAGTCAACAACGGAGATCCTGTAATAGCTGTAGATAAAAAAGGAATATTTTATTATGGTCAGATTGGACAAGAAGTTGTCGGAGGCACTCAACAAGACGTAATTAGTGTATCAACTGGAGTGATTAATCCGAACAAAACGATTACAATGAATCCGCCGCAAGTCGTCGGGAGAGGACAAAACCCTCAAAATGGTAACTTCTCTCAAGATAAAGAGTGGATTACAGTAGGAACTGATAGAACTAGACCAGGACAAGAGGCACTGTATATCGTTTGGAAAGATTTCACTACTAATCTAGGACGAATTCGTTTCTCAAAATATACAACCGGTGTTAATTTAAATCCTTTGATTACCGATATAGATATCATTTCTCCTCCAAATGCTAATACATTTGTAGAAGGAGAATACGTGATAGTAGACAAGCAAGGGGTTATTTATGTATTTTATGCAGTAATACCAAACAACAATCTACTATTAAAGCAGGCCAATAGGACAATTCGAATGAGAAAATCAACTGACGGTGGACAAACTTTTCCAGTGAATACGGACGTAGCAGTTTCTACAACACCTTTCGCTGCTGCAGCGAACAATGTTGTTCCATGTGAACCCGGGTTTAACCGTACAGTTATTTTTGTAGATGCTCAAAGGGATATCAGGAATAATGAATTTCCTCAAGCTTCCATTGGACCTGATGGCACTATTTATGCTGTATGGAATGGTGGTACAGTTAATGGGGATATTAATATCTTTTTGGCATTCAGCAGAAATCAAGGGGCAACTTGGTCACAACCAGTGAATATCACGCAGGGTCTGCCATTTGCATTTTTCCCTTCAGTAGCTGCCAATGCTAAAGGAGCGCATATTCAATATAATCGTTTTAATGATCCAGCGGGAGTTGGTGGAATTGGCAACGGAACATTCGGGATATTTAAGAAAACATTCTCTGTTACTAGAGGTTTAAATCCAGAATCAGTAATAAGTAACCCATCTTCTCCAGTAACTATTACTAGACCACCTCAAGATCCTGGTGTTGGTCCTTGTTATATGGCTGACTATAATCAAGTCATTACAGGTCCTCGAGAATCTCTGCTTCATGCCTGGAGTGATAATCGTAATACGTTGAACGGGCTGAATAATCCAAATGTATTCTTTAGAAAAACCGAGTCAAAGCCATAACCTAGCAAATTCCTCTAATAAACCTCTTTCTAGTAATTCCTCAACCTAATCCCAATTATTTAATGAGCCATCACCAGTATTTTGGGAAAAACCACGCTAAGAGTTTTTAAATCATTTTAATCTTATTTTAAATAGTGTTGCATTAAATATTCTTGGCGTTGTTAAAATTACTTGTTTTTATGTCGAAATGTGCTTAACGTGGTTTTTTCCTTTTTGCGGTCTGTATCCAAAAAAGAAAAGGCGCCCAGATAAGGGTGCCTTTTCTAATAGTTTTTTAGCAGAAGCAAGCAGCTCCAACGATGATTAATAATATAAACAATACAACTAATAAAGCAAATCCTCCAGCAAAGCCACAGCCTCCGCCACAACTACCACCAAATCCCATAATAGTTCCTCCTTTAAATCGGAGGGTAAAACAAGGGTTCACTCATGTATTTTAACGGATTCAATTTACTGTATGTTTTTACGCATGAATTGAGCAGGTCCTTTTGAAAATAAAGAAAAGACGCTATAAAGCGTCCCCACAATTGGGTAAATAAGAAGTAAGGTTTCTAAGATAACTGAAAAAAATAGAACAGGTGGTTAAAGTTTATCACATTCTTTTGCTGAGTGATCATGCATTATTACATATCATAATAAATTCCTCTATCTTCCATTTGATAAAATGAATTACCAATATTAATAAGATTCAAATAAATATTTCTACAAATTCAAAATATTTACAAAATTTAAAAATTGATATATTTAAGGTGCAAGTTATAAAAATATTTGAGGGGGAATTTTTATGTTCAAGAAATTAGTAGTTGGAACATTAGCAACTGGTATTATGCTATCTGGTGCAGGTGGAGCGATGGCTGCAACACCTAATACTGATAGTGCAAAGACAGAAAAAATTACTATGGCAGCAGATAAGAAAAATATTAAATTAACAGGGTACCTATCAAGAAATTCTATACCGAGCACAACTGTACTATATGGAATCACGTGGTACTTGAAAGACGCATGGCAAGAAAGGGATGGTACATGGACAGGTTATTTTGAAGGATGGTATTAATTAATAAAATCTATTTATTATAAAAAGCCTCTTAAAAAGGGGCTTTTTATTTGTGTAAAATCATAAAGAAAAGACACCCTAAGGTGCCTTCCTCCGACTTGAACCACTTTAATTTTAATAATATGTATTGGACTCCCATCCAAAGATAATTCTAACATGTTTTCATATAAATGAAAGCGGATTCTTTAACTTACTTAATTACTTTGTCCATAACTTCTTTATATTTGTTAAATTGGGCATCTTCCATATCACCATTCATTTGTATAAGGAAGTTACCTTTTGCGTAAGTATGAGAGAATAGCATCTGATTACCATTACCTAAATCGTCATAGTATTTCTTAGCTTTTTCAAGATCTTCTTTGTTTTTAAACTCAAATATTCTACCACCACTATCTTCACCTAATGCTGGAACAAGAATGCGCTTTGCTTCTTTTCTAGTATTTCCAAATTCTTTTTCTGGTAGGTCACTAGGATTGTCAGCTTCTAATCCTGCAGCTTTAAATTCTTCAATTACCTTACCAACCGTGGCATTACTTGTCATTGATTTAACGCTGTCACAAGCGGATAAACCAAATAATAATAGAGCTCCAATAAGTAATACTGCTAATCTTTTAAACATAGTTTTTCATTCCTCCTAATGTAAATAAATCCGTAAATATAATAACAAATTATTTATCTTTATATTGTCATATATTGTCGAACGGAAATAAAAAAGAGAGCTGGAGCCTTCAAGGAGGTATGGAAACAATTATGAGCTTCAAGGGTCATCTTGGAATTCAATACCACAATTCATTTGTGGGAAGTGTATTTGAGAACCTTTTATTTTTGGATTATAAGAGTGCTCTCACATTTACGACAAGCCACCTTCTCTTCCTCAAAAATGAATAAATTCTCAGCATCACATTCTGGGCATACAACCGCAAATGGTGTTTTTATATTTTTATAACATAGGAAAGAAAGGGCTGCCAGAATTAGAGCAGGTATAACAAGCATCATAATTAAGAATAGGCCCGCAAAAACGCCTCCAATTATGGAAAGTGGTTTCATTAGTTTTCTACCCACGGAGTTTACTTGATTATCCTTCTTACGAAAAGCAGTAACAATGTAAGTTTTGGTTTCTCTTACCTGCTCAAATGCTCTTACCGTATTGTAATCTTGTTCATTCATAGTGGGATAGGAAGTGTTTTGCCCTTGAAACCCTCGTTGTATATAATAGTTGTTTGACTCAGCTATTCGTGGTGTATACGAGATTCCAGTTCCGGGTATATAAGTTGTTGTTCTTGATTCAGGTGGAATGGCGCTGCCTCCCGTACCTGTGTATGTAAAGTTAATTTTCACACCCGGGGAAACTTTGATAATTCTACGAAACTTATAACCCATAATATTGTATCCTCTCCATCTAATTAATATAATTATTTACTAATTATAACAAATTTTTAACTTAACATTAGTATATTAAGTTAAAATAAATTAATAAAAAAGAGTAATATTGAAGTTTACTAATTTAAGGCGTTTTAGGAGTCCTTTTTTATAAAGAAAAGACACCCAAAGGTGCCTTCTTACGATTTGAACCAACGTAATATGGTATTAGATGCCAATCCAAATATTATTTTACCACGCTAATTAATATTGGCCATTGAGAAAAAAGGCACTCTTTCGAGTACCTTTTTTTCTATTCAACTTTTAACTTAATTTCTTTACCTGTCATACCGCCACTAGCTTTTAAGAAAAGTCCTTCAGCATCTTTTGGTATATCAAATACAATTTTCCCAGTCTGTGTTAGACCAGGATTTAATTGTTTTAAGAAGAAGTCAGTTTTTCCACCGTTAGCTAAGTCAAAAGATGTTTGACCTTGTACTGAAGATGTGAATTCACGACCTTTGTTATCTACCAATTTAAAGCTGTTAGTATCGACAGTGATAGCGTCTTTTTGATTATTAGTAAGTGTAACTTCTAAAATCTTAAAGACACCTTGTGCTTGTTCTTTTGAGTATTCATTACCCACAGAATCTACTGTTTCCATAGACCCTACAGAGATTTTCACATCAGAAGATACACCTTCTTTTGATACCGCTTTAGTGTCTGTTGAAGTTTTTTCTGTTGAATCTCCACCACCAGCAACCATAGCAATTATTCCGATTACAAATAAAGCTATAATGCCTAGGCATCCAAACTTAAATATTTTTCCCACGTTTGTTCCTCCAATTATGTAAAATGTTAGATTGCAACGTAATAATAACATATTAAATATCTTTATATTGTCATATTATGTCGAAAGGAAATAAAAAAGATAGTTTAGAAGTTTTAGACTATATCCCTGTCCTATAATTTATTTTTCCCACGTATCTCTTATTCATAAAGAAAAGACACCCATATAAGAGTGCCTTTTCCGATAATTTTTTAGCAGAAGCAAGAAGCTCCAACAATGATTAATAAAATAAATAAAACAACTAACACTAGAGGATGTAGCAAGAAGTTTTGATTATAGCGCAATAAGTACAGCGGAAAGATTTTTGAAGAGTAATAGTGTTATGACGTACTCAGTAGAGTTATACGATAAAGACGAGAAGTGGAGGCTTCGTTGGTTTGAGGCGAAGTCCGAGGGCGCAGCTATAGAAATGGCTAAAAAGAAATACGGAAAGATACAAATCATTACTACTTATATTTCGGATAGAACCTTAGAGGAAATCATGAATTTGGATTAGGAGGCATAGCGCCATGATGATAAATAGATGGAATCCACAAAGGGCAGCGACTACACCTATAGGGAGAGCTACGAAGAAAAGAAACTAGGAGGCAGCATGGACAGGAAACAAATCTACATCGATGTATTACTACAAAAGGGAATTTATAAAGAAGAAAAGACAGGGCGACAACTTTACGAGATGACTGAACAAGAGTTGTGGAATCTAATAAAAGGAGTGTATCAGTAGTGATGGAAATGGAGAACGGTGTGTACGAGATCACGAAGTTAATGAGCGAAGCAAAGGGAAGAAAGTAATGAAAAAAGAAACTGCAGTGCAGGTGCAAAGTGAACTCCAAGTAGTAGAGAGTGAAATTCGTAAGATGGAATATCACTTAGTGGGATTGGATAACGAGAAGTGGAAGACGAAGCTTTCCTTGGAAGTGTTGAAGAAATAGAAAGAGAAATTGAAAAATTACTTATAAGGAGCGGGACAGAATGAAATTAAGAATGAAGATTAAACGATTGAAAGGTGTGGATTTACCAAAGTATGCACGGGAATTTGATGCTGGTTTTGATCTAGTTGTACCAGAGGTCACGATTATTTGGCCTGGCGAAACAAAGGTTGTACCAACGGGATTGGCGTTCAAAATTCCGCCAGGATATGAATTGCAGGTGCGCCCGCGTAGCGGTATGACGCGTGATACAAAGTTAAGGGCCGCTTTTGGAACGGTGGATAGTGGCTACCGCGGAGAAGTTGGAGTGTTGGTTGATCACACTGAAAAACCAATAAGTTTAAATATGCAAGCCCATGTGATTGAACGAGGAACAAGGATTGCTCAAGGCGTTATAGCGGCAGTAATAACAGCTAATTTTTATGAAGTGGACGAGCTATCAGAATCGGAAAGAGGAAATCTTGGGTTTGGATCGACCGGAATAAAGTAAGACCAAATTTGAATTTTGTTATGAAATGGGATTACAAGCATCGATAATTGTAGGGGAAATAGAGCATTATCACTGAAATAAAAAAGCCCTGCACACAGGGCATCTAAAAAGATACCTTAGTAATAACGACGATTAGGGGACGTATTAGCTAAGGTATCTGGATGGTTACATACTAAGTATGCAATCAAGAGCACTGTTGAATGTATTGGGTTATTCAACAAGTTAAGAATGAAATGAAATTTCTGTTAATTCAGCCGGTAAATTTGTCCAAAAAGGGTGCTTTTATAAAAATAAATAGTGAATCAATTTTAACAAAATAGTTATTTGGATTGATTGTAAATAAAGAGCACTACCCATTAGTACTCTTTGAATGAAACGTAATCTATATTTTGTTTTGAGCTACAATCTTAATATTCTCCGGAGGTATAATGCTTTGGATGTCTTCTTTTAAATCTTCAAGAATCATTTCCTCAAGATGCTCTAAAGGGACTTCAAAGTTTATACATTCTACCGTTTTTATGTTTAATAATGAGTAATTTTCATTCTTTTTAAAAACTAGATATTGAGTATTATCTGTTTTTACTATACATCCTAACTGAATACCTAGTTTACGGTTGTCTTCAAAATTCATAAATGTTTCTCCTTTAATATGTATTTCTGACTAAATAGTTTACTACGTAAATACATTTGTTCATAGTTAATAACCTTACATTGTCATTGCAAGTTTGCAAGGTTCCTGAATATTTTTTGGAGGTAGTGATAAAGAGAGTATAAAAAATTTTAATTGAAAATTTAATAATATCCTTATTTAAAATGAAGAAGCCCTAGAGTTAGGGCTCTAGGGCTTCTTGTTTTGGTATTCTCACATGGTTCTACAAAAAGAAAAGAACGTACTAAAGATAACATATGAATGTTTCATAAATGTATCAAAAAAGTGAACAAAATTGCTATTGCAGAAGTAGCAGAAATGAAGTTTCTAATAGTTAAGTACGTAAAAGGTGTTATTTTCAGTGGATAAAATGCGCATGGGGCACCTAATCATTATTTTACCAGAGGAAAAGAATATGTTATGAACTTGGTTGAATGAAAAAATGAAAATTTTACTTTAAGCGAAGTTAATGAAATATATTTTGTGGGTTTTATCAATGATTGTTATCTCGATGGACACTTTAAATTTATAAAAGTCCTAGAAGCAAAACACAACCATGAGGAATAGCAAGCTATAAAAGTGAACAAAATTGTTAATTTAAATAAAAAAAGAGCCCCGCGATAAGGGCTGCAGGGCTTCATTAGGTAGAGTTATGTCGTACTCACAAGGGATTTTAACATGAATGTTGTGGTAAACATACTGGTAAATGTATCTAATTTATTTAGAGCTGTTATTTTAAACAAAAACGCTATTTAAATAAAAAAAGAGCTTGCAAGGAAACAAGCTCTAACGTAATTGAGATGTCTATATATTACCATTCATTTCATTATAATTCCATAAGTTGTGGTTGAGAAATAAAGTATAAGCAATTTAATAAAAATTTCATTTTGTAGAAATAAAAACCCTAGTTTCCTAGGGTAATGGTATAACAGCTCAATATATTCTACTCTTTTATATGGTAACGTAATATTAAGTTAAAAACATCAGGGAAATGTAACCAATTTCAGAAAATAAGAGCAGCTAGCAAAAGCTAACTGCTCATCTCCAAGGGGGAATGGAGAAAATCTAATGTCATATACATTATTAACGAAATATTGAGTTTTATTCAGGGGGTTTATTAATTATGTAGGTTACATGAGAAGCCCTATTAACATCCAAGCTACCCCGATTAGAATTAAAGTTTCGAATGTAATCCAAAATTTTTTCTTTTCTGGTTTTTGAAATTCTTTAATTACAGAAAATACGGCACTTATTCCTACAAGAGTGAAAAGAACAATTCGGATCGTATCATTCATTTGCATCACCACCTAAGATTTGAATAGTTTAATTATATATTAATTACCGTTTTTGGAAAATAAATGAAATAATCGTTTTAATAGAAAGCGACGAATAACAATGGGACAAGGTAACCGTGGAATGGCATTTGAAATGCTTATCAATCTAGCGAACGAAATGTATCAAAGAGGGGGGAGTGGCGCTTATAAACAAGCTCCAGACTCCTGTGAAGGTATTAAAAAGTAAAAGTGGCCGTGTACTAAATGGATTCTATGAAGCTAAAAGTACAGTAGACTATGATTGCGTGTATAAGGGACAAGCTATTGCGTTTGAAGCTAAATCTACAGAGAAGGATACACGTTTTGATTTAAAGAACATTGCACAGCATCAATTGGATTATCTGGAGAAAGCAGAAAAGATGGGAGCAATATGTTTCTTTCTTATAGAGTTTAGTAAGGATAAATCAGTATTCGTAGTACCACTATCAGTCATTCAATCTTATGTAAGGATGTCTCATCGACCGAAGGGCAAGAAGTCTATACCAGGAGAAGACTTTGATATTTATGGGTAGTTAGTAGAGCAGACAGAACGAGCTCCAGTTATGTTTGATGGAATGATTCAGATTGATCAGGATCATATGAGAGTGACAAATAACATTGAAGCAGCAAAAGAAAAGATGGCAAATAAGACACGTAAATTATTAAAGGCTTAATGGATAACAGAAACATGCAGAGTGGATGGTGTGGGCTACTCGCTATGCATGTTTCCCTTATTCAACAATAAGATAGTGAAATTTCACGTACCTTATGTGATGTTAAAAGACAAATTCAGAAATAGGGGGATTCCTTCATGGAGAGACAATTAACTTTATTACCGGCTATCGATGATAAGAGAGTACAAAAGGAAGTAGTAAGTGTATTAAAGGAATACAGAGCACTCAAGATGCGATTCAGTAATGACGTGGAGCAGGAAGGAATCAGTTTATTCCCTGAGTTACCAAAGAAATACTAAATGCATAAGTGAGAAAGCATCCATAATGGGTGCTTTTTTCTTTTTTATATAGAAATTACATGATAACTGTATTTAAAGAGTGTTCTAGGTATAAAGATAATCGATATATATGAGATGTTGAGAATTAATTAGTATAATGAGATAATAGTGATAGATAGATTTTATGATGTATGTGATCAATATATTTAATATTGAATTTTAAATAGATGATCTTCGAGTGGAGGAGAAATTAGTTTGTTCGAGCAAAGAAAGAAAAGAATGTTTGTAATCATTTTACTAGGGATAGCCCTCACTGTAGATTTAACGGCTAAACAGTTAGGTTATTACACCGTTGCAGGTGTAAGTGTTCTTTTTGGTATCGCTGTTTCTTTAGCGTGGATTGTTGAAATTATCAGAGATAAGAATAAAGCAGAGAAACAGGATGATAATTAACATCCAACACGGGTGCTTTGTTCTTTATTGTATAGAAATTACACATTAACCATTTAGCATATAAAGAAATATCGAGCATAGAATGATATTGACACCACGATATTAGAATTATTGCTGCGTTTTAGTGTTACCCCTATGTTCACGAAAGGGCACCTGGATAAGGTGCCTTTTTGATGAACCATTTTAATAAAGAAATCATATAGTATAGTGTAGGACAAGCTAACTGCTTATATCCTATTCAATGCTCATCGAGAAGTCCATTCACATATTTCAGCATCTACTGACGTGGATGCTCTTTTTTATTGAGCAAAACAGACATTAAATTAGGAGGGGAGTGATGGGTATAACATTAGAAGAGTTAGAAAAGTGTTTTAATGAAGCTTTAATTGAAGAAGCAGAGTATGTAGCTGTTCTAATTGAAATGGATGGAATTCCAAGCGATGAAGTAATTATTAACGACAAACATAACATTGATTCTAAACTAGCATATTATATGAAAACGTACAATGAAGATTTAGAACATAGATACACTCCAGGAATTCGTATTGTAGGTTTTGCGTATGGTTATTCGTTCTCAGAAATCCTACGTCAATTAGGATTGTTAGTAAATTAGTGATTAAACCCAATAGTAATTATTGTAGGCGCTGCCGTGATCTGGGTGGCGTCTTGTTTGTTGTTAAGGAAAGATAAAGGGATAAATAAAAAAGAGGACAAAAGCCCTCTTTTTAATAAATACCTAAGGCTTACGCACAAATTGGAATCCCTAATGCTATTAAAGTCAATGCTACTTGAAGAGAAAGCTCTAATCTAGCAATTTCGATTCCAGCAACTGAGACCACTAAAAAAGGTTGTCCATTAACGAATAAAACACAACTGTCCATGCTTACGCCTCCTTTCTAGCAATCTAATACATTATATGAATAAAACAATAAAATGTAATAGTTGAATTCATTAATTTAATATAATTGATAGATTTGTCCTGTTTTACAAAACAAACGAACACAACGAAAAAAAATAAATGTCCTGTTTAACTATCTAAAAGTTGATACTTCTAGACAACATTTAAAAGTGATGTGAAATTAATCGAAAACATATCTTGAAACTATCTAAAAATTAGTTTGAAATGAAATGTATAAAACATTTATAACTTTTAGACAGTATCAAGTGGATGATTTAATAAAATGATTTAAAGGAATTACCGTGAGGTGTAGGAATATGTCTGGAGAGCCAACCTGCTGCTTTTTTATTTTTAATAGAAAAAAGGAATCCCGAAAGATCCCTTTTTCTAATTATGATATATCGTAATCGCATATAAGTAAAGACATTTAGTATTATATAACAATAAAATAATATAAACAATAAATATTTTAGGATTTACAATAAGGAGGAGTTATAACGATTGTCTTCTTAAAATATTGAAAATAGACGATTACACTTGTGAGGCATATCAGTACAACCTGTTATTTATTGCACCATGAGTATAGGCACGTTATAATAGTCCCTAATTACATATAAAGAGGTGCAGAAAATGAATAAAACAGAATTAATAAAAGTAGTAGCAGATAAAGCAGAACTTACACAAAAGGATGCTGCTACAGCGACACAAGCTGTATTAGACGCAATAACAAATACTCTTGCAAATGAAGAGAAAGTACAGATTCTTGGATTTGGTACATTTGAGGTACGTGAAAGATCTGCACGAACAGGGCGTAACCCGCAAACAGGTGAAGAAATGCAAATTGCTGCTTCTAAGGCGCCTGCATTTAAAGCTGGAAAAGAATTAAAAGAGGCAGTGAAATAATTATATATAGTGAAAAAGGATCTGATATTCATATCGGATCCTTTTTATTTGTGACAGGGCAAGTTTCCTCTTAAAGATAAAAATTTGTATATCTTATTTATGTAATTTATGATATGGTTTCATATGTTAATAAATTACAACACTTTTAAAAAGAAGTATACATTATGATAGATGCTACTTCTTTATAGGAAAAGTCTCAAGGTTAAAAAACGATTTTCGTAGATGAAATGATTGCGAAACAAAAAAGAAAGAGTTGGAAGAAAAGAAACAACAATCACGAAACAAAGGGGTAAATTACAATGAAGCGTAAGTTATTAGCAGTTGCACTGCCAGTAATGTTGATGAGTGGTGTAGGTTGTGCAAGTAAGGACGTAGCGGAAGAGAAAAAAGAGGATAGTGTAAAAGTAGCAGACTATAAGGAAACAGAGAAGGAGAAGGAAAAAGATAAAGATAAAAGAACAAATAATGACTCTTCAGCAAGTGATAGCGAGTCTGGAACAACAAATAAGGACCCAATAGCTACTGTAATTAAAGACGTAGATAAAATACACGAAGAAAAAGACAAGTTAGAGAAACAAAAAGAAGCGGAAACAAAGAAGGAAGAAACAAGTAAAAAGGAAGTTCAGGTAGAGAAGAAAGAAGAAGTAAATAAAGAGAAAGACAAGGTGTCTGACGCTACGAAACCTAATAGTATGAAAGAGTATCAAGAAAAAGTAGAAATACAGGCTAATAAATTCATAGCTGCGGTAAAAGCTACGAAACCAATAGTTGAAAAAGATGAAACTCTACGAACAAATAAAGACGAATTAAAAGCACAGTTTAATATAGTGAAAGGAGAGGCAGAGAAGTTAGTAGGCCTTAAACCGCCTGAAAAGTACAGTTATTTTAAAATTGAATTTATAGATGCTAATAAGACATTCCTACGGGCATTAGGCGACTTGTTTACAGCTCTAGATGAAGGAGATGTAGAAAAGGGTGATACGGCTTTAAATGGTGTATTATATGGTTTCGAGCAATTTGGTATGACAATAAATGGCATAAGAGACATAGAAGAATAAAGTAAGTCTTAGATTGAATAATAAAATTATGAGAAGTGAAAACAAAAAACCTTGATACAGCTGGTATCAAGGTTTTTTTCTCTTAGTAAGGAGACATATATTGATCGCGTTTTCATTGGTATACTTGCGTGCGGAAGCTATCTCACTCAATTTCTTTTGCTTCGATGAATTGCTCAAATAAATGGTCTCCTAGTGCACCGCATATGACTTCATTCGATTGTAATGTAGCGAATGCTTGCGCTAATGTTGCTGGTAAGTCAATGATACCCGCTTCTTCACGCTCTTCTTATGTCATTACATAGATGCTGCGGTCTACTGTAGCTGGGTCAACACTACGTACTTCTATACGTGTACTAATGATGATACATTGGAGGCTATGCCTACAGAAGAAGAAAAGGATCCAAAGCAAGGCGTAGCACGTGCGGGAACAGTTACCTCATCTTGGAATATACCAGATGGCTAGGTGCACAAAGGAGAATATATATTAGTACATGCGCCTGGTACAACAGCCAAACCAGCTATTAAAAGAATGACTTTATCAAACTGGGAATTCATCCATAACCACGAAAACGATGTCAATCACAATACAGATTACTCTAACTTTGTATATTTAAGATATAAAGATAAGGGAGCTGCATTTAGAGCTGCTGATTATGCGTATAATCATTTTTAAAAGTTCCATCAATAATTACTAAAATAAGGTAAAATGTGTAGAGATGGAGAGACTAGCGATAAGTTTAGTATCTGAAAAAACTAATTTTACTGGTTAACGAAGGGGGATCTGTATTCGATATGTTAAAAGATGATATTATTTTGGATAAGTTACAGCAATTTGTTTCTGGGGAATCTATACAACGCCAAAGTATGAAGAGTAGCCTTGCTGATTTTATCATTTTAGCCAAGAAGACTCCTTCCTCAAGGAACGCGAAGTGAGTAGGTGGGAGATGAATTGGCTTCGAACAAGGGATGGCAGGAAGCCATCTTAATTGTTCCACATACATAAACTGTTACTTTACTACCTATCGAATGTACGTTTGTTGTATGATAGACACATATCGAAATGGGGGTGAAACGAATGATGATCAATAAAGCATATAAATTTCGTATCTATCCAAATAAAGCACAAGCGACCCTAATCAATAAAACGATTGGCTGTTCTCGTTTTGTATTCAATCATTTCCTATCTCTATGGGATAATGCATACAAAGAAACAGGAAAAGGTTTGACATATGGTACATGCTCTGCCAAACTTCCTGCCATGAAGAAAGAGTTTGTTTGGCTAAAAGAAGTGGATAGTATTGCGATTCAGTCGTCTGTTCGTAACCTTGCGGATGCTTATACACGCTTTTTCAAAAAACAAAACAATGCCCCGCGTTTCAAATCTAAGAAGAACAATGTACAATCTTATACCACAAAACAAACAAATGAAAACATTGCCGTTGTAGGAAACAAAATAAAATTGCCAAAACTAGGTCTTGTTCGATTTGCCAAAAGTCGTGAAGTAAAGGGACGTATTGTAAATGCTACAGTTAGACGGAACCCTTCTGGCAGATACTTTGTATCATTGTTAGTTGAAACAGAAGTGCAAGAACTTCCGAAAACACATTCTTACATTGGAATGGATGTGGGACTAAAAGATTTCGCCATTTTGTCAGATGGAACAACCTATAACAATCCGAAGTTTTTTCGATCATTAGAAGAGAAGTTGGCGAAAGCACAGCGTGTTCTTTCTAGAAGAATGAAAGGATCTTCTCGATGGAATAAACAACGAGTAAAAGTAGCTAGAATTCATGAATACATGACGAATGCTAGAAAAGATTACTTGGACAAAATCTCGACTGAAATCATCAAAAACCACGATGTTATCGGTATAGAGGATTTGCAAGTATCGAATATGTTAAAGAATCATAAGTTAGCAAAAGCAATTAGTGAGGTATCATGGTCACAGTTTCGAATCATGTTGGAATACAAAGCAAAATGGTACGGCAAACAAGTCATTGTCGTATCGAAAACATTTGCCTCAAGCCAATTATGTTCTTGTTGTGGATATCAAAACAAAGACGTTAAAAATCTAAATCTACGTAAATGGGACTGCCCTTCTTGCCTTACACACCATGATAGGGATATTAACGCAAGTATCAATCTAAAGAATGAAGCGATAAGGCTTCTAACCGCAAGGACTGTGGAGCTAGCCTAATAAATTAGAGTTCGATAGAACTCTTTACTTAGGAATCCCCCTCTTCTAAACGAAGTGAAAGTGGGGGTAGTTCAAACTGTCATCTGGTGAAACGTCGAAAGCTGCAAATTGGATAGTTAGCTATATTGAGAGCTTATGTCATGACAAGCATGATAAGGGTGTTTACACTCAAATGAACAATCCTGAATTAATTGCTGATTTGTTAGAAGTGGCTTATGAAAGTCTGAGTAGGGACGCTGATCTACAACCATACGTTACGAAAATCGCACGATTATTGTATATTGACAAGAAGGAACGAGATAAGTTAGATTCTGAACGATATGTTCAGTACTGGGCAGCTGTAATGTTGGATGAATTAATTTCGTTAAACGTTTCGTTGCCATCGGAAGTAGTAGAGCTGATGTTATCGGATTATTATAGACAAGATATACCAACAAATGAGTTCATTTGTAGTATATGGAGGAGATTGGCTGAAAGAGGCATTAATATATCCAATCGTATAAGTTCACTTGTCATAAATGTTAATAACCACGAATCATCTACTCTCACTAATAATAGTATACTAGCTTTATGGGCATGCATTCGCAGGGGATTCTTTGATACACCTATCCGTGATAGTAATCAAACTTACCACGTATGGTTTTGGCAGATGACTACAAGCTGTGTAGGTAAACTGAAGGAAACATACGAGGAACCTACCCGCTCAGTGGCAGTTGGCTGTCTTCTTGAAACTGCAAAGATATACCCGGAGACTCAATCTTTGATTCTAGAGTGCATGAATAAATGGGGAATTGCAGAACCAAAGCGTCCACGTAGTGATTTTCAACGAGATTTAAAAGAGCTTTTTTCACGTTGCGAAAATCATCCAGGCATAAATTGCTTACCAGAGAATTATGTTATTACTAAAAGAGGAATCATGTCGAGATCTAAATCTAACTCGTAATTCAAATAACGTAAGGATCGTACGAATCAAGTTTGGTTCTTGTATTACTTACACTCATTTGAGAAACCTAATGTAAGTAAGCGTTTGTTTTAAGTTGTAACCGAAAGTATAGTTTTAATTTTGCAAAGATGGTGGGGAAATGGAAGAGAAAAACATAAAAAGTAAGAAGTATTATAGAATTGCTTTTCTTGTATCAACAAGTTACATTTGGTTTTTGATTTTAGCAGCATACAGTATAGGTATTCCGCGATATATCGAGTTACTCGGGGGGATTTTTCTAATTACAGCCTTTACATTTTACTTTTCAGTACCTATTTTTTATATCGCTTTGCCTTTAGTATATATTCGTGTTGTGCTTGCCTGTTTCCGTATATATACTACAGAGCGAATGTTGGCTTATTATGTACTTTCTTGTATCGTTTTAGGGATTGCTTTATTTGTTCCTTTAGCAATGTATCATTTTTATGAGGAGAACTACATTTTCGCGAAACAGGTTCAGGAACAACGTATTGAAGAAAAAGTAAAACATGAGGTTGAAAAAACTAATGGTCCTATAAAGATTACATATGTGACAAAGGAAAGTAGGATGCAAGCGAATGAAGGTACAGGAAGTCCGGAATATTCCAAAATAAATATTCACTTTGAGTTAGCTAGCTGTGATGCACAAAATGAAGGAAAGAGCGGATTTTCATGCAAATCCTCTGTCGAAGCGTACTACAAAGATAAAAAGTGGCTGGTAGATTATAATTCGGAAGAAAATACAAGAGCTCTAAATCTATCTAAAGATAACCAACATGCCGTAGAATTAGAAAAGCAGTTGGCTCTTACACCAGAGGAAGAAATGAATATCCGTAATATTTCTGAATTGAAAGCGATTCAGTATATGAAAAATGAGTATAACTTCGATTTAACAATTGTTGAAAAAGCCTTTGACAAGCATACGAGTTCCTATAAAAAAGAAAATAGACCATCAAATGCGATTCATGCCCTAACGATTGAAGGATATGTAAATACAGATGCTCAAAAGAATGTCACAGTTAGGGTAGAATACAATCCCATTACAATGAAATATTGGACTCATATCACTGAAATGAGTGATGAAGCTAAAAAGTAAATAAAAAACTTTTTACAGAGTTTGGAAATGTAATTAGGGACATGGCCAGCAATATTACTCCAATTCTTTGGGCGAGCTGGCATATTGCAATTCATGTCTCTGGTTGATCATTGGGGTGTTGATATAGCAGCTATTAGGGGTCACCATAAATATTCATCAAGCTAATATTTTGATGTCCCCCAAAACAAAAATTTTATCTCTTCCCAGTTAGTTGTCTATGAGAATTGAGTTCATTTTTTTGTTTTTAGATATTTGCTTTTCTTAGCTTGATGGCAATGTGGTTCTACTCCTTATAAATGTTACAAAAATCTTTCAAATAGCTCTAACTTGCACAATGCTTCCCGTTAATATAATACGCTGATTCTGTGAAAACCGTAAATACAACCTCTACTTCTGGAAGTCCAAAATCCATTACATATGTAGTAATGGCCTTGGCAAATCGATCACGAATTTCCTGTCCACGCTCGAACCATTTCACTTCAATAAGAGGAAACGCTTCTATTTCTTCTCCATTGAATACAAACGTAGAACTTGGTAGTTCCAACGTAAAATTATCCGTACCACACTCACAAATCTCTGCAAGCTCTTCTACTAATGGCTTGCTTATGCTTTTTAATTGTTCAGTAGTAATTCCACGAAACACAACATGTGGCATGTGAATCCCTCCGTTAGATAGCTTTATATTTTCTCACATCATAACACAATTTATTTTGCTGCACTAACATCTATTGGTACATTTCAATGACATTCTTAAGAATAATCATATGTTATTGGAGCAATACATGTATTGTAACTATTTAAAACATTTGAGAGCTCGGTAATTGGGTAAATAATAAAAGCCTTATCATTCTCCCTGTAAGGAGGCATGAGGGGAGGCCTCTATTAGGAAAGGGATGGTGCGCTTATATATTTTAAAAAGAAAAGACACCCTAAGGTGCCTTCCTCCGACTTGATAACCACTTTAATTTTAATAACATTGGATTCCCATCCGAATACTATTTTACCACATTAAGTAATGTTGGTCATTGAGAAAGTCAAATACGTAGCGTTTATATATAGTGACCCCTAGGAGCATGCAAGATTTAATACAGTTTTGTTGTTGATTCAACAACAAAAAAGAACCCTAAAAACGTGCCAGGATAGGAATGTATAAAAAATGCATAGGTCGATAGAACAAAGAAAGGAGGTTCCCTTGGGAGAGTAGGGTTCCTCCTTGTCCTTGCTACTGATAATGAGACGTTATGTTAACCGAGTGTGTATATGGTATACAAGAAAAAATTCTTTACTATCATATTATTCGGATGGTAAAATTTAGAAAAAGAGGCGAGGGTGAGTTCAGTGGACAATTTATTTTTAATTTAAAATCTTTTATTTTGTCTTAGAAAGGTGTAGATTTTTTTGAATACAAAATTAATCATAGTAGAAGGGCTTCCTGGCTTTGGGAAATCCACCACTGCAAACTTGCTTTACGATATTCTAATTGAAAAAAATATTGACGTTGAGTTATTTCTTGAAGGGAATCCAAACCACCCTGCTGATTATGATGGGGTATCTTGTTTTGATAAAAGTGAATTCGAAAGTTTGTTAGTGAATAGTGGTGATTTTAGGGAAGTAATTAGTGATAGTGTCACGAAGCGAGAAAACAATTATTTATTGCCATATAAAAAAATTAAAAATGAATACATCTCTAATTTTCCTGAAAGTTTATTAAATATCATTTTCAAAAATGATATTTATGAATTACCGCTCGAAAGGAATATTGAATTAATAACTGAAAAATGGAGGGATTTTGTTGAAATAGCCAACAACGAAAATAAAACCTATATTTTTGAATGTTGCTTCATACAAAATCCATTAACAATCGGAATGGTTAAATATGGTGAAAAAAAAGAGAAAGTTATAAATTATATTAATGCATTAGCGAAAATCATAGAGAAATTAAATCCAGTATTGTTTTATATAGAACAAGATGATTTGGAATTCTCATTCAGAAAGGTATTTAATGAAAGAGCAAAAGAATGGTCTGCTGGATTTATTGAGTATTATACAAATCAAGGGTATGGAAAAATGAAAGGCTATCACGGTTTAAACGGAACAATCAAAGTTTTAGAAGCAAGAAGAGATATTGAAAGAGAAATATTTGATATGTTAAATATAAAAAAGACAAAAATTGATAATTCACAGTATGAAGCTATCAAATATAAGTCAATGATAATTGAAAAATTGGAATCACTTGAATTTCTAGATTAATGTAGTGCTTTAATTAAGCAAGAAACTAAGAATTTTTAACTTCTAATAACGAACATTATGTAAATAAGCTGTTCATATGGACAGCTTATTTTATTTTTCCGCATAGCGTAGGTGATTTTGCAAAAAGCTGACGGTATCCCATGGAGCATAAAAAAGTAACAAAATACTAAACTTTAGAAGTTAAATAAAGGATAATTAAAAAAGTATATAGAGCGAGATACTCTATATTTGTAATACATTTTATAATAATTGTTAGAACAATCAAAATTTATCGTGAGAATAGCTGTTTTTTATATCCAATTTACGTAATTTATGTTATGGTTTCATATGTTAATTACTTACATTTTTTTAGGGAAGGGGTATATGTCAATGAAACGTAAGATTTTATCTTTTGTAGTAGTTCCAATGTTAATGTTAACTGGGGTTGGATGTGAGACTAAGGTTAAGAAAGATGAAGCAATGGAAGCTTCTGTTAAACAGAATAAAAAAGAAGACTTCAGTAAGAACCTAGCATATTTAATGAAAGATTTTTCTGAACAATCTAAAGAAATAGACGGTATTGTAAAAAGTAGCAAGTCAATGAAGAAAAAGTCAGAAGAGTTAAAAGAAGTATCTAAACCTTATTTAGAGTTAGTGGACAAAATAAGTAAGTTAGAGTATGAAGTAGAAGATCACCCAGTACAACATAATGTAGGTTTAGCGATGATTCATGTAAAAGATGGGGTGGAAATCATACAAGAAGGTTTAGATAAGGGTAAAGAATCTGAAGTTGATGGTGGGGTTGAAAGATTAGAGACTGCTTCTAAGTTAATAGATAAAGCAAACAAAGAATTGAAAAAATCTAAGTAACCTAACTATAGGGGAGTGTGTTATATCTATAGGCTATCCTATAATTAATGGATCTTAAAGCTTAATACATAATAAAAATACCGGTTCTAATAAGAACCGGTATTTTAAATGTTATTATTTCGAAGCACTTATTTTACTAAGTAAAATAAGTGTATAGTCTAATTCCTATCAATAATCCGTAGGTAACATCATAATAAAACTTTTACCGTTATCAATAATCCATATACGGTGTGCTAATGGAAGTTTATCCACTTTTACATTCGTTTTGGAATGTATCTCAAAACCTGGACTTTCTGGTTGATAATTTAATACCAAATAATTATCTTCCAATTTTAAATCAAAGATGTGTTTATAGCTTAATAAAGAATTGTTTTTTAGAAGTATTTGTGTTTTAAAAAAATCCCAAATGCTTTTAGTTATTATTGAAGGAAGAATTTTATCTATACTTGCAGTTCCATAACTATGACGGTAAATATTACTTATTTTCATATTGTATCCTCCTTTTCAAAACCAAAGGAGATTGAAACATTTAAGGATAAATCTAATGATGGTACATGTAAATTACCCCATGTATCTAATGGATCATGTCCATCTATAACATATCTTTCCTCAATTCTTGCTAAATAATAGTTTTCATTTCCAATGCAATTTAGCCAATAAAATAATAGTAAAATAGGTTCACTATTTTTAGTATCGTTTATGTTTTCTCCTATTTCCTCTGGCATATTCTACTTAAAATCCGTCCAATGCCATAACAAACCGTGTGGCAGTGTATTTTTTGTTTTTGCCTTATTCAGTAATTCGTGCACTTTTTCTACTGAGTCAGAATTAGTTAATATTTTATTTATAGATCTTAATAAATCTGAATTCCTTATTATTAACATAACATTTGCCACGTACTTAATACCTCCTAAAGTGTTCTTTATAAAATTTCACGTACCATATGTTTAATATATTTTTAAACACCAGGTAATCAAGGGAATGCTGTCCTTGAAAGGAAGGGAATACCATTTAGAATTTCACACGTAATTACGTAAAACATAATCACAATCGCTACATATACCCTTATATGATTTAGCGTGTATGGTTTTCTTTTCAAATAGTTCAATTGTCTCGACATACATAAAGTGTTATTCCACCACTTATCGAATGTATGTTTGGTGTATGATAGTCATATACCGAAATGGAGGTGAATTAAATGATGATTAATAAAGCCTATAAGTTTCGTATCTATCCAAATAAAGCACAAGCAATTCTAATCAACATAACGATGGGTTGTTCTCGCTTTGTATTCAATCATTTCCTATCCTTATGGGATCACGCATACAAAGAGACTGGAAAAGGCTTGACCTATGGTACATGCTCTGCCAAATTACCTGCTATGAAGAAAGAGTTTGTTTGGCTAAAAGAAGTGGATAGTATTGCGATTCAGTCGTCTGTTCGCAACCTTGCGGATGCTTATACACGCTTTTTCAAAAAACAAAACAGCGCCCCGCGCTTTAAATCTAAGAAAAACAACGTACAATCTTATACCACAAAACAAACAAATGTAAACATTGCTGTTATAGAAAACAAAATTAAATTGCCAAAACTAGGGCTTGTTCGATTTGCCAAAAGTCGTGAAGTAAAGGGACGTATTGTAAATGCTACAGTTAAACGGAACCCTTCTGGCAGATACTTTGGTCATTGTTAGCTGAGACAGAAGTACAAGAACTTTTGAAAACAAATTCTTACATTGGAATAGATGTAGGACTACAGGATTTCGCTATTTTGTCAGATGGAACAACTTATAAAAATCCGAAGTTTTTTCGATCATTAGAAGAGAAGTTGGCGAAAGCACAGCGTGTTCTCTCTAGAAGAATGAAAGGATCTTCTCGCTGGAATAAACAACGAGTAAAAGTAGCTAGAATTCATGAATACATGGCAAATGCTAGAAAAGATTACTTAGACAAAGTCTCAACTGAAATCATCAAAAACCACGATGTTATTGGTATAGAGGATTTGCAAGTATCGAATATGTTAAAGAATCATAAGTTAGCAAAAGCAATTAGCGAGGTATCATGGTCACAGTTTCGAGCCATGTTAGAATACAAAGCAAAATGGTATGGCAAACAAGTCATTGTCGTATCAAAAACATTTGCTTCAAGCCAATTATGTTCTTGTTGTGGATATCAAAACAAAGACGTTAAAAATCTAAACCTACGTAAATGGGACTGCCCTTCTTGTCGTACACACCATGATAGGGGTATTAACGCAAGTGTCAATTTAAAGAATGAAGCGATAAGGCTTCTAACCGCAAGGACTGTGGAGCTAGCCTAATAAATTAGAGTTCGATAGAACTCTTTACTTAGGAATCCACCTCTTCTAAACGAAGTGAAAGTGGGGGTAGTTCAAAAGAAGTAAATATGAAAAAGTTAGAGAATTATCTTAGTTATTAAATAGTTTCTGCCTATACTTTAAGTAGAGCCCAATTTATTAAATTTAAATAGTTTATATGTTCATATATAGAATTTTGAAGGGGGTAAATTGTAAATGATTCCAACGTCAACATATGTGGCTAAATGGGTATTAGATGACTTAACACTTGCATCAAGACCAAATCAGGGGATCAAACTAAGTACATTTAAAAAGTTAGAAAAACTTTATGTAGAATACAGAGAAATGATTGAGGGAGATACTAACTTTGAAATTACGCATTATCTGCTAGAGTTTATCAATCCACATAATCTTTTTGTAGTAAGAGAAGGTTACTATATATTTGATAATAAAACGATGAAATTTATTAAAGTATCGGACGATATTCATTTTTCAAATCAAAGCTTAGCTTATTGTAATAATGGAGTTGCAGTGGATTTAATAAACGGAAAAATGCATTTTTTAGAAGGGCATTATTATAAAGTTAAGACCTCATATGTTGATTTGTTAAAAGGAGAAACTATCCCTGTAATGGTACTAAGTCATTTAGATAATAATGTTGGAGTATCAGTTCCTTTGACAATGTTTAATGAGGAAAGAACTTTCAAAATTTCAGAGAGTTATATAGTGGATGTTACCTCAAAGAATTGTAACAATGAGAGTGAATTTAATGAAAAGGGAAACGTAATAAGATTTCTAAAACCTTCTATTGTGTAGTTAAGTATACATGTTAATTAAATTCATAATGAATTTAAGAGGGTGAGAAAGTCGTCTTTTGAAATGTATACAGCCTTTCGAGGTAAAGTAATTATAAAGGATGAATATAAAGGATTGGTGGAATCAATAAATACGGGAAGCTGGGAAGAAGCAACTCTAAAATTACTAATCGTTAAAGAATATACAAAAGTTTATCAGAGCAAGGATATTCCATTTACAAAGAAACAAATAAATGAAGCATTAGCAGAAGATGATTTTCTATATATGAGATGGCAGCCTGGAAACTGGGAAGAAGAAAATGACTATTATACAAATTTAAAAGGTAATGAAAGGGCATTTATAACCAATTTAAAGAACTACAGAGATACAGAACATAACGTGGCACCTATTACATCATTTATGAATGTGATATTAAAAGAAGTAGCGACACATATTATAAAGCTGGAAGTTTGGTATGGTGAAGCTGATGGATTAGGGGAAAATGTTTTTATAAATAATGATTTTATAAAGAAGTTGTAGCAGTAATTAAATATTACTGCTTTTTTATTTATTAATACACTAAAAATTATTGTTGTTAGCTTTATGTATATTCATTTATAATAGAATATGGAAAATTTTATACTGCATTTAAGTATACAAGGGCTGGGAGCAGCTCTTTTTATTTTGCTCAGGGGGAGTGTGAAAGAAAAAAGTGTATGTTAGTGACAATATTAAATAATCTAATAGAAAATAAAAAATTAGAATTAGTAGAACTTGTAAATAAACATGGCTTTAGTCATACAAAAGTAATCCATTTAAGTCAAGAAATTGATAAATTAATTAATAAATATTTGAATATAAAAAAGGAACCCTATAATAGGGTTCAAAGGGAACAGATACATAAAAATAAATAAAAAGAATAATTCAATTATATAAGAAATTTGATACTGTAATATTGAGAAAGTGTAAAAACTCAATTAAGTTTGTTTAAAATTTACCCTTTTTAAGGGGATGGGCAAAGAAACCCAGTTAGAGATTCAAACAGCATAGGACAGGATAAAACTTGCTGCACAGGTACAAAGATATATATTGAGGAAAAAGAAGGTAACAACGAAAGAATAAGCGCAACAAGTAGGGGATACAGCGGTCCGCCAGGTGAAGATTTTCGATTAAAACTCCCTTAGAATTTTTAAAAAACATCAAAATGTCGCAACTGATTTGTGCACATGGCGACTTCATTTAAAAATCATGTAACCTAGATTCATAGTTAAACAAATAAATGATGAAAACAATTACTTAATTTCGGTTTGAAAGTATTACATGTAACTCAATACTAGTACGTCAAACAGTAGGCGATACAATGGTTTAAAATTGTGCTATACGGTTTCGCATAAAAAACGTTATCCTTTCCGTGTTTTCACAAAGAAGAATAACGTTTTTCTAGTTACGGAACCCAGTATTCGTTTACCTATAAGATGCGCGAGAGGATTCGTGTATTCTAATTTATAAGAAAGTGTAACAATTGGTCACGTTTGACTTCACTCATTTTTCCTAGCTGAAACAATAGGATGACCCGCATTATCAGTTTGTAAGCACTGTGTTTGAAATTTTGTTAGGAGAATAGCATAACTGGATGGCGCGCTATCATATTCAAACATAACTGCACCATCCTGCCAAATACCATTTTCTTTAGAAAAGCTACTGTCCAATGGGTCACCTTGATTCATATGAACGTTGTGTACACCAAGTCCTACATCAAACGGTTCGCCGAAAATATACACTCTTTTTACACCTTTTAAGCAAGTTTTCATTAGCTCAATTACGTTATTCCCATTTTCAGGGACCCAGAGATGCGGACCAAGTACACCTTTGTGACGTATAACATCGATTGCTCCTGAATCGGCATCTGATGCCAAACGGTAAAAACCATCTTGTAAGATAATGATCTTTTCAAATATATTATTGTCTAGATTTTCAATATGTTTATATTCTATTTTAATATTAGTTCGAGATTTCAAATTCACTGCACACTCATAAATACCAGCGGAATTGTTAACAAATATAAGATAATGAGGCCATCTTCCTTCCTCGTCTGGCGGTTCAATATAATGTTTGTTCACACTTCCGATAATTACCCCATACCCATTTTGTAGTGGCATTGTAGACCCTCCATTAAATAAACTTTGTCATTATACTGCCCAAAACGTTTCCGAATAACACGTATCTAGCATGACCTTATTTCCACAAATACGATTCCAAATCGAGGGAGCTTACTATCTTGTGCTGTATAAGTGCGTCTTTATGTCCCCAAATAACAAATGGTTGATATGGAACACTGACAACCAAATGTAAATTAAAGAAAAACCACAAGTATATGTTTGGTGATTTTTGTGAGTGCCTTAATTTCTTATGATGATTTCAATCTACTACGCATACTAATTTTCAAAAATCAAATAAAAAGGACTCCATTTTTCTCTTGTTAAATTGATACAATCTTACATTATCTATTGAAGGCCTTTTGATAGAAACTTTATTTTTTGTGATCCAAAGATACCCATTATTATCAAGTTCTCTATCATAATCAGCACCTAAGGAGAATGCTTTTTTTGGCCTAATATTCCCCAAAGTACCCGTTGCAATTTGTTCTAAGTATGAGAATAATGCAGCAAAGTCCTCTGGAGTAAATGTAAATGTGAATATATACTCTCTATTACGTTGTTTTTTCTCAATTTCAAAAATAATTGCTGATTTTCTGTTTTTAATACGTAACATAGAACCGTTTTTTGTTTGAAAGATTCGTGTATGCATATTAGCCACACTCCCATTTAAACGCATTTTTACAGTATTCAAGTTACTTTTCTAATTTTCTTTCTTAAAAAATGATGCAGTCCAAAATGACCAGGTACCTTTTAAACCTGTATTTCTTTTTATATATCATGTATAGCGTTTAATTTTTGCAGTAACACATTGTCGTCTTGAATCAAATAAATTGGTTTTGTCGGGATATGAATTGTTATGTAGATACTACCTAATCGGTGTAATAACAGCTCTGTTTGTACCCAGGAATAGTTCTGTCCATAGGGGCGGAATCCCGCTTGATAACAAGCTTTGCATTCTTTCAAATTGGATACTTAATCTACAAACGTTCTGCCGTTTACTTGAGATTGTAACTCTTGTTTCATCCCACAGATACTCCCTGCGAGTTCCACAACACCAAACACATCAATTTGTTCTTCCTCTGTTTTATCAATTGGCCAGTAGGTAGTTGGAATATACGAAAATGTAACACGCATTTTCATTAACATTTCTACGTTTTTTCTATCATACAGAAGAAAGAACGGAGGTAAGAAAGAAATTCTATTTCTTCTACTCGTCAAACTACCAACATTTTCTGTTTGTAAGTTGCTATTTTTTTAGAATTGGGGAGTCTATACTAAATATTACAATAGTACGAAAGGGGAATAAAATTTGCCAACATATGCATGTAATCTAGGAGATACAAGCATAACATTTCATAACGGGTCGATGGTGCCGTTTCAAGAAGGACAACGCGCTACATCACCAAGTGACATGATGTATTTTTACTACGATGTTTTACTCCAAGTACGAGAGGAAACAAGCCGCATTTTGGTTCGTAATCATCCAACAGCACATTATATAGCGGACGCGATCCATTCAATGATTAATCACTCAACAAAGAAAGAGGGATACTTGTTAGAACACACAAAAAGTATTCCTGATTATTTCCGTAAAGTCTGGTATCATCAAACGGAAATTGCCGATCTATTCTGGCGAGATATGTTTGTTCGTATAGAAAAATATTAGTATGAAGTGAAGAAGTCGTACGAAGAAATGGTAACAGAAACGACAGAATATAAAATCACAATTGGTTCCATCCCAACAGATTCCGAGTCCGATAGTAATTTTATTCTGTTTATTAATGGGGTAACGGAAGAGAAATTAGATGAACTTGGTACAATTGTTCATCAGCTTACAAAGGACACCATCCATCGTTACAATCACGGCGTTGAAGAAGAATAGGATAACAGAAGAAAACACACGGTTCCAGGTTAGAATGCCGTGTGTTTTTGGAAGTTTATTTTTCTCGTCTTATTCCGCGCTCTAAAGTATTATCCCGAATGATCGTTCTTTTTTCTTATGTAAGAAAAGATAAATATCCACATTGCCATAATTACTCCAAAAATAACAAGTCCGTAAAACATGGATTTAATTGTTAACCAAAATACACTAGGTTCTCCGCTGTCTCCATTGCTACCCTCAATTTATTTATATTCACCAATTGTAATTTTTTCACCGTTTTGTACTACGTTGTATAGCAACTTATCATCTTTTTGCGGCTCAAAATAGACTTCCGTGACACCTTCTCTATAGACACGATAGACATCATCTTGCACAAGCTCAAGTCGATCATTTTTTTCTTCATAATTGACAGTCACAATTTGATTATCAATAATTAATTTTGCCTTATCATTATCCATAATTTTAATATTGTAACGAGGCTTACCGTCTGTACTGTATTCTCCGTATACATCTGTCTTATTAAACATAAAAAACATCACAATTCCAATGAATATACACCCCAAAAATATGTATTCCCGTTTCACTCCTACATCCCCCTATTGTGAAAATATCAATCTATATTACAATGATAATCATCTAATATTACCATGAGTCTAGGAAGGTTTTGTAGAAAAAGTGACATCATTTACCATTTTTTAGGGTAATATTCTCTTTATATATAACACTTATATTTAATATATAAATATAAGTGTTATAATTTGAAATAGAAACTCGCGTGTTTCAAATACAACATTTTTATCTTCTTGATAACCTCTTATCTTTCCGTAAGAGGTCCTTTTTTTATCACTCCGTACTGCATAGTCATTAAAATACTACAGACTACAACAATGTGATATTCTCTAATATTTCTTCTTTAACCAGATAATTTATTGCTGGTAAGCAATAAATTATGCCTTTTTTGTATAATTTTCGCAAAATTTCTTTGACCCATTATTTATTTCACTATAAAATAATAAAAGGATATATCTGGTTAACGGTTATATGCATAGGTATGTCCTTTTTTGTAATGATATTACGAATTAATGCCTAATACTGATACGGTAAATGAGATAAATCAGGCTGAAATAGGTAGTAAGGAAAGCAAAACAGTAATAGCAGACAATACATATCGTGAAAACGTTCATAATGGACTATCTATGGATGGAGAGAAGAAGTACGAAAAGATAAGGGGCAAAAGAATATGAACAGATCACTCAAAGGTATCGCATTAACAGGGCTCAGTGTAAGTTTCTTGCTAGCGGGTTGCACAACAGAAACATATGGACTTACACAGTCAGAGTACAAACTGGTAGATAAAGAATTTAAAGCAGATAAAATGGTAGAAGACATGAAGCGTTTGCACTATAGTGACGAAGAGATTGAAAGACAATTAAGAGGTGCATTAGCTACAATTAAAACTGAAAAAGATGAGAAGAATAAATCTGAAAAGAAGGCTGAAGTGAAAGCTGAGTCATATAGTAGAGAAAGTAAACCAGAAACAAACAAGTCAGGATACGATAACGATGTAGAGGGGTTTCCTTCAGACGAAGTAGATAATGCAGATATAAAGATGGTAAAAGTTTCAGAAAAAGAGTATCCGTATCGTTTATACGAACAATTTGTAAACATTCAATATGAAGCGAAGGAACTAGAGAAGAGAAACAATTTATTATTTACAGGTGATAAAGTTCATATAACTCGTGTATTAGACCAAATAGATACAACAAAGAATGATGTAAACAAATTTGCAAGCCTAACCCCACCTTCCCAATTTAAAGACTACTATGAGCATGCCATCCTAAGAGGGACAAAGGATATTAAAGGAAACTTGCAGAAAGTAGAAGATGCGGTTAAAAAGTATGGAGACGGTACGTACAGTGCAGCTAAAATGAAAGAAATCGTAAAAAACGGTACGAAAAGTATAGAAGAAGGGATTTATATGTGGTTAGGGCTGTTTGAGGAGATAGACGAGAAATACCCTGACGCAAGACAAAAAGCACTTGATAAGATGAAGAAGGATATGAAGGATTCTGTCAATAAAACCTATATTGATGATGACTCAGTGCCTAATCCTAACGATAGAATAATTGAACTATCTTCAAGCGGTAAGGAGTTAGTAGGAGTATGGGACTTTTATAAATTTGAAAAGGTAACTTTTAGTATAGACTTCAAAAAAGACGGAACGATGACCATGTATGAAAGTCAAGACAAAGAACAACAAAAGAAAAACTATGCAACAGGAAATTGGTCATACGATGGAGACAAAAAACAAATTACCTTATCATTAAAAGAGTTTATTGAAAACGGTAAGAAAAACGAAGAGAACGATTATGAAAAGAATCTACCCTTCACAGTAAAGTCTTTCACAGGTGATTCTTTACGAATAGCCGATGAAAGAGATAGCGTTGAAAAAGCGAAGAAACATAAGTAATTTCGTATAAAAAGAGTATATAAAAAAATAAAATAATGAAGTTCATTACACTAATATGAAATCAGTAGTAGAGGGGATTGAAAATCTCCTAAAGAGATGTAAATGAGGTTGAAGATGTGGATAACTAAGTTCAGTATCCTGACTTTCTATATAACATAAGTGTATTCTGTAGAATGAATCCCTCGGAGGGCAGGGCTATTATGGAACCTTTAATCGATGTTATTTTATACTTTGTATTTTATTTTGGAGCACTGTTTCTTATACTGGGTACTGCATTGGTTTTATTTATCGTGTCTGCATTACCAGTAATTAGGAAGAAGAATCTATCATTTCTAATGATTAGTTTAGGTATAAATATACTTGTCATTCCATTGTCTTTTTTTATTGGCGGGATGGCAACAGATTCCCCTGGTAGTACGATGCACGATTTTTGGAAAGTATTTTTCTTTATTCAGGTATTTCCGTTCCCCCTACTATTGCTATCTTTAGTTTGGTGGGTTATTCGTCGAAAAAAAGAAAAAGTTCATGTGTAGCGTTTTTAATGCAAATAAGCTGTCCGTTTGGGCAGCTTATTGTATTTATTACTAAGCGTGATTATTTCCAAAATGAATGCAATACTACTATACAGTTAAATTGAAGGTGAAACATATTGAAATCTTATCAGACGTTAGCCCACTTGTATGCATTAGGACTAGGCTGCGGACTTTGGAATAGAGAGGAGGTAATTTCATGGTGCGATAGGTTGATTGAAGCAAATGATCACCCGCCATATGAAATTATCGAGATATCTTTAATGTCTACAGCAAAAATGGTAGGTATAGAATCGACTTTACTGTCATATAGCCGCATAGTTGATGAAAAAACTTCGGTAAACATTCTTCTTTCTGTTATACATGAAAAGTTAGTAGCTCAGAAATGGAATGTGAGACAAGCTATTACTTGCTCCACTCGATTACTAGTAAACAGAGGCCTGTACTGGGAAGAGGAATATTTTGATTTATACAGCCTTGATGATAGCTATGACTTAGCACAGAAAGGTATCCATTTTAATGAAGAAGATGTGATTTCTGCTTATATCGATTCATTAGGTGCTTTTCGCGTCCATTTTAAAGAGTTTGAGGATCTCTATTTGCAAGTCATGAAACAGAAGTGGGAAGGGTAGAAGGCAGGAAAATGAATCATTGAATCGTAAGAGCTACTTCCCGTATTCATCTAAAAAAGTGATGCATTATGAGTGCATCACTTTTTTCATCTCTTTATTTGAGCCGAGAAGGTATTCAGAACTATTTAGATTAAACATTACGAAGAAAATGTCAGCTGCACGTTTGAACTACTTTAATCACGAACTCCAAATATACGATGTTACTAAAAAGTTAAAGCTAATCACATCGCCAACATTAATAATGTGTGGAAAATATGATGTACAATGCCCATTGCCATATTCATTAGAACTGAAAGAGTTAATTCCAAATTCTAAACTAATTATTTTCAATAAAAGTAATCATTATCCGTTTCTAGAAGAATCAAAACTATTTAGTAAAGAGTTTGATCTATTCCTTGAAGAACAATTTACACGATTTAACTGACAAGTACGTTCATTGATTGATTTCCGATAACAATGATTATGAAAATATATAAAAGTAACTAAGGTTTTGCACTATCCATAACGCAAAAGAGATGTTATTCTTTCCTGTGATTCTACAGAAAGAATAGCTTGTTTTTTCATTTTAGGGGGTATTTTATTAGCTTGATAGCGATGGGATAATTCCAGTAATACGATGATTTTTAAAGGCGAGTTGACTTTTGTCTGTATGGAAGTTTCCAAATGTTCTTTTTAGATGTTTTAATAGTTAGGAAAACATAAATCTGGAAATAAAACTTGATATTCCGGGATTGTTCGAAGGTCAATAGTTGAGGTTGCAAAGTGTATATAATTTTTCTCTAATTTATCTAGTGTTGCGAGGTGATGAGTACCTAAGCCATGCTGGATGCTATGTTTAGAAAGAGTAGGACCAATTTGTAATTTTCGGTTTTTCATAGCTGTATTCCATGGGCTATAAAAGAATTTTAAAATGAAAGCAGGATACATGTAAACGATAAATGAATGACGTGACCAATGCCGCCCTGCCGAATAGTTACCATGTGAATAATTGTGGATTAATCTACCGCCATAGTATGGGGCAGGTGGATTAGGGGGGATTATTCTCCCATGATAACGCTGTTTGACAAGGGGAATTCCGTATCTCGGATTGGTATAACCGTGAGCAGGGTCATCCACCATCAGAATAGTCCTAATAGCATACATATTTTGCCCTAAAGTAGCAAGAGATGAGAAAAAGTCATCCTTATCAACACAGCAAAGAAATTCAGTCGTATTTAACACCATTTTCCAGCCCGTAATTTCTTTTTCTATGTTCATTCTTGATCAACTAATACGGCATCAAACTCTAATACTTTTGAATCACGGATTTCCCAATGAGGTGCAAATAATTTGCATATTTCAACCGAACGATCAGTAGACCCACGATTAATAAGAATACCATGATCAAATAATTTTGTATGGTGCATTAACCACCACGGAAGCAGATACTCTTCGTTATAAAAATGAGAAATTAAAGTTGTATTCATAAAGAGTCCTCCTTTCAAAATTTTGTGGAATATATCCTTGTCTAGTATGATATGCTACTTGATCTAAAAAGTTTTCTTTAAAATTTATAATGGATATTGAGATTTAAAAATACTCGTGGAAATTTCAAGGGTCTGGAATGATGGATAATAAAATAGATGTATTAGACAAAAAAATACTTTATACAAATTCTAGAATTAAAGATTGGAAAGTTAATTAAATTAATGGCTGATGGTGAATATGAAATTGAAACTATTGATAGTAAGATAGTCAAATGATGGAATATAGAGTTAAGTAATGTATGGAGTAAATATATGAAGAATAAAAGAGAAACCGTACTGTTTGAGTAAAAGAATAGTACGGTTTTTCATTTATAGGGTAATAGAAACTGTATTCGAAGGGTTATTTTTATTAGTTTAATTTAGGGATGGTTAATTCTATAGCATTTAAACCGCTAGCACAGGTTACAATATTTTGGTTGGTAAAGGAGCTGTTATTTCGAATTTGAAGTGTTGAATTGAATCATATTCTTCTTGGCTCATTTCCGAATGGAATTGTAGCGATCACACTATTTGTTGCACCATCAATCACAGATGCAGTATCATCATTAGTAGTTGCTACATACCAGTATCTCCAGTATCTCCAGTATCTCCAGTATCTCCAGTATCTCCAGTAGGACCAGTGTCTCCAGTAGGACCAGTAATAGTATCTCCAGTATCTCCAGTATCTCCAGTATCTCCAGTAGGACCAGTGTCTCCAGTAGGACCAGTCCACGTTACCAGTAGGACCTGTTAATCACGGTCCAGTATCTCCAGTAGGACCAGTATCTCCAGTAGGACCAGTATCTCCAGTAGGACCAGTAGGACCAGTATCTCCAGTAGGACCAGTAGGACCAGTGTCAGTAGGACCAGTATCTCCAGTAGGACCAGTATCTCCAGTAGGACCAGTATCTCCAGTAGGACCAGTATCTCCAGTAGGACCAGTATCTCCAGTAGGACCAGTGTCTCCAGTAGGACCAGTATCTCCAGTAGGACCAGTATCTCCAGTATCTCCAGTATCTCCAGTATCTCCAGTATCTCCAGTAGGACCAGTGTCTCCAGTAGGACCAGTATCTCCAGTAGGACCAGTGTCTCCAGTAGGACCAGTATCTCCAGTAGGACCAGTATCTCCAGTAGGACCAGTATCTCCAGTAGGACCAGTATCTCCAGTAGGACCAGTATCTCCAGTAGGACCAGTATCTCCAGTAGGACCAGTATCTCCAGTAGGACCAGTATCTCCAGTAGGACCAGTATCTCCAGTAGGACCAGTATCTCCAGTAGGACCAGTATCTCCAGTAGGACCAGTATCTCCAGTAGGACCAGTATCTCCAGTAGGACCAGTCTCCAGTAGGACCAGTATCTCCAGTAGGACCAGTATCTCCAGTAGGACCAGTATCTCCAGTAGGACCAGTATCTCCAGTAGGACCAGTATCTCCAGTAGGACCAGTATCTCCAGTAGGACCAGTATCTCCAGTAGGACCAGTATCTCCAGTAGGACCAGTATCTCCAGTAGGACCAGTATCTCTCCAGTAGGACCAGTATCTCCAGTAGGACCAGTATCTCCAGTAGGACCAGTATCTCCAGTAGGACCAGTATCTCCAGTAGGACCAGTATCTCCAGTAGGACCAGTATCTCCAGTAGGACAGTAGGACCAGTATCTCCAGTAGGACCAGTATCTCCAGTAGGACCAGGTAGGACCAGTATCTCCAGTAGGACCAGTATCTCCAGTAGGACCAGTATCTCCAGTAGGACCAGGACCAGTATCTCCAGTAGGACCAGTATCTCCAGTAGGACCAGTATCTCCAGTAGGACCAGTATCTCCAGTAGGACCAGTATCTCCAGTAGGACCAGTGTCTCCAGTAGGACCAGTATCTCTCCAGTAGGACCAGTAGTGTCTCCAGTAGGACCAGTATCTCCAGTAGGACCAGTGTCTCCAGTAGGACCAGTATCTCCAGTAGGACCAGTATATTCCAGTAGGACCAGATCTCCAGTAGGACCAGTATCTCCAGTAGGACCAGTAGGACCAGTATCTCCAGTAGGACCAGTAGGACCAGTATCTCCAGTAGGACCAGTATCTCCAGTAGGACCAGTATCTCCAGTAGGACCAGTGTCTCCAGTAGGACCAGTATCTCCAGTAGGACCAGTGTCTCCAGTAGGACCAGTGTCTCCAGTAGGACCAGTATCTCCAGTAGGACCAGTATTTCCAGTAGGACCAGTGTCTCCAGTAGGACCAGTAGGACCAGTAGGACCAGTAGGACCTGATTGCTCCGCTGCTAGCAATGCTATATCATCCACAGCCACATTGGGACTCCCAATCTGCCCTAACTTAAAAATAGATACAAGGGCTTGGGTAGCCGTAGGTGGTGCTAAAGAAGTAGTTTGATGCACTGTCAACCAAGTATTTTGACTGTTATCTGGAAGGCGATCTGATGGAATTATAACAGACAGACCATATCCTAAAAAATTTGCTGGAATAACTGCCCCTGCATAATAAGCAATTGTAATTGAGATAGTAGGGCTTGCAGCTGCTCCAACTTTAGCAAGAGAAGCAAGTAGTTCATAATTTTGATTTGAGGAAACAGGTACCTCTTGAGCAATAACGGCATTCCCTATTCCGCCAAAAAGACTTGCACTGAAAACGCCAGTATGACTATGTGTACCATCAATAGAAGCATTTACTGTCAAAAACGGTAAAAGTGTTCCGTTCTCAAATCCACCATTAATAATTAGATTAGTAATCAAAAAATCACCTCTGTTCTTGATATAAATTAGTGAAAATTCTTTTTTTTGCACATTAAGCTAGATAAGACATCCCTATAAAAATTAAACTATTATATATGTATGAAAATAATAAAATCTATGATTAAACTTTTATACCCTCCAAATAAATTTATTTATGTAACATGCTTACTTTTCTTATATGTATTATTTATCACTGTTTAGCATAACGCAGTATTATCATTAGTAAATAATAGGATTTATCCTTTACCTAGATTAACAATAGTATAATATATGAGTAGAGATAACCTATACAACGATAGGTGTTTTTCTTTTTTGTCTCTTTGTAGAAGCTATAATAATAGTAAAAGGAGATAGTATTTATAATATAGATAGATTGAACAGTTGAAGATGGAAAAATGTTTAAAGTACAGAGTAATATTACATCGTTTGGGGAAGAACGTTGGATGATTTTACATAACAATAGTGAACCTATTATCCCAGTCATGAAGTTTATAAAACATAAGGATTCGTTAGGAAAAGCATCTAATACGCTTAAAACGTACTTTTATCATTTGAAAATATTCTGGTGTTTTCAAAACGAAAAGAATAAAGATTACACAGAAGTGGATCTAAGTCTATTAACAGAGTTTATTCATTGGTTAAGAAAACCAACAAATGATATGAATATTATCTATTTAAATGAAACAAAGAAGTTAGCGTATAATAAAAAACTGAATACCTTTGCGACGACTCAAAATATTTTAAAGAAAATGTATTTGTTTTTTGATTTCATTGTAGAAAATTATTCAAAGTGGATAGATTTACAGAATCTACAAAGACAGGACATTGAAGATTTTTTATTTTATGTAAGAAATCGTGAAATGGGAAGAAAGAGTTATACGAAAAATCGCGTTCCTAGTAATCGTCATGTGATAGAGTGCCTTTCAAATGTCAGAAGAATAATTGAATATATGTAAGGTTTTGAATGGAAAGAAGCACCTAAAACCCCTCTTAACAGATTAATATTTCCCAAAGACTTTCCTCGAAGAGAAAAGAAGAACTATCACGAACATATTAAACATGTGCCAGATTTTAGATGGGAGCAAGTGCTGGAAACTCTACATAATTTAGATTCTGAAATTGCATGATTAATAGTCATAATGGAAGCAACAGGATTTAGAGTCTCAGATGTATGTCAGCTACAATTAAATTGTCTAGCATATAAGCAAGATGGTTGGTGGTTAGTAGGAGATCATCGAAAGGTAAATGTAAAAGAACATATTGTTCCTATTTCAGAATAAATTGTGGAAATCGTTAAAATACAACAAGATTATATTAACAATCATGAAAAGAAGCATAACAACTTAAATTGATTTTTGTTCCCTGTTCTTAATGGAAAAAATAGAGGGATGGCTTTTTCACAAAAATCGGTTACCTATTCATTAAATCAACTAGCCGAAAAATATAAAATCCTTGATAAAAATGGAGAAATATTTCTGTTTAAAGAATAAGATTAACCTCTTAAAACATAAGAACAAGCTATTAGAAAGTGAAAATGAGCACTTAAAAACACAACTAAAAAAAGAATTAGGAAAAGTGTATAAAAATTTCTAAATATGTGATATCGTCGTATCAGTTTTAAGATAACACACTTAATACAACCAGTGGCTTTGAACACTTTTATTTTAACGTATTCTCCGAAAGAATTCTCCTTCCTCAAGCGTGTGAAGGGCTTAGCTCAACGATAGGTGGGAGATGAATTTCGGTTTGGCATAGCCAAAAGGCTTTGCTTTTTATTTTGCCTCTGATAAAATCAGTCTTATAAAGAATAAAGGTTGGTATACGAATGAAATTAGATAACAATAATCATTCAGTGTTCTTGTTGTATTATCATCTTGTGTTGGTCGTAAAATACAGAAGAAATGTGTTCGATGATGATATATCAGACTATGCAAAAGACATGTTTGTTAGGTTATCCGAGAATTACAACATAACACTAATAGAGTGGAATTATGATGTAGACCATGTTCATATTTTGTTCAAGGTACATCCCAATACAGAAATGACAAAATTTATTAATGCTTATAAAAGTGCAAGTTCTCGACTTATTAAAAGAGATTTTCCACAAGTAAAAAAGAAACTTTGGAAAGATATGTTTTGGTCAAGAAGTTTTTGCTTACTAACTACTGGTGGTTCGCCAATAGACGTAGTAAAGAAATATATTGAAAATCAAGGTGAAAAGTGAGGTGAAATGATATGACAAAGCAGAATAAAGCATATAAATTCCGTTTGTATCCAACAGAAGACCAAGCATATCTTATGCGTAAAACCTTCGGTTGTGTACGTTTCGTGTATAATAAAATGTTAGCTGAACGAAAAGAAGCATACGAAAAACACAAAGATGATAAGGAACAACTAAAGAAACAAAAGCCTTCAACTCCTGCGAAATATAAAGCAGAATTTGAGTGGTTAAAAGAAGTTGATTCATTAGCTTTGGCAAATGCTCAACTAAACTTGCAAACTGCCTATAAGAATTTCTTTAGTGGTCAAAACGACTTCCCAACATTCAAAAGTAAAAAAGACAGAAAGTCTTATACAACGAATGTAGTAAACGGAAATATCATGTTGCTTAATAGTCATATCAAATTGCCAAAACTGAAAATGGTACGTATTAAACAACATAGAGAAATACCACAAGATTATATAATCAAGTCATGTACGATTTCTATGACACCTACTGGTAAATATTATGTGTCCATCTTGACTGAATACGAAAAAGAGATTGTACAAAAAGAAGTAAAAACAGTTGTTGGGTTAGACTTTGCGATGGGTGGATTATACGTTAGTTCTGAAGATGAGAAAGCCAATTATCCTAAGTTCTATCGTGAAATGTTAGACCGATTAGCAAAGGCACAACGAGTATTATCAAGACGCAATAAAGATTCTGATCGTTGGAATAAACAACGTATTCGTGTAGCTAAGTTACATGAGAAAGTAGCTAACCAACGTAAGAATTTCCTTCATCATGAGTCTAAAAAGTTAGCTGCTAATTTTGATGTTGTAGCTATTGAAGACCTAAACATGAAAGGAATGTCGCAAGCACTTCATTTTGGAAAAAGTGTCGCTGATAATGGGTGGGGTATGTTCACTTCATTCTTAGCTTATAAACTAAATGAACAAGGAAAACAACTTGTGAAAATAGACAAATGGTTTCCTTCCACAAAAACATGTAGCAGTTGTGGAAATGTAAAAAATATGACATTGTCTGAACGAGTCTATTCTTGTATATGCGGTGTAAATTTTGGTAGAGATTATAACGCAGCTATCAATATCAAAAATGAAGCAATACGGTTATTAGCGTTAGCATAAATAGTAATCAACCTTTGGAACAAGGGAGTTAGCTCGACTGTCTTAGGACGAATTCGTTAGCTATCAAAAGTAACGACTAACCGAGAAGCCCCCACTTCAAAAAGTCCGTTAGGACGTTAAGTGGCGGGTAGTTCACGAAAAAGAATTTAGATCATAATTATACATATTAAAATCTTTTGCAAATACCTCTTGAACCAACTGAATTGTTTCTGCGTCATAAAAACTATCATAAGTAGGTAATCGTGGGAAAAGAGGGTTTGTAATATCAGCTTCTGCATAAACTCCTTTGTAAATCATCTTACTCCTTTGATGATGCCAAGATTTTGATAATAGATCTAATGGTGATTTTTTTAGTTTATATTCCTCTTCTAGTTTCGAAATGCCTGTGTTGAAATTTTCTAGATAAATATAGTTTGTAACGAATTCTTCTTCTCCTTCGATATATTGTTGAATATAGTGAGGGTCAACCTCATCTAATTTGGTCATATGAGCTCTTAGGTAATACAAAAATAATTTAAAAGAGATTGGTTTGTTGCATGTCTCATCACCATAAAGGAATAATCGAATATGTCTCCATGCAGGATGATAAATATTTGGAGGAGAAATCAGAGAAGTAAAAGAACTTACTGCTCTTTTATAAGGGTTTCTTACTAGTTTGTACGTATTCTTTTCTTTTATTTGTAATGCGGTAGCTACTTGTATTAAATAATTTGTAGAGTTCTTATATATATCATGTTCATAGTTATGGATGAACGAGTCATATTTTATTGCTTCTTTAAATAAATTAATTTGATAAAAAAACCAATGTGCTAGTGAAGTACAACCGCTTTTTTGACTCCAAAACAAGATAAGAGGAAAATCTTTATGAAAATGAGGTACACGCTGTTGCTTGAGTAAAAAATGATATAGTTCTGTATGATCCATTTTGAACCTCCATTCTTATATAGTAAAAACATAAAATATTTTTAATAAGTGATAACTAACTTTAGTCCACTAACACCTATAATGATAGCTAAAAATATTTGAAAAGGTTTAACGGGGATCTTAGTGGAGAATATACTATCAAGTATGACAACTGGGATAGAACCAATGAGTAAGTGAATTAATAAAAGAATCTTGTTGTATTCCACAAAATTTTTAGTTGAGTGATTTCTTTTTCAATATAGATTCTCTCTTGGTTTACTAGTACAGCATCAAATTTAGGGACCTTTAAATTCCCCATCCCAAAATGTGGTACATATCGATTAATGCGAATTCCATATTTTTTTAAAAAAATTATTCGATACAAATTTGGTGACAGGTGAGCGTATTCTGCGTTAGTTGAAAAAGTTATAATAACTGATTTTGTAAAAGTTGTAGTTCTATTTTGACAGTTTCTACACATTGAGTTAATCGTTGATATATCATGTCTGTCATATCTTTATTATAATGTTGAAAAGCGTATAAAATTCTCTGTAGAACTTCCTGTAAAGCCTTTTGATATTCTGTTTTATTTTGTAAAAAACCATAATTTTTAGATACAGTTATGAGATGTGTCAAATCTTCGATACCTTCTAATAGTTTCATATTTGATTGTAATTGTTGACCAGAATGAATACGAAAATAACTTAATGGTTCTGAGATATATGTTAAATTTCCTTTTGATAATAAATGAATCCATGATGCCATATCTACACAACAGTTATATTCTCTTCCATTTAAAGTTCCGAAAGCTTCTATTAAATGTTCTTTTTTGAATAATGGTGTAGTGGGTTCCCCGATATAATTGCAACAATTCATTAACATTTGATTTCCTACATCCATTCCAGATAATTTGGTAGTAATTTCGCATAATTTGATATTGATAGGACCATCAGGTATATGTTCCCCCTTTTCATCAATCAATTTCCTATATGATGTTACAAGAGAAAGACTATTATCTGTTAAAAACAAGTTCATCATTTTTTGTATTTTATCTGGATGTAATAAGTCATCATCCATTAAATAATTAATATAGTTCCCCGATGCTTTTTCAAATAAAAGTAAGCCATTTTGAAATTGACCCAAAGAAACAGAATTTTGAATATAAACAATATTTTTATATATAGGTAAATAAGATTGCTTAATTAACTCTTGAGTTTTATTATCAGTACTATCATCTCCAATAATAATTTCAATATTTGGGTAGGTTTGTGCTAGCGCTGAATCTAAAGCTAATTGAAAGTAATGAGGCCTGTTGTATGTCGGAATTAAAATAGAAACAAGTGGATATGTGTTAATCGTCATACAAATCACTCCAATTTTTAGTTAATAATATTTCATTTTTATTATAAGCTTATGAAGTATGTTCAAATATATATTCACAATATTTTAGAATAAGGGCTTTTTCATCCATATTCCTAAAAAGGTCACAACCAAGATACATGAGAAGGTTTGCGTGGGACTTATTTTTTTATAATTCAAGGAAATATATCTTGAATTAGCGTCAGTACTTTTTATAGAAAACTTATTTTAAAATTAGATGAAAATAAGAGATGATATTATGGATATTCATGTGAATTTTTCATTTTCGGGATATTACTTATCAATTTTATAATATAAAAATCTATTATAGGAGAATTATGTATGAAGATATGTGTACAAAGATAAAGGGATTAACATCGCTACAATAATTAAAAAAATGTCTTGAAAAAATGGTAAAGAGGTGAGTCTTTTTACTTTCGGATTTCTTTATGCACATTTTTTTCCGTTTTCTTTTAATCAACACATATCTATTAAATAACTCTTTTTTAATTAAAAAATCTTTATTTCTACGAAGTGCATACTCGTATATTATTTGCTAAATATTAAGTAAGAAAATAATTGGTTCTGGTGCAAAAAAATACTTCACTCTTTCTCATTAATATAAAAGAATAGTAATGTGCTTTTAATTTTAAGAATAGACTAAATACTTAAGTTGAGGGTAGTATGGCGGGATACATGTCTATCATGTTGAAAAATAAAAATTCCCTATAACGAAAAAAATGATAACTTTTTCTTTAAAGTCCATAGAAAAAAAGAATTTCTCTCATTATGGGGATACAAAGCTGTCTTAGCTTGATGTTGATGTGGCAGTACCCCACATCCATCAACTTAAGGTATATTTTTATACAAAATGCGGTCTTTCCATATAGTTTTTTATTATCTTTTATAGATTTTATAAAAGTAGGCATATCAAATAAACCCTGACGGGCTTCAATTTTTTTACTATGCTACCTGATGAGTAGAAGTGGTATACTCATAAACAACACCCAAAATATCAAAGACTGTCTTTTTCTCATATCGATGAGATTTTCGTCCGTTGTGCTGTAGGAGGTTAAACAGACGAAGGAGAACCTTTGATAATTCTTGGGTGTTTTTGTGTAATGCTTGGTAAAAAAGTAAAAAATAATCCTTAATTATGTACATCGCTTTATATTCACTTAGCTCTTTCTGTTTCTTACGTAACAGGAGTTCTCGCATTTTAAACATAGTAGAAGAACATAATAGAATACTAATGAGTTGCCCATAAAGGTGACATTCTAATCGTTCTTGTTTAATAGATTTACAATGATGAATTTGAAACCAAGATTTCCATATTTTAAATAACAGCTCAATTTGCCAACGCAGTGAATATAGATCATAAATTTTCTCTTTTGGTACCCATTCCGTAGGAATGTTTGTCATATATACCGTAATACCTTGTAAAAGTTTTGTACGCTCTGTATATGTAATTCCTTTTTTCTTTTCGCGAATAGCTCGATCACGTAGGCGTTTCTGTTTTTGCTCCTCGGTACATCTATAAACTACAATTCGAGTAGGCAGTTTGTCTTTACTCCCTACATATACATCATGTAATTCATACACTTGGCCAGGCTGCAATTGTTTCATGATGTCTTCCAAATGAATTTGTATATATACGGGTTTTAATTGAGCGGGTTTTGTTTTAAATACTACTGTTTCAAATTCTTTTCTATATATTTTAGTTGGTAACTTTAGACGTGATAAATAATATCCTTGCTTATCTTGAATAGACTTAAAGTCTTGTAGACGAAAATATCCTAAGTCACGAATATATAGTTCATTCTTTTGTGCCATGCCTGTTCGAGTCGCACTATATGCCTGATCACTTCGTTTTCCTGGTTCAATTTCCACATCAGAAAATTTTCCACTCAACAAGTCATACTCTAGTTGAATTTTCACACCAGCTGTATGACTACATCCTCCGGCACCAGGATAAGTAGTTGCGAATCGATCTGGAACTTGGAAGGTTGTAGAATCAAGGACGAGAATCCGTTCAAAATAAGAAGAAAGAGAATGAGAAATCTTAGATACTCCTCCAATTTTAGCTTGTAGAAGTGTAGTAAATACAGTGCGAAAGAAGGCTACTGAAGCCGAATTAAATCGTCGATTAAGTCCCTCCGGACTTAATAAAATTCCTGTTGAAGTTTCTAATTGACTACAAAGTTGAGTAAGAGAGGTAGTAGCGATTTGTTGATTTAACCATACACACAAAGATAAGAAATGGTGCCCGTGGCACTTGCGTTTTCGTTTCATTCCGCCTGCTTCTATAGCTAATTGATTAAGTGTAGCGGGAGACATATATCGATATAGCTCTTCGGCAAATAAAGATAACTCTTGTTTTTGATGCATATTCATAAAAAGCACGTCACCCTTTCTCATTAACATAAGAAAATAGTAACGTGCTTTTAACTTCAAAAATAGTCTAAATCCTTAAGTTGATGGATGTGTGGCAGTACCCCTTATAGGCAAAGGTTTTGACCCTTATTTTAATGGTGGGCGTTGTATATTGATAATAAAGTCATTTAAAAACAAAAGTAAATCTCTTATTGTTATTTTGTTAATTTTCACCATGAGGAAAAATAAAGTTAAAAGTGATGTAAAATGAATTCTTAGATTTGAATAAATAGGAGGAAAGTTCTAATAAACGAAAAAGAAATTGAAGAATTATTTGAAGGCGTAACACCAACATTTCGGAAATTTTGTACGGTAAGCAGTCAAAACTATAAAATTTGATTGTAATATGTTCGCTTAAGCCATTACCAAAAAGATATTAACCAATAATCATCGGCACTTTGTTTTTGGTAATGAGTTTTGGTGACAGCGAAAGAAGCCAGTGAGAAATGGGGCATTTCAGATCGTCGGATACAGCTTTTATGTAAGTAGGCAGGATTATAGGTGCATATCGCTCGGCTGGACATGGGCTATTCCAGAGAATACCGTAAAACTTGTTGATGGACGAATGAAATAAATCTTAAAACTACAGGGAAAATACAGATTGCTGTGTTATCCTTTTTTCGGAGGTATACATTTATGGATATACGAATACTGCTTGTCGAGGACGATGAGCATATTTGCAATGCAGTAAAAGTCTTTTTATCTGGAGCGGGATATAAGGTGGATGCCTGTTTTAACGGGGATGAAGCGCATACCAAGTTTTATGATAACACCTATCAGCTTGTCATTCTTGACATCTTGCTGCCGGGAATGAACGGTCATGAGCTTTTAAGGGAGTTCCGTAAGCTGAATAATACGCCGGTTCTGATGATGACTGCTCTTTCCGATGATGAGAATCAAATCAGAGCGTTTGATGCGGAAGCGGACGATTATGTGACTAAGCCGTTCAAGATTCAGCTATTGCTGAAACGTGTGGAGGCGCTGCTCCGTCGCAGCGGTGCGGTGGCAAAGGAACTTCACTATGGCAAGCTGACACTTTTGCCGGAAGATTTCAAGGTTTTTTATGACGACGAAGAATTACTTTTGACCCTTAAAGAGTTTGAAATCTTAATGCTACTGGTGCAAAACAATGGCAGAACACTATCTCATGAAGTTATTTTGTCCCGCGTGTGGGGCTACGATTTTGACGGTGATGGTAGCACCGTGCATACTCACATTAAAAATCTACGGGCGAAGCTACCGGATAATATCATTAAAACAGTACGCGGAGTGGGCTACCGATTGGAGGAAACTTCATGAAAAAGAATGGGATATTTATTAAGATTTTTGCCTATACGATAGTTGCTATGCTGTTGATTGTTTTCGTAACTGCCGCATTGTTTTCAAGTCAATTCTTAACACTGTACAGAGCAGTTGAAAGGGAACAAATATTAGTGTCCTATCAGCCTTTGGTCAATAGAGTAAAAAATAGTAATTATAACGATATTCCCGCAGCAGCGCAAAGGTTTCGTGACAACAACCAATCATTTGAGTTTTGCATTATAGATGATAATCGCGGCGTGATTTACGCTACGCCGGGTGCTGATACCTCGGATAATTTCAATGGTGACTTTTACTATGTGGTGCATAATGATAAAGCCCTCGGTTATTCTGTCGTCGCCCAGACCAGACCGGGCTTAACTGCTTTTTACAATGAAATAATTGTGCGGGCATTGGTCGCGTTTGCCATTATACTCGCCCTCTGCCTTGTGTGTGCGTATGTTTTTGCACGGCAGATAACCAACCCAATCAAGCGACTGGCGGATGACGCCGGGAAAATGACAAGGCTTGAAGATGTACCGCAAAACTTGCCTATACGCCGGGATGAATTAGGCGATTTGTCGCGTGACATTCACTCTATGTACGATAAGTTGAAAGATACCATTTCCCAGTTAGAAAATGAAATCCTGCGGGTAAGGGAAATGGAGGAAGCACAGCGATATTTCTTTTCGGCGGCTTCACATGAGCTAAAAACGCCTATCGCGGCAACAAGTATTTTGCTGGAGGGTATGCTCGAAAATGTAGGTGATTACAAAGACCATCCAAAATACCTGCGCGAATGCGTGAAGATGATGGAGGCGCAGGACGATGTGATTTCCGAGATACTGGAGATTGTCAACCTGAGCGATGGGAAAATCTCTCAAGATCCTGAAAAACTGAAAGTTAGGCAATTAGTGGCTGACATACTGCCTGACTTTCAGATATTAGCTGAAGCAAACGGTCAGTGCATTGTTATGGACATTCCTGACGGACAAAACTGCCTTGTCGATTCTAAAATGCTTCAAAAAGCACTTTCCAATATCATTTTGAACGCAGTACAGAATACGCCTACAGGCGGTGAAATTAGGATATGGAGCGAGCCTGCGGCTAAACAATATCGCCTTTGTATACTAAACACAGATGCAAGGATAGACGCTACAGTTCTGCCTAAGTTATTTGACCCATTCTACCGTATGGATAAAGTGCGGGGGCGGAAAAGTGGGCGCAACGGTTTAGGCTTGACCATCGTGCGGAAAACGTTGGAAGTAATGAACATTGAATGTGCTTTGGAAAACGTTCCGGATGGCGTTCTATTTTGGATGGATTTGCCAAAGGCATAAATAACACAAGGAGAAAAATAATGAAATCAGAAAACCGAAATAAACTTACAATTACATTGTTTGTAATATATATGCTGCTGTTGACAGGCGTCATTCTCTTCAAATTACCGTTTTTTTCTTCTGAAATATCAGACGGGATACGAGTAATCAATCTGATTCCGTTTCAGGGGTCTTTCGATAACAGCGGAACTATTGATTTTAGAGAAATAAGAGATAATATACTTATTTTTATCCCTTTAGGTATATATATTTGTATGCTAAAAAGCAAATGGCCTTTTATGAAGAAAGTTCTTCCAATTGTTGCTTTGACATTGGCGTTTGAAGCTATACAATTCATTTTCGCAATGGGAAGAAGCGATATTACTGATGTACTTGACGATACGCTTGGAGGGGTAATCGGCATTGGTATTTATGCTTTATTGTTCAAGATTTTCAAAAATAGGACTGTTAAGGTTGTAAATATACTTGCCTTGGTAGTAACTGTTTGCGTAGTATTATATTTCGCCTATCTGTTTTATCTCAGCCATTTTGTTATGAGGCGTCTGCACCCCTGATGTTAGCAACCAAGCTTTATCACTTTGATCGACAGGGTTATTCCTGCCGGTCTTTTTTGATTTTCTCCGCTACAGACAAACTACAGGTTGACTACAGGGAAAATACAAATTGCTTTGCCATAATAGGAGCATGACAAACGTAAATGTCTATTTTAGGCCATACATAGAATGACTACCGCAATTTAAATGAAAAAACTAATCGCACTCGCTTTAGCACTTTTTCTCGTACTATTATTTCAACCAACCTGCTGGTTGATTGAAATAGGGATATTTGATTAACTTTATTGTCATTGGATCCCTGCCACATTCCAACCACCTATACTCCCCAAAATGAAAATCCGAGCTGTATTCCGCAAATAAGTTTTTAAAATTATCATTTGGGGGTATTTATTTTTCTTAGCTTGATGGGTATGTCCGGTACCCTTTTAAAAATATTTTTCTTACCAGCCCATAAACCGATTAAAAATAAGCCTATATATTCCGGAATTCCTATTAGTAGTTGTTGAGATTCCTCTGTCATCAGAAAGAATAGACGCGCTTTTACTTGTTGCAAATAATGTGTAAATAGATTTACCGTATGATTGGTAGTGTTGCCTGTAAACATATATTGATAGTAATTTGGCACTTCAGGAATAGAAGAACTTGCTCGTAAAAATACAATAATATGTAATACATAACTAACCAGTAGGAAACTACAACCAGCTATAAAAATAAGCTTAGTAGATCGCTTATAAAAGAACAATAGAATAAATCCAGCTATAGCATACGCATGTAGAATATCTCCATACCATAGAAAGGTGAAGTGGAGTAAACCGAAGGCTAGTAAAATACACAGTCTGCGAATAAACAACCTATACATGGGATATTCTTTTGCTTCTGTATTTTTCATAAAGATATAAAATCCTACTCCAAATAAGAATGCGAAAATAGTGTAGAACTTTGTTTGTATAAACAAATCTACTAAAAAACGAATTACTTTATCTGTACCGGAATAACCTGCTTGATTAAAGGGATCTAGTCCCGTCATAGTGGGTAGATTAGCAAAAAGGATACATAGTATGGCTATACCTCTTATTATGTCTAAAGAATGAATGCGTGCGTTTTGTTGCATGTTAATTCTCCTTTCTTACAAAGAAAAACGAGCACTATACTAGCTAGCGCTCGAATTACGTCTTGCAAAGAATCCATCATATGTAGCAGCTGACACTGCCCCTTCTAGGCGTTCAACTTCTTCGCCTCTATTGTAAGCTACAACAACTGGAGTACCAGGAATGTCGAACTCTTGAAAGGCACTTTGATTTTCTGGCGTAGAGATATCAATGCGATAGATGGTTCTATCATGCTTTTTGGACATACTATTGATATCTGGTGCAGCCTTTTTACAATAATGGCAGGTTGGTTGATAGTACTAAGCAATAAATTCTTCATGGGATTGTATCTTTTGCTTTAATTCTTCTTTTGAAATATCTTTTATATTTTTTGTTGCAATTTCTGCATCTGCAGCAGATACAATTGTTTTTTCTGGTGTTACTATTTCTTTTTTGACTGATTCATTTTTAGTTAAAGTAAAGATCGTGATACCAATAACACATAAAGTTGTTATAACTGCTCCGATTTTGTAGATTTTTTTCATAGTAAATTCCTCCTTAAAGTAAAAAAAGGACAAACCTCGCCCGAGTTAACTGGGCGTAAGGTTTGTCCTTCACGCTACGTACAATAGAGTATAAACAATGGAAACAAATTTTCTATCTATATAATACCATAATATTCATATAGAATGCTATAAGAATTTTAAAAGAAAAGTAAAGGAATAACTTAGTTTTTATAATTTCATGTACCGGAATTTGATTAAAAAATTTATAAACACCACAACAAGGGGATTCTCTGTGTTGTATCCCCTTGTTAGGAAAAAAATACTCCGCCATTTAGCGTAAAATTATGCAACAAACAACCTCTCAAAAAGTGTGTATATTTATGAAGTATGTTTTAATTACATTTTGATACCTTTTGAAGTGGTTTGTGCTGTAAAAAATATGCTTTCTCTTAAGGTGTACCTTTTGAAACAAAAAAAGAAAAATCAAATTTAGTTTCTTCTTCTATACAAAATAGATTATTCATTGAATATTAATTATTTTATTCTCCAGCTTTCGTTTCTTCTATTGCTTCAATTACATATTGTGGTTCTAGTGCAAAAACTTTAATAGACATGTAAGTAATCTCTAAAACGTGGACATACTGAATCTATTACTCTGGAAAAGGTATGTGATTAGTCTGGGAAAGGAACATGTATTCAAATATATGCATTATCAGGTGATAATATTTTGTTAACGATACAACCTCAGTTTTCAAGATTTGGTAGAAATGATGGGGAAACGGGTTTTATCCATTTCTCATTCAACGATTATGCGTTAGGTTCATCAGTATGGTCCTGAATTGGACAAACGAATCCGTCGTCACCTCAAACAAACAAATAACTCTTGGAGAGTCGATGAAACATATATCAAATTAAAAGGTTAATGAATCTATTTATATCGTGTTGTTTATTCGAAAGGAAACACAATTAATTTTTTCCTAAACAAAACAAGAGACCAGAAGGCTGCAAAGCGTTTTTTCAAGAAAGCTTTGCGGTCTTTTCATGTTTCAAAGCCACGTGTTATAACAGTCGATAAGAACCTAGCTTATCCTATAGCAATTGAACAGTTGAAATAAGAAAAAAGCATACCTGATGGTATGCAACTTAGACAACAAAAGTACTTGAATAACATAGTAGAATAAGATCATTGCTTTATAACGAAACGATGATCTTATTCTATGCTAGGGATTAAATGTTTTGACACAACTACATCCATTCTTCCTAGAGTAGAAGCCATGCATATGATTAAAAAAGAACAGCATGATTTACGGGACCAGTCTGTCCAAAATCAGAAAGAATTCAGCCATCAATTATTACGTATGCGCTGTTCTGTATCAATATCGAAAAAGTGCGCTTTAGTTAAACTAAAAGCTAACGAAAGTTTATCGGTAGCTTTAATTTCTGAACGAGCGTTGATCCGCGCAACAAAGTTTTGACTCGAAAGTTTTCCATGAATCATCGTTTCAGCACCTAATAATTCAGCAACTTCTACTGTAATTTCGACAGTGGATTCAGGAGAAGATTGAAGAACAATTGGTTCATCATGAATGTCTTCAGGACGAATACCGAGTATGATTTCTTGTCCATTATATCCTTTTTTCTTTAATACTTTTAGTTGACCATCTGGTACTTTAAAGCGAATATTCTCTATATAAAAATAGTTATCTCGTAATATTCCGGTAAAGAAATTCATAGCTGGAGAACCAATGAATCCGCCAACAAAAATGTTTTCAGGAGTATCATATACTTCTTTTGGAGTACCCACTTGCTGGATAAGCCCATCTTTCATAACAACAAGGCGTGATGCCATTGTCATTGCTTCTGTTTGATCATGTGTCACATATATAGTGGTCGTGTTTAAACGGCGATGAAGTTTAGAGATTTCTGAACGCATACTTACGCGTAATTTTGCGTCTAAATTGGATAGAGGCTCGTCCATTAAAAACACTTTTGCGTCACGGACGATAGCTCTTCCTAGCGCAACACGTTGGCGTTGTCCACCTGATAATGCCTTTGGTTTTCGTTTTAAGTAATCTTCAAGCCCTAAGATTTTCGCCGCCTCCGTTACTCGGCGATTAATTTCATCTTTTGGAAGTTTGCGTAGTTTCAAGCCAAACGCCATATTATCATAAACAGACATATGTGGGTATAGTGCGTAATTTTGAAATACCATCGCAATGTTGCGATCTTTTGGAGCGACATCATTCATACGCTCTCCATCAATATAAAATGAACCATTAGAAATGTCTTCTAGACCTGCAATCATACGCAGAGTTGTTGATTTTCCACATCCAGAAGGACCGACAAATACGATAAACTCTTTATCTTCAATATGTAAATTAAAATCAGAAACAGCAGTCGTTTTATTATCATAAACTTTAAAAATATGATCTAATACAAGTTCTGCCATGATTACTCACTCCTTTTTTTGAATTAATTGAATTATAAGGTTATTTCAGGTGTAGGTAAATTGGCAGGTTGCACAAAAGAATGAGAGGTTTTTATGCAAGTTTACAGAATTACGATACAAGAAAGCCCCTGTAGGACTTAAGTCCGCCTTTAGGCATGGGATGAAAGTATCAAGTATCACTTTTGCGTAGCAAAACATGTTAAAATAGCTTCAAAATCATGCTAAAGACCCTAAAACAATGAAGTTATCTGAAAAATGAATATTGTATGAGGTTACACAGATCAATTTCATTTCGTGCGTAAAACAATATATATCGTCAAGTACAAGACCCTACAACATAATGAAAACGAAACAATCTGTACGGTATGGTAACAGTACCGTAGCCCATGAACCTATACGGTCTGTCATGGGAGTGTCAAGAGATATCCATAGAAAGAAATGCCATATAAACTGCTACTGCACCTTCAAAAGTTTTTATATTAATTCCCGTTTTTTCAATGAATTTATCAATTCGATACTGCAAAGTATTACGATGTAAATATAATTGTTTAGCTGCAAGAGATACATTTAAATTACATTGGAAGAATGCTTTAACACTATCTATTAGTTCTTTGTCATTTGAAATGTGTGCTAATAATTGATTCGTGTACTTTTCTCTTTCTTCTTTCGGTAATGAGATCATTAATTGATAAGGGAGCAGTTGTTCAATGTGTGTAATTTTTTTAGATAAATAGGGAGAAAGAACAGAAAATAAATTTCGCTCCCATTGATACAGACGAGCAATTTCATTTGTTTGCGTATAGTGTCTTCCAATAAAGAAGGATAGAGATATAAAAAAATCTGTTTCTAGTGTATCCAGGGCTGTTTGCAATACAGATTCCGGTATATTTTCTTCTAAGATGAGGACGCCGGTTTGCGAAGTTTTCCATATTGCTGTAGTGGTGAAAGAAAACATAGATTGTAAAGCATCTTGAAATTCTTCTCTCTCTACTATAGGTTGCATTGTGAAGAAGTGTAAAAAACGAACCGACACTATAGGAATGTTCTTATTTTTATATAATACTTCATACCACGATTTTTCTTTTTCTGTTTCATAAAATGTATCAGTATGAATAGGCGTTAAGATGGATGAAAGCAATAGACGTTCCCTTTGATGTAATCGAGTTTTTCGAATCCCTACTTTGTTTCCTTCAACTAAAAACCAGCTATAATCTTCAGACAAAACGGCTTCATTAATCTTTATATCTTTACCATAATATGTTTTTAATTGCTGAATCATAGGAACACTCCTTTTTATATGAATTAGGCTTCATTTTTCGATTTTGATGCAAAAATAAAAGAGAATAAAGCGCATATATTCCTAACGGAATTGTATCTTATGCTGCAAGTCCAAACAATTGATGGATGAATTCTTTCTGATTTTGGACAGACTGGTCTCGTAAATCAAGCTGTTTTTTTAATCATATACATGGTTTCTACTTCAGAAAGAATGGATATAGCTGTGTCAAAATATTTGAACCCTAGCATAGAACGGATGGGCTTCTTTAAAAAGCGATGATCTTGTTCTACTATGTTATTCAAGTACTTTTGTTGTCTAAGTTGCATACCATCAGGTATGCTTTTTTCTTTTTTCAACTGTTCAACTGCTATAGGATAAGCCGGGTTTTTATCGACTGTTATAATATGTGGTTTTGAAACTTGAAAAGACCGCAAAGCTTTCTTGAAAAAAACGCCTTGCAGCCTTCTGGTCTCTTGTTTGTTTAGGAAAAAATCAATTGTGTTTCCTTTCGAATCAACAGCATGATACAGATATATCCATTGACCTTTTAATTTGATATATGTTTCATCGATTCGCCAAGAGTCATTTGTTTGTTTGAGGTGATGCCCGATTCTTTTGTCCAATTCAGGACCATACTGATGAACTCAACGTATAATCGTTGCATGAGAAATGAAAACCCCCCTTTCTAAAATGGTAGTAACAATATGTCAAAAAATTATAGATTCATTGCAATTATCTTTAAATTTTTGCACTAGAACCTGGTTTGTTTTTGCTAGAATTTATAGCGTTTCTGTATTGTGAAGGAGATAGATTCGTTTCTCGTTTAAATGATTGTGCAAAGAATGATTGAGAAGAAAAACCGGTAATGGTTGAAATATTAGAAATCGAATAGTTGGTAGTTTCTAACAATATTTTACTTTCTCTAATACGAGTTTGAATTAAGTATTCAATAGGCGAAACACCGACGAATTTCCTAAAGGAATGGGATAGATAATATTTATTAATATGACTGATGCTTGCTAAAGTATCCAGGCTGATATTTTCGTGAAAACGCTGCTTAATATAATTTTTAATAAATTCAATATCTTTATTGATTTTTTGAGTAGATGTTTTCTCTACATTGAAAGATTTTTTTCTCATCATCTTAAGTAACAAAATTTCCAGAATATTTTGTATAATTAAATCGTAATCTTCTTGATGGTTTTCCACTTCCTCGACCAATTGCTGAAGGTAGAAGAGGAAGTTTTTTTGATCTTGTTTATAGTTGTGAATAGTGACTGGACTAGGATTTTCTATAGATGAAAAGGACAGGCCTTGAATACCAAGTGCGATGTATTCAAGTGGGTGATTCGTATCAGACTTTTCCGTATGCTCGATATTGGGATTGATGATAATCAAATTGTGCTCTTGGACGGGGATTTCTTCTTTGTAAAAGATAAAAGTTCCTTTGCCCTTGGTAATATACAATAGCTCTGTAAAGTGATGCGCGTGAATGGTGCTATGCCAATCTTTATCGTATTTTGATTTCGTAATATAAAGTAGTTTTACTGGAAGATGGTTTCGTTGAAATTGTGGAATCTCATATACTTCATTGGACAAATGAATCCCTCCTTTGTAGACTTTTTATCTATATTATAAAGATTTTAGTGGGATATGCAGTAAAAAGCAAGATATCTAAAAAACAGAACAAGATGTTTATTGTGAAAGCGTTATCTATTTTGTATTCTTTAATTATGAAAGGAAGATTAGGAGATGGGGGTAAGATAAAGATGAAAAAAAAGTTATTGTTGTCTGTAATGACAGCTTTGTTATCTTTTAGTTTAATAGCCTGCCAGAGTAATAATACAAAAGTTGATAACTCTAAGGAAGGTACAAACTCTAGTAAAAAACAAGTCCTTCATGTGGCAGCACTTGAATCGGCTTATGGTAAAGAGATGTGGACCAAAGTGATTGATGCATATGAAGCTGCTAATCCAAAAGTTGATGTTAAATTGACGGTGGACAAAAATCTTGAGGATGTCATAGGCTCGAATATGAAAGCAGGAAACTATCCGGATGTTGTGTTGTTAGCAACCGGGAGAAAACAGGCACTTACAGAAACATTAATTAAAGATAAAGCTTTAGAAGACATTACAGACGTTTTAGATAAGAACGTTTATGGTGAAGAGGTTAAAGTGAAAGATAAGTTGATACCAGGGATTACTGGTACATTGGCCACTAATCCTTATAACGATGACAAAACTTACATGGCGCCGATGTTCTATAGTCCAACTGGTTTATTTTATAATGCCAGCTTATTAAAGGAAAAAGGTTGGGAAGTACCAAAAACTTGGGACGAAATGTGGACTTTGGGAGATAAAGCGAAAGCAGAAGGAATTTCTTTATTTACTTATCCTACCACTGGTTATTTTGATACATTTTTCTATACTTTACTATTAGGGCTGGGGGGACCGGAGTTCTACAATAAAGCTATGAAATATGAAAATGGTATTTGGGAAACTCCTGAAGCAACTAAAGTTTTCGAAATTTTCGGAAAGTTATCAAAATATACAGAGCAAACAACTGTTGCGAATGCCAATGACAAAGACTATAAGAAAAATCAACAATTGATTCTCGATAATAAGGCGCTGTTCATGCCAAACGGTACATGGGTTGTTGGTGAAATGGGAGAAGCGCCTCGATCGAAAGGTTTTGAATGGGCCATGATGACTTTACCAAGCTTTGATGCTAGCAGCGACCGTTATGCGTTTACTTATTTTGAACAAATGTGGATTCCTTCTGCAGCTAAAAATAAACAAGCTGCTAAAGATTTCTTGACGTTTGTTTATTCGGATAAAGCCGTTGAAAAATTTGCAGAATCTAGTGCGATACAGCCGATCAAAGGTATTTCTAGTAAACTGACAGGTAGTAATAAATTATTCTATGGTATCTATGATAATGGAGCGAAAGTGGGGACAGGTGGATTTGCCGCAACGAAAGCCGTTGAAGGTGTTAGCATGGCAGACACATTATTCAGAACGATAGACAGTGTTATGTCTGGTAATAAAAAAGTGGAAGATTGGCAAAAATCTGTTGAAAAAACGAGTGACCAATTACGGTCTGTATTAAAATAAATTAGTTTTTTAGTTTTTTAGTTTTTTAGTTTTTTAGTTTTCACTACGTACAATGGTGAGTCGCTAGTTTCACCATTGTACTTATTAACTGAGGTGATGGCATGAATAAGACAACAGAAAAAAGAATTTTTATTTTTGTTTGTACTGCACCCGCACTAATCCTGTTAGCCATTTTTATGATTGTTCCTACGATTGAAGTATTCAGGATGTCCTTATATAAGTGGGGAGGATTTTCTAATAATAAGGTATTTGTTGGGCTCGATAACTTCAAGATTTTATGGAATGATATGAATTTCTTTCGATCTCTCCAAAACAGTATCGTATTGATTGTTATTGTCACACTTGTCACGATGGTGCTGGCAATCTTGTTTGCCACTTTGTTAACAAGAGAAAAAATAAAAGGGAAAAGCTTCTTTCGAATTATTTTTTATATTCCTAATGTTTTATCCGTTGTAGTTATCGCGGGAATATTTTCTGCAGTATATGACCCAACTACAGGGTTGTTAAATAATATACTTGCTTTATTTAACCTTGAAAACCTTCAAAAGATGTGGCTCGGCAATCAAAAAATTGCTATTTTCAGCATCGGCGGGGCACTTATTTGGCAAGCAATTGGTTACTACATGGTCATGTATATGGCGGCAATGGCAAGTATCCCCGAAAGTTTTTATGAAGCATCTGCTTTGGAAGGTGCTGGACGGATCAGACAATTTTTTAGTATTACTTTACCGTTAATTTGGAATAACATTCGGACGACGTTAACTTTCTTCGTTATTAGTACGATTAATTTAAGTTTTCTACTCGTTCAAGCGATGACTGGCGGCGGACCTGACGGATCGACGGAAGTGTTTTTAAGCTACATGTATAAGCAGGCTTACACTAATTCTTCTTACGGTTACGGTATGGCTATTGGGGTGGTCATTTTCCTATTCTCATTCGCATTATCTGCAATTATCAGCGGTGTCACTAAAAGGGAAGTGTTGGAGTATTAAGGAGGGCCAAAAACGATGGAAACACAAAAAAGAATGACAACAGAAACAGCTTATCGAGATCCAAAAATGATGGAAACCCAAAAAGAAATGATTGTTGAAACAGCTTATCAAGCCCCAAAAACAATGAAGCCCCAAAAAGGAATGACTACAGAAGCAATATATCGCTGTTTTATCTATGTAGCACTGATTACGTTAGCAATTTCTATTATTATTCCTGTTGCATGGGTTTTCTTAGCCTCAGTGAAGAAAAACTCGGAGTTTTATGGAAGTCCTTGGGCCATGCCGAAAAGTTTCTATTTTCAAAACTTTATCGATGCTTTCCAAAAGGCAAATATGGGTACCTATATGTTTAATTCAGTCATGGTAACTGCGTTGGCTCTGCTTATTTTATTGATTGTGGCCTTACCAGCAGCCTATGTGTTGGCAAGATATACCTTTAGAGGAAGCAAATTAATAAATACTTTTTTTAAAGCTGGGTTATTCATCAATGTGAACTACATTGTTGTTCCAATTTTCTTGATGTTATTGGACGGAGATACCTTTTTACGAGGCCAACTTGGTGATGGATTTCTACTAGACAATTTATTTATTTTAGCTGTGGTATATGCGGCGACGGCGTTACCATTTACCATTTACTTGCTGTCTAGTTTTTTTCAATCGCTTCCATCCACATATGAGGAAGCGGCGTTGGTCGATGGTGCCGGGTATTTCAAAACAATGATTTCAGTCATGATTCCGATAGCTCGTCCAAGTATTATTGCCGTCATTTTATTTAATTTCCTTGCCTTTTGGAACGAATACATTATTGCCTTAACATTAATTCCAGGACCGAATAAAACGTTACCTGTCGGATTAATGAACTTGATGGCAGCTCAAAAATCTGCTGCGAACTATGGTCAAATGTATGCAGGAATGGTTCTTGTCATGCTGCCCACTTTGATTTTATACATCATTGTTCAAAAAAAATTAACACAAGGAATGACCCTTGGTGGTTTAAAGGATTAGAGGAGGATTTACATGAAAAAGAAAAAAGGCCGTGTTACTTTACCGAGTGAAGAAAATTTTCTTAAGGAAACAAAAGAATTAATGGAACGATGGGGTGCGGATGCGATTCGCGATAGCGATGGAACGAAACTAGATGATGATATTAAACAATTGGATGCGAAAATTTATACGACCTATTTTGTTGCTCGAGCTCACAATGAGTTCGCAGAGAAGCACATGGATGAATGCCAGCAACTTTATTTGATGAGCTTGTTCAATACTGCGCTTACTGACACCCTTGAAATTGATTTTATGAAAGGCTACTTTGAGGAACAATTAAAGCCGGATTACGTTCACAGTCCTAAAAAATACTGGGAGGTTATTGACCGGACAACCGGAGAAGTTGTTGACGCTAATGATTGGGAAGTAAACGAAGAGCAAAATCGTGTTTTGATTACGAAGGCGATTCCTTGGCATGAATATACGGTTTCATTCCTAGTCTATGCGATTTGGGATCCAACCCAAATGTACAATCATATTACGAATAATTGGGGCGATAAGCCACATGATATTCCTTTTGATGTCAGGCAGCCACATTCCAATGAATTTATGAAAACCTATTTAAAACAATGGCTGACAGAAAATCCGGATACAGATGTGGTCAGATTTACAACGTTTTTCTATCATTTTACCCTTGTGTTCAATAATCTTGGCAAAGAGAAATTTGTCGATTGGTTCGGATATGGTGCTAGTGTTTCAGTTGCTGCTTTGGATGCTTTTGAACAAGAAAAAGGCTATCGTTTAAGACCGGAAGACATCGTTGATCAAGGCTATTACAATACTTCGTTTCGAGTTCCAACTCCAGCCTATTTAGATTATATGGATTTTGTACATAAGTTTGTTGCTGAAGAAGCAAAGAAACTTGTGGACATTGTCCATGAAAGTGGCAAGGAAGCGATGATGTTCCTTGGGGATAACTGGATTGGTACGGAACCGTATGGAAAATACTTTGAAAATATCGGATTGGACGCAGTTGTAGGCAGTGTGGGCGGCGGAGCCACATTACGTATGATTGCCGATATACCACATGTTCGTTACACAGAAGGACGATTCTTACCTTATTTCTTCCCAGATACTTTTTACGAAGGTAACAACCCGACGATTGAAGCGAATGAAAACTGGTTAACGGCGCGAAGAGCTTTACTGCGGAATCCTGTTGATCGTATCGGCTATGGCGGTTATTTAAGTCTAGCCTATCAATTTCCAGAATTTATCTCTTATATTGAAAAAGTTACTGAGGAATTTCGTGAAATTCATGACACAATTAAAGGCATTCAACCATACAGCGGTCTTAAAGTTGCAATTTTGAACTCTTGGGGAAAGTTGAGAACTTGGCAAACACATATGGTTGCTCATGCCTTATGGTATAAACAAATTTATTCTTATTTAGGTGTTTTGGAATCCTTGAGCGGGGCTGCCGTGGAAGTTTCGTTCATTAGTTTTGATGATGTTATTAACGATGGGATACCTGAGGATATTGACGTTATCATTAATGCTGGCGATATGGGCACAGCTTTTTCAGGAGGGGCTAATTGGATTAATGAAAAGTTAGTCACTACAATCAGGGCCTGGATGTATAATGGCGGAGGCTTCATAGGCATTGGTGAACCTACAGCCTATCAGCATGAAGGACATTATTTTCAGTTGGCGAACGTCTTAGGTGTTGACAAAGAACTAGGATTTAGCTTATCAACAGATAAATATTTTATTAATCCTGTCGAAAATCATTTTATTTCTGCAGACAGTACCCAATTTGATTTTGGTGAAGGAATGAAAAACATTTATGCGTTATCAGAAAAAACCGAAATAATAGAATATTCAAACGGAGGAGTTCATCTTTCTAGTCATCCGTTTGGAGAAGGCAGAGCTATCTATATAGCAGGGCTGCCATACAGTGAAGAAAATACGCGTCTGCTGATGCGCGCGTTATACTATGCTGCCCATAAAGAAGGAGAGTTTCAAAAGTATCATGCGAGCAACATTTATTGTGAAGTTCATGCATATCCAGCTATTCAAAAAATGGTGATTGTTAACAACTCGATGATTGAACAAACGACAGTTGTATATGATGGACAAGGAAATTGGAAAGAAGTGACGTTAGCACCTAGTGAAATACGATGGGAGGATTTTTCAAATGAAGGCTAGTGCTCTATTCATTATTAAATTTGTTGTGTTTATCATATGCCTGTCTTTGATTATCATCTACCAAAAAACTGCTGGTAAATTCGAACTAGGTATGATGTTGATTGGATTAGCTGGTCTCTTAGGGCTACTTTATGATTACAATCGGAAATACGTATAAATCAAGCAGGGAAGTGGATTGATCAAGGAATCGCAGACATATGTTTAACGATAACAATTATAAAACATTACTCAATACTTCAAATACAAACCTAGGGGTGCGGACAAATGAAAAAGGCAGTCGGCATTGATATTGGGGGAACGAAGATTGCAGCGGGAGTCATTTCGGATACAGGCGAACTACTTGAACGTTCAGAAATAAAAAGTGATCCTTCAGATCGGGAAAAAATGTTTGGTAGAGTTGTAGAAGCTGTGGAACAAGTTCTCAGAAAATCATCGATTTCCATCGCTGATATCGAGGGTATTGGCGTTGGGGTACCGGGAAAAGTGGATTACGAGAAGGGAATTGCCGTTTTTCAAAATAATTTACCTTGGAGACAGTTTCCTATTTCAGTCCGTTTGCAGGAACAATTTGGTATCCAGCGAATCACGATTGACAATGATGTCTATATGGCGGCTTATGCCGAATGGAAAGCAGCGCATGTAAAAAGGAATGAAACCTTTGTCTACGTGACTATAAGTACGGGAATATCTTGTTCTATCATTCATAACGGCTCATTTTTTAGGGGAGCAGGATTTGCTGGAGAACTAGGCTTGATCCCTGTCCTCTCAAAGGGGATCAATGAACGATTAGAAAAAATCGCTGCTGGGCCAGGGATCCAAAGAATAGCCGAAAGGGACTTACAGGTAGATACAATTTCAACAATGGATGTTTTTGCTGGTTATATAAACGAGGTACCGGAATATCAGTTCATCATCAACGAAGTAACCGACTACTTAACTCAAGGACTTTATACGATTTCCTCCTTATTAGATCCGCACAAAATAGTTTTTGGCGGTAGTGTCATTGTGAAAAATCCATTTCTACTGAAGTTAATTAAAACGAAGCTGAAAATGTATCAGCTTCCTGAGCAGCAACATCTTTTGGAGCAGATGAGTATTAGTACATTGGCACAAAATAATGGAGTTACTGGTGCTGGATTACGAGTGTTTGAAGGTATGTAATGAGGCGGTGCCGATCTTCTTTTATGAAGAGAATGCTGGTAAATAGGTAGAGGAGTGGACGAATATGTTTACATTAAGTCAAGAAAACTTAGTTTCGTTAGGTGCATCGATAACAACAGCGGAAATAAAACGGCAGCCTGATTTATGGGCTGAAACCTTTGCTTTGTATATGGAGAAAAGCGAGGGGATTGAAGAGTTTTTACAAAAAATAGTAACGAAACACAATCGGGTTCGAGTTATTTTTACGGGCGCTGGAACGTCTGCCTATGTCGGTGATACAGTCACCCCTTATTTAATAGAAAAAGTCGATGAACAACAGTGGGAGGTACTAAGTATTCCGACAACCACGTTAGTTTCAAATCCTTATCAATTCTTCAAGAAGGGTTTTCCGACCTTACTCGTTTCATTTGCTAGAAGCGGAAACAGTCCGGAAAGTGTTGCTGCCGTACAATTAGCTGAGCAAATAGTAACGAATTTGTATCAAATAACGATTACTTGTGCGAAAGAAGGTAAATTAGCCAAACGGGCAGTAGGGAATGAAAATAATTTATTGCTATTGATGCCTGAAAAATCAAACGACCAAGGATTTGCCATGACAGGAAGTTATACTTGCATGGCGTTAACGGCATTATTTGTTTTTGATTCTATATCGACTGAAGAAAAATTAAAGATAGTGAAAAAAATTTATAAAATGGGTGAAAGTGTCATTCAAAGAGAAGGCGTCATCAAAGAGATAGTAGATTTTGATTTTGACCGAATTATTTACTTAGGTTCTGGTTGTTTAGAAGGTTTAGCGAAAGAATCACAATTAAAAATATTAGAACTGACAGCTGGAAAAATTGTTACCGCATTTGATTCACCACTCGGATTTCGACACGGTCCAAAATCATTTGTAAACGAAAAATCATTAGTTTTCGTGTTTGTTTCTAACCATCCTTATACACGTCAATATGATTTAGATATGTTAAAAGAAATGCGGCAGGACGACATTGCCAGTTATATTTGTGCCATCGAGGTTGATGGAGAAATTAATTATGCTGGGAACAGATTTGTATTCGGCAGCGAGGCGCAGTCTGTACCAGATGCTTACTTAGCATTACCTTTTGTCATGATTGGGCAAACAGTCTCACTGTTAGCTTCCGTGAAAGTAGGCAATACACCGGATACACCTTCACCGACAGGAACAGTGAACCGTGTCGTTAAAGGTGTTACCATCTACGAATATGAGTAACTAGGATAGGAGAAACATACATGTCTATTTTTATCTTTGCAGATAAGTTTTTTCTTGAGGAGATGGTCACAGGGCCTGGATTTTTAGAGATAAAAGACGGAAAATTCGGTATTTTCTCAGAAAACAAACCAGAGGAAACGACAGACATTATTGAGTATAGAGGACATTGGATCGCTCCTGGCCTAGTAGACACACATATTCATGGATTTAGAAATCACGACATTATGGACAATAGTTTTAGAGGACTGGACCAAATTTCGGTAGGACTCCTTTCTTGCGGCGTTACATCCTTTTTACCGACAACCTTAACATCCTCAATAGAATCGTTAAATAACGTCGTTGAAATGATTGGTGCCAATTACACAAAAGTGCAAGGTGCAAAAATTAAAGGAATCTTTTTAGAAGGACCGTTTTTTACTGAAAAGCATAAAGGAGCACAAAACACGAAATATTTTTGTGACCCATCAGTTCATATGTTGAAAGTTTGGCAGGAATTATCAAATAATACTATTAAAAAAATCGCGATTGCACCTGAAAGGAAAGGGGCAGCGGAATTTATTGAATATGCTGTAGGAGAAGGGATTGCTGTGGCGTTGGCCCACAGTGACGCAACTTATGAAGAAGCAAAGCAAGCGGTAGAAAAAGGAGCTTCTATTTTTATTCATACTTTCAATGGAATGAGTCCACTACACCATCGTGAGCCAGGGATGGTCGGAGCGGCTATGAATCTAAAAGATGTTTTTGCCGAAATCATATGTGATGGACATCATGTTCATCCTGTTGCCTCAAATGTTTTAATGAATATCCGCGGCAGAGAAAAGATTGTAATGGTGTCCGATTGTATGATGGCTGGAGGTATGCCTGAAGGAACTTATCAACTGGGAGAATTTCCTGTGAAAGTAAAAGAGGGGATGGCTCGTTTGGAAAGCGGAAGTTTAGCAGGTAGCATTTTGCAATTAAAAGATGCTGTCAAAAATGTCGTCGAGTGGGGAATTGCCACGCCTGAGGAAGCGATTTACATGGCGAGTACTGCACCAGCAAAAAGTATTCAGCTCGATGGCGAATGCGGGAAGATTGCCGAGGGATATGCTGCTGACTTTATTGTGATTACGCCAACGATGGATGTAACTGCTACTTATCTAGATGGTGTATGTCGTTTTCAAGCTTAAACAATTTTCTGAAAGAGGGAGTACCAATGATTTTATCTGTCACCATGAATCCATCGGTCGATATTTCCTATCCGATTCATGAATTAAAGTTAGATGTAGTTAACCGTGTGGAAACGGTTCATAAAACTGCTGGTGGAAAAGGTTTGAATGTTGCACGAGTAATTGCTCAAATGGATGAAGTTGTCCTAGCGACAGGTGTGCTTGGTGGTACGATTGGTGAATACATTATTCAAGAATTAAATAAAGTCAATATTCCAAATGACTTTTTAAAAATCAAAAAAGAATCAAGAAATTGTATTGCTATTCTTCATGAAGGGATGCAAACAGAGATTTTAGAATCTGGGCCGACATTATCCAAAGAAGAAGGGATTAATTTTTTAGAGAAATTCGAATTTTTACTTACAACAGTTTCACTTGTGACAATTTCAGGAAGTTTGCCGAAAGGGTTACCGACTAACTTTTATTATCAAATGCTAGAAATCTGTCATAAAAATAAAATTCCAGTGATTATGGATTCGTCAGGGGAATCTTTAAAACAAGCGATGGTGCATAAAGAAAAACCATTTGCCATTAAACCAAATACAGCGGAATTATATCAGCTGTTGAGCATTAACATGGAAGCGGGAATCATAGATCTAAAGCAAGTATTAAACCATGAAATATTTACTGGGATTGAGTGGATTATCGTGTCAATGGGTAGTGAAGGTGCATTTGTTAAGCACGGTGAGGACTATTACAGAGTTACGATTCCGAAAGTAGAAGTGGTCAATCCTGTAGGATCAGGTGATGCAACAGTTGCAGGATTAGCTGTGGCACTACATCAACATCAAACAGTCGAGACTGTTCTTAAAACGGCGATGACTACAGGAATGTTAAATACGATGGAAGCTGGAACTGGTTATATTAATGTGAATAAGTTTAAACAATACTTTGATCTCGTTAAAGTTAAAAAAATAGATTCATAGAGGAGAATGTTGATGTTAGAACTAACCAAAAATAAATTGGAAGCTCTAAAACGTTTATCTGCTGAAAATGGCATAATTGGAGCATTGGCTATTGATCAACGTGGTTCATTGAAAAAAATGATTGCGTCTGGCGGTGCAAGTCATGTTGGAGATGAGGGTATTATCCGTTTCAAAGAATTAGTTTCTGAGGAATTAACACCATTTGCTACAGCGATTCTTTTGGACCCTGAATACGGTCTGCCAGCGGCTAAGGTTCGCGATAAAGAATCAGGCTTAATCGTAGCGTATGAAAAAACTGGATACGATGCATCAGAAGTAGGCCGGTTGCCGGATTTATTACCAGAATGGTCAGTGAAACGATTAAAGGAAGCAGGTGCCGATGCTATTAAATTTTTACTCTACTATGATGTCAATGAAGATGAAAAAATTAATAACTATAAACATGTCTATATGGAACGTATCGGATCTGAGTGTGTAGCTGAAGACATACCATTTTTCTTAGAGATTGTTACTTATGATGCTGACAGTGATGATGTGAAAAGTAAAGCATATGCAAAAATAAAACCGTATAAAGTGATTGAGGCCATGAAGGAGTTCTCAAAACCACAATATAAAGTAGATGTATTAAAAGTAGAAGTTCCAGTAGATATGAACTATGTGGAAGGATATACAGAAGGAGAATTTGTTTACAGTAAAGAAAAAGCAGCTTCCTATTTCAAAGAACAAAGTGAAGCAACTAAGCTACCGTTTATTTTCCTTAGTGCAGGAGTAAGCACAAAATTATTTCAGGAAACATTAAAATTTGCTAAAGACTCTGGTTCTACTTTTAACGGAGTGTTATGTGGTCGGGCAACTTGGAAAGACGGTGTTATACCGTTTGCTATAGGCGGTGAACAAGCAGGTCGTGATTGGTTAAAAGATATTGGTAAAAGGAATACTGAAGAACTGAACCTCGTATTGAAAGAGACAGCTAATTCATGGTTTGCTAAAGTAAAAGTAACAGCTGAGCTTCAAAGTTAGTACAATATCTTTTCTTCCATATGTCCTTCATTTCCTGAAGGAAGATTTGCACCAGAACTGCTTTTTAATTGGAATGAAGAAAAATGAGTAGACATTCGTCTGCTCATTTTTTAGTTGCGTCCAGTATGGCCACAAATTCTAGAGTGAAAGCTCAGAACAGTTAAGGGAGCAGTGATCATGACTAAAGGGAGGGAGAACAACCGTTATATGTAAATAAAAAGAATAATATTAATTATCGTATAAAATCCAATCGATTGAATGTAGTAAAATTCAATAAAAAACATACTTAAAAAGGTAACAACACCCTTATTTTGTAAGCGTTTTAAAAAGACAATATAACTAAAAAAAGAAACAATATCTTTATTGAGTCGGCACTTGAAAAAAACTATTCTAAACATAAGTGAAAGCGGTACCTTTCAGGTTTTGGTATATTTTAAAAATGAATGTGCAGGTATTGTTTTTAACTAAAATTAAAATTTCAAAGGGGGAGAAGAATTGGAGAGTAAACATTTCAAGAGAGCTTTTAATACCCTTCTTACACTTGTGCTAATTGTGCCGACATTTTTAGTTAGCATGATTATGCCATTATATGTAGGAGCAAATGTGTCTAATCCATGGGTTACAATTTCATCTGGAGGAAACGAAATCAATGCAATAATAGAACAAAATGGGAAGTCATATGCAAGGCTTGGAGCAGGTGCCGGAAATGATAATGGGGCTAAAGCTGCAATTTTTCAAGAACAAAATAAAATCGCTAAAGAATCGGGAACGATGGCGTATACCTTTACTCCAGAAACCAAGGGAGAAGATACTAGATTTGGTTTCTATCCTCATTATATTGACAATAATAACTTCGTTTTTGTAGGCTACGACTCACTTGGATGGTTCTATGAATACAAATATGAAGGAAAAGGTGATTGGTTAAAAACGAGACCGAATGTGCCATTTCCAGAGGCTGGGACCTCACATTCTATAAAAATCGATTATAACGGAACCACTATGAATATTACATTAGATGGAAAAGATTTATTTGGACCGGTTACTTTACCTAATGATGTAAATACCCTCCTTACAGGTAAGGAAGCAGTTAAACTCGGTGCTTTTGGAGATAAAAAAAGTCAAGTCCTCATTGAATTAGGAAATGCACCTGGAGATGGAGGCACGGATCCTGGAGATGAAAAACTTGTCGACATTAGGGATAATAAATTAGAAGAAGGCGACTTTAAAATTATCTCAGGAGACGGAAAAGTTACTTATAATGAAGATGGTTCAGCGACTTTCGCTGTTACATCTACCCAAAAGAATCGAATTGTATACAACCAAATGAAAGCGATTAAAAATGGTGTCTTTGAAGCGGATGTTACTACTAATACTGATAAGATGAATCGCTTTGGATTAATCTATCGTGTTCAAAATGCATCTACATACACATATGTGGGAACAGGGGATACGAACGATCAGTATTTTGGTGAAACATTTGGACCTATAAACAATTGGACGTCGATGACTTCAAACGTGCCGTTAAAAGCAAAACAAACATACCATTTACGTTTAGTATTCATGGACGATGTTGCAACGTTATACATTGATGGTAAAAAGGTAGATTCTTGGACTTTAACAGGTGGTGTAGATCAAGCGGGTGGACTTGGGTTTGAAAAAAGCCGAGGAGCTGCCGATATTACGATTTCTAATATCAAAATCAAGGAATATAGTGCGCCAAAACCTCCAGATACTCCACCAGTAGAAGATACATTAAAGTCAAAGTATATGGATGTCACTATTGATCAAGTATTCCCGCGGATTGTGAAATACAAAATTGGCGATAAAGTAATGAATGGGCAAGAATCACCTGTTTACGGATTGAAAGTAAATGGTGCACTATACTATCCTAAAGTAAGCTTTGAAAAGTTAAGCGATAGCGAAGTGCTATATACATTAAAAGTTGTGGATGAAATGAAAAATCTTGATGCTGTATTTAAGGTATCTTTGAAAGTAAATGATAATAAAGTTATTTATAGTTTCGATGAAATTAAAAATAATGGTAGTGCAAAAATTGAAACAGTTGAGTTTGCTGATATGAACGTTATCTCAATAAATTCGGAGCAAAAAGGTGCAAAAGCTAAATTAACGAATATTAGCACTGATGTTAGGAAATCAGGAGATGTGGATGTAAGCGTAGATTCTTCCATGGGAGAAATAGGTACATCTACTAAAAATTATACTGCATTTTTGTCAACTGACGAATTGAGTGCGGGTGTATGGTCCAGTTCAGAAGTGGATGGCTATAAAAACTTAGTTGCAAATCGATATGTAAATAAAAATGGTGCTAAGGCAATGGGGATAGGTTCTAGTGCACTCTATTATCAAAGAGATTTTATGTCAGAACCACAAAAAAATAAACCAACTATTAAAATAGCTATCGCTAAAGATTTGAATACTGATAATAAGACAGATTGGCAAGATGCGGCGATTGCATACCGTGATATTATGCAAGACATTAAAGGATATCAAGATGTAAACAATAATGTTGGAATGCGTATTGCAATGAATTTCGGATCACAAGCACAACAACCATTCTTAAAAACAGCAGATAATATTAAAAAGGTTGCTCTTGCTACAGATGAATTGGGGCAGGCTGTTTTATTAAAAGGATATGCAAACGAAGGACATGACAGTGGTCATCCGGATTACGGTAATGTAGGTGAGCGTATGGGTGGCGTGAAAGATTTGGATACGCTTATTAAAGAGGGGCGTAAGTATAATACCCAATTTGGTGTCCATATCAATGCGCAAGAAGTTTATCCTGAAGCGAAAGCTTTCAACAATGATTTTATTGATCGTCCAAATTCTTTAGGATGGGGATGGATAGATCAATCTTATACAATTAATAAATTAAAAGATTTGTATACTGGAGCGCGTGCGAAAAGACTAGATGAATTGAAAGCTGCTGTTTCAGATCTTGACTTTATTTATTTAGATGTATGGTATCAAAATCAATGGGAATCAAATAGAATAGCAGATCAATTTAAAGATAGGGGCTGGAGACTAACAACGGAATTTGGTGGTTCTATGGCCAATTATTCAACGTGGCAACACTGGGCTACCGATAAAAACTACGGTGGACCGGAAAGCAAAGGTATCAACTCAGAAGTACTACGCTTTATTAGCAATCACCAAAGAGATTCTTGGGTGTTGAATTGGCCTGAAGTAGGAGGAACTGCTAATCATCCATTGCTTGGTGGATTTGAATTAGCTGGTTTTGAAGGGTGGCAATCTGATAAGAATTTTGATAATTTTATTCGCATGACATTTGATACGAATCTACCTACTAAATTCTTACAAAAATATTATGTAACGAATTGGACAGCTGTAGAAGGGGATAAAAGCAAGACAAACTTAGAAAAGGAAATAAAATTGAAAGACCCAAGTAATGGGGATGTTGTCGATGTAACTAGAAAAGACAATTCTAGGGAACGTGTTATTACACTGAATGGAAACGTTGTACTTGATGGACACACTTATTTAATTCCTTGGGTGAAACAAGACTTTAAAAACCCAACTTCTAATTCTGAAAAACTGTATCACTGGAATTTGGAAGGTGGCACAACTACATGGACACTTCCAGATGAATATAAAGATGCATCTAGTGTTTATGTATACAAACTGACAGATCGCGGTAGAGCAGATATGAAAGAAGTCAAGGTCGTAAATAATAAGGTAACTTTGACAGCTAGTGCGGCAACTCCTTATGTTGTTGTACCAAAAAGAGATAAAGGTTTGGAAATCCTTGACTATGATTGGAGCAAGGGTGCTCATATATATGACGCGGGATTCAATACAGGAAAAGTAAGTGCATATACAACAATTGAGGGTGATAACAAAGCTGTAAGCGCCGTTAGAACGAATCAAACTGGAAGCAACCGTAATGTAAGTAGTGGAGATTACTACTTGAATATTGATAGTCCATCGAAAGATACAACTGTTTCTCGTGTCCTTACTGGTTTGGAACCAGGTAAAGATTATGTAGCAGAGGTATATGTTGAAAACAATAGTGATGTAAAGGCCGGAATTATAGTAACAGGTGGGAAAGAAGATGTTAGCAATTACACACTGCGTAGCCTGCAAAAGAACTATGTTAAGGCAGATTCACATGCCTCAAATGATGGATATAATAGCAAAATGCAAATAATGCAAGTGAGCTTTACAGCTGTATCTAATAAAGCTAAATTAACTCTCAGCCGTGATTCCGGAAAGGGAAACACAAAATTTGATGATATTCGGATAGTTCAAAAGTCCTTAAAAAATGATGTCTCACCGACGGAATTTAAACAAGATTTTGAAACGGTGGTACAAGGCATTTATCCATTCGTTATTGGTAACACAGAAGGTGTAGAAGACAATAGGGTTCATTTGTCGGAATTGCATTCTCCATATACGCAAAAAGGATGGGCAGGAAAAAAATTAGTCGATGATGTATTAGATGGGAATTGGTCCGTTAAAGTGAACACTGGAAACAAAGGTTTACTGTATCGTACCATTCCTCAAAATTATCGTTTCGAACCTGGAGTAACCTATAAAGTATCATTTGACTATCAAACAACAGAAAATGCATATCGCTTTATTTCAGGGGATCAAGAAATTGATGTTCGAGACATTGCTAATGCAAAGGGGGTGAGTGTGAATAACACTCTAACTGCATCTACTGACACAAAAACAGCAAGGTTTACTGTGACAGGTTCTGAGAACGGTCAAACTTATGTTGGAATTTTCAGTGATGGAACTAATTTAAACGGTGATACCGGAGCAGGTACGTTTATTTTAGATAATCTACGTATTGAAAGGGTGGCTTCAGGAGGAGAGACACGGAGGTAAAGATCTTGATTTAAAATGAAGGTAGTTTTATAGTTAGCGTAATATCGTGAATTAAAGGCCTATCTCGGAAGAGATAGGCCTCATTGTGTTCATTGAATCGTCGGGAACCGCTCTTGAAAAAGATTCCCTTTGTATGTTTTTTAATTGAGTTTTTGCAAGTGAAAAGCAAGATGTCTAAAAAATACGACAAGATGTTTATTGTAGAAGTGTTTTTACATACGTATAATTTAACAAAATAGCTTGTCAAATGAGTGCCCCACTGATGCTGTAGATGGCAAGATATAAAATCATTATTATGAACACTAATAAAAGAAGAGAGCTATCTGATTCTAAGTATGATGAACGAAGAAGAGAATTGTGAATCAACATTAGCACAGCTGCATGAAGTAGTGGGGATGGAGCAAGAGAATTAGTAAAGGAGGCAGTAAAATGAGTGTTTTAGTGTTAGGCGGCGCTGGCTACATCGGTTCTCACGCGGTTTATAAACTAATTGATCAGCAATATGATGTAGTAGTTGTGGATAATTTGCAAACAGGCCACGAACAAGCTATTCATCCAAAAACAAAATTTTATAAGGGCGATATTCGGAATAAAGGTTTTTTGCGAGAAGTGTTCCGAACGGAGAATATTGATACGGTGCTGCATTTTGCTGCAAATTCCTTGGCAAGCGAATCTATGATGAAGCCGATTACAGAAGACATGCTAAATAATGTGACTAGCGTGTACGGGGAACCGAAATTGACAATGGAGAAAATGATGAAATGGTGTTATGTTGCTTATGGATTTAAATATGTCTCTCTACGCTACTTCAATGTTGCAGGGGCAAGAGAAAGCGGCGAGATCGGTGAGGATCATTCCCCTGAAACACATTTAATTCCGATAGTGCTTTAAGCAGCATTAGGGCAAAGAGAACATATTAGGATTTTTGGTGACGATTACGATACGCCAGACGGTACATGTATTCGTGATTATATCCTTGTAGAAGATTTAATTGATGCGTACATTTTAGCAATTCGTTATTTAATGGACGGGGAAAACAGTGAGATTTTCAACCTCGGGAGCAATCAAGGCTTCTCGGTAAAAGAAATCGTGGAAACGGCCAGGGAAGTTACCAATCATCTGCTTCCCGTAAAGATTGGCAAAAGACGAGCGGGCGACTCAAACATGCTAATAGCTTCTTCGGAGAAAGCAAAACGGACATTAGGATGGCGGCCAACCCGTACGTCTGTCCATAAAATTATAAAAGATGCATGGAACTGGCATCGCAACAACCCAAACGGCTATGAGGCCTGAGGAGGAAAACGTTGATGATATATCAAGCTATCCAGCAGTTAATTGATAGTGCTATTGAAGTTCAATTGATTGAACAAGAAGATGAAATATATGCAAGGAATAAAATCCTTTCCCTGCTTCATTTAGATGGCTTTGTAGTGGAAGCGTCAGCGTCTGCAAAGAAAGAAATTCCTGAATTATTGGAAGAATTAATTGAATATGCTTGTACGCAAAAAGTCATTGAGAAAGTACTGGATGAGAAGGAGATTTTAGCAAGTGCAATTATGGATGTTTTTATGTCCAAGCCGTCCGCTGTCAATGGCCTATTTTATGAAAAATACGAACAAAATCCGAAGACTGCGACAGATTACTTCTATGAATCAAGTAAAAACAGCAACTATATCCAAATGAAGCAAATTGCCAAAAATATAAATTATAAAGTAAATACGGAATATGGTGCCATTGATATAACGATTAACTTATCAAAGCCGGAAAAAGACCCCAAACAAATTGCGAGAGAAAAAGCATTGGAAAGTACGAGTTATCCAAAATGTTTACTCTGTATTGAGAATGAAGGATATACAGGCAAAGTTGGACATCCTGCACGCTCGAACCACCGTATGATTCATATGAACCTTACAGATGAAAGATGGTTTCTACAGTATTCTCCGTATATATACTACAATGAACACTGCATTGTATTGTCCGCAGAACACCGAGATATGAAAATTGACCGTCAAACATTTTTGCGTTTATTAAAATTTGTAGAAAAATTCCCACATTATTTCCTTGGTTCCAATGCAGATTTGCCAATTGTAGGAGGGTCTATTCTAACACATGACCACTATCAAGGCGGAAAATATGAATTTGCTTTGGTAAATGCACCGAACGACTTAATCTTCGAACTAACCGAATTTTCAGAAATAAAATGTTCTATTGTTAAATGGCCCATGTCAGTTATTCGCTTAAGAAGTAAAGACATAGATCAATTAGTAAATGCAGGGGAGTACATATTAGAGAGGTGGAAGGGATATAGTGATTCTTCTATTAATATATATGCTCTTACGAATGGAATTCCGCATAATACGATTACGCCAATCGCACGCCACCGGAATGGTGTGTACGAATTGGATCTTGTTTTGCGAAACAATCGTACAAGTGAAGAACATCCGTTGGGTATTTTCCATCCTCATGAGGAAGTCCAGCATATTAAGAAGGAAAATATCGGCCTGATTGAGGTAATGGGATTAGCTGTACTTCCTGCTCGTTTAAAAACAGAGCTTCAGGAAGTGGAAAAGTTCTTGCTTGATATTCCAAGTGATATTCCATCGTATCATATACTATGGACAGAACAATTAAAAACTCAATATGGAAATCGGGTAAGTGAACAAAATGTACAGGATATTGTAAGAGAAGAAGTTGGACAGAAATTTGTACAGGTGCTTGAAGATGCTGGTGTTTTTAAACGCGACGAAGAAGGATTAGCTGCGTTTAAACGTTTTATTCAGACTTTAAATTAGGGATGGACAGAGGGGAATTGAGAATGGTAAAAGGAAATATTTAAGGCAGAAAAGGAAGGAACCTGTTAGTTTTACGGTGATTACAAAAGTACCTAATTTATATGATAAGGGAGGTAATAATATGGAAAAGTGTGAGCATAAGCAACTACATGAATTGAAACAGGTGGGTGGTCCTATATTAATGATGTGTATAAAATGTAATCAAATCCTTAAAGTGTCAAAAGGTCAGTGCAAAAATAAAGTAAAAAAGAATTAAGCGCATGTATTCCTAACGAGTGAAAAAGTAATTGGCGGGATCATAAATATTTTTATGTAAATGGTTTTGTAGCTAATTTATAGCACCCGGCTGTATATGGAGTGGCAGGCATGATAGGCTGATGATGAGTTGAGGTCCTTTTCAAAGGTATCGCCCAATCGCCAAGCATCATGCCTGCAGAGGCTTATTTACCAGTAGCGTGTGGTAAATAAGCTTTTCTTGGGGTAGCACCACACATCCATCAACTTAAGGATTTAGACTATTCTTGAAGTTAAAAGCACGTTACTATTCTCTTATGTTAATGAGAAAGGGTGACGTGCTTTTTATGAATATTCATCAAAAACAAGAGTTGTCTTTATTTGCTGAAGAGTTATATCGATATATGTCTCCCGCTACACTTAATCAATTAGCTATAGAAGCAGGCGGAATGAAACGAAAACGCAAGTGCCATGGGCACCATTTTTTATCTTTGTGTGTCTGGTTAAATCAACAAATCGCTACTACCTCTCTTACTCAACTTTGTAGTCAATTAGAAACTTCAACAGGAGTTTTATTAAGTCCTGAGGGACTTAATCGGCGATTTAACTCGGCTTCTGTATCCTTCTTTCGAACTGTATTTACTACACTTCTACAAGCGAAAATTGGAGGATTATCTAAGATTTCTCATGCTCTTTCTGCTCACTTTGAGCGTATTCTTATCCTTGACTCTACAACATTTCAAGTGCCGGATCGATTTGCATCTACTTATCCTGGTGCCGGAGGATGTAGTCATAGAGCTGGTGTAAAAATTCAACTAGAGTATGACCTGTTGAGTGGAGAATTTTCTGATGTGAAAATTGAACCAGGGAAACGAAGTGATCAAGCGTATGGTGCGACTCGAACAGATATGGCACAAAAGAATGAACTATATATTCGTGATCTAGGATATTTTCGTTTACAAGACTTTAAGTCTATTCAAGATAGGCAAGGATACTATTTATCACGTCTTAAGTTACCAACTAAGATATATAGAAAAGAGTTCGAAACAGTCGTATTTAAAACAAAACCCGCTCAACTGAGGCCGGTATATATACAAATTCATTTGGAAGAAATCATGAACCAGTTACAACCTGGCCAAGTGTATGAATTACATGATGTATATGTAGGGAGCAAAGACAAATTACCTACTCGCATTGTGGTTTATAAATGTACGGAGGAGCAAAAACAAAAACGCCTACGTGATCGAGCTATTCGTGAAAAGAAAAAAGGAATTACATATACAGAGCGTACGAAACTTCTACAAGGAATTACGGTATATATGACAAACATTCCTACGGAATGGGTACCAAAAGAGAAAATCTATGATTTATACTCACTACGTTGGCAAATAGAACTGTTATTTAAGATATGGAAATCCTGGTTTCAAATTCATCGTTGTAAATCTATTAAACAAGAGCGATTAGAATGTCATCTTTATGGACAACTCATTAGCATCCTATTATGTTCTTCTACAATGTTTAAAATGAGAGAACTCCTGTTGCGTAAGAAACAGAAAGAGCTAAGTGAATATAAAGCGATGTACATAATTAAAGATTATTTTTCACTTTTTCACCAAGCATTACACAAAAACACCCAAGAGCTATCAAAGGTTCTCCTTCGTCTGTTTAACCTCCTACAGCACAACGGACGAAAATCTCATCGATACGAGAAAAAGACAGTCTTTGATATTTTGGGTGTTGTGTATGAGTATACCACTTCTACTCATCAGATAGCATAGTAAAAAAATTGAAGCCCATCAGGGTTTATTTGATATGCCTACTTTTATAAAATCTATAAAAGATAATAAAAAACTATATGGAAAGACCGTATTGTGTATAAAAATATACCTTAAGTTGATGGATGTGGGGTACCGCCACATCGCTATCAAGCTAACAAAATAAAATACCCCCTAAAATGAAAAAATACGCTATTCTTTCTGTAGAATCATAGGAAAGGATGGTGTTTTTCGCATGAACTTATCGACTTTTGATAAACTAGAATTGTTTTCTAAAGAGTTGCAACGAAATATGTCACCACATGCCTTTTTTTAGAGTAATAATATTAGTATGTCCAAGTTTAAGAGATTACTTGCAAGATCTTTAGAATTCTTGCACCAGAACCCAGCTGGTCCAACAGCATGAAAAGGCAGTGTTTTTGAAAAACCACAAAAATCAAAATAAAGTTCGCTTGAGAAGTGATGCTGTTCTTTTTTCATAAAGATTGCTTATTCCGTGGGCTTCTTTCCTCTTCGTGATTACTATAACCTAATCTGCCTTTTGAAGGAAAAAATGCAACAAAAGGTTAAATGAAGGTCACAAAATGATATAAAAAAGAAAACGCTTTCTTGTTAAGCTATATACATGAAAAAGAAAAACATAGGAAGGACATTAATGTAGTTCATTAGTTTTTTACGCTTAACTTTGTAACCGCTTTCTTATCATTATTAAAGTTAAGTGGAGGTGAAAATTACAAAAAAAGGAGAATGAAAATGCATGGACAATTAAAACAACGTGTTTCCTATGCCTTAGGTGCATTTGGTCATGACATATTTTATGCAACCTTGAGCACCTATTTTATGGTCTTTGTTACGAGTGCGATGTTCACTGGGGCTGATAAAGCAACGACCGGAAAAATGATTGGAATTATTACGAGTTTAATCGTAGTAATCCGATTGGTACAAATTATTTTTGATCCGGTTATTGGTGGAGTAATTGACAACACAAAAACGAGATTTGGGAAGTTTAAGCCCTGGTTAGTCATTGGTGGTTTAGTTAGTTCTATCCTTCTTGTATGCATATTTACCAATTTCTTTGGTCTTGCAATTCATAATACTACACTGTTCATCATTTTGTTTGCAATTATTTATCTCTTGCTCGATATTTTTTATTCATTTAAGGATATTGCTTTTTGGTCGATGATTCCAGCGTTAAGCACGGACACTAAGGAACGAGAAAAATTGGCAACAGTTGCACGACTTGGTTCATCACTTGGTGCAAATGGGACTACACTAGCAGTTGTACCAATCGTCACCTTCTTTACGTTCTTGATGACTGGTAAAGATTCTCAAGGTGCCTCTGGTTGGTTTTGGTTTGGTTTAATTGCTGCTGTTATTGCTGGTGGAACAGCGATTATTACAGCACTTGGCACAAAAGAAAATGATAGCGTAATTCGTCAGCAACAAGAAAAAGCAGGCATTAAAGATATTTTCAAAGCTATTACTAAAAACGATCAATTGATGTGGCTAGCACTTTCATATATTGCATATGCGATTGCCAATGTTGCAACTACTGCTGTGTTATTCTTCTTATTCAAATATATTTTAGGAAATTCAGGTGATTTCTGGATTGTGGGATTAATTGCAGCTATATCAGGCTTAATTGCTGTTCCACTTTTCCCAACGCTCACGAAATTAATTTCAAGACGTTTTGTCTATATTGGCGGTATTGTGATGATGCTTCTGGCATATGTATGTTTCATCTTAGCTGGAACAAGTTTACCAGTGGTTATGGTGGGATTGGTGCTCTACTACTTCCCTCAGCAGCTAATTTTCCTTTCAGCTTTGATGACGATTACCGACTCAGTTGAATATGGACAGTGGAAAAATGGTACCCGAAACGAAGCTGTGACTTTATCAATTCGTCCATTACTCGATAAAATTGCTGGAGCTTTATCAAACGGAATCGTTGGGTTTGTAGCTGTTGCTGCTGGGATGACTGGCAATGCTACAGCAGCAGACATTACTGCACAGGGTGTTTCGACGTTTCATATTTATGCGTTCTACCTTCCAGCAGCACTCATGATTTTCTCTGCCATCATTTTCGCATGGAAGATCACATTAACAGAGAAAAAGCATGCGCAAATCGTCAAAGAACTAGAAGCAAAGCTAACTCATGGCAAGAAAGCAAATGAAGAGTTCAATTCTAGCGCTGCACTTTCTCATTCTAAATAAAGGCGTAGAAGCATAGAATATTTAGTCGAAATATATTGAATATAAAAGATAAGTTGAAAAATTGATGAATGGAGCTAAAGGTATGAAGTTTAATAAGATATTAAGCTTAGTTATAACTACAATATTATTTATAACTTCTCTAGGGACAACAACATCGGCAGAGACTATGGCAAAAGATAATAGTGAAATAGTTAAACATAATGAAGCACAAAGAACAACATTAAATTTTAACAATAATTGGGGATTTTATCGAGGGGATCTGGCAGGCGCTGAGAGTGTTGGCTTTGACGATAGCGCTTTTGCTGCAGTGACAATTCCACACACGATGAGACTTGAAAAAAAGCATGCCAATGGCGCGAGCGCTGTTTACCAGGGAATTGGCTGGTACAGAAAATATTTCACAATCGATGAAAGTCATAGGGGCAAAACAATCAATATTGATTTTGAGGGTGTAATGATCGATAGTGATGTTTATTTGAACGGAGAAAAAATTTACACCCACAATGGCGGGTATATAGGTTACTCCGTGGACATCACAAGCAAGGTGAAATATGGACAAACCAATGTGTTGGCGGTAAAGGTGTCCAGCTTTGACAATCCTGATACACCGCCAGGCAAGCCGCTTGCGAATCTTGATTTTCATTATTATGGTGGAATTTATCGAGACGTAACAATGAGAATTACGGACAAGCTACATATTTCCGATGCGTTACAAGCCAACAAAACGGCTAGCGGCGGTGTTTTTGTCACTTACCCTGAGGTGTCAAGCTCCAAAGCAACGGTTAATGTAAAAACTCATGTAGTGAATGAAAGTGATGATGCTGCACAAACCAAAGTCATCAGCAAGCTTGTAGACAAGAATGGAAATATTGTCGCACAAGGCGAAACAGACACAACAAATATAGCTGCAGGCGGGGATAATCAATTTAATCAAAATTTAACTGTAGTAAATCCTAACTTGTGGAGCGTTGATTCACCGTACTTGTATTCACTAGTTAGCGAGGTTTACAACGCATCAAACTTAGTTGATTCGACTACCACTAAAGTAGGTATTCGAACTATCGAGTATAAGTCGGATGGCTTGTATCTCAATGGTAAAAAGATTTACTTACGAGGGGCCAATCGACATCAAGCGTTTCAAAATGTAGGGGATGCTGCTTCGAACTCCATGCAGTATCGCGATGCGCTGCAAATCAAAGAAAACGGATTTAATGCGGTACGCGCTACTCATTATCCAAATGATCCTGCCTTCTTAGATGCAGCCGATGAACTTGGATTATTGGTCATAGAGTGTCAGCCGGGATGGCAAAACTTCACACAAAGCACTAAATTTTACGATTTAACTTTACGGGATGCCCGCGAAATGATACGACGCGATCGAAACAGACCTTCGGTTATCTTGTGGGAAACTTCCTTGAATGAAACCGCACCCCCTGCGTCTTGGGCGCAAGAAGTAACGCAAGCTGCGCATGCTGAGTATCCTGGAAACCAACTTTATACAGCGGCAGACCACGGTCTTAATGGTTCATATTATGACGTTAATTACAAAGTGGTCGATACGAACTGGAGTACAGATCCCGCTAGCTGGACGGATTTTAGTCCGAACAAACCATTTTTGACTCGTGAATGGGGAGATTTTGAAGAACCCAGTAAGGCACTCAGAAAAGAGGGTGAAGCTGTCATGAACACCCAAGTGATGACACGTCAGAGATATTTAAATGGCAATGGATATTCGGATTGGGGCGGTCTTGATGCCAATAAACGAATCGGCGGTTATTTCCTGTGGAGCTGGAACGATTATACTCGTGGTTCAACTACGAAGACATTAGGTAGCGGGACTGTAGATATTGACAGATATGAAAAGTATGGCTACTACTGGCTACAGTCGATGCAATCCGCTAAGGACCCATTGTATGGTCCAATGGTGTTTATTGCAAGCGATTATTCTCCAACATCAAGTCTTTCTGTCAATGTTTTCAGCAACTGTGATTCTGTAAAATTATATCAAAATAACGTATTAGTAAAAGAAATTACAAGAGCAGAGGCCTCCAAATCAGTTCCTAATATAGTAGGAAAAGGTGGAAGTCCGATATTTACATTCAATTTGGATCGGTTTGTTGCAGGAGAATTAAAAGCAGAAGCTCTATTAAATGGAGCTGTAGTTAAAACTCAAACCGTTCGGACACCTGGTCAGGCCCATCACCTCCAAATTGAAGTACGGGATAGAGGTATCAAACCGATAGCGGATGGTTCCGACTTAATTCCTGTGTATTTCAAAGTTGTCGATGCAAACGGAACTATTGTTCCGAATTATACAGGAACTGTAAAAATCTCTGTAGCTGGAGAAGGTCAACTGGTAGGAAAAGATATTCCAAGAATCGGGGTTGAAGAGCAAAATGTAGAAGGAGGAATTGGTTTCGCATTTGTAAGAACTTCCGGCACAAGCGGAAATATACAAATTACTGCTGAATCCGATGGTTTGGCTTCTGGGACTCAAACGGTAAGCACATTGCCTTACCAAGGACAGTTTGTGCAAGACGGACAACATACTCCTTGGGTTGGAGGGGTTGAAAAATTAGAGATTAAGGACGACTCAGATAAGAACATCGCAATTGGAAAGCCAGTTACAAGCTCTTCGGATCAAACAGGAAACGATGCTGTACATGCAGTAGATAATGATGAATCTACAAGATGGACTGCAAATGGACCATCTTTGCCTCAATGGTTGAAGGTAGATTTAGGGCAAATCTATTCACTTAAAGGTTTCAAGATGCTTTGGGAGAAACAAAATGATGTATATAAATATAACATTGAAGTTTCAAAAGACGGTTTAGTATGGAATAAAGTTGTAGACCAATCAACAAATACATCTCCTAACGGAGCGGAAGAGACAGCATTGACCGACTGTAGGGGCAGATATGTAAGGATAAATATTGTAGGTAGCATAACGAATAATGACTGGGCGTCTTTATATGAATTTAAGGTTATCCCGGCTGATGAACAGTTACCGGGTGCTATTATTCCCGATGAAGCTATTCAAACGATCGAGTCATCTTCGGAAGCTGAACCTGGTCGAGGCACCGATAAGTTAAGAGATGGCGTTACAACTATAGGTACCGGATGGCTGGCCAAATCGACGGCATTACCGCAATCGGTAACTGTTAAGTTCAATAAACCTCAAACCTTAACAGGAAGTCGTATACATTGGGAAAAAGACAGCAATTGGTACAATTATGATTTGGAAGTATCAAGTGACGGCCAAGTATGGCAAAAAGCTCTAGATGGCCGTTACGTAGGTGGACAGCAGTTCACACCGGAAACTTTTACTAAGGCGTATGAGAATATTAATTATGCTCGTGTAACAATCAATCAAATAGTTGCTGGCGGAGGTTATCGAGTAGGCATGGCCGAACTGATACTATACGGCCAAGACTAAAACGATTCTGCAACTGTTTCAGGGGTTCTGTTGCAAAGTTTGAAAAAAGCATAAACAGATCGATAAATGAGGAACAATGTTTAGGAAGTAGCTAGTAATTGTTGAAGTTCATTGTACGTTGAAAAGGCGGAGTCTATTTGATTTTGTTAAAAACACCGAAAGGTATTATCGGGCTTTTAGTTACTGACTTTCTATATAATGTTCCACATTATATAGCGTAAGAGAAAAGGATAGATAAAGCAGATATAATCAGCTTTATCTATCCTTTTTTAGTACCACATATGACCTCATTTACTACTACAACAATAGGGAATTTTACTGCAACATGTTGTAGGTTATATTTAACAAAAGCGCCCGTTTGTTAAATATAGATTTGCTAAAAGATTAATTTAATATAACTAAGAATTGGTACTATACAATTAGAATTATACATACTTTCAAGCTCTGATTTTGTTATCCATTTTTAGGTTCAATTTCATTTGTCTCAAATACCCCCGTTTTTGAGATTAGATAAATCACTTAGACTAGAAAAAGTAACGTTTTTTCATGTCTAATTTTGCTTAGCGTATATTTTCGTTAAAATGTGGGCGATACGCCAGTCGAGGGAATTTTCGATTACTTGAACGATTATTCTCCCAAATTGAAAGAATAATGAAAATTAATCATTTAGACAAAATCACTACCGAAGTCGTTGATGTAGCAAGAGATTCTTTAGTAATTGGAGAAAATGAGTAAACAAGCAGAAAGAGAAGTCTATAATTTTATAGATTTCTCTTTTTTTATGCAAATTATCTCCTAAAGTTACACGTTTAAATAAACTGGTAAATAATAGTATCCCAAAAACTTTACTTTTTGGGATACTTTATTATAAAAAGTAGGGGGCCCACCAACCAAATGACATAAAACCCATGTTAAGACATTTTATGAAAGTGACGTAAATAGTGCCTGTTTTAATGGAATTGAGTTACCAAGATTATAATTTAAAGCCGATTATCTTTTGATTCGTGAGTAAACCATCGCTTAAAATTACTTATAGGGACAGTGAAAAATCTTAAGTTGATGGGCATGTGGCGGTACCCCACATCCATCAACTTAAGGTATGTTTTTACACAAAATGTGTTCTTTCCATAGAGTTTTTTATAATCTTTTCTGGATTTTATAAAAGTTGGCATATCAAATAAACCCTGACGGGCTTCAATTTTTTTACTATGCTACCTGATGAGTAGAAGTGGTATACTCATATACAACACCCAAAATATCAAAGACTGTCTTTTTCTCATATCGATGAGATTTTCGTCCGTTGTGCTGTAGGAGGTTAAACAGACGAAGGAGAACCTTTGATAATTCTTGGGTGTTTTTGTGTAATGCTTGGTAAAAAAGTAAAAAATAATCCTTAATTATGTACATCGCTTTATATTCACTTAGCTCTTTCTGTTTCTTACGTAACAGGAGTTCTCGCATTTTAAACATAGTAGAAGAACATAATAGAATACTAATGAGTTGCCCATAAAGGTGACATTCTAAGCGTTCTTGTTTAATAGATTTACAACGATGAATTTGAAACCAAGATTTCCATATTTTAAATAACAGTTCAATTTGCCAACGCAGTGAATATAGATCATAAATTTTCTCTTTTGGTACCCATTCCGTAGGAATGTTTGTCATATATACCGTAATGCCTTGTAAAAGTTTTGTACGCTCTGTATATGTAATTCCTTTTTTCTTTTCGCGAATAGCTCGATCACGTAGGCGTTTCTGTTTTTGCTCCTCGGTACATCTATAAACCACAATGCGAGTAGGCAGTTTGTCTTTACTCCCCACATATACATCATGTAATTCATACACTTGGCCAGGTTGTAATTGTTTCATGATGTCTTCCAAATGAATTTGTATATATACCGGTCTCAATTGAGCGGGTTTTGTTTTAAATACGACTGTTTCGAATTCTTTTCTATATATTTTAGTTGGTAACTTAAGACGTGATAAATAATATCCTTGCTTATCTTGAATAGACTTAAAATCTTGTAGACGAAAATATCCTAAGTCACGAATATATAGTTCATTCTTTTGTGCCATGCCTGTTCGAGTCGCACTATATGCCTGATCACTTCGTTTTCCTGGTTCAATTTCCACATCAGAAAATTTTCCACTCAACAAGTCATACTCTAGTTGAATTTTCACACCAGCTGTATGACTACATCCTCCGGCACCAGGATAAGTAGTTGCGAATCGATCTGGAACTTGGAAGGTTGTAGAATCAAGGACGAGAATCCGTTCAAAATAAGAAGAAAGAGAATGAGAAATCTTAGATACTCCTCCAATTTTAGCTTGTAGAAGTGTAGTAAATACAGTGCGAAAGAAGGCTACTGAAGCCGAATTAAATCGTCGATTAAGTCCCTCCGGACTTAATAAAATTCCTGTTGAAGTTTCTAATTGACTACAAAGTTGAGTAAGAGAGGTAGTAGCGATTTGTTGATTTAACCATACACACAAAGATAAGAAATGGTGCCCGTGGCACTTGCGTTTTCGTTTCATCCCGCCTGCTTCTATAGCTAGTTGATTAAGTGTAGCGGGAGACATATATCGATATAGCTCCTCGGCAAATAAAGATAACTCTTGTTTTTGGTGCATATTCATAAAAAGCACGTCACCCTTTCTCATTAACATAAGAAAATAGTAACGTGCTTTTAACTTCAAAAATAGTCTAAATCCTTAAGTTGATGGATGTGGGGGCTCGCCACATCACCATCAAGTTAAGAATTTGGTTGCTCCCCAAAACGAAAAAAATGTGCTTTTTTGTTACAAGTAGCACAAAATTTCGTTCTGGGGGTAGTATAAAATTTTAGCTTGATGGCTATGAGGCGGGACTCCTATAGGAAACTACAGGCCAAAGTACAATATAAAGCACCCGCCAAATTTGAGAAACTTTCAGATGTGGAAGGTTATTCTTTGAATCATTTCCGTATTCCTATCTAACTGATTTCTTATATTTTGTCGGATATTTCAATGCATTTTTAAATATCTGACAAAATATCATTGACAGCTTATTAATTTATACATCATTATTAATAATGAAAATCATTATCGAACTTATCGGAGGACTTACTATGCGTACATATTTAAAGACGATACTTAGTTTATTGTCAGCTCTTTTTTTAGTGTTCATAGCTGCTTGTGGTAGCAATGACGTGTCAAAAGAAAAAACAGATTCAAAATCAAACAAAGTACAAGGTTATACCGTTAAACATGCTATGGGTGAAACAAAGATCACAAAAACTCCTAAACGCGTTGTTGTTTTAACTAACGAAGGAACAGAAGCGATTTTATCAATGGGAGTAAAGCCTGTTGGTGCTGTGAAATCTTGGCTAGGGGATCCATGGTACGATCATATTAAAAGCGATATGAAAGATGTTAAAGTTGTAGGGGTTGAACATGAAGTTAACTTAGAGAAAATTGCATCGTTAAAACCTGATTTAATTATTGGTAATAAGGTACGCCAAGAAAAGGTGTACGATAAATTAAGCGCAATTGCTCCAACAGTATTTTCAGATACACTAGGAGGCGATTGGAGGGAAAACTTTAAATTATATGCAAAAGCTTTAAATCTTGAAGAAGAAGGCAACAAAGTATTAAGCAAATTTGATGCACACCTAGAAGGTGTAAAACAAAAATTGGGTGATAAAGTAAATCAAGAAATTTCTGTTGTCCGTTTCATGGCTGGAACTTCTCGTATTTATTACACAGATTCTTTTTCTGGAGTTATTTTTGATCAATTAGGTTTTAAACGTGTGAAACAGCAAAAAGAGCTTTTTACTGCTAACAGTAAATTTGGCAACCTTGCTATAGATGTAGGAAAAGAAATGATTCCTAAAATGGATGGAGATGTTCTTTTTTACTTTACATATGCTCCAGAAAATGATCAAAAAGCATTAGATAAAGCAAAAGAAATGACAAGCGATCCTCTTTGGAAAAATCTAAATGCTGTTAAAAAGGGAAATGCACATGAAGTTAGTGATGCAGTTTGGAATACCGCTGGTGGTGTAATTGCAGCTAACAAAATGTTAGATGAACTTGAGAAAATTATGCTTCGCAAATAAGGTTTCAACTTCTTAATTTTTTTATATTAAGGCCGGAGAGTATAAAAATACTTTCCGGCTTTTACTATTTTTTAATGGAAACTTTTGAAAGGATAGCACCCCATCGCTATCAAGCTAACAAAATTAAATACCCCCTAAAATGAAAAAATACGCTATTCTTTCTGTAGAAAGACATGAAAGTCTAAACTAAAATCTCATGAATAGTCGCTGATAATTGGCCGTTATGATAAATTTTATAGGTACTTTTATGTCTTAATAACGGGACATTAAACTCTAAACTACTTAGCCAGTAATATTACAATATTTGAAAATAAATCTTTGAATAGAAGTTTACTTTCACAGTTTCAATAAGAAAAACCACAGCAATTACTGTGGTTTTTTTATTAATGACCCAAACTATGTTGTAAATGCTCATAGTATTTTATGTTGGATTTTAAAAAAAGTGTTAGATTGTAAATATTTTTAATAAATTTTTTATTTTGGGATTTCTTATGTAGAACATAAATGAGTTAAACAAAAAACCTAGTAAAAACTAGGTTTTTTGTTTGAAAAAATACCATTTTCATCTTAATACATCTCTAATTTCACTCTATTTTATACAAATTTTTATAAAAGGTTCCAAAGTAAACTAATAAATATTAGTTTATAGTTTCTTGCTTCAACAAAAACGTCAATGTGAAAGTTTAGAGATTCTTGTCCTTGTACAGTACAAATTTCTAAGATAGGAGGGGAGTTTAACATACATCCTCCAAGTGTTCGTTAAATTCACATTTAACGAACACTTGAATGGTGAAATTCTATCTCTACTAGGGGTAGCATCAAATTGCTATTAAGTTAAAATTTATAAACCTAAAAAGCGTAGAAAGATTTATTTTCCACGCTTCTTATTATTAATAAATATTTACTGTTGTTCTAAATTTCTTATATAAGATTTTACAGCTTGTAATAAGAATTCTTCCTGTCCCATACCTGCACTCGCTGCCATTTGAACTATTTTCTGCTTAAATTCATGATCTGCATGAAAAGTGAATGGCTCCACATTACTTTTAAAGTAAATTCCTTCAACATGTGGAAGTATCGTACCGGATTTCATATGAGAATGTAAGTATTTAATCTCTTCTTGAAATTGCAATGGATCAACTTGTAATACGAAAGGTTTGATTTCTAATTTAATAGTATCAGATGAAACACTCAATCGCATATTTGTGACACCTAGCTCTTTATAAAATAAATTTATTAGATTATAAGTAATGGAATGAAATAGCTGAGGTTTTTTAAATGAAAAAGATAAATACCCTCGTTTTGTAATTACAGCTTGCTTATGGAAAGGTTCAAAGGAGTAATCATGTTCTTTATACGTGGATAGAGGGAAAATTTCTTCGTCTTCTGTAAGAATCTTGCCGTCTGCTCCATTGACTTCTATTACTCTCGCTATTTTTCCGGTATGTTGATGTGTTAATAATTGATATAAATATATATCTTCGTCTTGAATCTTAGCAATGAATGTTTTTCGCTCTTTTGATGTAGTTTTTTCATAAGTAAGTTGAAAAGTTTCAAGGTCATCTTTATCAATGATATATACTTCTTTTCCGCGCTTTTCAATCTTTGAAGCAGGTAGTTTTCCAGATTTGATATATGTAAAGATAGTAGATGGTGCTACATTCAGAATCTCAGCTGCTTCTTTGGTACTATAACCCTCAATCTCTTCGCTATTTTTTAAACGTTCAATATCCTCTAAGTAGAAAATCTTACTACCAAATTGCTTCCAGTTATCTTTATATACACATTCTATTAATCCATCTTTTTCTTTCTTTAAAATTGTTTGTACCGTTACTCCTAATAAGTCGGCTGCCTCTTTTGTCGTTACAGTAGGTTTTGTAATGAACAATAAATCTTGTGTCATGAAAGGACACCTCCATAACTATTGTTTACTAGTATTTTAGATATGTATATATCATATCAGAATATGAGATATATTTAAAATGAGAAATAGATTTTATTAAAGTTCTTATAAATTTTTGTATTTTAAAAAAAATTTAGATTTAAATTATCTCTTAATGTATTTTAAGTTTTATTTTCTTTATAAAAGTGATTTGAAATCTTAGATATTAACTATTAAATGATATCTATTCACTAATAAATTATAAAAAAATATAAGTATAGGATAATAGAGAAGAATGTGGGATTCTTACAGAAAGAAAATGTGTTATCATTTGTATAATTGATAGAAGTAAAATAAAATAATAAGTATAAGTAATGAAGAGAACTATATTCATAATCTTCAATAGGAGAGGTGAATTCGAAATATGGATAATAACAATACAAAAGATAATTTATCTATTATAAACAATCAAAGGGAGTATATAGATACATATGTAGAGAATATAAATGATATCGTTCCATTTCTGCATAACAATGGTTATGTAGATAAGGTGGAAGAGAAGATGGAGGTTGCAGAGAAAGAGGGGAAGAGTAAATATACGTATTTAAGTGACCTAGAAGTCATTTATCATTTCGTACATTTACAAAAAGATATGGATGAAAAGAAAAATAGGAAAGAGGATACGAAAAAGAGTTATATATCTGAAATCTTGTCGTTTTGTCAGTGCATGGTACAGCATGCAGAGGAATTCGAATTGAATGGGGAAGAGGTACAGCAAAATGACTCTTTATTAAAAACATTACAGCCCTGGCATATTCGTAAATATAATGCCTGGTTGAAGCAGGTAGAGAACGGTAGAAATGGGGATACGTACGCGGTCGCAACACTTGCAAAAAAATCAGTACTTATACGTTCTTTTTTAAAACACCTTCATGTATTTGCGTATATTGAAAGACCTCTTCACGAAGAACTGCAGCGCGCTAATGTAAATGAACAGGATCGGCCAAATCGGGACCTATCCTATGATGAAGTGATGAAAATTTTAGGGTTTTATAAAGAAAAAGGGCATTTAATAAACTATACAATTTTACTAGCTCTAGCAAGTACTGGTGCAAGAATTCAAGAATTGTGCACCGCGAAAGTGAAAGACTTACATTATGACGGAAAGTATTGGTTAAAAGTCACAGGAAAAGGGGATAAAGTACGTGAACTTTTCATTCCTGAGCATTTATTCCATTGTATTAGCGAAATGAGACGGAGAAGAGGAGTCTCAACTATATTGGATCGGGGAGATGAATGTCCTTTATTCGTAAATCAAAGAGGAAATTTTTATAATCCGAAAACTTTATCAAATCAGGTAACAGACATGATAAAAAAGACAAATTTAGATTTCTTAAAGTATCGTGAAAATCCTGTAACGGCACATACATTTCGTCATGCATTTGCAATCATGGCAGTTGAACAAGGAAATGCGGATCTATATCATTTAATGCAAACACTAGGTCACGAAAATATCCAAACAACAAAAATCTATTTAGAGAAGCATATGAAAAGAAAGAATAATGTGGGGACTTCATTTGCGGATATGTTGGTGTAAAATTTTAATATGAAAAATTGCTTAATTATGTCTTTTTTACATAATTAAATACTCATTATTGAACGTGTGAGGAGGGTTAATTATAGAATAGAATACTCAAGAATCTACACATTAAGAAATGGCCAAGAAAAATCAATAAAGGTAGAGTCCTGGCGTTCATTTCGGGAAGAAATGAATGTGTTAGGAATTCAGGATTCAGATGTGTTTCAAATTCAGTTAGTGGAATATGGGAAAGAGAGAACGAAAAAGAATTCTCCTAAAAATCCTAGAAGAAAATAGTCTACTTACGTATAAATATCATAATTAAGCACATGTTATATACAAATATAGTGGAGGTGCAATTATGAATATTCAAAGACACGAAAGTAATACAAATGAAATTCTTATTTCTGCTGCTGCAAGTGCTATCGAACAAATGAAGTATGAAATTGCTCGTGAATTAGGAGTCACACTAGGACCTGATACATCATCACGTGCAAATGGATCTGTCGGTGGAGAAATTACAAAGCGCTTAGTTCGAATGGCTGAGGAACAATTATCAGGACAACACAGATTACATTAAGTTAAAATAATAAAAGGAAAAAGGGTCCATAAAACGGATCCTTTTTCCTTTTATTTACACAAAATCAGAAAATTAGTTTTTATTACTTAAAAACGACCTTCCAGATTGCTTTATAAGAGGTTTTATTCAATAAGGCAATACAATAAGAGGTGAATTGAAAATAATCCATTACAAGTAGATTTAGAGCTTTTCAACATATTATTGTTATGTTTTATTATTTTTTTATTAGTTTATTAAAAATTGATAATTAATGAAGTCATCTCTTTAATTAACCATTGATATTAATCGATAAATAAGGGAATAACAAGGATAATTAAGCCTAAAGCAGAACCAAAGATGTAATTAAAAACAGGAGTTTCTTTGGTTTTAGAATATACTATGCCATGTAAAGAATGACGTATTAGTAAGATAAATGATAGAATCCCTACAGCAAGAAATATAGTTAAATTCGCAATTGGTGATAGTGTTTGATTTATTTTTATAATACCGGTTGAAATAAATCCAAATAATATTGTATTCCATATAACGTAAATAAAGAAAGGTATATAGTATAAATTATTAGATTCTTTTTCCCTCCATTTTGGATCTTTTGAAACTTGAACTGACATTTCCAAAATATCTCTCATAGGCTTCATTTGTATATTCCCCCTAAGAACTTTTGTATTTAAGTAATATTATACCAGCTAACAATTGAAACATTAAATCAATTTCAAGATTGTGTATGAGTACCAAACTGCAGATAATTAGTTTGAAGATTTAACAATAGTTTTGTTAATTGAGACAACTTAATTGGATAGAGTGTTTTTATAATAAAGATAGCATAAACGTAATTAGAATTTAAAATGATGTAATTTTTGGAGTAGAGTTATAAATGGAGGGATTAGTGTGATTTCATCTCTTATATTTGATGTAGATGGTACAATTTTAGATACAGAAAAAGCAATATTATGTTCGCTACAATGGGTTTTGAAGGATGAATTAAATGAAGATTATACATTAGATGCGTTGGAATTAGCATTGGGTATCCCTGGGAAGGAAGCTTTAAAAAAATTGAATGTGCCTAATATAGACGTTATTCATGCAAAATGGAGTAAAGCTGTATTAGATTAATATCATGAAGTCTCTATGTTTAAATCACTTGAAGATATCATTGGTATGTTGTCTCTAAGTAATATAAAACTAGGTATTGTGACGTCGAAAACTAAACAGGAATTAATAGACGAATTTGAGCCATTTGGCTTAAGTAGTTATTTTAAACATACAATTTGTGCATGTGATACGGATAAGCATAAACCACACCCTGAACCTTTATTAGCCTGCTTAAAACCATTAGACGTTCCTTGTCACGAGGCAATTTACATTGGTGATTCTATATATGATATGCAATGTGCCAAAAGTGCTGGTGTGAAATTTGCTCTTGCTTCGTGGGGATCAAAAACAAAAGATGCTTTTAAAAACGCCGATTATATTTTAGAAGAACCAAAAGATATTTTAAAATTAATATAAAGGCTTCATGTTTTACTTTAACTAGATTAGATATTGTAAAACCATATATTAAGTAACATTAAACTAAACAAAAAAGGAAGTGAAAAGTATGGCTGTATATACTGAAGAGCAATTTATATATTTTACAAATAAATTGAACCAATTGGAGTCTGTAAAAGAGAACAGGGAAACATATTGGTATGAATATAGAAAGCTACAAGACTGGTTGCATGAACAGCAACTAAGTACTAGTTTTATTAGATGGGTTGAAGAGAGAATGAAGAAATAGTTCCTGATATATCATTTAGAAGTAACTAATAGATAAAAATGGCTATTTTGAAATCACCTGCATACCATTCATGATGAAGTAGTTTTTAGTTGATATATAACAAATGAGGCATCCAGTGGGGTGCTTTTTCTTTTGGGATAGAAATCCCCTTGGTGACTATATTTTAAAGATAATTAATAATTACGGTACGTGAAATTTTACAGACAGAGGAGATATAGGATTACATTTTATATAAGGAGGGGAGAATGAAATGTAAGAGTGTGAGTCAAATGTATTTACTATTATAAAAATGGAGGGATGTTATGAACGCAGTTTTTAGGAAGTGTATACGGATTTTAAACGCGTTAAACGCTGCCAATACATACTTAGATAGCTTATTGCAAACTAAAACGTATCTGCAGCTCATAATACTGATCTTATTTTGTATCGCCACAGTATACTTACCTTCCCCTGCATTTACGTTCAATTTTATAAATAATATAGATATCGTGTTACAATATGCGTTTAAAGCATTATGTTTTTCGCTTCCTATCTCATTGGTATTTTTATTTATAATGTGGGATCAAAGATTTTTATTTTCTAAAAAAATCACATTCCATCAGCTAAAAATTTCTTTCTTCAGTGCTTTCATTATTTATTTTATAATGTTGCTGTTTTTGGCTGTACTAATATCGCTAACAACATTCACCGGGACATCAAATCCCATTGTTAATGAAGGGAATATCAATATGTTTTATAAAACTCCTGGAATTGCAATTCAATTAATTGGGGAGAATATCATGTTTGTATCTATATTATTCTTTTGGCACAAGATTATACGCTCCTTCGTAACAAGTCCCATTACCTCAATTACAACCTCTTTAATATTGTCTGGAAGCTCATTTGGGTTACTCCATCTTTCCACGTATAATTTTAACTGGATACAATGTTTAGCAATTATCGGTATACCAGCCATCATTCAAATGATTTTCTTTCTAATATTTAAAAATATCCATATGGGATATATACTTCACTTCAATTACAATTTAATCATTTTACTTTTTAACTACATAGTTTCTATTTAAACTATTTTACAACTAAAAACGAAAGAAAAGGTACCCCTGCTGCAAGGTACCTTTTCCAAGGGGTATAACTCATTACCTAAGCAGCCGTTGGTTAAGTATACCGCTTAGACTATTACATGAGTTATATTTTTATTATACATTGATCATACCAAAAATATTATCATTAGTGAAATTAACATTCATTATTTTGTAATTCTAAAGCTGCCACCATAATAATAATGTTCACCAAGTTTCATAACAGCTACTTATGATCCTGGCTTGTAAACTGATGTAATAGATGTTACAAATCTACAATAATTATGCACAGTACCAGAATCATAAATTGTTTTATACCTTTGCATATTTACTACTTCATTTAGTCGATATATCTTTACAATACCTGTATCTTTACCACCTGTATAAATTGTAATGTCAAAAGTATCTCCATGCTTCAAATCACCAACGGTTAATTCTTGTAAGAAGAATTCTAGTTCAGTGTAAATTGCACAGAATACGGTTCAATAGGATACAAAAGTAAAGAGTGGTGTTTATATACTGGAATTATAAAAAAACTAAAGGGAATAGAAATGTTTAAAAATCCATAAAAAAAGAGCCTGTCCTTGAAACAAGCCCTAGCTACAAGAAATAGCGTAATTGAGATGTCTATATATTACCATTTAACTATTTAAAATTCTAGTTGTCTTATGTTGAGAAATAAATTATAGGTATCGTAATGAAAACTTTATTTGGGATCAAATAAATTCTCTGAAACGTAGGTCGCTTCAGTTTTAATTAACAGCTCGTGAAAAGTGAGAAGAAGAGCTTTAAACTGATGTTTTTATGAAAAAAACAATGAGGAGAACTAAAAAACAGAATTCTTTTTAAAAATTAAGTACGTGATTAGTACAGGATAAAAGAAATGGTTCAGTTCATAAAAAATAAATTTAAGGTTATTTTATTTGCTACAAATATACTTCTTGGAAAAATAAAGACAAATGTTATATGATAAATTTAAGAGATTGGGGGAATGAAATTTTGAACGAGTCATATACAGCAGAAGAAGCTGCAAAGAAGTTGAAGATATCTAAACTAACTGTTTATGAGCTTATCAAAAGAGGAGAACTGCCATCTTATCGAATAGGTAGGCAAGTTCGAATTGATGTAGAAGATCTACAGAAATACATAGAGCAAAGTAAAACAGGGAGCTTAAAAAATTCCGCTCAATTATCTGAAAAACATAATTTAACGAATGCAATTGTAATAAGTGGACAAGATATGGCATTGGACATACTAGGAAAGTATATGGAGAGTAGTATGGGAGAAAGAATGCTAAGAGCTTATGATGGGAGTCTTACAAGTTTGATTCGTTTGTATAATGGTGAAGGAAATATAGTCAGTCTACATCTATTTGATGGTGATACCAAAGAATATAACATTCCCTACACTAAAAGAATTTTAACAAATTCCCAGTATATAATTTTAAATTTACTTTTAAGAAATGTTGGATTTTATGTACAAAAAGGTAATCCAAAGAATATCAAAACTTGGGAAGATTTATGTAGAGAAGATGTAAAGATAGTGAATAGAGAAGTTGGAGCGGGTATACGCGTTTTATTAGATGAACAGTTGCGTATTCATAATATACATAGAACAAAGATTAAAGGTTATGATTACGAAGAAAGTAGCCATTTTAGTATTGCAACTAGCGTAGCTATGGATAAAGCGGATGTGGGAATAGGGATTGAAAATGTAGCTAATATAACAAAAGTTGAATTCGTTCCATTAATAAAAGAACAGTATGATCTTATAATCTTAAAAAATGAACATACTGTTAAAATCATTAATGAAATTAAAGAAGTACTGCATTCAACAGACTTTAAACAAGAACTAGAGTCTATTGGAGGATATGATTTAACATTGACAGGAAACACTATATATGAATCTTTTTAGTTAGATTTAATGTCTTGTTTTTATTTATAATAAAAAGATATTAGATGGGATTTATAAATAGAAAAAGACTGCTTTATATGAACTGAACCCAAAAAATTAGACAAATATATTAAGCAGCTACTAAGGATTGAACTCTGTATTGCACAGGGGACAATCCTTTTAGTTTTGTTTTAATTCTTTTGTGATTGTAGTAATGAATATAAGTTTCTAGTTCTTGCTTAAATTGTTCCATACTTTCAAACTCTTTAAGATAAAGTAATTCAGACTTTAATAAGCCAAAGAAATTTTCCATGACTGCATTATCTAAGCAATTTCCCTTACGGGACATACTTTGGATAACGTTATGTTTTTTAAGCGACTGATGATATTGTCGCATTTGATAATGCCAACCTTGATCCGAGTGTAAAATAGGAGTTTCCTTATCATTCAAACGTTGAAACGCCTTATTCAACATTTTAGAAACAAGGGAATAGGCAGGTCTATGTTCTATATTGTAAGCTATAATTTCTCCGTTATATAAGTCTAAAATGGGTGATAGATATAGTTTTTTACCATGTAAGTGGAACTCCGTCACATCTGTTACCCATTTTTCATTTGGTTTTGATGCGTGAAAATTACGTTTTAAAATATTAGGAGCGAATTTCCCGACAGTCCCTTTATATGAACGATATTTTTTTAATCGAACAAGACATTTTAATCCCAGGATATTCATTAAACGTCGAACGGTTTTATGATTTAATGCATGGCCTCGATTACGTAATTCCAATGTAATACGACGATAACCATACCTCCCAAAATTCTCACTAAAGATCTCTTTAATTAATTCTTTAACTTTCTTATATTTATCTGGACGTTTCGCTTGTTTCATCCAGTAATAGTACGTACTACGAGCGATATTAGCGACTTTCACAAGGTCAACGACCTTGTATTTATGCCTTAATTCATAAATCAATTGCGCTTTGTCTTGGTCTGTGATGTTTTCTTCTTTTGAACTAAGGCATTCAACTTTTTTAAATAGTCATTTTCCATACGCAGACGTTCATTCTCTGCTTGTAGCGCTTCTATAGAACCTTCAAGAGATACTTCGTTTTGTTTTAAATGTTGTAGCTTAGCTTTTTCTTTGGCCATGGTTAGACGCCCCTTTTTCTTTGATTTTAGGGCATCTAATCCTTCTGTTTCATATGCTACTTTCCATTTTCGGAGTGTTTCGCAAGAAGGAATATTAAAAAAAGCAGCTGTTTCTCTCAGAGATGTCCCATTTTCATTCATATAATGAATTACATCTAGTTTATACTCGAGAGAGTAAGTTGTATAGCGTTTTTCAAACGCCTTTTCCCCTGAAAATTCAAACCGTTTAATCCATTGATAAAGTTCTCTAGGATGAACCCCTATAGAATTAGCAATGGTTTTTCCGCCTTCCGTACCTTCTAGATATCGTTTTACTGCTTGTATTTTATCTTTTGAAGAAAATTTAGCCATAAAAAATGCACCTCCAATTGTTAATTATGTGTCTAACAATTGGGGTGCACTTCA
>NZ_JBBOVC010000003.1:0-322854 GCF_038006385.1 Bacillus sp. FSL L8-0099
GTTTGTAGAAAAAGCATCTGGTAAAAATCCAAGATTTCTTTTTCCACTTTATAAAAAATATTCAGGCGATTCGGCTGCAGACTGGAGCGTGATTACTTATAGTCAGGATACCCTATTTGATTATATAGCAAATAAATTATCAGATGAGCAAAAACGATTGATAACATTGACTTCAAAACCAGTATCTAAAGATGTCCTTGACAACTATGTTAATAATGATCCTAAAGCTCGTGCAGATTTTTATGATCGATTATCTGATGTATTGGCGGAGCGTACTAACGTCATAGAGACAGGTCTGATACTGCCATACATTAGACTAAATGATGGTAAACCTTATCAAATTATCCCTTATAAAAAAGGAACGAATAAAGTAATCGTAAAAACAGGTTCAAAATACCTTTCAGGAAAAGAAGGAAACGAACTTCAATATTCCGATTCACTTGGCGATGATGAAGTGTTTGAACTTGTTCAGGTAGAAAATAATGAAAGTGGTTCATTTCAGTTCCGTTTGATTAACAAGAACGGAGTAAGTTTATCTGGTGATAGGCATACTTCAAAGTTCGGTACTGGTGAGCGTTTCTACTCTGAAATTCGTTTCGATGATAAAAGCAACAATGAAATTCATAATTGGTTAGTAGAGTGGTATCCGGGTAAAGAAAATGAGAGACAGAAGTATGACGGAGCACAGTTTGTAGCCGATGAAAAAGATTCTACTAAATTGATTGCAAAAGATTCTTCTGGAAATGTAATAAAGAATAGTTGGGTAAACCAAGGTTCTGCTTATTATTTTGCAGATGCTGAAGGAGCCCTTTTGACAGGCTGGCAAGACATTAAGGGGAAGACTTATTATTTTGACCCATCTAATGGCGAATTGGCTACGGAGAAAAATAAAAATGGTGTACGGATTGAGGGTAAGTTTTATACTTTCAATGATTCTGGCGCTTTGCAACGATCAGCATGGAGCAAGAGTGGCTATGATGGTCGTTCCTATTCCGATGCTTCTGGAGCACTTATTGAAAATGGTTTGCGGGAAATCGATGGTGAAATTTATTATTTCGGAGGTTGTGTGGTCCTTAAAGATGAAATACGTCTAGAAGATCAAAATATCATTCTTCATTTTTCTGACAAAGGCGTACTCGAAAGAGTTTCTAATCTAAATGGAGAAGCTATAAGCAGCGGTGTTAATGTTAAGTTTGACGGCAAAATATTAGCATTTAATCAAGATGGTTCGATTTTGAAAACAGGAATCAACAAAAATGCGAATACAATAGCATATTATAGTTTAGAAGATGGCGTTTCGTATACTGGTTGGAAAATGATAGACGGAAAAAGATACTATTTCACAAATGGTCTCAATGATACGTTCAATAATTATAAAAACATCGATGGAAAAAGATATTATTTCCATGAAGACGGCTCAGTTAACAAAGCAGGGTTCGAAAAAATAGATGGTAAGCTATACTACTTTGACAATAACGGCGTAGCACAAACGGGCTGGCAAACTATCGATAATAAATATTATTACTTCGATGAAAATGGCGCAGCTAAAACAGGATGGTTCCAAGTTGGTGGTGGATATAGACCTTGGCCTCTTGCATACGGATACCTTTGGTATTGTGCTAGAGAAGATGGTTCACTTTATTCAGACGGTTGGTTTAAAATCGGCGGTAAAGATTATCACTTTGACCAGTGGGGACATAAAATGTAAAGCAATAACATTAAAAATAACAAGGGAATGCTTGTATGCTGATGTGTACTGCATTCCTTTATAAAGTTGGTTAGCTGAAGTACCTGTATATGTTTTGAAGTTTGTGCATTAGAACAAATTAATGCTAGACATCCTCTAAAAGGTAGTGTAATATGAAGTTTACTTCACGTGAAGTAAACTTCATATTAGATTATATTAGGAGTGATTTGTTTGAAAAATAGATATAAAGAGCTTTATTTATGTTCGTTTGCAATTATTGCAATAGGTTTTATTGAAATAATTTTTGATCACACTGAAGCGAATTTTGCTGAGGGATTTTATTTAGGTAATTTAAAGATACTTACAGGAGTAATCTTGTTAATTTTCGCTTTAATTTCTCAATCTAAGTCTAATACTAATCGCAAACAATTAGAAAGAGAGCTATCAAAAGAATATGATGAGAGGGATGATTTAATAGAAGGAAAAGCTTCACAATTTACCATGAGTATTCTAATGATCATGATAATTCTCATGATGTTTCTTTCGAAATGGATTATAATTCCAATAAATGCTGGGCTATTTCTCATTATAATATGTTGCCTAATTACTAAAATGTTAGCTAAAAAATATTATAGTTGTTATTTTTAATTAGGAGATTTCTATGAAAAATATAGTAAAAGAGCTACGTTTAAAACATGGAATAACACAACAAGAATTAGCTGATAAAGTATTTGTATCTTCAAGAACGATTATTTCGTTAGAAAAGCAAAAGTATAATCCATCCGTTTTACTAGCATATAGAATATCTGCTGTTTTCAACCTATCAATTGAAGAAGTTTTTATATTTGAAGAAGATGACTAATAGTAGCATACAAATAAATTTCCAAGGAACATTCAAACAATATAGCAAAATACAAATAATGAATATAATTATGAAAAAATTATTATTTGTATAATAAATGGAGGTAAATATAATGGCTTTAAAATTATTCGGTATCGTATTTGGAATGGTATTAATCTTATGGGGAGTTTATAGAATGAAAAAAGATGATGCATTCGTAGGAAAAACCCAAACAAGAAAGAACCTTTTCAATTTGTTGATTCTTGGAGAGGCTTCTGGATTAGGACAATTTTTAGGTGGGCTTCTGCTTGTTATTTTAGGAATCGTAGCACTTATTATTAAATAATATGCAAACAAAAAAATTAGTTTTAAAAAATAGGGTTCCCATATGTGGGCATATCCTTTCAACCGATAAATTTACTGTCGATGGTTCATGGTAGGAAACATGTGGTCAACAAACAAATAATCTCTGAAATTATTAAAAAATTGTAGTTCCGGTTGCAGAACCCTTAATTATCGTTCAACAAACATTACAGACGTAACAGACGTAACACCCGTATCAGGATGTAATGAGGTTTCATCCCTATTCATTCTTAATCCCCCCACTAAATACTAAGCTAGTTCTATTCTTATGAGTAAATATAAATATAAATACCATCAATAAAAATTAATAATAATGATAAATCTCATATACATGTAAAATTAACCTACCTTATTATTACCAGTAATCAAAGGAAGTCTACTCCTTATACACAAATAGATAAGGAGTGGGCTTACTTTTCTTCTGAAGTTTTCCTTAATGTATCCCTAGTTGATAGTGATGTGGTGAGTCCCTATATAACGAAGAATGAATGTAAATAATATAAATTCCCCAACATAGATAATATATTGGGGGGATTTATATTAAATCATTTTATAAAATTAAGTTTTGATAAATATTTTTTCAAAACACGCTCTTTCTTTTTGGTTAAGTGTTTTTTATTAATAACCAGAGTCTTCTGAAGTAAGATTATCTATTATTTTATAATCGTATTTTTGTAATGGTTTTTCAGCAGGCCCTTCAAGTACTTCCCCTGTATATGAGAATCGCGAACCATGACATGGGCAATCCCAAGAACGTTCTCCATCGTTCCATTCAACTTCACATCCAATGTGGGTACAAGTTGTATCTACAATATGAAGTTTACCTTCTGCATCCTTATAAGCTCCTTTTCTATGTCCATCAATATCAACGACAGCTCCTTCATCGTTAGATAAATCACGAATACATTTTTGAGGAATCTCTAACTTTCCTTTAATTAAGTGTCCAACAACATTGGCATTTTCGACTAAGAAATTCTTTAAACTAGGATTCATGTGGAAACGAGAGGGAGTATATAATTCCCGATATTTGTTCTTTTCTTTTAATATGATGTCTCGAAATAAAAGCGCCGCTGCGGTTCCGTTTGTCATACCCCATTTTCTATATCCAGTAGCAATTAATATATTTTTTTGATCGGAGGTAATTTCACCGATATAAGGAATCTTGTCTAGTGTAATTAAATCTTGTGCTGACCACCGATAGGGGATATTTTCAAGGCCAAAGACTTGTTGCCCGAATATTTCTAGTGCTTCATAATGTTTTAGTGTTTCTCCGCCTTGTCCCGTTTTATGACTTTCTCCAGAGATAAGAATAAATTTTTCACCATTAATTGTTGTAGAACGGAGAGAGCGGGTTGGTTCATCTACACTAATATACATACCCCCTGGATAATCTGTTTTTGTCTTAGCGGCAATTATATAGGATCGGTCTGCATGCATTCTTGTAGAGTAAAGTCCTGCGCCTTCATAAAAAGGGAAATGAGAACAAGAGAGAATATACTTTCCTGTAATTTGAGCTCCTCCACGGGTAAGAACTACAGGTTGTTCGCCTGTTTTTATATTTACTGCTGTGGTATTTTCAAAGATGTATCCACCTTTTTCTGTAATTATATTTGAAAGATGAGCTAAATACTTAAGGGGATGGAATTGTGCTTGATTTCTCATAACAAGTGCATTATGTATTTTTAAATCAATAGGAAGTTTGTTTACAAGTTCGCCTTCAATACGAAGTTCATTATAAGCTTCTGCTTCTTTTTCTAACTTAAATGCATATTCTTCTGTTGTGGCATACAAATAAGCATCTTGTTGAGTAAAATCGCAATCAATGTGATGTTTATTAATTGTGGTTTGAATGAATTTTAAAGCATCTATGTTTGCTTCATAATACAATCTTGCGGTAGTTTTTCCGGTATATCTGATAAGCTCGTCATAAATCATGTCATGTTGAGCCGTAATTTTAGCTGTCGTATGTCCAGTCGTTCCATTTAATAACTTGTCTGCCTCTATAACAGCGACTTTTAGACCTTCATTTACTAAAAGATAGGCAGAAGTAATGCCAGTAATTCCTCCTCCTACAATAATAACATCGACCTGCATGTCATTTTCTAAGGAAGGGTATTCTGGTAATTGAATACTGCTCGTCCAATAAGATTCGGCATTATGGGGTAATATTCTACTGTAATTCTCATTATTCGTCACTATAAATCCTCCATCCAATGTTTTATAGTTTTATTATTTCCACTTATTGGAGAGGTAAACTTTGAGCTTAGAAAACAGCAAATTGTGGCTGTATGTATGTTCAATTTAGACGTAATATTATTTGAACAGTGTTTTTGCTTTTAAATGAAGCTTATTCAAATTGATACTAATAACTTTGATAAATAATCATAGAAAAGAGCGTGTTTTGAAAAAAGGTTAATCAAAACACGCTCTTAATATTTTCAGTTGGTGGATTCTTTTATAAAAAAGTTTAATCCGTTTCTACTTATATTGCTCCACTATCAGATTCTTTTCTTTAATAAGTCTACAAGTCATAGTGGAGAATTCAAGTACTTACAAAGAATACTTAGCTAACTGTTCACCCCAAGATGATAATTCAGTTTCAATAAATCCTGCTTTCTTATATACAAATTTAGCTGTAAGGTTTTCAGGAGCATATCCAATCATTATTAATGAAACGTTTGCGTAATTATTTCGTCTTATCTCATCAATAACCAGATATATAGCTTGTTTACCTATACCTTTCCCTTGAAATTTTTTATCAATCATAAGTCTATAAATCCAATAATTATTATCATCAGAATCTATTCCAAACATAGTAAATCCTATCATTTTTTCATCAAGATAAATACCTTTTGCATAAAAATTATCTAGAAATTGAACTTCTGCAATAGAATAAAGATTGGATGCAATAAATGTTTGTTGTTCTTTTTTAACAGAAAGTCTAATTGCTTCTTTCCAATTACTTTTGTCAATAGCCTTTAAATAAATTTTCTTCAATCGGATACTCTCCTTCCAATGTTGAGGAGGAACCACGTAGTTTATGGATTAGTGATACGTTATCCTCTTGTTTTTTTGCCCAATGAAATAGAAATATTTCCTCATCGAAAACGCCTCCTTAAAGGAAGGAACCTATCAAATTTCCTAATAGGTTCCTTTTTTAAGGGAAAAACTTCAAATATAGAGTCATGCTTCAAATCTTATAAAGTTAAAAATTTCTTGTTTTATTTTAGCTTGATATTGATAAGATACTAGCATCCATTTTTTTTATGATTCAATCTAGGATAAAATATCTACTACCGTTTGATAGGTAGTGCATAATAACCAAAAGCTAAATCCAGCAAAGCACTTGCTTCTTGACGTAGTAACAGGTCTTTCGGACGGAACATAAAGGATCCGTCAGCATTAATGGAAGTATCAGGGTCGAGAATTCCTTGGGAGGCAAGTGCCTGAATTGATTGGACTGCCCAGTCATCTGCGGCATCAAGTAATTTAACTTTACTAGCTTTATCAGGTTGAATCGGTTTCAAGTCTTGAATTTGCTTAACGTTTTGAATCATGGTTGCTGCGACCTGTCGGGTAATCGGAGTAGCACGGTTATACTCTGGAATTCCATTCATAATTTTTTCCCTTGCCTCTTTTGATTCGTCTGGAAAACCGTTCCATCCATGAGCAAGTAACAACGTATCCGCAAACTCTCCTTGTGTCATGGTTTCCATCGGATTGAATAGATTACCTGTTTCAGCACCCATAATATTTAGGGCATGAAGATTATCAATGTGACTTCTATAGTTACTCTTTTGTGGAATGTCATCAAAAGATGGTTTGTTGTTAATTCTCTGGGCATCTGCTACAAAATCAAGGCTTTTAGGAGAATCGTAGTGAAAATATGTGATTTCTCCAGCTGAATTCTTTTTGAAAGCAACTTTGTTGCCTTCCGAATCTTCAAATAACAACGGATGGATCATTTTGAGAACTTGTTTTCCAGTTATTCCACCCTCCATGACTAAATTCCCATTTTCATAAGTAAAATGAGTGCGAATCGCAGCGAAACGCGTATTTTGGAATAAGCCCAAGTATTTATGAGCTTCTTTTTCCTCTAACGGGAGATAACTTGTCTTTACTTCATTCTTCTTAGCAGGGAAATAGTGATCCATGAGAGCTTCATATACGTCTATACTCATCATTGAATCATTATTATAAGACATGAAGAATGCTGTTTTTTGTTCAGGCACTAAAATCATCAGTGATTGATGTCCAGGCATACTTCCCCCTTTCATTACAACGTGTTGACCGTTAGCGAATTTATTAAAAGGCGTTTCAAATCCAATTGTTGCAACAGGGTTGGTCTTATCATCAAAAACTTGATAGGCATGCATCATATCTATGCTTTTTTTACTTACAATTTCTTTGTCTTTAAACTTTCCTTTCTGTAGTTGCATAATCATGTATTTTGACATGTCTTCTGCAGTAGATAAAATGCTTCCTTGTGGTGTATCCCTTAAACCGCTCCCGCTTGTTGGTATTGGTTCGCCAGTGGGACCATAATGTGTAGCCATTCTTTCTAGAAGTTCAGGCGTGAAGCTCATACTTGTAGATTTCATATCTAATGGTTTGAAAATATTCTTTTCCATATATTTGGAGAAAGGGCTGTTAGTAACATTCTCTACTGCCAATCCTGCGAGCGCAAATGAGACGTTATCATACGTATAAACTTCCCCTGGTGGCCGTACCACCATTGGCATATGTTTAGAGAAAAATTCCTTCATTGGTATGCTTTTTTCATTATCTATATATTCAGGTCCAGTTATATTTGTGAGGTCGGGAAAATCAAATCCGCTGGTATAAGTGAGCATATCAAACAGTGTTAGAGGTTTCCCTGTTTGATTAGGTATTTGTAATCCACCAAGATATTTTTGTACGTCTTGATCTAGTTTAATATTTCCTTTATCGACTTGTTGCATCACTGCCAAGGCAGTAAAAGTTTTTGAGACTGAAGCAATTTGAAAGACCGTGTCCTTAGTAACAGGAATTTTCTTTTCTTTATCAGCATATCCATACCCTTTATTAACAACAACCTTTCCATCATGAACGACGACAAAACTAGAACCATTCACATTATACTTTTTCATTTTTTCCTCAAATAATGGATCAGCAAAAGATTCTATTTCTTTTTTATTATTGGGTCCTTTCATCATTTCAATTTTATTTGTGGATGCAGATGATTTTGATGTTTCTCCTTCTATTGATTGGTGGGAACATGCAGAAATCATGGTTGAAGAAGAAAGAAGAATTGCAACAATTCCCAGTTTGTTAATTGCTTGTTTCATTTTTGAACGCTCCTTTATTTAGTTAGGATTTTTTGTTAGCTCAACGAGTTAGCGACTCGCTAGCTTATAAACAGAGTGTAGCAAGCGGCGAGTCATAGTCGATAGTGAACTTCTGTCATATTTATAAAGAACAACAAAAATTGAGTGGATAGGGCTGTATTGATAGTTATGTCATAAAGGTCATGACATTTTGACACTAACGTATGTGACAGAAAAACTCTTAGAATCAAGGAGCAGTTTATTACCCACAAATAATAAATAAGGAGGGAAGGGCTTCATTGTGTATGTTAAAAATATAAAGAGGCATGAAAGAGGAAACAGGTATGACCTATTTATGAAAAACTAATTAGTAACAAGAGTGTTTCAAGAATAAAAGTAATTTCTAAGGTTAACGGTTAACATGCATGTGGAAAAAGAGGGACTTACTTAGGGCAGAATGGAGTTTGTAACAAAATTTATGAATATGATTACGAATTCAATTCTGACTTTTTGTCATTGGTGGAGATAATGGCTGTGTGGTTAATGTAAAACAGCAAGCAACTAACTATACAATTTAAATAGAGGAGAGGATGCTTTATGAAAACACGCAGTAAAATTACATGTGCAAGTCTATCACTTTTAATAGCTGGAATATACATAACACCAGCCTCAATTGTAGAAGCAGAACCCACGCAAAATGTATCTAGTTCATCACAAACAAGTACCCAAAGCGATCGTACTTCCGTTAAGAAAGCAATGCGGGATGCACTGCAACTTGGATATCCTGGAATACTCGCTCAAATTTCTAAGAGTGGTAAAACTTGGAGTTATACCGCTGGGATAGCAGATCTGCGAACCAAGAAACCAATGAAAGCAGATTTTCGCTTTCGCATTGGTAGTGTGACGAAAACGTTCATTGCAACAGTTCTACTTCAATTAGCTGGAGAAAACCGCTTGAATTTAGACGACTCCATTGAAAAATGGTTGCCTGGTGTTATTCAAGGAAACGGATATGATAGTAACCAGATTACGATCCGGCAGATATTGAATCATACAAGTGGTATCGCTGACTACATAAAATCAAAAGACTTTGATATGAAAGATACAAAAAAAGCGTATACAGCTGAAGAATTCGTAAAGATGGGGATTTCTCTTCCCCCAGACTTTGCTCCAGGAAAGGGCTGGTCTTATTCAAACACGGGATACGTAGTACTGGGGATTCTTATTGAAAAAGTAACTGGAAACAGTTATGCGGAAGAAGTTGAAAATCGAATTATTGAACCACTTGAATTGTCGAATACATTTCTACCGGGTAATTCAACGGTTATTCCAGGCACCAAGCATGCCCGTGGATATGAAAGATATGATGGAGAAAGTGAGCTAAAAGACGTTACTTATTCTAACCCAGGTAGCTCGGATGGAGATATGATTTCTACTGCCGAAGATTTAAATAAATTTTTCTCTTACTTGCTTAGTGGCAAATTACTGAAGGAACAGCAACTAAAACAAATGCTTACTACAGTTCCTACAGGAATAGAAGGAATCGATGGATATGGTCTTGGAATCTATGAAAATAAACTTCAAAACGGTACCTCGATATGGGGACACTCAGGTGGTGTTCCAGGCTTTTCTACTTTTGCTGGAGGCACACTTGGAGGTAAGCATATATTGGCCATCAATTTGAATGGCCATAAAACTAGTTATAGTAATTCTGATCCTTTTAAAAATATTTTACTTGCTGAATTTAGCAAGTAGGGAAAACGGGAAAACGGATAAATTTTGTCATAGTTTTTATAGTTAGGAATATACCTTTCTGGTTCAAAAAAACAACTTACTATAAAAAAACTTGGGGGTAAAATAAGTTCTTAATTTGATGTCGTGGCGGTACCCCTTTTCTAAAAATATAAACACTATGTCTAATGAAGAATGTAACAACAAAGGAGAAAAAACATGAAAAAAAAGAAACAAAATGTAGCAGTTCTATTGTCAGCTGGTGTGATTGCCACATCAATTAGTTTACCGATATCTAGCTATGCAGATACATCAAATATTATACTGTCTACAGAGAAATATAATGAAACCATTCATTTTTCAGAGTTTATTTCTGGACAGCTGACTACGTCACTTTCAACGAAAAATGAAAATGTAGTATTTCGATATAATGATGAAAATAAGGACACTTATAAACTAGGTATAAAAAATGTTCAAGAATCATCCAATATAAAGAAACAAGAAGTTAATCAAGCACTTTTATCCCCACAACTAGGTAACCATGATTATTTTATCGAACTAGGGAGGCGAACTCCTAGAGCATAATATTTTTACATGTAGCAAGCGTTCTAAAAGATGTTACTGGAACAACAAGGGTAGGGAAAGGTTTATTTGGAAATACAAAAAAATTGAATCTCTTAAAATCTAATACTACGTATTATTTAGTAGATAAAATGAGAGGGCAAGGAATTTATAAGTATACTGTCCGAAATCAAGGAATTGATTATGACACTTCGTTTCTTTCAGGAATCCTTATTTTAAGGATTCCTTCTTTGTATCAAAAAATCTGCAAAGAAAAAAGGTAAGGTCGGGAACACAATCTAATCTTTAGCACAACGAGTTAGCGGTTTGTTAGCGTATAGACAGAGTGTAACAAAAGGCGAGTCATAGTAGATAGTGAACTTCTGTCATATTTATAAATAATAATAAAAATTGAGTGGATAAGGATGTATTGATAGTTCTGTCATACAAACCATGACATTTTGACACTAACGCATGTGACAGAAAAACACTTAGAATTAAAAAGTGACTTTTAACGCATTAGCAATGTACGAGGAGGAAAGATTTTGATGACGAAAGCATCAGCTCAAAAAAATTTGCAAGATTTCTATTTCTTGTTATTTACCTTTGTATCCGGATTCTTTTACTTTTTTTTCTATCTGGTCAGCATTACATTTGCATTAGTAATGACGATAATCTTTTTAGGGATTCCCTTGTTGGTTTGGGTGCTACAAACAACTCACAAGTTTGTTCAGTATGAACGTATTCAAACAAAGGTTTATACAGATATATCGATAGAATTATTCGAACCAAGAAAAAAAGAGGAGGGAGATAAATGGATTAAAGCGAGAGATACAATCCTTAATAATAGCAACTGGAGGGCTATTTTTTGGCTTATGCAGAAATTTTTTGTCGGAATAATGAGTCTTATATGTGCTGTTTTACTGTATGTAATGCCACTAGTATGTATCGTTACCCCCTTACTTTTTCAATATTTTAATATATACTTATTGGGCATTGCAGTGAATTCATGGGAGACAGCAATTTTTGTCATGATTGCTGGTTTCATTCTCATCTGGATACATAATCTTATTGGAAACTGCTTAGTTCGAATGATTGGAATGTACACGCGTTCCATGTTTAAAGCTATAAAGGAGTGATAATTTGTTTAAGACTTTGAAACTATGGTTTTGGTATGATTGGGCCTTACTTTGTATACGTTTTATCGTTTGGCTATCATTGATATTTACGACTATCCAACAACAAGATCATTTGACAGTACCACTTTGGATCATAATTGTTTGGGAAGTCGTTTCATTTTCAGTACCTTGGATTTGTTTAATGTTTAGTTATCGCTATTATTTGTTTACTGAAATATTATTATTTGGCGGAGTGTGTTTCTATTTAACTTTATTATTTCCGTCAGCGTATCTTGCTTTTTTAATGCCAACTTTTATGATTGCGGTAAATAGCGCGCATAAATCTTACCGCTGGTCAGGCCCTTTCACAATTATTTTGTTCCCGTTGCTTATAGCGATATTTTCCAAAGTAACAGATTTATGGGGAATCATCCTACAACTCAGTTTAGCATTTGCTATGGGTTCTTTCTTTCGTTTACTGGCTATTAATTACCGTCAAAGTGAAACCATCCGGAACCAAAAACGTGTATTAGAACAATACGTATCCCAAGTTGAGCGGATTACATTACTGGAGGAACGTGATAGGCTTTCAAAAGACTTACACGATACAATGGGACATTCCTATACTTCAATTATTATGGGTATGGAAACATTACGTACGGAATTAAAGACTAAAGAAGGAGAGCAACAGCTCAATTCATTATTACAATTGGCCCGTAACAGTATGGAAGAAGTAAGACTGTATTTGCATCAAATGGATTTATCACAAGAGTCGCTTCCCTTACCTATCACATTACAACAATTGACAGAGGAATTTAAGAAACATGCAAAGGTCAATGTACGTACTCGAATAATAGGGGAAGAGTATATGGTCTCCAAACAATCAAAAATGACACTATATCGAAGCTTGCAGGAATCACTAACAAATGCCGTTCGCCATGGGCATTCCACAGAAATCACTGTGTCACTTCACTTTGAACCACAACAGATAAGATTGGATGTACAGGATAATGGATGCGGGGCGGAAGAGTGGAAGGATGGTTTTGGATTAACTGCAATGAAAGAGCGCGTGAGTCAGGTGCAAGGAAGAGTCATTGTTTATTCCAAAAAAGGGGAAGGGACGTTAATTTCATGTGTATTACCGAAACAAGTACAACTGTCTAATAAACAAATCCGCTTGTGTATTGTCGATGATCATTCTTTTATTCGAGAAAGTCTTCATACAATTTTGGATGGTCAGGAGGATTTACAAGTATTGGGAATGGCTGAAGATGGAGACCGGGCTATGGAATTGTGTGAAAAGTTGAAACCAGATGTAGTATTAATGGATTTAGAGATGCCCAATCTGAATGGAATTAATGCGACAAAAATGATTAAGGAAAAATGGCCGGACATTCGTGTACTCATTCTGTCAACATTTCAGGATACAGAAAAGGTAAAGGAAATCATACGAAATGGTGCTGATGGATATTTGTTGAAATCCATGGATTCGCGTGAACTAGCCGAATCAATTCGTCTGATCTATCGGGGAGGTACGCTGATCAATCATGATTTGTTCCATAGAATGTGGGAAGAAAATAAAGAAGCAGAACCTTTTGGATCAAAATCAATTGGAGAAGAGTATGGCTTAACGAAACGCGAACTAGAGATTTTGAAACTATTATCACAAGGCAGCCGTTATAAAACAATAGCTTCGACACTTTACTTGTCAAACGGAACAGTAAGAAATTACGCTTCGAATCTCTATGAGAAGCTAGGAGTCAAAAATCGAGAAGAAGCAGTACAAAAGGTAAAAGATATAGGATTACTTTCATGACTCTCTCACTTGAACTAGTAAGCTGAAGTTAATGGGGAACTTACAGATGATGCAGGACATCACTACCCAATCTTACATTTGAAACTACAATGAAAAATAAAGGTTTGGAACGCCTCTGCTTTTTTATGAACAAAGTTGTTTAAAAAGGTTATTTGGATTCTCATATCGAAAAAGTAAAACACTATAGACGAAGACTATAACTAAATTTGAAACAAGGTTTAAGGTAGATGAATGTTTTATTCAAACCTATCTTTACAGAGGACTGGTAAATAGTTTTCATATTCGTTAGTACATCGGTCCTAAATCTGAAAGTAAAATAGGTATTTGGGTCAATAACATCTTTGATTTAGATGGTATTGACCCAATTTAGAAAATATCTATTAAGTTGCCATGAGTAATTTTAGGACTGAAAGAGGGACTTTCGTAAATTCGGGGATAATAATACTCTCTAAATTAAAGCTCTCTATAAAGAGAAGAATTTAGAAACTAAAGAAATTAGTGTGATGGTGCTAGATTGTAGTTAAATATAAAATATGTCGTTTTGAGTTGAAGTAAGATGTGTAATTGGAAAAGATAACAGATTAATATATTTCTAATCATTTAAAGGGAAGGGTATGTGATTGAGGTGAATAATTCGTATAATGAAAAGACGCATACATCGATTAAGCAATTATTAAAAAAGTTTTCATCAAAAGCTCCTGGATTTGCATATATTTCCAGTTTTGATGGCGGCGTAACTTATAAAGGTGCAGTTGGCTTAGCTTCTATAGAGAAAAATCTACCCATAACTACCAAAACCATTTTTAATATAGCCTCAGTTTCTAAACAATTCACAGCATTTTCTATATTACTCTTAGAACAAGAGAGGAAATTGAGTTTAGATGATTCAATTGTAAAATTTGTCCCTTCTATAGGTGCATATGCTGAACCTGTAACATTGAACCACCTAATTCATCACACGGGTGGACTAGTTGATTATATGGAATTGGCTGAAGCAGCAAATATTAAATATACGGACACATTAACTGTAAAAGAATCGCTAGAACAACTTAAAAGTCATCAAATTGCAAGGTTTCCGGTTGGCACAAAATTTGAGTATAGCAATACAGGATATTTTTTATTGTCACTAGTGGTAGAGAAGGTAAGTGGCAGGTCTCTACGTCAGTTTGCAAAGGAACGTATTTTTGATCCTTTACACATGAAAGACACAACAATTGTGGATTGCTACCCAACTACTATATCAGTTGCTAGTGGATATTCGAGGAATGAGCAAGGAACATATAAAATCAATGAAAGCCCTTGGGAACATACAGGGGATGGGGCAGTTCATACAACAGTTGAAGACCTGGTAAAATGGGGAGAAAATTTAACCACAGGTACCGTTGGTGGAAAAAATCTTGTTAAAAGAATGAGCGAAATAGGTCCGGAAATTTCTCCAACTGGGGATACAATTATTGACAATGAAGATTATGCTTTTGGGCTAAGGCTTGCTGAAGGTTTTAACTTTTGGTACTTGGAACATTCAGGAAGTTGGGCGGGTTATCGTTCACACTTCATGCGGTTTCCAAAAGAATATTTGTCCATTGTAGTCCTAAGTAATTATGATGGATTTGACTCTAAAACATATGCTAATAAAATAGCAGAAATTGTTTTAGAAAAGTAAAAAAATAGAGGGTGGAAGGTAAGCATAAATTTATGCCTGCCTTTTTGGGTATTAAAGTGAATCTAAATGTTAATATCCATTTTCATATCTCCCTACATTGGGGTACAGCCGAGATACGTGTAAAAATAGGTCATAGACTTACCTTTATTTCTATATTAAAAAGAAAGCCGATTTTCTGTATGATAATGAACTGCACCCCCAATTATTAGTTCGTGTCTAACAATTGGGGTGCAGTCACTTTGATCGTAAAGTAAGAATTGATTACTTTCCTGTCCGAGGAGATAGGAAAGAGGCCTGGGATACCATTGACTTTGAAGGTTGGTTAGGAGAACGAATGACAATGAAAATTAATTGGTTAGGTATTGATTCGATTTTAGCTGCTCTTCTAATAATTGATCTGTCCCGTTTTATGGATCATGCACTTAGAGAAGGGAAGGTAGGAATAATGGAACATCTTTCACTCTTTTTTAAATCATCAATTGGAACAGGGGAGTATGCCCTTAATCAACAATACTAAACATTATTGGAATATGTGAAGAATTCCGAAGGCAATGTTTAGTATCCTCGGTGACCTTAGAGTTGAAAAAATATGAATATAGTATTTGTGATAAATAGCTTTTTTATTATCTGAAATAGGTAATTAATTAGGAGAGCTTTATTAGAACGTGATTGTGAGCACTTTATTTCATATAAAATGACCCCCGCTGATAGTTGTGGGGGCCATATAAAATCTTAATGCTTTAATGTTTATACTAAAAATTTCTTAATTCATGCTATAAATAGTTTAGTACAAAACCATCTATGCTAATAAGTGGGGTTTTTAAAAATTATTCAATTTTATTTTCAAATCTTTACAGTAATCTCTTTTGTCATACTCAATGTAAGCTATGTGACCATCGGGGCGAATTAAAATGACATCTATATTTTTTAACTGAGAATCCTGTATTTCTCCTACAAGCACCTTTGTGTGCGAATCAATGTTCATTTTATCTATTTCTTTTTTATAAGACGGATGTATTAATAAAATATATTTACCATCTTGCATCAATTCAAAGAGTTTATAAGTTTTCTTATTTTGAGAAGAAATAGTAAGATTTGTACATCTTTTCCCTGTCAATGGGTGCCTTTCTTTCGTATGCATAGAAGAATATATAACTCCCAAGCCACTTACTCTTTCAGCTAAATCTTGATTCACCTCTGGGTATGTTAGTACATGCGAGAATAACTCTCTTAATTCCATACCTGCATTTGAAAAGTTTATCATTAATTGTTCTTGCGCTTGTACTTCCTTGAAAAATTGTTTTCCTACATCATGTCGTTCAATATGATAACTTCCTAATAGACTTTCATATTTTTTATGTTTTATAGCCAGTCCCAATTTCCATCCTATATTAAAAGCATCTTGTAATCCTACATTCAAACCTTGTCCTCCAGCAGGGAAATGAATATGCGCTGCATCTCCTGCCAAGAATACACGCTTATGTTGATAAGTATTTGCTAGTTTGGTTGCATTCCCAAAACGAGAAAGCCATATTGAACTCTTAATTCGAATATGTTCACCTGTAATACTATAAATACTATCTATAAGCTCTTTTTCTGTGACAGTAACATGAACAGGTATTGTCTGATTCTTAGGATCTACAATTGCAATACGAAATACATCAGGTGCAATAGGCACCATCATTATGATCCCATTTATATTAGATGTAGATAAAAATGGGTTATCTGGTACATCTTCTAAAATGACATCGCCTAATATAGCAGTGGTTGTTGTATCTGTTCCATTAAACGATATATGTGATAACTCACGAACTACGCTTCTTGCGCCATCAGCGCCTACTACATAAGGAACTTCTATTTTATATATTGTTTCTCTTTGCTCTATTTCTAGTTGTATGAATGTTTCACACTGTTTTAAATTTTTTAAAGTATGACCACGTTTAATGTCTACGCCTAATTCCAATGCACGCTCTTCTAATATTTCTTCTGTAATAGATTGGGGAATAAAAAGCGTATATGGAAAATCAGTATCTAAATTTTTAAAGCTTAATCTTGTATCTAGGGCAGCAAAATGACTTGTATCTGATTTCTTCCCTCTAGATAAAAATCGATTTTCAATACCTCTCATAGCCATTAATTCTAAAGAGCGAGGGTGCAGTGTGAGTGCTCTAGAATTTCGAATCCGATTTAATCTTCTCTCTAAAACGACAACTTTTACGCCTTGAATAGCTAATTCACATGCTGTCATAAGTCCAACTGGACCACCGCCAACTACCGCGACATCATAATAATTTTCCATGTCATGCCCTCCATTTATTTACGTAATTAAAAGCTAATGCAAATTTAATTATAATATATTTTGGTTTCCAAGGAAACTAAAATGGAATGTCTTAGACTATTTCTTATATCAAACATCCGATATAGGGTCTAATTGGATTCAATATAAGAAAGATAACAGATCAATCTATTTCTAATCATTTAAAGGGAAGGGTATGTAATTGAGATAGATAATACATATAATGGGAAGATACATACTTAGATTAATTGAGACACCTAATTCATCACACGGTTGAACTAGTTGATTATATGGAATTTGCAAGAACTTATGAAGTTAATACAAAACTTATAAATGGACAAGGAACAATAATTTCTCAAGCAGGAAGTTTCATTTTGTGGAAAATAAAGTAAAATGATTATTTACGTTATAGAAGAAGTACTGTAATATATTGTTTATATTAAGAATTTTTCGTCTATTTCATTATTATTATAGGGGCTGTTTGATTGAATAATATGTCATTATTTCTTTATTCTGCAGGTTTTTTTTGGAGGTCATGTAAAAGTCATTTAATATTTTTAGTGTTTATTAGAGTTATAGAAGGTTTTATACCAGTTATTAACATTTTTCTTTTTGAGCGTTTAATAAACGAAGCAGCGAAATTTATAAATCATTCTGGTAACTTAGAACAAGTATTTGTATATTTAGCGTGTCAATTGGCTACTTTTCTACTTCAATATATTTTAGAACATCTTAGTATTATTAATGATAAATATATTAATCAAAAAATTGGTTTGCATATCAAAGAAATCACATTTAATAAAATGGAAAAGTTAGCATACATACATTTTGAAAATCCCGAATTTCAAAATAAACTCCAGATGATTAGTGGTATTGATCAGCGTATCGTAAATAATGTAACAAGTTCTTCTAACTTGTTAAAAGAATGTATAACATTAATTTCTATATTAGTTTATTTAATAAATATCCACTGGGTATTGGTAGTTATATTATTTATTGGAATCATACCCTTATTTATTATTGAAATAAAAAATGGTTCATCTAAATATGAATTAATGAGGAATTTAACGCCAGTAAATAGAGAAATGTTTTACATATCTAACCTATTATATAGAAGAGAGAGTGTTAAAGAGCTACGTTTATTTCAGATAACAAGCTTTCTAATTAAAAAATGGCGTCAAAAATATCAAGAAAATAATCTGGAGGAGATAAATTTATTAAAGAAACAAACAGTTTGGTTATTTGCTTCAGAAATTATACTTGTATTGGTATATGCGTTAACTAGTGCTTTTCTCCTATACTTAATGAAATTAGGAAGAGTGTTAGTAGGGTCATTAGTAGCAGTTTTACAAGCCATTCAAAACATCCAAGCCAGTTTAAGTAGTCTAATTAGATCTATATCAAATATTTATGAGAATTTATTATATGTTAAGGAGTTCTCATCTTTTATCTCTTTACCTGAAATTGATGACGTGGAAGATAAAGAAGAGATTCATGGTATTCAAGAAATAAGTGTTCAAAAATTAAATTTCACTTATCCTAATCATGATATAAGAATATTGAAAGATATTAATTTAACAATTACACCTGGTAAAAAGATTGCAATTATTGGTGAAAATGGCTCAGGAAAGACCACTTTAATAAAATGTTTAACAGGTTTATATGAGACGGATTCATCTATGATACATGTGAACGGTATGCCTTTAAATAAGATAGATTTAAACAAATATTTCAAGAAAATTTCCGTTCTATTTCAAGATTTTAATCGCTTTGAATTTACGGTAAGAGAAAATATAGGTTTTGGAAATTTAGAGGAGTTAGCCGATACAGAAAAATTAAAAGAGGTAATAAAAAGGGTTGGATTAGAAAACCACATTAAAAGTCTACCTAATCAATATGATTCAAGATTGGGAAGGTTTTTCGATGGAGGAAATGAACTTTCAGGGGGGCAATGGCAAAAGATTGCGATAGCTAGATGTTTATTTAGGGAGTGTGATCTTATAGTATTGGATGAACCAACATCTGCTCTTGATCCAAAATCTGAAGTGGAGATTATGGAGGAGTTTTTTCGATATTCCAGTGATAAGGCTGTCATATTTATTACTCATCGCCTTGGGGCAGCGTGGTTGGCCGATGAAATTATTGTAATGGAACGAGGAAGAATTGCTGAACGAGGTACACATCAGGAACTCTTACATTTAGATGGTATATATAAAGAGTTATTCGTTTCTCAATCGAAATGGTATATGGAACATAAAGAACTGGTAAAAGGGAGTTTTTAAAGATTAAAAAAGGAGGAGTATGATGTCGATACTTTTAATGTTCATTTGTGTTTGGTTATTACTATTGTGCATCGTATTGAGGCAGATACATTTTTTAAAAAAGGAAATAGATTTACTTCCATTAATAGAGAGTGGGAATTTTAGCTATAAGGATAATAATCTTATTGGAGTAAATATGAAAAAATATTTCTTAGAAAAACATTTGAATTTTGAAGATATAACTATAATTGCATTTACGTCAATTACATGTCCTTTTTGTAAACAAGCATTAATAGAAATGATTGAGGAGAATAACGATATCTATAAAATACCACTAATAAATATTGAAAAGGTATTTGAATTGTCAGGTGATAATAAAAAAAACACAGATTATAAAGCCTTTGTCAAGATACAGGAAAATGAGAGCTTTTTTACTTCCTTAGATATAGATACTTTTCCAACATTCACCCTAGTTGATAATAAAGGAACAATAATATATCAAAATTCGTATCATAAGGGAATTTTCTCACATTATGAAAAGATGAGAAATATTAAGGAGGATAAAGTTATTTAAAAATATGAGGTGAATAAAAATGATTTCTTTGTTTTTTATGATGAAAATTGGAATTGCGACTTTATTTATTAGTACAGGCATTGATAAAATTAAGAAATTTAATATCCATCAATTGATTATAAAAGAATATCAGATTATTCCTGAGAATCAAATTAGGTTATTTACTATTATAGAAATTTTTGCAGAATTATTTATAAGTATATGCTTGTTTATAGGGTTGTTTCATAGATTTACTCTAATTTGTGCAGTACTACTACTTCTTGTATACTCTGTTGCTATTTTAGTAAACTTACTTAGAGGAAGAAAGGAAATATCTTGTGGATGTGGCGGTGTATTAGGAAATCATAAATTATCATGGATGTTAGTTGTTAGGAATCTTTGTATTGGTGCTGTTTCGGTAATCTTATTAATGTATCCGGTATCATTAGGGAGCTTAGATCATTTATTAAAAACTAATCAATTTGTGCTTGATATCTTTAATTTTCAGTATTTTACTTTAGTATTTACTAGTTGGATAATTATATTAATAGGAATAAATATGATACAACTATATAATATTTCTTTACGAATAGACCGTTTAACAAAAAATTGAATTAGTTCAAATTATCAGGAGAGGACTTAAAAAATGAGTGAAAAATGGTATGTCATTTCTAACATCACATTGTGGATTGTTGTTATCTTCCAAACTATATTAATACTATATCTGGGTAGGCTAGTTGGACAATTTTTAAATCGTTTTCGGATTCGTGAAAATAAGCAAATAGAAGAAAAATCATTGGCAGTCGGACAAAAGGTACCGGTGTTTCAAAAGAACTCTATGGAAGGAAAAACACTAGTAGTACCATCAGATGCATATGAATACACTTTACTTTTATTTGTAAGTAATACATGTTCTAGTTGCAAAGAACTATTTAAGAAGATGCCTGATGTTATAAATAAATATGATATTAATTATATCTTTGTTTCTAGTGAAATATTAGATAGTAGCATGATGCAAAGCAGTTCAAATGCACACTTTATAGTAAGTGCGGATATAGTTGAGGATTTCTTTGTCCATACCTCACCTTATATATTATTAATCGACAAGTTAGGTGAAATTAAGCATATTGCAGATTTATCAAATTTTGGTGAACTAATAATGAAACTAGATAGTATTTTAGAACAAGAACTGGTTAATGTGTGATATAAACAAATCTAGCGATTTATTTCTGATTATTCAGAATGTTATTGACAGTTTCAGGGAATGAATGTATTCTAAAGTTGTTGTTTTCAATTAAATGTAATAGGAGGGATAAAATGTTAAAAAGATTACTAGGTATAGCACCATTAAGACCTGTATGTTCTTGTACTGTCGAAAGGTATTCTTGCGAGGGTGGAAGAGAAGTATATCGCTACTATGATTGTACAGTAAATGAGTTATGTGAAACGATTCGTACAAAGTATCCGTGCTAATTTGTTAGATAATTATTTTTATATTTTTAATGAGAGGATGATTAAAATGTTAAAGAAAATATTAGGAATAAGTAATAAAGCAGGAGAATGTGCATGTGTAAGGTCTCATTATGAGTGCGACAGCAGTGGACGCGTTTATGATGTATATATAAATTGTATTGGTCAGGTATGTAAGAGAGTTAGCACTCCGATGAGGTGTAATTAATATTTAGAAGTCTAAGGGGTACCAACCCACTTCCATCAACTTAAGGATTTGGAGTGTTTTTAAAATTACAAGCGCGTTACATGATAAAATGTATTTTAGAAGAAATATAGAGAGTAATACTAAAGCATCCGGAGGGGTGCTTTTTTCATTGAGGATGGAAATTCCTTATTAACCATTTTAATTACAGGAATAGTTATTATTGCCTAATAAAGCTTTAACATATGTTTCTTGCTTTACACATACGGCTTTATACTCGCTATCTACAGATACTATTAATCTAGGGTTTTAAAAAAGAATATATTCTATACAACCGTGATTCAAAACTTCATACTTCTTATATAGAAGTTTCCTATTTCTTTATAAAATCTTTAATTTATCTTTCTTTTAATTTAAATAATCTACTTTAAACTCAAGGTGAGTTAAGAAAAAAGGGATGACAAATAATTTATTAAAAAGATTAGGCAATGTGAACAAAACATTGCTTAAACATAGATTTTTTAGGCTTATTAAATTTTCGGAGGTAAAAAAATGAGACATAAAGTATTCGTGTGGTATGGTAGTAAATCTGCTGAACATGAGGTTTCATTAGAATCAGCCTTAAATGTATTAAATGAATTAAATAAAAATCAGTATGATGTATATATTACACGGGAAGGAAAGTGGAGCAAAACAAGATGGTAAAAGGATGATTTGTGTTGTAATGGGGACTAGTAATTATTCTCATATGGATTTGATAAATTTTATATACCTTTTCTTTAATAGGATACCACCATATGCGGTGCACACTGATTTGATTTTTTTGTGAATGTGGAACAAATGTATTACTTAGATTGTCTATTAAGTGTAATCCTTAAAAACATGTGGATATCGGTATGACTCTTGAAGAATTTGCAGGGACCACTAAGCGTTAAGGTGATAAAACTGCAGGAGACTAACTGATTCGTGTTAGCGCATAAAAGATTGAGATGAGATGGTCTATTTAAAAAGGATTCTAATGTCTTATATGTATATAGGATTTGATAACACTGTCTATTTTTTGGCGGATTATGTTAGAATAACGTTTTTTGAGTACATGATATTGGAGGTAACAGAAGTGAGAGGTGTGTTTTGCAAGAGATACATTGCAATAGTAACAGTGCTTACACTATTTTGTAGCATGTTTGTTACATATGGAAGTGTATCAGCAGAAACAGGATCTGCATTAAATATTGAAGCAGGTGCAGCAATATTAGTAGAAGCAGATTCCGGGAAAATTTTGTATCAAAAAAATGCGGATGAACTATTAGCAATTGCTAGTATGACAAAAATGATGAGTGAGTACTTAGTTAGTGAAGCTATAGCTAAAGGGAAACTCAGGTGGGATCAGAAAATTAAAGTTTCTAAATACGCACACGAAGTTTCACAAGATCGCTCATTATCAAATGTGCCCCTAGAAAACGGTGGTTATTATACGGTAAGAGAACTATACGAGGCAATGGCAATTTGCTCTGCCAATGGTGCGACAATTGCTTTAGCTGAAGCAATTGCTGGAAAAGAAGCCGATTTCGTAAAAACGATGAACGATAAGTCGAAAGAATTTGGATTGAAAAATTATAAATTTGTAAACTCTACAGGCTTAACAAACTTTGATTTAAAAGGACAGCATCCTGAAGGGACAACTCCAGATGACAAAAATAAAATGTCTGCAAGAGATTGTGCGGTTTTAGCACAACGTCTGATTCAAGATTTCCCGCAAATATTAGAAACAGCAAAAATCCCGAAAAAAACATTCCAAAAGGGCGACACGTATCCAATTGATATGGCGAACTCGAACTGGATGTTAAAAGGTTTAATTAAGCAATACGAAGGTGTAGATGGCTTGAAAACAGGAACAACTCCAGAAGCCGGGGACTGTTTCACTGGCACAGTAGAAAGAAACGGTATGCGTCTTATCTCTGTAGTGATTAAAACAAAATCCCATACAGCACGTTTTGATGAAACAAAGAAATTATATGATTATGGATTTGCGAATTTTGAAGTAAAGAAGGCCTATGAAAAAAATTCAGCAGTAAAAGGGCATGAAACAGTGCGGATAGAAAATGCAAAAGATAAAGATGTAGCAGTTCAAACGAAGCAAGCTGTTTCACTTGCGATGCCAAAGGGCAGCATAGACGTTTATAAAAAAGAATTTAAAGTATCGAATAAAGAACAAGAAGCGCCTATTAAAAAAGGTGTAACAATTAGCCAAATGATTATAGTGCCTAATGATAGTACAGATCCTGGATTCTTATCAGGTAAATCATTACAAGTAGACCTTGTAACAAAATCTGAAGTAGAACAAGCTAATTGGTTTACACGTTTTATGCGCGAAATCGGTTCTTTCTTTAGCGGCAAATAGAGACAACTCTTTTTTTAATGCATATTCATAAGAAGCACGTCACCCTCTCTTTTAAATGTAATAAAATAGGAACCAACTTTTTGTTTTAGGAATAGTACAACTTAAGAACGGAAACAAAATGAACTTTCGTTCAAATAAACTACAACACTCTTAAAACACTTTTTATTCTTAAAAATGAGCGTGCCAAATAAACCTAAATAGGTAACGTTTTTAAAGATTATGCAGCCTTCTTTTGTTTTCTAAGTCCACTATATTCATAGACAACACCTATAAATATCAAAGACTGTTCTCTTCTCATATCGATGAGATTTCCGCCCATTTTTTTGTAGTAGGTGGAATAGACGGATTAGACTCTCTGTTAAATCAAGGATTACATCCTTAGCGCACAGAGCACACAAAATGTTGATGCTATCCATTTATATAGTCTATTAATATTTACTTGTAGGAACGAAAAAAATTGAATGTATTTAAATATGAATAGAAGTATTATAGAGAAATACTATTAAAGAAAGGAATTTCATAGAATGGGAAATGTATTAAATGTAAAAAGCGTTATAGTCACAATAGTGGCTATTATTGCAATCGCAATTGGGTATTTTATGTTTCAATCAATTACTTCACCGGCTAGAGCAGTAGCTAGCCAAGTAAATGCAGTACACCTTGCAGGTGAACAGTCGAAAGTGGAGAGGAATAAGGCTGCACCAGTTCAATTTAATGGTCAAGTGAGGAAAATTGCTTATCTTACATTTGATGATGGTCCAGGAAAATATACAGATGAATTGTTAAATATATTAAAACAAAATGATACAAAAGCAACTTTTTTCTTAATTGGTGCAAATGTAAAGCAGTATCCTGATTTAGTAAAACGTGAAAAAGCAGAAGGGCACTATGTTGGTATGCATAGTATGACACACAATTCCAAGAAGTTATATACAAATGGCGAGTATGTCAATGAAATGAAAGAAAATCAGGGGTTAATAGCAAATATTATTGGTGAATCGCCAAAACTAACACGTCCTCCCTATGGTTCTTCGCCTGGATTAAATGAAGCACTTCGTAATAAGGTTGTAGAAAGTGGTTTAAGAGTTTGGGATTGGACGATAGATACTTCAGACTGGAGATATGGTAACATGCCAGTGGATGCTGCAGCGGAAAAAATTGCTGAAAGTGTAATTACAGGTGCAACAAAGCCCAAAGAGATTATTCTAATGCATGATATTCATCCACAATCTGTTGCAGCAATACCAACAATAATAGAAGGATTAAAAGCAAAAGGTTATGAATTTGAAGCATATCATGAAGAAGAGCACTTTTCGTTAAACTTTTGGCATGATAAGCGTATATAGCATAGGAAGAAATGAAGCTGACTTATAAAAAAGAGTTCTGTTGCATATATTTCAAAAACACTTGTAAAATTCGAGTTTTCTTGCAAGTTTTTTTATAATAGAAAATAATGCTACAAATAATAAAGAACATGTCAGTTTATATTTTAAGCCCAAATATAATTAATAATGAATCATGTAGCAAAAGAAAAGGGATACAAAAAGGGCTTAGAAGAGATCCAAGATAAAAAATTGAGAGATTAGCATATAGTATATAGAAATTGCTTAACAAAACCGGCTGAAAACAGTGGATTTCTTTTTAAGTACCTCAATAACTTGAAGTAGGCCTTTAAGTTGTTGTGCATGTATTTGTATTGGTTTGTTGTTTAAAACCTGATACATACGAATCTGAGGATCTGTTTTTTTAGGGTGACTGGATAAAATATTGAATTTAATATAAAAACGGTATTAATTTACAAAAATGACAGAATAAAAATATTATTTCAGATGAATATGAAATAATAGAGGAATGATAGAAATATAAATTGTTTAACCTAAATATCTAATAAAAGAAAATATTAAATAACTAGCTATATAAAAGATGGTATTACTATTTTAAGAAGACGGTTTTAAAAGAACCGCCTTCTTTTTGTTTCTCTATAAAAAGATACAGACTAATTAATGCCATTTCTATGTTTTATAATTGTAATAGACTTATTTTAAACAGCTTTTTTAGTAGTAGCTATGTTAAAGGTATTACTTCTCATGCTATAAAATTGTAGGCCTAATGAAATAATCATAGAAATTATCGCGAAGTAGATTAGAGCCATAGTCCCCATTCCAAGAGAAATTACTACTCCACCTAATGTGGCACCTACTGAACTTCCTAGATAGTTAATTGAACTATTGAGGGCCACAGCTGCACTTCCATGTTTAGGTTGATAGGATAATAAAATATGTTGCTGTGGTGCTCCTGATGCCCATCCCATTGCTCCCCATATGAAAAATGGTAAGTACTTTATAATTGTTAGATTAATCATTATCGGAATACATACAATTGAGACAGTTAAAATAATTAAAATAAGAGCCATTAAAGTTTTTGGTTTTTTGAAGTAATCAATTAAATATCCAATTGTTATACTTCCAAATAATCCACCCAATCCCCAAGCCCATAAATAAATTGTTAAATCACTTGAGTTATCAAGATCTTGTAATAATGGCGATAGATAGGTATATAAACCTAAACTTGAAATACTTGCAAAGAATGTTATTAAAACAGTGATAGTAACTCTTCTATCTAAAAACATTGCAAGTCTTTCTTTCATAGCAGGTGGTGCCGTGACTGGAACATGCGGTAGAAACTTAAGAATACTAATAGCAGCAATTAAACTAAGTAGTACCACAAACCACATTGCGGATTGCCAATCAAACTTGTCTGCAATATAAAGACCTATAGGAACACCTAATACAGTTCCCATACTCATGCCACCGATTGTTAAGCCAAGTGCGCGTCCTTTCTTTTCTACAGGTACTAACATAGTTGAGCCTGCGACAGCTAAAGGAGAAAATAATCCAGCACCAACACCAGCAATTGCCCTTGATATTAAGAATACCGAAAAGTTTGGAGATACTGCAGTTAATGCATTTGCAAGACCAAATATAACTATTGAAGTCAATAGAACTTTTTTGATAGGTTTACCTGCTAAGAGAGAAGCAAACAGTGGAGCAGATATTGCATAACATAATGTAAATATACTTACCGCTTGCCCAACTTGGGATGCACTTTTTTGATAGGTATCACTAATTCCAGGAACCAGTCCAGCAATAATATAAGCATCGAATCCCAAGGCAAACATACCAATAGCTAAAAAAATAACTTTTTTCATAGTTTTGCCACCTTTACATTGTCAAGATTAAAATAAATTATCAATCTTATACACTCTAGTTGCTAGTTTTATACAGATAGAGAATGATTATTAAATCAATATATAACTCTATAATAATTTTATTTTCAATTATAATAATTGAGCTATATATAATTATTGAATAATGCCATAGTAATTAAAAAATCTGCAGATTAAATTAAGGTAAAATAACATTTGATAATCATTACTCGTCTAGCTTCAATATGTTAATATTAGTATACTTAATGACTGGGATTAAATAAAATGAATAATATTAATGCAAGGGATGAATAAAACTCATGAGTATTATTAAGTATGAAATTTTTGAATCAGTAATTAAAACGGGGAGTTTTACAAAGGCTGCTGAAAAATTAAACATGACGCAATCTGCAGTAAGCCATGCAATTTCTAGCTTAGAAAAGGAATTAGGAACGTCTTTATTCCTAAGAACTGGTCGAACAATTACTTTAACTCTTCATGGCACTAAAGCTTATGAGTATATTGGTCAGATATTAAATATAAACCGTAAATTAATAGAGACTAATTTTAATGATGAATTATTGCCTAAAACACTAAAGATTGGGGCCTTTACAAGTGTAAAAAAACATATATTACCTCCAATTATGAAAGAATTTAATAAATTGTATCCGTTTATTGAAATTATAATATTTGAGGGGACTTATGATGAAATTCAAGAATGGGTTATTAATAAAGTAATTGACCTGGGATTTACAATTAACGGGGAATTCGGATGTGAATCCGTTCCATTTTGGGAAGATGAGTTAGTTATAGCAACACCAAATGACTTAAAGGTAATTCCTGAAGATTGCTCTTTAAAGGATTTCTTTGATCAAAATAATATCATTATGCCAGCAGCGCCGTACAGAAATCAAGTTGAGAAATTTTTTAATCAGCACAGTATAGAGCCTAAGGTTCATTCATATATAAGTGACTGCAATACAATAGTGAAAATGATTGATTTAGGAATAGGTATTTCTATAGGACCAAAGCTTTTCTTAAAATCATTTGATAATATAAAGATATATGAATTGCCAGATAGACATTATAGAAATATATACATATCTTATAAACATTCTACAGAATTAACACAAGCAGAAGACTATTATGTTCAGGAATTTATAAAAATAGCAAGGAACTTATTTTAAGTTCCTTGCTATTTTTATCCTAATCGTCCAAAATTAATTGTTTTTGAATCGGTTTATTCTATGAATGATGACATTGCACCAATTGAAAAAATCGTTAAACTTGCTAAGAAGTATAACGTATTAACATTCCATAAGATACCCCAATACTATAATGAATACTACATTGAATTTAAAATCTCTAGTAAATTGCTAAACTTTGTATCATTTATCTTTCCCTATTCTTCCTAAGCTATCTTTAATAGTTGTTTCTCCAAGTTGTGTGTATAATAAGGCCGTATCTTGACTAGTATGCCCAAGTTGCTGCATGACTTGTAACGAGTCTTTTTCTTCCATGTATAGCTTATTTGCCAGTGTGTGTCTTAATTTATGAGGAGACATTTTTTTGCCATAGGCCTTCGTATATTTTTCTACTATATCCTGGATAGCTCTAACTGAAAGAGGCTGTGCAGTATGTTTATACTTCGATAAAAACACATTTTTTAATTCTTTCCCTGGAGCGTATTTGTTATCTCTAATTTCCATATACTTTTCAATATCATTCAATGCAATGGGGGTAATCCATACTGAATCTTCTTTATTTCCTTTTCGGATCACATCAATTAGTCTTTCTTTTAAGTTTATATCTTCCATACGAAGATCGGCCAATTCGCTTACACGAATACCACTACCAAGAAAAAGGGAAAGGATAGCTACATCACGATCTTTATCTCTTAGGAAATAGAACAACTGGTGTTTTGTTAAAGATTTTTCATGTTCGTACTTAACGTAATTCAAAAATTCTTGATCGTCATTATTATGAAATATCTTAGATCTCATACGTTTTGCACGGGCATTTAATGTTTCTTTATCTTTATGTATTTCTATTTTAGCCATTACATTTCTATAAAAATAACATTCTCCCTCATCATTTTCTGATAGGGAGGTAAGGTACTTAAATAAAGACTTTAAGGCCGAAATTTTTCTGTTAACAGAGGAATTCTGCATGTTTTGTTGTAGTTTTAGAAACCTTATAAAGTTCTCAACATCTTTTTTCTTTAAATTTTCCAAATCAGAGAAGGATATGTCTTTAATGGGTTTCAATTCAATAATTTGTTCAGATAATAACCAATTAAAGAAGACTCTAAAATCATATACATAATTCAGTAGGGTGGAGGGAGAGGCATCATGCAATTCTTTGTACTCCACAAATTCTTCTATGTAAAAGGGCATTTCATTTAGATTTTCGTATAATTTCTTACGATGTACGGATTTTTGACGTTGCTTGCTGTAATCCATAAAAATCACCTCATATATACTATAACAGAAAAAACACACGAACACAAGTTCGCGTGAAATTCAATTTTTACACAGACTTATTTACATAATTAAATTATGGGTGCCAGAATATACCCGAAATTGAATAATCATTGTATTAAAAATTATAGATAACTATTTCATAAATTAAAATTACATTATAAAACTAGTAGAAAAATCACATGTGAATGTAGATAAAATAAAGGATTCTTCATACAAAAATCAATATGTGGAAACAGTTTAAAAGTTGTTATCAAATATGAATTGGTTATTTTAATCATGATTATGAGGAGTTAATTAGATTAACATAAGAAAAAATCTTATAAATTAAAATGTAATTTACTATAAAAATTATTAATGAGTAACTCAGCGTTTAATAATTTTTATGTAAAGTATGGATTATATAGGCATATATCAATGCGCTAAGATTAATGGAATTGAGCTCAAATCCCCTAAATACTGTATTAGAGTTTTATATAAATGCACTATTGTTCGTAAAAACGGTATTTCGTGCGAAGTTTTGAAGTGTTTGTTTTTGCCTCTTTATAAATGCATCATTCACTTCCCTTTCGTCATTATGAATATCTTTTAGTTTCAGATACATTCAACTATACACATTAATATCGATTACATGGTTGTTTCTAAGACATAGCCAGTATATTTGCTTTTCCTAGCTTGATGGATGTGTGAGTAATCTTAGTTGTATAAATGATAGTAAAAACAAAAGTTTCTGTAGCATATATGAAACAGTTGGTTTTATGGTGAATATTTTCAAGGCTACAGTAAACTAAGATAAAACATATCCTAAGAATTTTTCAACGAATACATAAAAGATTGTTACATGATAGAACCGATTAAGTTTGAAAATAATTTGGCGCATTACGTCTCAATAATACAACACTACTTTTGTTTTTGATATGATATTTTTTTATTTCAAATGACTGCCTATAAGATTTCTTATGTAAACTAATTATTAGTAAGTGAAATAGAATAAGCGCCCTCTTATTCTAGAAGTGTCCGGCAATACAAATTTCCCTACTCTTATGACACAAAAGTACTTACTGTGTTTGTGTATAGATAAAGACTACTCTACTTTTGAAGGTTTAAAATTTGGTGATTAATTCCTATCCCCTGAAATTGATAAAAAGACATCTTCATTATTCAAAGATGTCTTTTTATTCACTGCACTGAGTTGCAATTATTTTAGTACCTTTCTAAATTTGCGACCAAAAGTAAGTACCATACCTGCAAAAACCATCAATATGCCCATTGCTGCACTGTTGTTTGTACTTGTACCCGTTTTAGGAAGCTCTTTGTATGTATCTTCTTTTTTATCAGAAGTACTATTGTTTGAGATATTACTGTTACCATTACCGTTGTTGGTATTGTTATTATCAGAATCATTATTGTTGCCTGAACCATTATTTCCGTTACCATTGTCTTTATCTTTCACAACTACTTTTTGTATTGTAGTCACCTCATTGCCACCGGAGTCACGAACAAGGAATTTTACTTTGTAAGTACCAGTTTTAGATGTATCTACTTCACCAAAATGTATTACTTTATCAGTAATAGCGCCATCTTCTTTATCAATCGCTTTAATCCTCGACATTGGGTCAAATTTATCTCCAGCTGTTATTATAGCTTCTTCTGGTACAGTTAACTCTGGCTCTTGATCTTCAACAGTTTTTTCTTTTTCTTTAACTGTCACAGTTTGTGTTTGAGTTGCCAAATGACCTGAAGAATCTTTAACTGTGTAAGTTAAAACATACGTACCTGGTTTAGTAGTATCTACTTTACCGTCAACTGTTACTTTATCAGTAAGGTCTCCGTCTTCTTTATCAGTAGCAGACAATCCTGCCATTGGGTCAAACGTATCACCTACATGTAACGTAGCTGTAAATGGTACTTTTAACATCGGAGCTTGGTTTTCCGATGGTTTTTCTGCCGCTTTAACAATTACAGTACGTAATTTAATTACTCGATGACCTTTAGAATCCTCAATAACATACTGAATTTTGTAGGTACCTTCTTTATCAATACCTTGGTCTCCGCTATATGTTATTTTAGAAGTGATATCACCATCTTCTTTATCAGTAGCACTTACATCTTTCATTGGATTAAATTTATCTCCTTCAGTAATTGTAGTTTCTGAAGGTACTTTTAGTACTGGCGTTTCATCTTTTGTTTCTTCTTTCTCTTTAACCATTACTGTTTGTTTTGCAGTTACTTTATGACCTTTAGAGTCTTTAACTGTGTAAGTTAAAACATACGTACCTAGTTTAGTAGTATCTACTTTACCGTCAACTGTTACTTTATCAGTAAGGTCTCCGTCTTCTTTATCAGTAGCGGCTACTCCTACCATTGGGGCGAATGAATCGCCTACATTAATTGTTGCTCCAACAGGTACTGTTAAATTCGGTTCCATATCTGGAGTTTGTTCGTTTTCTTCTACAATTACAGGTTTAGAATCAATTGCTTCCCAAATAGGAGCGGCTAAAAGTGGATAATTCAAATTTTCTATTTTTTGTCTTGTTTCTGGTGTAGCAATTAGTCCCCATTTATCAAAGAATGGAAGTAAATTTTTCTGTGTAACTTTAGAAGTGTTATAAATGAAATCCTGTATTTTCTCGTCACTGCTTTTAGGAAGTTCTTCGTTCGGGATTGCACGGTATAATTGATGTAATTTCGGATAAAATTCTTCTCCAAAAGCTAAGTCTAATTGCCAAAACATGACCAATTTCACAAAAACATCATCAATTTTATTATAGTCTTTTTCGGATTGAGGCTTATTTAAATAAGTAAATGCTTTGTCATATGTTCCACTTTCTAATCTCGATTTATTTCCAAAAGCTCGTTGTACGGACATACTATAAATGTTTACGGTAACTTCTCCCAATCCATCCCATGTCCAAGGAAGTTGTTGCCTTTGATGACCAGCTTCATGCCAAGGTCCCCATCCGTTTTCTGTAAAGTCTTTCACGTTTAGTACATGCTGAATCGCATCTCCGATATACGCTGTTCTACCATAATACGAATACATATAACCAGTTGAGTGATTATCTTCCACAAAGTGCACATAATGCTTATCTGATTCTTTTTCAGATAAACCAGAAACCCGATCTTGAATGCTAATAGATTCATCTAATTTTTTTAAGAGTTGTACAGGATCTGTGTTAGAATCTATTAAATATTTTTTCACTCTTGCAGGACTTGCGGTTATGAGTACCCGCTCTCCTTTTAGTTCCACCGCATGGGTATCAGGATATTTATCTAGCATGTCTACTAAATCTTGTTGTGTATGTTTTCCTAACTCAAACAGAGGGGTAGTTGTTCCACCTGTTTTTATCTCCGTCTTTACTGTTCCGCCTTGTTGTGGGTTATAGAAATAAATCATTCCGCCATTTGGAGATTCAATTGTATTTTCTCCTGGTTTTAAAGTAAACGACTTTACGAGCGAATCTTGATTCCATGCACCATCGTATGAGAATGTTCCTATATAGGCTTGAATATTTTGTGTTCCTTCTACTTGAATTATGATTTTTTCGTTGGGACTTGCATATAGTCCAGTTGGTTCATAGGGGCTAAACTTAAATTGTCGTCGATCAATTGCTCTAATTTTTTCTGGATCTCCTTTACCTTCGACATACAAAACACGTGCAGCTGATACTTGTGTTTCAGCTGCAACTTTTGTTATTTCTGTTATTCCTCCCATAAATGGAGAAGCAAGTACATTCATTGCTATTAATGTTTTGATTGCGATCCCTTGATGCCTTGGTCGGGTATCTTTTTTCATTCGTTATCACAAACCTTTCCGTAGTTTTACAAATTTTATAGTTCAATACATATTAATACGTTTTATATAAACATTTTCAAATTAGTGAAATATAAGATATAAGTATAAATTGAGGAATCGGCCAGGGCCTCTTCATACTTGGTACAAGCTAAAAACAAAGAAATAAGGTGAGTGCAGGTCACCTTTTGTTTTGAGTAGTAGGGATTTGTATGCCAAAACATAATTACCATTAACGATAAAGAAAATTCCGAAAAATATCTTTTTACAACGTTTTTTTATGGTTTATTTCCCACTTTTTTGTCACTTTGAGTTTAACATCCACTACAAAATATGACAATTAAAATATGACAATTTTCGTTAAATATCGACAAAAAATCCCTTCATCACATCTTTTGATTGGATGAAGAAATAAACAAATATAGTAATTCTTTTAAGGGTTCTGGTGCAAAAATAAAATAATAGAGAATAAAGTGCGTATATCCCTAACAGAATTGTATTTTATGCACCAGTCCAAAAAATTGATGAATGAATTCTTACTGATTTTGAACGGACTGGTCTCGTAAATCAATCTGTTCTTTTTTGATCATATGCATGGCTTCAGCACCACTCAATATAGAAGTTGATTTGGATTCCAACATAGAACGCATGCGTTTCTTAATAAAACGATGTTCTTGTTCCACTATATTATTGAGATATCTTACTTACCTTAGTTGTATACCTTCAAACATATATAACCGGCTCCTTAACATGCAAGGTATCGGTTGTTTTGTGTCTAAATGTACAATTTTCTTTTTTTGATATGGTGACCCCATGCCTATCAAGCTAAGGTTTTGAAGTATTCCCATAACGGAAATTTCATCTTTTCATAGTTTCCATAGGAATTTAGCTCGTTTTTTTCGTTTTGGGGAAGAATGTATTTCTTAAGTTGTTTCGATTAGTTAATTTATTAATTAAAATAGTATGAAATGTGACTCTTATATAAGATAATTGTTGAACAGTTAAATTCCAAATGGTAGTTAATTGTTAATATTATTTTTTATATCATATTCGCTTTGATAAGAATAATCATTTTTTAAGATTCCCCATAAATAGCCAATAAAAGCCCCACAGATTGCAGGTAAAATCCAGCCAAGGCCTATTTCATATAGTGGAATAAAATCATAAAGGTTTTCGATAAAATTCATTTCAATTTTGCTTTGTTTTAAGCCATCAACGATACTAATCAAAGCTGTTCCAGTCAAACTGCCTACATAAACAGATGAGTATCCTTTAAAATATTTATGAAAAAAGGACAAAATAATTAAAACAATAGTTAAGGGATAAATGATAGTTAATATTGGAACAGAAATCAAGATAATTTGATTTAGACCCAAGTTAGCAAGAATCATACTAATAAAACAAAGAATCCCAACCCATTTTTTATAATTAAAAAGCGGTATAATTCTAGAAAAGTATTGACTACAAGAAGTGATAAGCCCAATGGATGTTGTTAAACAAGCAAGAGTAAATACTAATCCTAATAGAACATTACCTAAATTTCCAAATAAGCGAGTAGTTATAGTAGTTAAAATAAGTCCACCATTTCCTGATGAATTCAGTAAAGACTGGCTAGTAGCTCCTAAATGCCCTAACATCATATAAATAATTCCTAAACATACTCCTGCAATTATTCCTGTTCTAATGGTTATACGTGTTATCTTTTGTGAATCATGGATACCTCTTTTCTCAATGGCAGCAATAACAACGCTCCCAAAAAGAAGAGCAGATAAAGCATCCATTGTTAAATAGCCATCTATAATTCCTTTAAATACGGCGTTATGTTCATATGTTTGAGAAGGTATTCCATATCCTCCAACTGGATGAAATAGACTTTGAATAAATATAATTGTAATGATTCCGAGTATAATTGGAGTTAAAATTTTGCCTACCCTATCAAATAGTTTAGAAGGATTTAGACATAGCCAAAAATTAAAAGAGAAATAAAAAATAGTATATATAAAAAGTGATATACCCTGGGTAGTTAACTCATTAGGAAGAAATGGAACAGCTCCCATTTCAAATGCTACACTCCCGGCACGCGGAATAACTAAGAACGGACCTAGGCATAAGTAAGTTGTAATTGTGAAGAAAATTGAAAATTTGGGATGTACACGGTTGGTTAAAGTTTGTAAGTTTCCAGATTTAGCAATAGCGGTTACGCCCAATATTGGTAGACCAACTGATGTAATAAGGAATCCAATCATCCCCTCCCAAATATTTGTTCCAGCTGCATGTCCTAAGGCAGGGGGAAAGATCAGGTTACCAGCTCCGAAAAATAAAGCAAATAACATAAAACCAATATATAAGTTATCCTTCATTGAAAAATCTTTCATTTTTTGTTCCTCCTGTTGTTATCATTTTAATTTCTATAACTTTTTTAAACCTTTTAATTTTTAAATAGAAAAATCTCACCCCCACAATCAAATATGAAAAATATGTTTGATTGCTGAGGCGAGATTATCGCGGTACCACTCAACTTCTCTACTTCCTTACGGTAAATAGACTCAACAAGTCATATGACCTTTGTTCAATAACAAGAACCAAATCGTTGTATTTTAATGGATACAAAAAGCCCCAACATTTGATTGATTCTTGAAAAATCAATCAAATGTTGGGGCGAAATTATCGCAGTACCACCCAGCTTCTCTATTTCCTCACGGTAAATAGACTCAATAAGTCATATAACTATAGTTCGATAACGAGAACCAAACCGTTGCTTTCTACTGGATACCATTTTTACTCTTTCAAAAGCAAAGCTCCGAGACTACCTTCAAAGAGTTCTAATATTCGTTCTCTCAGCCAATGGAACGAATCTCTGTGCATTAGAATTCTCTTTTACTCCTTCTTTTCAACGCCATTATTTATTCAATTCATATAAAAAGCCCCAATATTTGATTCCTAAAAAATCAAATATTGGGGCGAGGTTATCGCGGTACCACCCAATTCCCCTATTTTCCTTACGGAAAAGAGGCTTAATAAGTTTAACCAATAAAGTTAGACTTAGGTCTGTTAACGAGACCAACCGTTACATACTAATTTAGTCATTAAATAACTATTTCACAAGTAAAGCTCCAAGGCTACCTTCAATGATTCGATCGTTACCACCCTTTCAGCCTTGGGGCAGCTCTCTAATACGCTCTAAATCATCTACTCTCCTCTTCATCGCAGATAAATATTTTATAATTAGAAAATTAAGACTCAACTCAAAGTTGTTAAACGTATTATAGGTCTTTGTTATTTTAATTGTCAACGTTTAAAAAAATTTTTTATAGCAAGATTTATCATTTCAGTATTAATATCATAAGTATTTGTATTTCAATTTATAAATTGTTATGATAAACTGGTTAATTTAGGGAAATAAAGGAGGGCAATATGGATTTAATCAAAGAAGTGACTTTATTAAGATATCAATTTAGACTTATGCAAAGTATGATTCAGTCAAATGAATTCCCATTTTATAGATTATGAATTTGAAGAAGAACAAGTAAATGCTTTAAGAAAAATTTTAATTGCATTTCATGATCGATTAACTAGAGAGGAAGTTTCGATTTTTGCCCGAAATGATCATTTATTTTCTAAATTTAAACTTCCTTTAGATATGCTATACAGCCTAGAAAAGCCTAATTTAGATGAGTTTAAACTATATATCACTAAGATTTTTCATCAAGAATTTGAATTGAAATACTTGTTATTAAGTTTAAAAAAACAATGTATTTTTGTGAATGTCTGTGATTATCTTTTAGAGCAATTACAAATTAGTAATAACGTTTGATTATGTAAATAAAAAGCCCCTTCAGATATTCTAAAGGAACTTTAATAGGATTCTAGATAGATTGAACGTTGATAACATTCATCATGCAAATATATAAAGATAACAGAAATGGTAATTAAACGGCTATATGAGGCACTGCTACATCACTATAAAGCTAAGGTTCTGCACTATCTATAAAGCAAAAAAGGCGTCATCCTTTCTGTATATCTTTACAAAAAGAATAACGCTTTCTATGAATTATGCATATAAATTCATCTTAAGTTGATACTAATGCGGCTGTGCCCCATTAGTCATACATTATATTTTATTAACCTAAAAAAAACCGCGGAAAAAGTAAATCATAAACTAAAAATCTACCTTTTCTTTGGTCTTTTTCTATTTTCCTTATTACGATTCAAAACTTGTGAGTATGTGATAATGAGATATTAAACTTGTTAATTATTTGCTATCAAACTTGTTATATTGTTCATGATTGGTTTATATTTTTGTAGATATGTTTATACTACATTTCAAGTAATTCAATAGAGTGATTTCTCTTAAAACCACAAGGGATTTCAGCTTTCTTATATCGTCTTTATATTATTGAGTCGAACGTTCAATATTCAACTCAGCAACTGAGGCATAGCCGCCATGACCGCTAGTCGCTGTTAACTTAACATATTTTGCCGAGACTGCAGGAAAGGATGTGTTCTTCACTGTTTTATCATCCGCCCACGTTCCGGAAACTGCATTCGTAAATGTAATGCCATCTGTGCTTGTAGAAATGGTATATCCCGTAATAACACCGTTGGAACTGCTATCTTGCCTTGGCAGATACCTTAATTTCGCAATACTGTAAGTACCTCCAAGATTAATTGTTACGGACTGAGGTAGATTGGCCATTGGAGACCATTCAGTATGCCAAATCGACGAACTGTCACCGTCCAGCGCTTTGCTTGCCTCATTATCGCTATGCTGGCTAGTTGCGGTTGCTGTCATTTGTGATTGCGGTATGTCATTAGGACCAGGAACTACAGGAACATAATTGTTATTTCTCGTTACAGTAAAACCTTGAGACGCGTCTATTGTATCCGTATTCGTATACATATTGGATAAAGTTATCTCTTTGGTTACCCCACTCTGTGCAAACGTATTTCCTGCTATTTTTACATTTTTTGAACCTTGGGCATTGATCTGCAATCCGCCTTCCTGAGCGATGTTATTGGTAAAGTTGAATCCGTTGATGCTGCCGGCATAGATTGAAGTGGTGCCCCCCGTCTTATAAAATGTATTGCCACTAATACTAACGTTGCTGTGCACCGTCTTATCAGGGTTCGTAGAAGGCGCGCTTGGTTCAATACTTATGACAGAATTTCCTGTATTATTGAACGTATTATTACTTATGGTCACGTTCCTGACCATACCTGATTCATACCAGCTATTGGCATCATCAGCTATCAAAATTGCGCTCATTTCCGTTCTATTGAATGTATTATGATCAATTAAAACGTTCCCACGAGTTGTCACCAGAATGCCCCTTGTAGCAATGGACTCAAAAGTGGAACCGGTAATAGTAACATTCGGATTCCAAGTTGCGTTTTCCACAAAGTAAGAATTAGCGGTTACAGAGCTTGGAACATTTTGATCAAGTGTAAGAAGAATATTGTAATCGTCCACCCGCGTCACACCGGTTACCACAGCGCTGCCGGCGGATAACAGAGTAGACCCATTGATAAAATCAATACTATCGTTAACCGCAAAAGCATCGAATCCCCAGCTCTGGGAATGCTTGAATTGTACCTTTAACTGGTTAGGTGCCGGTTTATCGACAATCTGCAGATGTGTACCGTGAACATTGATCGGATCATCATGTGCACCAAAGAAATTGGAATTGTTAACCGTTATCTGACCTTTACAACCGGAAATTTGCATAAAATCAGCCATTGATGCATTAGTTCGCCCACCGCCCGATTTTGGCGCAAAATTCAATTGATCAAAAGTAAGGTTCTCACTATACTGGCCTACAATTCCTAGCCCAGGAGCCGCATAGAAGTTTACTCCTGTCCACATTATATCCTTACTTCTGTAAATAAATGCACCTTCTTCTTTACGAGAGTCATTTCTAAGTTGATAGGTGTGTCCGACGGTTAGGTTCGGGGCGCTGCTGTAAGTAAACCTTAATTTCCTATTGCCCATATCTTGAACACTGGACGCACTTGCAATAGGATTCGAAACTCTCCATGTTTTGTTTGTTGCAGGATCGAACTCCTGCACTTGAGTAGTATTGGCGTATCCTCTTGCTACCCAATTGTCTGTCGGAATACCATTATTATCAACTTCACCTGTCCATTGGAGCTTATTATTTACAATCTTATACAATGAATCCGGATGAACATTCATTTCAATATAATTGCTGCCAACCGCAGCCACCGTCATTTCAGACATAACTGGCCGTTTGAAATCAAAGTTAATGCTTTTCATATTCACATTTGTAGCATGGTCAAATACAATAGGTGTCATCACGCCATGGAACATCAGTGTTGAATCATTTCCCCGGATCGTTAAATCGCTGATGTTCTTAAACAAAAGCCCAACCTTCCTCCACCCGCCTGGCGTTTCAGATTCTGTCGTTGTATTGGAAATATAATACTGAGCATCGATGGCCGATGAATCTTTAAAATGATAAGTAGCCTTTGGAAAATCCAATATAACCGGTTTAGCAGCGGTTTTAGCAGCTGCAATAGCTTCATTTACTGCCGGCCCCGCATCATCCCCGGAGTAGTTGACGGTTATTACAGAATAATTTACTCCATTAATCGTTTCCGTCGTTTGAGTGTAATTGGTTAAAGCAGCAGCTTTCCCCGGTATCTGAACAATCAATGTGAATACAAATGCGCAGATAGAAAATAATAAAAGCTTTGAGATTGAAAATATTTTAATTTGAAGATTTGTCATCATACTTTTTTTCACCCGTTCTTTCTTTATAGAACTTGAACTCGAATTCCGCTGCACTTACACTTACCTCAGCTAAGCGACTTTCTAATTAGTTCCCCTCCTTTAGCTCCATTCATCAATTTTTCAACGTAAGTGACAAAACACCGCCGCTGGCCGTTTTGTTGGCTTGTAATGCATCGGAAATATGCAACTTGTTCGTAATTCTCATTGTTACGTCTCGATAAATTCCACCATAGTAATGAAAGTCAAGATTCGCAAGCGGCTTGCCTAGCGGTGTATCAGGATTGTCAAAGCTGTACACCCTTACCGCCAACACATTGGTTTGTCCATATTTCACCTTGCTTGTGATGTCCACGGAATAACCTATATACCCGTCATTGTGGGTGTGAATTTTTTCTCCGTTCAAATAAACATCACTATCGGTCATTACACCCTCAAAATCAATATTGATTGTTTTGCCCCTATAACTTTCATCGATTGTGAAATATTTTCTGTACCAGCCAATTTCCTGTTAAACAGCGCTCGCGCCATCGTCGAAGCCAACACTCTCAGCACCTGCCAGATCCCCCTCGATTAAATCCCTAATTATTGTTAAAATTTAATATTGTTCTTTCATTACTCCGAATAATTCCCTGAGCAGTGCTTGCGAAGATGGATAAATTCGGAAGCACTATTTCCAACATAAGTGTCAAGACTATAAGTCTTGTTAAAACCTTCATCTAATGAACAAATGCACCTAAGGCATGGGAACCATGGCGTTTTAATTTCCCATTTACGTTCATTCCCCTTTTTGTAATTTTTCCTTCAACTTAATTTTAATAATGACAAGAAAGCGTTTACAAAGTCACACATAAAAAACTAAAGAATTACATTAATCTCCTTCCCATGGTATTCTTTTTCAAGTATAGTTTAACAAGACAACGCTTTCTATTTTATATCATTTTGTGACCTTTATTAAACCTTTTGTTGCATTTCTTCTTTCAAAAGGCAGATTAGGTTAGTTATAGTCATCACGAAGAGGGGGCGAAGCCCATTGAACAAGCAATCTTTATGACAAAAGAACAGCATCACCTCTCAAGCACACTTTATTTTGATTTTTGTGGTTTTTCAAAAACGCTGCCTTTTCAGGTTCTGGTGCAAAATGGTAAAAAAAGGGCAACTTGTTTTACTGGACAAGTCTGCCCCAAATCAAGTGAAGTTCATCCATCAACTATTTGGAATTGCTGCTTAAGACTAGATTCCACTAGGAAACTTTTCGCCTCTTTATATCTTTCCTAAGTATTTGCATCAGAACCCTTTTTCGAATGTTTTAATACCCTTCTGGATGACTTTGATGCCATTTCCATGCTGTAGCGATAATATCCTTAATAGAAGTATATTTTGGTTCCCAACCAAGAACTTCCTTGGCTTTCACACTTGATGCAATTAACACATCTGGATCACCTGGGCGACGCGGACCGATTTTTGCTGGAATTGGATGTCCTGTGATCTCACGAGCAGCTTTAAGCATTTCTTTATTTGAAAAGCCTTCTGCTGAACCAAGATTAAATACGTCCGATTTTCCGCCAACTTTTAAATATTCTAGCGCTTTGATATGCGCATCGATTAAATCTACTACATGGATATAGTCACGGATGTTTGTTCCATCCGGCGTGTTATAATCGCCCCCATAAATCATGAGCTCGTCACGCTGACCAAGTGCTACCTGTAAAATAATCGGAATTAAATGTGTTTCATCATTATGGGCTTCTCCAATCGAACCATCTTCTTTTGCACCTGCAACATTAAAGTAACGAAGCGCCACATAATTCATGTCGCTTGCCTCGCTTTGCCATCGCATCATTTGTTCCATCATCAACTTACTTTGACCGTATGGGTTGATTGGCTTTGTTGGAGTTGTTTCCTTAATTGGTATCTCTTCTGGAATTCCGAACGTTGCAGCAGTTGAAGAAAAGACAATGTATTTCACACCGAATTCTCTCATGACTTCTAAGGTAATCTGCGTGCCGTAAACATTGTTATTGAAATATTTCAATGGCTCCGCCATTGATTCACCAACAAGTGAAAATGCCGCAAAATGCATCACACCTTCAACATACTTTTCTTGAGAGAAGACTTCACACATGAATTTCTTATCACGTATATCTCCCTTGTAAAAACGCGCTTTTTCATGCAACGACTCGATATGACCGGTCAATAGATTATCGATTACCGCTACATCATATCCATTTGTGATTAATTGATTGACGGCATGTGAGCCGATATAGCCTGCACCACCTAAAACTAAAACTGTCATTTCGTCATCACCTTTCGATTTGTGCTTTGTAATTCTTTGATAAAGCGATCAAACCCTGCTCTACCATCTCTATTCATCTTATAGACACCAGCATCTTCTAAGACGCGTTCAAATTTTTTTGCAACTTCAGTTTGAAGAAAGCTTTGGATGGTCTCTTCTATATAGCCGCCCTGGGCTTTTAATTCATTTGCCCATTTTTGATGGATTTCAGGAACATTGGCTTCCTTATCTAACAAATACAGCTCAACTTCATGAAGCTCCTCAATCAAACGTGGAGGAAGAATCGCAAGACCCATGACTTCAATAAGCCCGATATTTTCTTTCTTAATATGCTGTACATCTGGATGTGGATGAAAAATTCCATCAGGGTATTTTTCATCCACATTATTATCACGCAGTACAAGATCAATTTCATACTTTTCTTCGCGACGTCGCACAATTGGTGTAATCGTATGATGTTTTGTGCCATCTTTTGATTGCGCACGTATTTGTAAGAATTCATCTGAATAGTTCTTCCAACTTTCATGGATGTAGGTGCTGGCATTAATTAGTTCTTCTTTGTTTAAAGAAGAGAGGCGAATCACACTCATTGGCCAGTTGACAATACCGCAAGAAATATTTGGGTAGTCAGATAGGTCAAATGTTTTAAGAACTTTAGCCTTTGCCATTGGGAAATTATGGCGTCCAGCTTGGTAGTGATCATGACTTAAGATAGATCCTCCTACAATAGGTAAATCCGCATTTGAACCAATGAAATAATGTGGCATGATTTCTACAAAACTAAATAAACGAGAGAATGCCTCACGAGAAATCTTCATTGGTCGATGCTTCTTAGATAATAAGATGGAGTGTTCGTTAAAGTATGCATATGGTGAATATTGAAAACCCCATTCTTCTCCATCTAGCTCGATGTTAATGATTCGGTGATTGCTTCTACCTGGATGGTTCAAGCGACCGAAATATCCTTCATTTTCAATACAAAGTAAACATTTTGGATAATTGCCCCTTGGAGCATTTCTAGCCGCTAAGATCTCTCTTGGATCTTTCTCTGGTTTGGACAAATTAATAGTAATCTCAAGTTCCCCATATTTTGATTCTGTTAAATAATGAATATTTTTTTCAATCGCACGGGTCTTTATATAATCATTGCGTTTACTTAGTTCAAAGAAATAATCCGTCGCTTGTTCAGGACTTTTGCGATATGCCTCCTGAAAATTCGCATTGATCTTGGATGGAAATGGTGTAATTACATTCATTAAAAGCGCTTCGAACATATCACGATTGGCTTGGTTTTTAGAGATAATAAGATTTTCTGTCGCTTTATCCATAAGCGTATCTAACAGCACATGTGGGTCCGTTTCGACTGAGCTGGTAATATCGCCCATTTCCGATTCGCCAATCAAACGTAAAAGTTGATTGTGCATATAAATTCGGTCATTTTCCTCAATGGCTCCATTCTCAATTGCAAGTGTAGTAAAATCATAAATTGCTTGACATGTGTTCATCGTTTCCACCTCATTCATCATCCAATCACTGTAGTTCCACTACCAATGTGTGCCACATAAAAGACAGGCGCATATCCCACAACTTTGAGATATTCATCATAAACATTGTTTTTAAAAGTGTACGTTTCACTTTCTTTTACTAATGCGATGGCGCATCCCCCAAATCCAGCTCCAGTCATACGGGCTCCAAGCACACCCTTTTGTTTTTGCGCAGCGGCCACCAATGTATCTAATTCAAGCCCGGTTACTTCATAATCATCTTTTAAAGATACATGAGAAGCATTCAATAGCTTTCCGAATTCTTCTAAATTACCTGCAGTAAGAGCTGCTTTGGCTTTTTTTGTGCGTTCATTTTCGTAAACTGCATGCTTCGCGCGTTTAATTAGGGTTTCATCTTCAATAAGATTTTGATTTGCATCAAATTCTGTTTCACTTAGTTCTCCAAGTGCATGAATCTCTAATTTCGTTTGAAGACGTGCGAGTGCTTCTTCACATTCAGCACGGCGCTCATTATATTTTGAATCTGCTAGTTCACGACGCTTATTAGTATTCATAATTACAATAGCATAGTCGTCCAAAACCACTGGAACCATTTCATACTCTAACGTATTGGTATCAAGGAGAATCGCTTTGTCTTTCTCACCAAATCCAATGGCAAATTGATCCATGATACCAGAATTTACACCAATGAATTCGTTTTCAACTTTTTTACCCATTTTCACTAATTCAAGTCGCGTTACGTCTAAGTTGAACAAGTCTTCTAATACTACGCCTACAAGTAATTCAAGTGAAGCACTACTTGAAAGTCCCGCTCCATTTGGAATCGTTCCTTCAACTAATAACTCAAAACCACAGTCTATTTTATGACCTGCTTCTTTCAGTGTTAAGATAACTCCTTTTACATAATTTGCCCAATTAGCATTTTTATCGTAATCTAGTTCATTCAACGTGAAGCTAATCACTCCAATTTCTTCAAAGTTCTTTGAGTAAACTAATACTCTATCATCCTCCCGACGTCTAGCTACTCCGTAAGTTCCATAAGTAATAGAAGCGGGGAATACATAGCCACCATTGTAGTCTGTATGTTCTCCGATTAAGTTGATACGTCCTGGAGAAAAATATTGAGTTGTTTCTTGAGGTCCAAATACCTCAGCAAATTTTAAAGCTAGTTCACGTTTCTTTTCCATAAGTATAAACATCCCTTTTGCATTCATTTTAAATAAGGAAATTATCTCAGTATTCACTGGTTCACTTCTAACAGTGCATCATTATTCCTAGACGCAACATCGTATTTTAAATAATTTCTGATAGTAGTATCTAATTTTTTCTATACATGTTTCATAATTTAAAGAGACTATCCAAAATATGATCTCAAATAATATGAAATTCTGTCATCGTTTGATAAGTTGAATCCGACCTAAGAACCATATCCCCAAAATGAGAATACTGTTCAGCACCCGGGGAAACCTGTGTTTCAAAGGTAATTCCGCCATGGTTTGCAAGTTGCTTGCCATGCATGAGAGGCGTATTCTCACTAAAATTTGCCGTAAAGATGACGACACTTGGTTCTTTTGTGGCTATTTCAATTGTAACCACTTCATCCGGGCTAATGAGTTTCACTGAACTATGTGATAGTTCAGGTCGGTTCAAGAAAAATGGGTGATCAATTCCATCCACTAATTCTTTTTGACCAAAAGTACTATTGAAGGTTTCTTTGAGTTTAACTGGCTTTCGAAAATCAAACGTAGTTCCTTCTACAGGCCACTTTTCACCAATTGGAATACTTTTCAGATTAAGTGGTGCAAATCTATTACTATCCACCCATAATGTGTGTTCATCTACAGGTTGCGTTACATCACCAGTTAAGTTGAAGTACACATGATTTGTTGGATTAAACAAGGTATCTTTGTCACTTGTCGCCCTAGTTTCTACTTTCCAAACATTCGTGTTAGTTAACGTGTAACGTATCTCGACATCAAGATTCCCCGGAAAACCATTTTCACCATCTGGACTTACCGTGTGAAATATCACTGAGACCTCATCATTATTATCGATAACTTGATATTGCCACTTTTTGCTTTCAAATCCTGGAGTACCGCCATGTAAAGTGTTTCCGGTTGTCTCATCAATTTGTACTTTATAGATCTTCTCATCAATTTGAAAAGTTCCATTTTGAATTCGTCCAGCTACTCGTCCAATTGAGGCACCAATATATAAATCCTTTTCAAGATATTCCTTTGCCGTATCAAAACCAAGTACGAGCTCACGTAGACCATTCGTTGTTGGTACCTTTAAACTCGTAATGCGAGCACCTAAATCTGAAACAGTCAATTGCAGGCCGTTCAGATTGATAATAGTGATAATCGTATAACCTGCACCGAAATCTTTTGTTGTAATGTTCATTTTAAATATCCCCTACTCCTTTATTTAGAATGAGCAAGTGCAGCGCTAGAATTGAACTCTTCATTTGCTTCCTCGTCATGAGTTAGTTTTGCTTCTAGCTCTTTGACGATTTGTGCATGTTTTTTCTCTGTTAATGTAATCTTCCATGCGAAAATGATGGCAGAGAAAATCATGAGTGCTGCTGGAAGGTAGAACGCATAAAGATGAAACGTTGAAACACCCTGTGCAGTGATGTCTGCTGCTTTAGCATTACCAGTCATCCCAGCAGCAACAGCTACAAACCCAACGATTCCGTTTGATAAAGCTCCAGCAATTTTATCGAGTAATGGACGAATTGATAAAGTCACAGCTTCGTTTCGGGTACCATTTTTCCACTGTCCATATTCAACTGAGTCGGTAATCGTCATCAAAGCTGAAAGGAAAATTAGCTGCTGAGGGAAGTAGTAGAGCACCAATCCCACCATAACCACTGGTAAACTTGTTCCAGCTAAGATGAAACATACATATGCCAGAAGCATCATCACAATACCGCCAATATAGACAAAACGTCTTGAAATTAATTTCGTGAGCGTTGGGAAAAGTGGAACAGCAATTAAGCCTGATATAGCTGCAATTAATCCCACAATCCAGAAATCACCTGAATTTCCTAAAATATATTTGAATAAGAAGAATAACACAGCAGTAGTTGCAACATTGGCAATCGCATATGCAATATATGAAAGTGCTAGCCACATCAATTGATCGTTTTTAGTAATAGCTTTGAAAATATCTTTAATGCCTGCTTTTTCTTGTTGCTGACGAATTACGCTATCATTTTCTTTTGTGCCAAGTGCTGTAATAATCGCTGTTCCACCAGCAATAACAGCAGCAATTAAACCAAACCAAAACCAACCAGAGGCACCTTGAGAATCTTTACCAGTCATCAAGAACGTAAAGAAGGTGACGATTGGTACAACTGCTAGTGTAGTTCCGTTTGCACCAAGTGATGAACCAAGTCGTGCAAATGTTGCCAACTTTTCTCGTTCCTTAGTGTCAGTGCTTAACGCTGGAATCATCGACCAAAAAGCAATATCCTTAAATGAATAAAAAACATCGAGCAAGATATAAACAATTGCAAATAAAATGATGAACAGTGTAGTATTATGAATTGCAAGACCAAAGAAATTGGTAAATATGCATACAAGAAAGATAGAACTAACTACACCACCAATGACTAACCAGGGCTTAAACTTCCCGAATCTCGTTTTTGTGTTGTCAATTATTCCTCCAATAAGCGGATCAAAAACAATTTGTACCAATCGTATTACTACGATTAAACCTGTAATAATTCCAATCATTTTTCCAGTCGTTGCTTTATCAGCCCCAGTGAACATCGCGCTCGTAACAAAGACCATAAAATAAGTACTCAAAGTTGCATAAAATATGTCATGACCAAATGCACCTAGGGCATAGGAAACACGTTGTTTTAAATTTCCATTCATTTTCATTCTCCTTTTTTGTAATTTTTCTCTTCACTGAATTTTAATAATGATATAAAAGCGTTTACAAAGTTAAACATAAAAAAACTAACGAACTACATTAATTTCCTTCCTATGATTTTCTTTTTCAAGTATAGTTTAACAAGAAAGCGTTTTCTGTTTTATATCATTTTGTGACCTTGATTTAACCTTTTGTTGCATTTCTTCCTTCAAAAGGTAGGTTAGGTTAGAGTAATCACGAAGAGGGGAAAAGCCCATGGAACAAGCAATCTTTATGAAAAAAGAACAGCATCACTTCTCAAGCGAACTTTATTTTGCTTTTTGTGGTTTTTCAAAAACATTGCCTTTTCATGCTTTTGGACCAACTGTACGTAACAGCTATATTATTCATGTCGTGTTGGCCGGAAAAGGAAAGTACTATGTAAAAGATGAAAAATATTCATTAAAGAAAGGAAATATTTTTCTCATTCGCCCAGGAGAATCAACATTTTATCGCTCGGATGCAGAAGAACCATGGTTGTATGCGTGGATTTCATTTGGTGGGAAGGTAGCAGACGAAATTATTCATTATTCGAGTTTTAAAGAAGGTACCTACTCTGTTACCTCCACTAATATTCAACAATATTTGGATATCATCTTGGAGTGTATGAATTGCTCCAGCGATACATTAGAAGGTGAATTAAAGTTGAATGAGTTGACCTATCGGTTTTTAAGATTATTACTTACAGATGGTGGCGAATTCTTAACAGGAGTAAAACAAAAGTTTTCACGACTCGCGATTGAAGCAATGACATATATTAGTAATCACTATCTAGAGGAGATTACAGTAAGGGATGTGGCAAATCATCTTGCGGTCAATAGAAGCCATCTTTCGCGGGTCTTTCAGAATCATTTCGGGATGAGCATGAAGGGCTGGATTTTAAGAGTCCGCATTAATCACGCAACGTATTTACTTTCAATGACAAATGAATCGGTAGAAAACATTTCTTATCAGGTGGGCTTTCGTAGTTTAGTAGTCTTTAGCCGCATATTTAAAAAATTGATTGGAGAAACACCTACGCATTATCGGAAACGTATGTCGAAAGAGAATTCCCAAACAATCTCTTTATCAAGCTTGAAGTTCTTACTTGATGAACAAGAAATTATTTCACGGGCTACTTAGGAAAAACGGTTGTGGTGCAAATACTTAGGAAAGATATAAATAGGCGAAAAGTTTCCTAGTGGAATCTAGTCTTAAGCAGCAATTCCAAATAGTAGTAGATTCCTAATGGAATCTACTACTATTTCTAATCTACATATTATTTGCACCAGAACCATTTTCCATACTCTAAATATAAACAGACAAATTCCCCATATTAAAATATTTCTAGATTCTTGCAATGAAAAGAGAATCACTAGAAGTACAGTGATTCTCTTTTCATTAGTATCTTTCTAATATGATGAAAATTTTAACTTTTATACAGCATATGTTGATTAATTTTATCTTGGATTGCGCTTGCAATAAATTCTTCAATAGAACTGTTCGTTTCATTTACAATCTTTGTGATTGTATGATATTCATTGCTTGTTATAGTTACTGCCTTAGTGACACTACTGCTATCTAAATACACACTATTATTAACACGTCTTGTTAATTTTCCTTCTATTATATATGGGGTTAAACAATCAATCCATTCTATCTGCATTTGCATTGGTAATTGAATAATCGATTGACGAACATCAAAGTACCAAAAACCATCTTCCTCAGAAACCTTAATATTTCTTGGTGATACGTACTGTAGTAATAAGTCAATTAAGTGAAAAGTGTTGCTTCGCAATTGATTTGATTTAGGAAAACGGAATTTTACAAACTTTTGGTGATGACTTCTTGGTTTATCGGATAGAACATATGCAGGCTTATACCCCACTTTAATTGCATCTTCTAGTGTCATATTGCTTCCAAACTCATCCATAAGTACAATATCCCCACGCTTCGGAATAGATATAATGCGTGCTAATTTATTACCTTCCATAAATTTTTGGAACAATACTACATTATACTTTTGTGAGAATGTATATAGAGTCTTGGTCTGATCCAATTGCTCTACCAATCCGTGTATTTCTTCCTCATTTACAAATTTAGTCTCACGATTACGATGTTTCTGTATAGTACAAGTTAAATTCCCTTCTTCTATCCACTTTTCAAGTTGATACATGCTTACATTATAATCTTTGGCTGCTTGATATAAGGTAATTCCTTCTGTCTCACGATCTTTTTTCAACTCTTCTATGTCTTCTCTCTTAAATAAAAAGCTACCATCTAAACGCCAGGTCTCTCGATTAATTGGAGTTAATTGTCCTTGTTTCATAAGAGTGTTAAAAATGAAGCTACTAATTCCTAAATAAGCTTTTACTTCATTTGTATTCATATTTATTTCTTGTCTTTCAAACATTACTTTTCCTCCTATGTGTAAATTTCTATTATATGAAATCAATAATTTTATTATGTAAATTTAAATATCTAAAATATAGAGTGTAAATTAATTATAACACAATTAATGCTTAATTTATTTTTAAATATATATGAAATATAAATTCGATTTCTAATTAAATTATCTTTTATGTAATTTCAAATTATACAAAAGATAATTTATGATTATAAATAGATAATAACCATAGAAAATGTGAGTTTTTCTATGGTTGCTATAACTTTTCATTTTTATAAAATTTAATTTTACTATATAACTAATTTTGAATTAACTTAAGTTATAATAATAAATATAAAAAGAATTAATAAGGAGTTGAAGGATAATGCTAATTGAATTGAATACAATTCATAATGAAACTTCTTTAGAAAACATAGAGAAACAAAAACAAAAATTTACAAACATAATTGCATTATGGAATCGTGATTATATAAATGAAGCTGAATTTAAAAAAGAAAATAATGAAAGAAAAGATACATACACATATGAGGGATTTTCTGATGAAGAGATATTATATTACTACTTGAACCGGCAAACCCATTTTGATCAAGAGAAACGTATTAAAGATGCTTCTAGAACTCTATATGCACGTGATCTAAGTCAGTTTTACTTCTTTGTCAAACAAAGTACGGATTTTTTGCAGAAAGATGTAACAGATTTTGAAGCTGGACAAGTCTGGAGGAATTTAAGAAAACGGCATATCCGTAATTATCAAAAATGGTTATCTCAGGAGGCAATCTCTTATCAATCAAAAGAAAAATACAAAGCATCTACAATTAGTAGAAAACTTGGTGTGATCCGTTCCTATTTGAAATGGCTATATGAAATTCAATATATCCAGGATCCTCTTCATATAGAAATTTTAAGTACGACGGTGAATAAACAATATAAATCAAAGCGTGAGTTATCATATGGAGAAGTCAAACAGCTTCTTCATTATTATAAGGATAATGAAATCAATTATGCCTTACTATCGGTCCTATCTACCACAGGGTTACGTGTTGCGGAAGTAGCGCATGCAAAATGGGAAGATCTTGAATATGATGATATACGCGGACGTTATTATTTAACAGTTGATACAAAGGGAGATAATGAACGGATTGTTTCTATTAATAAGGAAATTTTCAATCGTATTGTTGCGTTTCGAATCCGTAGGAGATTACCTATAGATTTAGGAAATAAAAATGGCGGGACTATTTTTCAAACGAAAAACTATACTGCTTATAGAGAAAATTACTTATCACAATATATTTCTAAGATTATAAAGGACACCAAGTTACCCTTTACAGAGAATATCCGAATTACTCCCCATTTCTTTAGACATTTTTATGTACAGTATTTATATGATTATAAGGGACTTCCCCCCCATATAATAGCAGCTGCAGTAGGGCATAAAAATGATAGAACTACAAAAGAAAATTACTTGAAGCAAAGACTTACTAAAGATAATGATGCAGGAAATTTAATTGGTAATGATGAATTTTAATATGTAATAAATATATAATAATTTATAGGAGAATTTGTTGTTATAAGGCTTTACCCGCACTTTTGATTTGAATTAAAATATTAAAAAATAAAGTTAGGTTTCATAGTATATGGCTATTAATACTTATGAAAACTTATTTGATACTAACCCTAGTTGATAAAGGGGTACCGCCACACATCCATCAACTTAAGGTATATTTTTATACAAACTGTGTTCTTTCCATAGAGTTTTTTATAATCTTTTCTGGATTTTATAAAAGTTGGCATATCAAATAAACCCTGACGGGCTTCAATTTTTTTACTATGCTACCTGATGAGTAGAAGTGGTATACTCATAGACAACACCCAAAATATCAAAGACTGTCTTTTTCTCATATCGATGAGATTTTCGTCCGTTGTGCTGTAGGAGGTTAAACAGACGAAGGAGAACCTTTGATAATTCTTGGGTGTTTTTGTGTAATGCTTGGTAAAAAAGTAAAAAATAATCCTTAATTATGTACATCGCTTTATATTCACTTAGCTCTTTCTGTTTCTTACGTAACAGGAGTTCTCGCATTTTAAACATAGTAGAAGAACATAATAGAATACTAATGAGTTGCCCATAAAGGTGACATTCTAAGCGTTCTTGTTTAATAGATTTACAACGATGAATTTGAAACCAAGATTTCCATATTTTAAATAACAGTTCAATTTGCCAACGCAGTGAATATAGATCATAAATTTTCTCTTTTGGTACCCATTCCGTAGGAATGTTTGTCATATATACCGTAATGCCTTGTAAAAGTTTTGTACGCTCTGTATATGTAATTCCTTTTTTCTTTTCGCGAATAGCTCGATCACGTAGGCGTTTCTGTTTTTGCTCCTCGGTACATCTATAAACCACAATGCGAGTAGGCAGTTTGTCTTTACTCCCCACATATACATCATGTAATTCATACACTTGGCCAGGTTGTAATTGTTTCATGATGTCTTCCAAATGAATTTGTATATATACCGGTCTCAATTGAGCGGGTTTTGTTTTAAATACGACTGTTTCGAATTCTTTTCTATATATTTTAGTTGGTAACTTAAGACGTGATAAATAATATCCTTGCTTATCTTGAATAGACTTAAAATCTTGTAGACGAAAATATCCTAAGTCACGAATATATAGTTCATTCTTTTGTGCCATGCCTGTTCGAGTCGCACTATATGCCTGATCACTTCGTTTTCCTGGTTCAATTTCCACATCAGAAAATTTTCCACTCAACAAGTCATACTCTAGTTGAATTTTCACACCAGCTGTATGACTACATCCTCCGGCACCAGGATAAGTAGTTGCGAATCGATCTGGAACTTGGAAGGTTGTAGAATCAAGGACGAGAATCCGTTCAAAATAAGAAGAAAGAGAATGAGAAATCTTAGATACTCCTCCAATTTTAGCTTGTAGAAGTGTAGTAAATACAGTGCGAAAGAAGGCTACTGAAGCCGAATTAAATCGTCGATTAAGTCCCTCCGGACTTAATAAAATTCCTGTTGAAGTTTCTAATTGACTACAAAGTTGAGTAAGAGAGGTAGTAGCGATTTGTTGATTTAACCATACACACAAAGATAAGAAATGGTGCCCGTGGCACTTGCGTTTTCGTTTCATCCCGCCTGCTTCTATAGCTAGTTGATTAAGTGTAGCGGGAGACATATATCGATATAGCTCCTCGGCAAATAAAGATAACTCTTGTTTTTGGTGCATATTCATAAAAAGCACGTCACCCTTTCTCATTAACATAAGAAAATAGTAACGTGCTTTTAACTTCAAAAATAGTCTAAATCCTTAAGTTGATGGATGTGGGGCGGGACCCCATTCCAATCATATAAGAAAGCGCTACTCCTGGAAGAACGGCATGTGAAATGACATCTCCCATTAAAGCCATACCTCGTAAAATAATAAAACAACCAATTACACCACAAATAATTCCTACCATAACGGAAGTTAATAACGCCTTCTGCAGAAAACTATACTGCGTTAATGCATCTATAAATTCTACAATCTTCATGATGAATGTACCCCCGCTGCATTATTAAACAATATCCCTTGATTTACATACGCTTTTGACATAACGGTTGGTTGTAATACTTGCCTTACTTCTCCGTAATGAATTAAGCTCTTATTCATTAACAGCAATTTATCAAAATAGGACTCTGCTTTACTTAAATCATGATGTACAACAACAATTGTTTTTCCCTCTTTACGTAACTCCCTAAGAATTTTAATAATGGTCTCTTCACTTGTTACATCTATTCCAACAAACGGTTCATCTAAGAAGAATATTTCCGCCTTTTGTGCTAAAGCTCTCGCCAAAAAGACACGTTGTTGTTGTCCACCTGAAAGGGTACAATTAACAGATCCGGGCGATTATCCATTCTTAAAAAATCCTGTAGTTTCACCGTCACTCCAAACGAAGTAATAACCTCTTATTTCGGTTCACTTGATACGAGTTCCACCGTAAATGGAGCCCCTTCTTCTATTGCACTTTTCAGTACTTCAAAAGGTGCAAAGGAGACAAGTTCTCCAAAACCGTCAAACAATACGATTTGTATTTTCATTTTTTGAACACCTCTTATGGTTTCTTTTTTGAATTGTAGACATATAAAATAATTCGATAGTTGTGTAATGCATTTATAAAACTTCACCAAATAAAAGAACCACTATCTCTATAAATACAATGAGTCATAGTTAGAAACAAGAATAAATCTATAAGAAAATAAATAACTAAAAATACTATTCTCTCCTATAACCCTACAGAAAGAATAGCATTTTTTAATTTAAAGGGTATTTTGCTTTGTTATCCTAATAGCTATAATGTTTTATACAAATATAATAGCTTATTTAAAACTCAACCAAGCATCCGCCCAGTCCGCATGATCATTTCCATTCCCGTTACCTGCATCCTCAACTACTAGTTTTAATTCTTTCTTACCTGTAAGATCAACGTCTACAAATTTGACTTGGGTATTATAGTACATTGTTCCGCTATTAAATACCTCCACTCCATCAAGTAATACTTTAAACACGACCGAACCACCTTTACCACCAGGTTCTTGATCAATTCCTACATAAGAATTAAATCGTTTATACGTTGTATTTGATATATCATAGGTAACTTCTGATTTTGCATGAGTTCCGATCCCTTTTTTATACGTAATCGGGCCTGTCGTTCCGAGTAATGAAATTGGGTTTCCATCGGTACTTTTATCTTTTTGAACTGTTGCCCATCCAGCAGTTGCTTTTACCCACGGAATATCACTAAGATAAATACCGCCAGAAGCCACTTGTACTTTCGTTGAAGTTACCACCGAATTCCCCAATTTTACGGAGACCCCAATTTCTTTCATTCCTTTAAACTGAATTGGCGGAGTGATAACAAACGAATATGTTTCCTCTCCTCCTGCCGGTAATTGAAAGTCCGTTGTTGATGGCTGTGCATTCCAGCCGTCTGGTAATTGCAATTCAATTTTGCCAGGTGTCACTTTTTCCTTAATTTCATTTTGAACCTTTACTTTTAATGTAGTCGAACCACCTTCAGCGCTAATTGGATTTGGTTCTACTTTTGCCGAAATTAACTTTACTGCTGGAGTTACCTCTATTTGATTAGATTTACTAATCGTCCCACTATCTGTGTTTACTTCCGCTTCAATGACGTAATTATTAGCAACTATATCAATAGGAACAGGTAAATCCGCTTCAATTGTTTTAGATCCCCCTGGTTCAATGCCTTCAAAAGCTACTTTAATCGGTTTCACATTCCAGCTCTCAGGAGCCTTCACAATCACTTCCCTAGAAGAAGATTTCAATGTACCGAAGTTTGATAAATGAGCTTTTACCTTCACTGTATTTCCTGCAGTTACACTGTTCGTAGATTCTAAATCGAAACTGAGCATAGACTCAATTTTATAAGATTTACCTTGTTCCGTTTTAAATGAAATCGTATCGCCATCCTTCGTAAATTGCACCGGTGTATTCGTTCCAACTCTTGTCACAGTAAATGGTGTATTGAACATCGGACTTTTTAATTTTACATCATTCCCGTGATCAGAAGTCACCTGAATGACTGTAGGAACACCATTTTTCCAGGCCGCATTAATTGTAAATGCACCGCGTGCTCTTAGTCCTTTGTAAGAACCGTCCTTCCAAGCTTTCGGAAGTGCAGGCAATAGTTGAATGGAGTCGGTATGGCTTTGAATTAACATTTCAGCAATTCCTGATGTCGCGCCAAAGTTTCCATCAATTTGAAACGGTGGATGCGTATCAAATAAGTTGCTGAGCGTACTTCCTGTAAGTTGCCCTTGCAAAATTTTATAAGCATGGTCACCATCTAACAAACGTGCCCATAAGTTAATTTTATTCGCTTTACTCCAACCTGTTCCCTCATCACCACGATGGTTTAAAGTAACTTTAGCTGCCTGAAGCCATTCTGGTGTATTGTGATTAATCATACTTCCTGGATATAGTGCCACTAGCTGAGATATATGCCGGTGCGTTTCAGCAGGATCATCTATATCATCCTTCCACTCTTGCACCTGACCATATCTACCAATTTGAATTGGCGGGAATAATCGGTCCCTTTTCGCCTTTAACTCATCTCGAAACGCATTATCAATCTGTAAAATCTCACTCGCTTCAATTACATTTGAGAACAACTCATACACTAACTGTTGGTCAAAGGCACATCCATTAGAAATGCCACCAAGCTCTGGAGACCAGCACGGAGAAACAACTAACTTCTTATTTTGATCTTCCACTAAAAACTTACTATGAAACTCCGCTGCTTCTTTAATGATCGGATAAATCTTTTCTTGTAAGTACTGTTTATCATCCGTAAATTTATAATGTTCCCAAACGTTTTGGCCAATGAAGGCGTTCGCACTAGGTGCCCAGCCCCAGCCTAATCCCCAGCCAGGTGCAGTAAATCCAAATGGATTATTCATTGTGTTAACGGTCCATCCACCGCCCTTAACACCGAAATGTTTTTCTGCTGAAACCCTTCCTGGTTCTCTTAATGAATCCACATAATCCATTAATGGCAAAGCTGTTTCAGACAGATTTGTCACTTCTGCCGGCCAATAATTCATTTGCAAATTAATATTGAAATGATAGTCACTTTCCCACGGTGGTGTGTTCGAATTATTCCATACCCCTTGTAAATTTGCAGGGAGCGTTCCTGGTCTTGAAGAAGAAATAAGCAAATACCTTCCATATTGGAAGAATAGTTCCTCCAAATACTTACTGTTTTCTTTACTGTAAGACGCTAGTAGTTCATTTGTTGGAACAGATGGTTGTTCCCCTCCTAAATTTAAAGAAACACGATTAAATAAAGAGTGATAGTCTTTAATATGTGTATATTTTAAAACCTCATAACTCTTTTTAGAAATAGCGGCCATAGTTTTTTCAACCTTTTCATGTGGATCTTCCCCTTTATAAGTAGGGTATTTATTTTCATAATCAGTCGCCGCAGTCATAATAATTGTTAAGCTATCTGCATTTGCTACTTTAATTTTTCCATTCTCTGCTGTTAATGTACCGCCCTCATTCAATACTTTGAATGCTGCTTCGTATTTCATTCCATTATTCGTTATTTGTCCTTTCATCGTAATTTTATTATCTATGGACGTTACTTGCCCTCCTTGTGTGCTTGTTGGTCTAACATCTAATGTAATCTTTTTCGCTTCACTAGCCGTTAAACGCATGACCATAACGCGATCAGGATAACTTGTGAAATATTCTCTATTGTATTGAACATCTTTATAATTATAGGAAACAGTAGCAATTCCCTCATTTATATTTAATTCCCTGCGATAATTGGAAAATGAAGACGCATCTGGCATATTAAAATCTAAGTATATGTCTCCAAAATTTTGATAGGAACCAAACCCTTTTTGAAGACCTGTAAGAAATTGTGAAGATTCCCTTTCTGCCCCTGATTTATCACCTTTTGATACCTTTTCTCTAATACTATCCAAGTGACTCGCTGCCCCATCACGATTCCCGAAAGTATACTCACTCGTACTGTTTGGTCCGCCAGTCCAAAGCGTTTTTTCATTAAACTGAATACGTTCTTGCTGGACTCCGCCAAAGACCATGCCGCCCATATAACCATTACCGATTGGCAATGCTTGTTTTTCCCAATCTTTTGCCGGCTGATTGTACCAAAGTGTTAATTTCTTTCCCTCTGGTTTTGGAGTTTCAATTGTAATAGGTGATGTTGCCTCTACCTTACTAAACTCTCCAGTACTTCCTAAAGAGAATAATAAAGTACCAAAAAGCAATCCCCCTGTTAATACGTTTTTAAATTTCAAATTTCCATCCCCTTTTGAAAAGCGAATGTAAAATGTCCCCTTCTACACATTGACTTATTCTATTCTCCCCATAAAATTCGCTATTCTTTTATATGGAAGTATAATAGGCAAAAATATTCGCCTATTACACCTCTTTTTATACACCTTTTCACAAGCAAAATAATTATCTAGTAAATGCCGCTGTTACACCACCATCAACTGTAATCATACATCCTGTTGTTTTATCTGCCTTTGAAGAGGCAAAGAATGCAATCGATTCAGCGATGTCTTTCGAATAAATATTGACCAATAATGTTGTGCGTTTACGATAATGCTCCTCTAATTGATCAGGCTCGATACCATATGCTGCGGCACGTTCTTCACGCCATTTTGAACCCCAAATAGCTGATCCTTGCAGAACCGCATCGGGAAGAACTGAATTTACACGAATACCATACTCACCGCCTTCAGCTGCAATACATCTCGCTAAATGCGTTTCAAGTGCTTTTACAGAACTATATGCCGAAGCGTTTTTCCCGGCATATACAGAGTTTTTTGAACCGACAAATACCATATTTCCGCCAATTCCTTGCTTTTTCATTTGCTTGAATGCTTCACGTGCCACTAAAAAGTATCCCGTTCCAAGCACGTTCATATTTAAATTCCATTCCTGAAGTGATGTTTCATCAAATGGACTAGATGTCGCAAGTCCTGCATTGTTTACGATACAATCAATGCCTCCGTAAGCAAGAGCTGCCTGCTCAAATGCCGCCTTCACTTCTTCTTCTTTTGTTACATCCATTTTTACCGCGAGCGCACGACCTTCGCCATACTTCTCGTTAATTTCAGCAGCAACTTTTTCTGCCCCTTCAAAGTTCAAATCAGCAAGCACTACATGCGCTCCTTCTGAAACGAGGCAGCGTCCTGTTTCACTTCCGATTCCGCCAGCACCACCTGTAATAAAAGCAACTTTGCGGGAAAATTCCGCTTCAGCTGGTGCTAACGATAATTTATATAGCTCTAATGGCCAGTACTCCACATTGTAAGATTCATTTTCATTTAGAGAAACGAAACGTCCAAGTGTTGTGGAGCCTTTCATTACCGAAATCGCCCTATGATACAGCGCACCACTTACTTTTGACATCGCCAAATTTTTACCGGTATTCACCATACCGATACCAGGAATTAAAATAACGCGAGGTGCAGATTCAAACATTTTGTCTCCTTCGTATTTGTTACGTTCAAAGTAAGCTTTATACTCTTCTTTAAAGCTTTCCACACCAGCTTTCATTTTCTCTATTAATTCGTCCGTGTCTTTCGTTTGCGGATCCCAATCAATGTACAGGGGACTGCGCTTTGTATGAACTAAATGATCAGGACAAGCCGCTCCAACTTGCGAAAGCTCTCGTGCGTTGTGGCTGTTTACAAATTGAAGTACTTCATCTGCGTCATCATAAGATAATAGCATTTTCTTTTCATCGCTAACTGCCCCGCGAATAATCGGCATTACTTTTGCAAGAATACTTCTACGCTCTTCTACTGAAAGTGCTTCGTATTTTTGACCCCCAAATACAGTACTTTCATTCACTCGCTCGTGAATATATTGTTCTGCCTCATTAATAACAGCAATCGTTTTTTCATAACTCTCCTTCGCCGTATCTCCCCAAACGACTAAGCCGTGTTTTTCCATTAACACTAGTTCAGCATTTGGATTATTTTTCACGCCTTCTGCAATCATTTTAGATAACGTAAATCCAGGACGCACATACGGAACCCAAACGAAACGATTACCGTAAATCTCCTCGGCAATTTGTCTTCCGTTATGTGCGCAGCAAAGACTAATAATGGCATCTGGATGTGTATGATCCACATGTTTAAAAGGTAAGAAAGCATGCAATAATGTTTCGATGGATGCACGCGGATGCTTGCTGTCAATCATACAATGAGCTAAGTACTCTACCATTTCTTCATCTGGCATTTCTTCGCGCTCCATTAATAAACGAATGTCTTCCATTCTTAAACCAGTAAAGTTTTGTGCTTTCATAGCCGCTAAATCGGATCCACTTCCTTTAACCCACATGACCTCTACATCATGACCACGAAAATCCCTTTCCACTGTCTTTATCGATGTGTTTCCGCCGCCCCAATTACATACTGCACGGTCTGTTCCAATTAAATTCGATCGATACACTAATTCGTTTACTCCTTGTGATAATTGCGATGCCTTCGTTTCGTTCCATAAGCTATTAACCATATTTTTACCCCCGTTGTTTTTTATTGTTCTATTATTTCGGATACAAAAATAGTGTGTATCCGTATGTTCAAGAGTTTCATATTATTTTGAATTCCTTTAAACACTACAATTGGTACACTTTCATTCCAATGCGAAAAAATATGCTCTATAGTACCCCCCCGACATATTATCAGGGGGATTTTTAACTTAATGGTATAATGGCCCAAAGTTTTGGCAGGCGCGATAATCTGCTGCTTCTGGATCTTTTGTTCCGAACATTCCCCATGCACTCGGTCTGAAGATATTCTCTTCTTTGACGTTATGCATATTTACAGGAATTCGGAGCATGGAAGCAAGAGTAATTAAATCATTGCCAATATGTCCGTAGCTTATTACACAGTGGTTGGCACCCCAATTATTCATCACGGTGTAAACATCTTTAAAGGCACCTTCCCCTGTTAAATTTGGTACAAACCAAGTTGTTGGCCAAGTTGGATCGGTTCTCTCATCCAATACGTCGTGAACCTCTTCTGGTATTTCAACCGTATAGCCTTCTGCAATTTGTAAAACAGGCCCTAATCCTTTAACAAGGTTAAGACGGGCTGCTGTTACAGGCATATTTCCCTTCGTTAAGAAATCACTCGAGAATCCACCTCCGCGGAAATATCCTGTTGAAGCTGGTCTCCAGGACGTAGCTGCTAGACAATTTTGAACTTCTTCCTCCGTAATTTCCCAAAACGGTTTTATAACAGGCTTTCCATCTTTCGTTTGTTGTCCTGTACCATCAAGCGCAGCGGAACCGGAGTTAATCATATGAATAAATCCATTTGCCGCCAATCCTTCCGGTTTATGCCCTGTCACACGTTCTACCGCCTCCGGGCTCCAATACGTTCTTACATCTGCAAAAACTTGAGCCGTATTTGTTAATAGATGGCCAAATAACATCGTAACCCCATTTAAACTATCATTTTCAGTAGCCATAATGTATGGAGGACGAATGCCGTTCCAATCAAAGGACGAATTTAAGATTGTTTCCATAAAATCACCATTCGCGAAATGGTCCGTCCATTGGCGTTGGCCTTGGAAACCTGCAGAAATGGCATTATGTCCTAGCGCTTCTTCACCATAGCCAAGTTCCTCTAGTTTCGGATTTCCAACCATGAGATCTCTCGCAATTAACGTCATTTTAACGCTAGTTTCCCAGTCTTTATTTTTTTGCTCCCTTGATCTTTGCGTCTCTTCCGCATTATTATCTGGGCCTTCTGGGCAATACTCCTTCACCCAGTTTAAGGCCATTTCATATTCTTCCTTATCATAAATCTCTTCATCTATCCTTCTTACAAATTCAGACATGTCGATGTATTCATTTCTCATTCCTAAATAATCTTGGAAAAATTCAGGTTGGACTGAACTACCGGCAATCCCCATAGAAACAGATCCCATCGAAAGATACGATTTTCCCTTTAGAGTAGCAACAACAAGACCCGACTTTGCAAATTGGAGTAACTTTTCCTGCACATCTTCAGGAATAGATGTATCACTTAAATCTTGCACATCTTTCCCGTATATGCCGAAAGCAGGAATACCCTTTTGATTGTGGGCAGCTAGGACAGCCGCAAGATACACTGCCCCAGGACGTTCTGTTCCATTAAATCCCCATACCGCTTTTGGAATATCTGGATTCATATCCATTGTTTCAGAACCATAGCACCAGCATGGTGTAACAGTTATAGAAACACCGACCCCCTCTCCTGCAAATTTTTCAGCCGCTTTAGCCGATTCAGCTACACCGCCAATGCATGTATCAGCAATGACACATTCTACTGCTTCCCCGTTATAGTGACGCAAATTTTCAGTCAATAAGTTCGCTACCGATTTTGCTAGATTCATGGTCATATCTTCAAGAGATTCACGTACACCATTTCTTCTCCCATCAACAGTTGGTCTTATACCAATTTTTGGTAATTTATTGTAAAATCTATTATGAACAGTTTTCATTTTAAAACCCCTTTTTCATTACATTTTGGTCGATTATTTCGGTAAAGCGGCCGTATGCTTCCTGCCATTCTGATTGATTTTGAGGTTGATAGTATTTAACAGGAAACGAATTTCCAACAATGTCTCTACCTTCCTTTAAATTTTTTATTTTCCCGAGTGCAATCCATTGAGATAATGCATTTCCAATCGCACTCGCTTCAACCGGTCCTGCTATAACAGGGCGGTTGGTCGCATTTGCGGTAAATTGACAAAACAAATCATTTTGAATGCCACCGCCACCCATATGGATAACCTCTATTGATTTTCCAGTTAAAGCTTCTAGTTTTTCTAAAACCCACCTGTACCTGAATGAAAGACTCTCCAAAATACAACGGAGGAAACTTCCTTCCGTTTCAGGAGGCTGTTGCCCACTCTTTATACAGAAATCCCTTATTTGTTTCGGCATATTTTCTGGATTGAAGAAAGAAGGATCATCCGGATCTATGAAATGTGTAAACGTTTTTGTATGTCGAATCAACTCTGCTTCTTCTTCGTAAGTAAAAATCGTTCCTTCTTTTGCCCAAACCGCTCTACATTCTTGCATGAGCCATAATCCCATAATATTTTTGAGTAACCTGAACTCCCCATCTGCTGTTCCTTCATTTGTAAAGCCCCATTCCAATGCCTGTTCATTGACGATTGGATCTTTTACTTGAACGCCCATTAAGATCCACGTACCACAGCTCATGAATGCTGAATTTTCCGACTTTATAGGTAATGCAGCAAGAGCACAGGCAGTATCATGTCCCGTTCCAGCAATAACCTTAACAGGCTGTATACCAAATTCGTTGTGAATCGAAGAAAGGGTCGGACCAAGAGTCGTTCCTGGCATCACAATATTTTCCATAATATCTGTAGGAAGGCTAAGCTCGTTCATAAGAGCCTTATCCCAATTCCGCTCATGAATATTAAATAACGATGTCGTTGTACTAATCGTATATTCATTCGCCTTTACACCGGAAAATAAATAACTCAATAAGTTTGGTGTTAACAAAAGAGTTTTTGCCTTTTCTATTAAATCCGGGTTATTCTTTTTTATCGTATAAAGCTGGCAAATCGTATTAATTGCTGCTGGTGTAACTCCCGACCGAGAGAACAAAACATCCGGTGGAATGACTTCCATGATTTCTATTAGGCTATCATTTGTATGCGGGTCTCTATAAGAATACGGATTGCTAAGCAATTCACCTGTTTCAGATAGAAGCCCGAAATCAACTCCCCACGTATCGATAGACAAACTTTCAATCGACTTATGTCCGTTCCTAATACTTTTACCAATTCCATTTTTCATCTCCTGGAACATCCTTAACACATCCCAATAGTAATGACCTGTTATGTAAACCGGACGGTTAGAGAACCTGTGAACCTCTTCAAGATAAAGACGTTTTCCATCAAATCCACATACCATTAAACGACCATTGGATGCACCTAAATCAAAAGCCCAAACTTTTTCCATTCATTCACACCCTTCAGAAACATGTAACTACTCCGCATCTTTTAGTAGTTGTAATCTATATTTCTCGGAAGATAGATTTCTTAAATCGTGACATTCATCCTCTGTAAGCACTCTTGGCACTCCTATGGTCGATGCAATCGTATAAACTTTTGCCGCTTCTTCTAGAATTTGCATAAGAAAATATGCTTCTTTCATCGTTTTACCAACCGTCAGGACGCCGTGATTTCTCATTACTATTACATCATTTTCTTCAATCACATCCGATACTGCGTTAGCCAATACTTCTGTAGTCGGAATCATATAGTCAAGGTAAGCAACGCTTTGAATCATTGCCGGAAAATCTGGGAATAGACTCGGAATCGTATGGCCAGTACATGATACCCCTACCGAATAGCTCGGATGAGCATGCAAAACAGCTGTTATATTAGGACGCTTACGAAAACATTCCAAATGCATTAATATTTCAGAAGATGGTTTTAAATCATCCAATATCTCACCAGTTTCAATATCGACACGTACCCACTCGTCGTCTTCTATCTCTTGCAAATCAAAACCGCTAGGAGAGATATACATCATATTCCCATCTCTCATACTTAAATTTCCACCTGCCCCTACTACAAGACCAGTTTGGACAATCTTATTTGCATATAATTTCAAATCATTTATTACATTGGACAATGTTATACACCTCAGTTTCTATCTTATTTGTATTGCTAGTTTCGTTTTATATTTTATTGATATAGAACTTCCTTAATTTTTGGATCATCAACGTTCTTTTTATCGTACCAATAGAAACCAGTGTCAATTGTTTTGGATACTTGTTTCCCATCTAGGTTCTCAACAGCTGCTTTAACAGTTTCATAACCAATTCCAATTGGATTTTGTGTAATCGCACCTGCCATTACCCCGCTCTTAATTGCATCAATTTGTAGTTTACCAGAATCAAATCCAACTACTACGACACTCTTTTTGTTCAATTCTTTAACAGCATTGACTACCCCTATTGCAGAACCTTCATTTGTACCGAAAATACCTTTTACATTTGGGTGCGCTTGCATAATTGCCTTAGCAGCGTCAGTCGATTTTAATTGATCACCGCTACCATATTGAATATCGACAAGCTTGATGTTCGGATACTTTGATTTGATTGTATTTACAAAGCCATCTCGGCGTTCAACACCTGTTTTACTTGTCTGGTCGTGAGCAACTACTGCTACTTCCCCTTTTTCACCAATTAACCCAGCCATTTTCTCAGCTGCAAGAGCTGCTGCCGCTTTATTATCTGTTGCAGCTGTTGCTACAGGTATATCTCCTTCAACACCTGAGTCAAATGCAACAACCGGAATATTTTTGTTTTTTGCTTGTTCTAATAAAGGAAGAGCAGCCTTAGAGTCTAATGCCGCAAAACCAATCGCATCTGGTTTTTTATCAAGTGTGCTACGTAGCATTTCAACTTGTTTGTCGACCTGTGCTTCCGTTTCAGGACCTACAAATGTAATATTTACTTTATACTCATCTGCTGCTTGCTCAGCCCCCTTTTTAACTGCCTGCCAAAACTGATGCTGGAAACCTTTTGAAATGATCGCAACATAGCGCTTACCGTCATCTTTTGCAGGAGCATTACTATCCTTACTTCCCGTGCTTGCATTATTTGAAGAACACGCTCCCATAAACATTGAGATTGCGAGAATTGATGATAAAACGATGCCCTTTTTTGCTTTCTTCATCCAAAACTCCCCCTATATATTGTTTTATTTTAAAAACAGTATCGCAGTTAATTCTTTGCTTTTTTGTTTCTTAACACATCTGCGTAAACTGCTAATAAGATAACCGCTCCAACAACTACTGTTTGCCACTCTTGCGGTACGGAAAGGATTTGAAGACCATTTGTTAACACACTCATAATCAATGCACCGATAACAGTACCAAGAATTGTTCCTTTACCACCACTTAAAGAAGTTCCTCCGATAACGACTGCTGCGATTGCTTCTAATTCATATCCCGCTCCTAAAGCTGGCTGGGCAGAATTTAGACGGGATGCCATTATGATCCCTGCAACACCAGTAAAAACACCCGCAAGCATGTAGATAATTATTTTCCACTTATCAACATTTACTCCAGAAAGTCGAGTTGCTTCTTCATTGCTTCCTAGTGCAAATGTATACCTTCCGATAATCGTTTTATTTAAAATTAAGCTTGCGAAAATAGCCATTCCAAAAAAGATGAAAACAGCATTCGGAATAGCAAAGCCAGGGATAATAGAACCCATCGCAATTTTGTTAAAGCTTGGTATAGAAGTGAAATAAATTGGAGTGGCTTTCGAAATAACAAGTGCCAATCCTTTCGCGATCATCATCATAGCTAACGTTGCAATGAATGGTGGAATCTTCAATTTTGCAATTGCAGCTCCAGAAATCAAACCTACTACGCCACCTATTAAAATACCTCCGAGAACAGCTACCCAAACCGGTAAACCTAAGTTGACAGCAAACACACCAGTCATAACCGAAGACAAAGTCAGTACGGTTCCACATGATAAATCTATTCCACTTGTAACGATAATCATCGTTGCCCCTAAAGCAAGGATGCCTGTAACAGCTGTCGATAGAAAGATTCCTATAATGTTATCGAATTGCAGAAAATTAGCTGAAGCAATTGAAAAAATGAAAACAAGTACTATTAAACTTGCAAATGCTAGAAGCTGCTGAAGAGCATTTGAATTAATCCCTTTCCTCACTTTTCCTTCAACTGGAAGTTCGACTACCTTTTGTATTTCCATTCCTGTTCACTCCTTTATCATCCGTTAATATCCATTACATAATGCGTTTTGTGGCAAGAGTCATAATCGCTTCTTGCGATGCTTTTTCATCATTTTTCAATTCTCCTGTTATTTTGCCTTCACACATAACAATGACACGATGACTGATCCTTAAAATTTCAGGAAGTTCCGAAGAAATCATAATAATAGATTTTCCTTGCTCAGCTAATTCATTTAGTAACTTATAAATTTCATCTTTTGCCCCGATATCAATACCACGAGTAGGCTCATCAAAGATTAAGATATCTGAATCTCTAGTCAACCACTTGCCAATAACTACTTTTTGTTGATTCCCTCCTGAAAGGTTTTTCACTAATTGATTCCCTGATGGTGTTTTTATTTTTAACCTTTTAATTAATTCCTCAGACTGTTGATCAATTTTAGAACCATGCATCAAGCCAAGAGGTTTTACATAATCTTTCATGGATGCCATTGCAATATTTGTTTTGACATCCATCCCAACTAGAAGCCCAAACTGTTTTCTATCTTCGGACAAATAGCCAATTCCATGTTGTACTGCATCCGTCGGTCTTTTTATACTCAACCTTTTTCCATTTATGAAAATCTCCCCTGAATCTAATGGATCTGCCCCAAATATGGCGCGGGCCACTTCCGTTCTTCCAGCTCCCATCAATCCAGCAAAACCAACGATTTCCCCTTTATACAGTTCAAAACTTACATCCTTTATCGTGTTCCCTCTCTTTAAATTTTTCACTTCAAATACTTTTTCTCGCTTTTTCTCTTTCATTTCTGGTTTTTGATTGTTATCAATTTTTCTTCCAACCATCATAGAAATAATTTTTTCAATCGTTGCATCTTTCGTGTTCATCGTCCCTACGTATGTACCGTCTCGCATAATCGATACACGGTCTGTAATTTTCTTTAGCTCTTCCATACGGTGAGAGATATAAACAATTCCTACACCGTCCTGCCGTAATTTCCGGATCATAACAAACAGTGCATCGATTTCAGTATCAGTTAAGGCTGCGGTTGGCTCATCCATAATCAATACTTTTGAATCAAAGGAAAGAGCCTTAGAGATTTCCACCATTTGTTGTTTCGCAACTGTTAAATCACCTACCAATTCTCTTGGATCTAAATTTATGTTTAACCTTTCAAATAGTTTTTTCGCATTGTTATTTAGTTCTTTTTCATCTAAAAAAAGATTAAATAGCCCTTTAGGTTCTCTTCCAATAAAAATGTTTTGGGCAACTGTTAAATGCGGAGCTAAATTAAGTTCCTGATGAATAATACTAATTCCAAGTCTTTGTGCTGCTTTTGTATCTGGAACCTCTATTTCTTTTCCTTCGTACATAATCGTTCCAGCATCTCTTTGATAAATTCCCGTTAAAATTTTCATTAATGTGGATTTTCCAGCACCGTTCTCCCCTAAGAGCGCGTGAACTTCGCCTTTTTCTAATTCAAACCGCACATTAGAAAGCGCATGCACCCCAGGGAATGATTTACTAATTCCCTCCATCTTCAGTAACAATTCACTCATCCTATCACCTACTACCCTATCAAATTTTTAATGAAACAATATATTAGTTTAATAACGCGTTAATCAGTAACCACGCCCTTTTTTAAAATCATATTGGCATAGAGAGCACCTTCACTCGTTGCAACAATTGCATAAGCCTTCTTTGCCCTCTCATAAAATGCAAAGCGGTCAATCATCTCAAAACCATCAAAATGAGTATCATATTTTTTAATTTCTGCATCATACGTTTCCCAAATGGAGGGGGATACACGATCCCCCTCTACAACCTTCATTAACGAAACAGAATGATTACTATACGTATCGAGTGGAAAGAATTGCAAAATTGCTTGTAATACTTCAAGAACCCCATGACCTTCACATCGAATTAGCTTCGTTCCGCAAGAGGCAGCAGGGAAATTTCCATCCGCTAAAACAATCTCATCCCCATGCCCCATTTCTAAAAGAATTTTCATTAAATCTGGACTAATTATTTTCGGTATTCCTTTTAGCATTGCTATCTCCCTTCCAATTTTTATCTGAACGAAAATCATTATTTCTAATCGTTTTAACTACTTACTCTTTGTGCATCTATTAGTAATTTCGGTGTAAATATTTCATTAAAAGGACCTTCTTCATTGTTTAAACGCTTTAGTAAAATATCACCTACTCTTTCTCCCATTTCATATGGTTTGTGAGCTACTGATATAATCCCAGGTGCTCGTAATAATTGTGCTGCTTCCACATCACCAAAAGAAGCGATCACTATGTCCTCTGGTATTGAGTATCCTCTCCTCGTTAATTCAAGAAGAACACCAAATGCCATTTCATTGTTCAAGGTTAGAATAGCTGACGGTTTCTCAGTGAAATTAAGAAAATAATCAACTGCTTTCATTCCACCTTCTCTTGTAAAAGTGCTATTAAACGTGTAGTTTTCATCTTCCTGAATCCCGAACTCTTCCAAAGCTTTTTGAAATCCTTCATAGCGCTCTTTACCTGTACTAACATTCAACAATCCATTCACAAGACCAATCGATCTATGACCCTGTTTTAAAAGATAGCTCGTTAATGTATAAGCACTTTCAAAATTACTTTCTACAACCGAATCTAATTTTGAATCTCCAATCTCAACAGTCCTATCAACTAAAACTATTGGTACACCAGCTTGATGAATACTTCTTACTCTTTCTTCACAGCCTCCAGCAGTAGCCAACACAATCGCATCTACCCGTTGTTCCACTAGTAGTTGCAACAATTTATCCTCTTTTTTAGGATTTTCATGACTACTACAAAAAATAAGGTTATAGCCCTTTTGCTGTACAATATCTTCAATCGCCTTTGAAATTGTCATGTAATACTGGTTTGTGATATCTGGAATCACAACACCAATCGTGTATGTTTTATCTTGCTTTAAACTTCTAGCAATCGCATTTGGTTGATAATTAAGTTTTTTCACAGCTAAATAAACACGATCTTTTATGTCGTCACTTACAAATCCACTTGCGTTTAACACCCGAGATACTGTAGCTGTAGACACATTCGCTTCCATTGCAACATCTTTAATTGTAGACTTAGCCATTTCATCACTCTTTCTAAGTTTTCAAGAAATCGTTTACTTCAGTTTCGCTTTAACCCTTAATTCATCCATGTAAACGATTACTTAGTAGTTTACATGGATAATAATAATTTAATTTTCAAAATATTTCAACGTTTTTTAAAAACATTTTTTTTACAAAAAATATACCTATACATCAGATAACCTGTAAAGTATGAAAAAAATCATTTTTTTATGATTAAATGGGCGTTTTTTACACTTATATTCTATGGAAGGAATGCCGCAGCATCGTTCTATTACGAAGATTCGTAGTACATAAAAAGAAAGAGCCTACTCTTATGAGTTGGCTCTTTCTCTACTTACTAATACAGATAGATTTTCTCCCCTTATTTTATAAACTCTCAAATGTTTCTCTAATTCCCTCTCATCACCTAATAGACTCATTGTCTTTTTAACAAAGTTCCAATTTAGACTACCGGATAACCATAGCAACGAAGAAAGTCTTTTAGAATCATTTAAAGTTAAAATATAATTAGCTCCATACCCTTTTAAAAATGCTCTAGTAACTTCCGAACATACTACATGTGACTCTATTCCTTCTGTCCGGGAATACCACTTTAATAAAAAGGCTAGTCCTTCAATACGATCAACATATCCAATCGATTCAAAATCTATAATTCCTTTTACACATTGATTGGAGTTCCATATGACATTTAAAAGATTTAAATCTGTTTGTACTATATACTCTAAATCATTCGTATGTGCGCTTTCTATATGATACTTAGCTAGATCTATATACCCCCGCAACTCCCTACATGTACCACCTTTATTTTCTAACAACTTTATAAACTCACCATATCCATCTAAATGAGATTTTTTGTTACAAGTTAGTACAAAATTTCGTTCTGGGGTTACTATAAAATATTAGGTTGATGGTCATCGGGGACCGCCAGCATTTTGGAAATCCCCCACACTAAGAGTATGCAAGATTTTATGCAAAAATAGGGAGACATTGGGAACTATAGGGAAGCCAAAAGGCGCTCCAGAATAGGACTGTATAAAAAGATGCATAGAGTCATAGAAAAAGAAAAAGGAGAATCCATTGTGAGAGTAAGGGGACGTCTTTTTCTTCGCTACCGATAATAGGACTTTATGCTAACTTCTATGAATACAATATACATCCATCTCATAAGAAAAACCGCTAGGAAAACATCCTGACGGTCCTTTTGTGTATAAATCCCATGAGAAGTGATAGATATGATCCGGCACTCGTAACCATGTATAGATCGGTCTATTTTCACTTTCCAAGCAGGTCAAACATATATAATTCACTGTCTGTTTAGACTTGTGTAATGGCTAAATTCTTTATTGATTATTTTATCGTGAGCTGGTGCTACTTGTGGACCTACCGAGTTGATGCATGTTACGAGAATATGCTTCCCGTCTAGAGATCCGACGGCTCTCGATTCATATCCGAAAGTACCTCCGGCATGCCCCCAGTAAGATTGCCCGTCCGCTGTTTTAAATTCATAAATCCCTAGTCCGACTTTACCAAAAGGTCCATCTACTGTTGTGTGCATCTGGTCCATCATATCTTGAGTCAGAAGTTTCCCGCCCAACAACGCACTGAAGAAGGTAGTCAAATCATTAACTGTTGAGACTATATCTCCCGCCGCATTTGCCCATGATTGATTCATTTCTGTTAAATCATACAAATGACCCGATCTATCCATATTATATCCTGTGGCATGCTTACCCGGAATTTCGTGACTATTTCCCATCACAAAGGTCCCTTTCATTCCAAGCGGTATGATAAACCGTTTCCTGATCTGTTCCGCATACGTTTCTCCTGTTACCTTTTGAATAATTTGACCAGCTAGTACAGTATTCATATTGGAATAATCCCATCCCTTTCCTGGTGCAAATACAGGTGGCTTTGAAAGCCCAAGGTCTATAAGCTCATCGACGGAATAGTAACGGTATGGATTTTGAGGCAAAGTAATATCTCGGAAATCCAAATCTGTATAGCTAGCAAGCCCACTTGTATGATTCAATAACTGACGGATCGTAATTTTGTTGCCATCATACCCTTCACCTTTTATGACACCTGGCAGCCATTTTTCAACCGAATCATCCAGATTCAATTTTTTCTCGTCGGCCAACTGTAATACAACGGACGCTGTGAAAGTCTTTGAAATACTTCCAATACGGAATGAAAAATTGGACTCCACCGGGTGTGGTACTTCATAACTGGCTGTACCTGTAGCGTAAGACCAGCGCTTCCCGTTCTGTAACCCGCCAGCTATGACACTTGGGACTCCTTTGATGGTTACCACTTCATCAATGACGCGTTTGACTTCATCCCGATGCTTGCTTTTCTTTTCCTTCTCTGTCTTCACTTGTACCGCACCTTCAGTCTGTAACGGGTTTATAGACCCATAAGCAGAAAATACCAGTGTACTCGCCGATATAGCTGTTAATGCAAGTACAGCTCCTTTTTTAATCCTGAGTAATTTCATAACGTATCGCTCCTATTATTTTGGAATGTTGTGTTGCTTTACATCCTCACCTTATCCCCAAAATTGTTAAATCGGATAGTGATGAAACCGCCAAACTTTTGTTGACACTCGGAATTGGACTTGTCACATATACCATATGACAAAATGTCAAATATCTCATGTGACGTGCTTGTTACAGTAAATTCTAACTGTTTACCCTCTCTTTCGCTTGACGGATCAGAAGTTTATGGTGCATGATAGATTTGATTTATTCAGAATTAATTTTCAAAAATACAAGTAGGTGTGCATAATCCGTGTTCTCTATAATAAAAAAATGGTTCTGGTATGATTGGATATTTGTGGCCATACGAACGCTTTGGATGGTCATTATCATAAGCGCTAGTTTTATCAAACCGTCATTAATCGATGCGTCTTTTTGGGTCTTATTTTCTTTTGCTTTCGTCGTTTATCTCGTTCCATTAATCGCCTGGTGTAGAAATGCAGATTGGTATCTTGCAGTCGACGTCATGGCAGCGGGGGTTTTTCATCTTTATTTAGCCTATACAGTACCGGAGTTACTTTGGTCTTTCGTTTTACTTGTGATGAATATCGGCTTGGCGAGCAATCGGAGAACCTATGTATGGACAGGTATCCTCTGTGGAATCATATTGCCGACATTGAACGGTTGGATCGCTGGTCGTCTCCCGTATGAATTTATCGTTAGCAACGGTTTTGGATTCGCCATCGGCTTCACGTTTAATATATTAATTCAGTCCCATAAGCAAACCCTAATTATTCATGAGCAAAAGCTATTGCTGGAGCAGCATATTGAGCGGATTGAGGAACTTACGCTGATGGAGGAGCGCAGCCGGCTGTCACATGAGCTGCATGACACGATTGGCCATACGCTTACCTCACTCATCGTCGGCGTCGAATCGCTACGATCGTCCGTACCAAATTCACAGATAGAGAGGATTGATTCGCTTGTCGGAATCGCCCAACACAGTCTGGTTGATATCCGAAAACATCTGCATCAGCCCTCTCATACTCCATTGAACCATTCGTTAAGTGAATCTCTACGGCAATTTACCGAAGACTTTATGAAGTCAACAGGTATAATGGTCAAATTCCGTGTGATCGGTAGCGAGACTCCCGTTATGCAAAAAATAAACTTTTGTCTATATCGTTGCCTTCAAGAGTCTCTGAACAATGCGGTTCGGCACGGTTCGGCGAGCTTGATATCCGTTCAGTTGTATTTCGAGAGTCAGCAGCTCAGGTTACAGATCGAAGATAACGGCATCGGAATGGAAGAAATCCAATTTGGATTTGAACTTAATGGGATGAAGGAACGACTTAAGCTATTTCACGGCACGGTTTCCGTACATTTCGAGCCAGAACAAGGAACTTTCGTCATATGTAATATTCCATTGCAGACAGAGCCTGCACATGATACAATCCGCCTGCTGCTCGTTAACGACCAGGTGATCATTACCCACAGTTTGAAGAAAATTTTGGATCAGCATACTGATTTTAACGTAGTTGGTACAGCCAGGGACGGTGGCGAAGCATTAGAACATTGTGAGCGGTCCCAACCCGATATCGTGCTAATGGATATTAGTATGCAGGGAATGAGCGGGATTGAAACTTTACTTGAGATGAAACAACGATGGCCTGATATGAAGGTTGTGTTCATGACAACGTTTGAGGATTCCTTGCAGGCAGCAACTGCATTGGAGCATGGTGCGGAGGGCTACATGCTGAAGTCGATTCATCCGCGAGAGATGAAGGAAGCCTTGAAACTAATTTATAACGGAGGAATTTGGATCGATCAATTGGTCGCTACGCGAATTTTCGAAGAGATGAAAAGTCAACGCGAGCAATTGGAGAAGATCGGCTCAAGTCAGGAAAACTTCCCGTACGGGCTTACGAAACGTGAAATGGAGATTCTGGAGCATCTGTCAGGTGGACTGCGTTATAAGTCGATCGCCGCCAAATTATTTTTATCGGAGGGAACGATCCGCAATTATTGCTCCACTCTCTACTCGAAGCTCAGCGTCAACAACCGCGAAGAAGCAATAAAAAGGGCCCGAAAGGAAAATATTGTGTAGATGGTAATCAAGATATAATCATTTTTCCGTATTCGGGGCACGGCAACGATTACTATTTTTTGGGCCACTCATTATTTTAAGTAACAGAATTAGAGTTCCGTTAACTTTTGGAATGAATTTAACAAAATTTGTTTACAGAACACCTGTAAATATTGCTGGAAAATAAGTGGGCGGAATACATTTAAAGAAAATCTTCTTGAAAACTTCAAATTTAATTACCTTAAAGTCATTGTTTTATAATACATTTCAAGTTTTTTTACAAGTGGTCCGAAAAAGAACGAATCGTTGTTATCCCCCATGCCCATCAACCCCAAAAAACAAATACTCTAAAACGAGAAAATTGGCATCTCTAGGTGAAAATGTACAATTTTTTGTTTTTGGGGCATTATAAAATCCTTAGGTTGATGGATGTGTGACGGTACCCCATAAATAACTCAAAAAAGAACCTGTTAATAGGTTCTTTTTGAGTTATTTATTTTTTTCTAAAATACGTTCAACCTCATCAATATCTAATTTACTGGCTTTAGCAATCGTTTCAAGTGGTACACCAAGCTCATGCATACCTCTAATCATCTGTATTTTTCCTTGCTGAACCCCTTCTTGAATTCCTTCTTTTTTTCCCTCATTACGAGCATGAGCAAACTTTGCAGCCTCATCCATTAAGGCTTTTTCTCTTGCTTCATATGCTTGACGGAAAGAAGAATCTTGACTCATATGTTCCCACTTATTTATTGCTTTTTGTAAAATCGGATCTTGGTTCATGGCAATGTCCTCCAATGTTTGTGTGAGATACTCATCTTCATTCGCTGGTAATAATAATAACCAACGAACAAAAGAATCTTCCCACGGATTAACTTTCTCTTCGCGCCATTGCTGTAGTAACTTTGGAATCTCTACAATATGAACTTCTATATCGTCACTTAATAGCTTTTGTTGTTGCTGATTCCAAAGGATTCCTGTTGTATGAAATGCTTCATATTCTGGAAACATCGCAAAGTTTAACAAGTTAATGGTAATCGTTTTATGAAGTGAGCTATAAGGCATTCCTTTTTGCAATTGAGAGGTGTATAGCCTTCCCCAATAATACAAGCTTCGTTTGATCATATCGTGATTGTTATTCAATTGTATTTCTACATTTACCTTTGTTCCTGTATTTAATGTAGTCGAAATATCTAAAATTGATAATTTATCTTCTTCATATTCTCGATGCAAATGTGGATCTTCTAATTGCAGGGAAACAATAGGTGATTCTAAAGAATCTTTTAATATGGCATTTAAAAAAGCAACTAAAATATCTTCATTCCCATTTGTGCCAAATAACTGCTTAAATGCAAAATCGATACGTAAATTTACTAATGAATTGGACATGATTCTCCTCTTCCTGTTTCAGACTATATCTTTCCCTTTATTGTACATAAAACTAAAGCCAACATGCAAACAATCCTTATGATTTATATAGAGGATGCATACAGATCTACACGATAGATTCTCGAAGATGATTTGGGATCACCATATCATTTTGAGAAAATGGTAAGCTAAGGAATTTATAACCGTAACTAACCTTGATAAGTTGTATTTTTAAGGTTTATGCAGTTTTCTACTTTTGTTCTTCTTTAAATTGTAGCGCCCAATCCGGTGTATACTCCTCAATAACAACGGGTCTTTCCATATTTCTAATCCCCCTTATGTATTTTGCGATTGAACATAATATCAAATTTAGATGAGTAAAGCTACTTCAAATGAATAGAATCCACTCTTTAGGAATACATAAAATATATACGTACAAGTTTAGTCTAATCACTACATCATTAGTGAAAGTAGGATTCTATAAATTTTGGAGGAAGACATATGCAAAAAAAGGTTCTTCTGTTTACAGATTTGGGAATTGATGATGCATTTGCTATGCTGTACACTTTTTTTCGTAAAGATATTCAACTTGTAGGGATTGTAGCCGATTATGGAAATGTATCAAGAGAAAATGTAATAAGAAATATTAACTATTTGAAGTACATAGCGGGAAAAAAAGAGATACCTGTATTCCTTGGTGCTTCTGTACCGTTGACAGGTATATTGGTTCACTATTTCCCTGAGGTACATGGAAAAGTCGGATTAGGACCTATCATTCCCCCTGAAATTTCTTATCCAGTTTATCCTTTAAATGATATTTATCAAATTATACATTCAAATTTAGAAGACCTTACAATTATCAATTTGGGAAGACTTTCTTCGCTAGCTACGACCTTTGTATTGAATTTAGAAACAATGCGTAACGTAAGAGAATGCATTTGCATGGGCGGAGCTTTTTTCTATCCAGGTAACGTGACTGCCGTGGCTGAAGCTAACTTTTACGCAGATCCTTATGCAGCAAATTTAATTCTGCAGCATGCGAAGAACTTAACAATTATCCCATTAAATGTAACTCAACATGCGATTGTTACACCCGAAATGGTCCAGCAAATCGATGCATTTCATCGGAATACACAGGATCTTGCCGGACTCATCATCAAACCTATGTTAGACTATTATTATAATTTCTACTCCAAGTCTAATCCTGGTATAAGCGGAAGCCCTATGCATGATTTTGTAACAGTGTGGTATTTGCTGAATCAAGAGGCTGTTAGCCTTTCAAGAGTACCCATTAAAGTTATTCCTGATCAAGGAGAAGGATTTGGTCAAAGCATTGCAGACTTTCGTTTTGCTACGAATCCAGGATATAAAACACATAATGTAGCTTTTCAGTTTGATTATGAAAGATTTCAGAAGGATATTATGGAAACATTCTTAAAGAAGAGAGTGTAACATACTTTATTAACTTCAGATAATACGGGTTATGTGAATGAAAAGTCACTTCACTTAACGTACAGGAATTCGACTTTTTTAGGTTAAAATTCGCTTAGCATACAAAAATTTCGAAATGTTGGCTGTACTTATATTAGAAAAATACTATGTAAAAATTCATAAATAAAAACTAGTAACAAAGCATCTTAATGTTTATGAGATGCTTTGTTACTAGTTTCTCTCTCCCTAATCTCCTGCGAGACCATGTTTTTTATTGAAATTTTCCGTATCTTATTTGATTTATTTATTCTGTAACACCAGATTGGATTACCTTTACATCAGCTGTTACACGAAAATGTAAATGTTTATAGGATTCTTCCCATTCTTGACTGTTCCATTTTCTTACGTGAGTTCTACCAAGTTTTCTAAGTCCTATAGGATCTGTGCCTTTTTTAATAAATCTCTTTATCAATGTAGTTGCTTTTTTTTCTATTTCTGTTTCCATGATTTTTTCTAATTTTTTTATTTCTTTAGGATTATCTAGATTTTTTGTTTTTGTAAATTCTTGAATTTCAGCTTTAACTTGAATATGAGCATTTACGAATGGATGCTTACTATTCCCCTCCATCTTATATTTTGTTCTAGCCTTTATATTCTCTATCGTGGCGTAATTATTTGAAGAACCAGGTAGTTTGAATTGGTATGTGCCTTGTTTAAAAGTATCTGTCAACAATTTAAATACAAATAAATCTTTAGGTTTCACTGTATCAACCATTTTACATCTTTTAAAAAGTGCTATTCCATTTAACTCCAAAACGTTACCTTTTTTAGATAGCATCGGTAAATATGAATCTCTCGCATCATCATCAAGTTGGTTTAAAAACATAAAAAAATTTGTTTTTGGTTGCGTTCCATTGTTCATATTTTGCTCCAGTAAAGAGGATAGATAGGAAGCAATTTCTTTTTCTTTAGAATAGTTCCCCTTTAATAGTGATTCCCCTTTTACATTTGTAATTGCTAAATAAATTGCATTTCCTACACTAGGATTTCGGTTCAAAGTCTCTAAAATTTCCTGCATTCCCTTTTCAATTATTTTTTCATTAAATATAATAACACGCAATTGCCCCAACTCTAGAGGTCCAGAAGATTTTTCGGATGCTCTTGCAAGAACTTCTCTACCAGTCTGGCCTGATGCTGAATAGATTTTCGTTTCACCTTCCCCGCCTCCTTTATAAGCTGCAATCGCAAAGGTTCCTTTTAGCTTACCTTCTGCTTCAGTATCATATGCCGCAACTTGAACTAAATCAATGTCATCCACAATTTTCGTTTTAGCACAACCTATTAAGAAGACACTTAATATAAGGAAAAGTATCCATTGCTTCATGTTTATCTCCTTAACTTTATTTTGGCGGTTTGAATTAGCCATAGTACAGGTAGATATACATATATATATACGAAGCCAATTTGACCTGTCCAAGTATTTAATAAGTTAATTTTATTACGGTTATTCAAGAAAAATGATAAAACAAAGATGAATAAGATGATAACTGGCAAAACATATTTTTGCTTTATTCCCAGTGCCTCTTTTATACCACGACTTACTCCCCATAATGTAAAGGAAACATTAGGTAATATAAAAAAAGCCCAAACAGAAACAATAATGTATTCAAACCGCTCTATAAAGGGAAATTGTATAATTTTAATCATGCTTAAATATGCCCATATCGCGCTCGCAAGTTGTTTTTCACTAAAAAACGCAAGAGTTAAGATCATAAGGTATGTATAGACAATAGTCGTTACTAAATTTGCATAATGCGCATATTTTTGAGACGTTTTTGCCTTTCTAATAAATGGGTAGTACAACAATAACATTTCAAATCCAAAAAAACTAAACATATTTCCTTTCATTCCTTTCATAATTTCTAGGAATGAATGCTGTGCAATTGGAAATAAATTTCGAAAATCTGCATACTGCAAAGGATAAAAAAATGTGAAGATTAGAATGCTTGGGATAACGATTCCAAAGAAGCCGATTCCGGCAACTACACGAAATCCTCCAGTCACAATGTAATAACATAAGCCTAAAAAGGCCCCAGCTATAACCCAAGATGAAATGGAAGGAAACATCCAAACATGTACTACTTCGATATAAGTATGGAGTGTTGTTGCACCTAACAATACAATATAGGATAAAAAAATGAAGTTGGACAATCCACCAATCCATTTTCCAAGTACGTTTTGATTGATTGCAATGATGTCTCCATTACCCTGATTTAAAATCTGATATATGATCCAAATCATAAGATTAACAGACATTCCAAAAAGTAGCGTGCTAATCCACGCATCATTTCCAACTAACTTTGCACCAATCCTTTCAAAACCAAGCATACCAACCCCCATCTGTATAGTAATAATTAAAAAAAATACCATATATGGAGAGACTTGATACTCAATTGGGATCTGTTTCATAATGCTCCTCCCTGTTAAATTCAATCATCGAAATCATTTCGTGATATGATTTTATTTTTCTCTACCTCTTCTGGATCAAAACGAAACCGCTGTTTAGATCTTGAAAAAATTGGACGTCGGAACATCGCTGAGATTGGCAGACGTATAATGCTGTCTTTCCAATCTGTAGGGCGTGTGGGATAAAAAGGGAACAAATAAGGACGTCTTAATGATTCTGTACGTAATAAGCGTGCTAAAAGGAAAGAACTTGTTAAAACAATTCCTAATAAGCCCAGCAGGTGTGCAGCTATTATAAAAGGAAAACGAATTACTCGAATTGTATTACCAATTCGATATATTGGTGCTGTAAATGAACTAAGAGCTGAAAGTGCAACAATGATAATAAGTACGTTACTTGTAAGACTTGCCTCCACCGATGCTTGTCCAATTACAATACCCCCTACTATACCGACAGTTAAACCCACTTTAGTTGGTAAACGTGTCCCCGCTTCTCTCAGTAATTCAATCGTTATTTCTAAAAAAAGTGCTTCAATTAATGGAGGAAAAGGTACTTTACTTCTCGATATGATCAACGTTTCAAGAAGTTCTTTTGGAATAAGCTCATAATGATATGTTAAGATCGAAACATATAATGGAGTCGTTAAAACAGAAAAGATAAAAGCAAAAATCCTTAACAGTCGAAAAAATGAGGCAATAATCCAAGGCATGGTGTAATCTTCTGTCGTAGAAAAAAAGTCAATTAATGTTGTTGGAAGGGTGATAGCGTAAGGTGAGCCATCTACAAAAAGTGCAATTTTCCCTTCTGCCAATACAGCTGCTACACGGTCTGGACGTTCTGTATTCAAAAAATGAGGAAATATAGTATTAGGATTGTCTGCAATTAACTGAGTCAAATACGTGCTATCCAAAACGTGGTCTGTTTTTATTTGAGTCACCCGTTTTATAATTTCTTGTAGATTTTGATCATTTACAATACCCTCAATATATACAATTGCAACGGTTGTGTTAGAGAGAGAGCCTACTTTCAATTCCTTCATTTGCAAATAAGGTGTTGGAAGTTTTCTACGTACTAAATTTAAGTTTACATCTAAATCTTCAACAAACGCGATTTGTGGACCCACGATATTGTATTCAATTTCAGCTTTTGTAATATCTCTTTTTTCTTTCTTTGACACATTTATTAACAAGCCATTTAATTTATCTGTATCGAACTGAATAAGTATATAACCGCTTAAAATACTATCCTGAATATCTTCCATTTGATTTGTTACTTTTGAATTTTCAAAGGGTAAGACAGACTGCATATCTTGTAATGAATCGAAGCTCTTCTCCTTTATATAAGTTAAAATCTCTTCATGGAATATATTCACATCGATTAATGTTCTAAAATATGAAATGACTATAGAGGAATTGTTTGAATTGATTTCCAATGTTATAAAATCTTTAGATTTTTTTAGTAATTGCATTAAATCCTGTAAAGATTTTATAGATTCATCAGGTACTTTTTCATACGGTTTCAATTGATAATACCCTTCCTTTCAGAAAGAAGTTACATAAAGTTTTTAAGAAATTTATATTTTAAAAATCAGGCATACTGATATATAAATATGTCCATTGAATTAGCAATAACCTCTATGAAAATAACTTAACCAAAATTGGTTAAAAAATGCATTGAAAGTAAAAGTTAGAAATAGTTGCAAGCGAAAATATGATATAGATTAAATGAAATCTCCACGCTGTGCTTTTACCAACTTCGCTTCGGGGTCCCCGCCAACTAAATGATTTGAACTACCCCCACTTTCACTTCGTTTAGAAGAGGGGGATTCCTAAGTAAAGAGTTCTATCGAACTCTAATTTATTAGGCTAGCTCCACAGTCCTTGCGGTTAGAAGCCTTATCGCTTCATTCTTTAGATTGATACTTGCGTTAATATCCCTATCATGGTGTGTAAGGCAAGAAGGGCAGTCCCATTTACGTAGGTTTAGATTTTTAACGTCTTTGTTTTGATATCCACAACAAGAACATAATTGGCTGGAAGCAAATGTTTTCGATACGACAATGACTTGTTTGCCGTACCATTTTGCCTTGTACTCCAACATGATTCGAAACTGTGACCATGATACCTCACTAATTGCTTTTGCTAACTTATGATTCTTTAACATATTCGATACTTGCAAATCCTCTATACCGATAACATCGTGGTTTTTGATGATTTCAGTCGAGATTTTGTCCAAGTAATCTTTTCTAGCATTCGCCATATATTCATGAATTTTAGCTACTTTTACTCGTTGTTTATTCCATCGAGAAGATCCTTTCATTCTTCTAGAAAGAACACGCTGTGCTTTTGCCAACTTCTCTTCTAATGATCGAAAAAACTTCGGATTTTTATAGGTTGTTCCATCTGACAAAATAGCGAAATCTTTTAGTCCCACATCCATTCCAATGTAAGAATGTGTTTTCGGAAGTTCTTGCACTTCTGTTTCGACTAACAATGACACAAAGTATCTGCCAGAAGGGTTCCGTCTAACTGTAGCATTTACAATACGTCCCTTTACTTCACGACTTTTGGCAAATCGAACAAGACCTAGTTTTGGCAATTTAATTTTGTTTTCTATAACGGCAATGTTTTCATTTGTTTGTTTTGTGGTATAAGATTGTACGTTGTTCTTCTTAGATTTGAAACGCGGAGCACTGTTTTGTTTTTTGAAAAAGCGTGTATAAGCATCCGCAAGGTTGCGAACAGACGACTGAATCGCAATACTATCCACTTCTTTTAGCCAAACAAACTCTTTCTTCATGGCAGGAAGTTTGGCAGAGCATGTACCATATGTCAAACCTTTTCCTGTTTCTTTGTATGCATTATCCCATAGAGATAGGAAATGATTGAATACAAAACGAGAACAGCCAATCGTTTTATTGATTAGGGTCGCTTGTGCTTGATTTGGATAGATACGAAATTTATATGCTTTATTGATCATCATTCGTTTCACCCCCATTTCGATATGTGTCTATCATACAACAAACGTACATTCGATAGGTAGTGAAGTAACAGTTTATGTATGTCGAACAATTAAGATGGCTTCCTGCCATCCGTTGTTCGAAGCCAATTCATCTCCCACCTACTCACTTCGCGTTCCTTGAGGAAGGAGTCTTCTTGGCTAAAATGATAAAACCTAAGCTAAGAGATTTTTAAAAGTTGAATAACTGATTTTCCTACGTTAAGGATTTATGAGCTGACAAAAGCCACCTTTTTGTTTTACAAAAAAGGTGGCTCGGGTGTATCACTTCGATTTTATTGGAACTTGTAGCATGTAAATTTCTTCTTCAATAACATCCATCTGAGGACGTAATGTTTTACATGCATCTTCTACATCTTGATTATATACATGCGGTCCAATTTCTTTCATCATAAATTCCAATATATATTTAGCTTCAAGTAAACTTAAGTCTAGTTCGAATTTTTTATTCAGTCTCACAGAATCTAATCGGTAACCAATAAGAGGGAGTATATCTGAAAAGATTAAACCGGTTCATAACATGGAAAATATACTCAGTCCATGTCATGATCCATTTTTATACGTATAGGCTAAATTTTCAAACCATCATTATGTTATTACATTTTATGTCCCCATTGGTCAAAGTGATAATCTTTACCGTCGATTTTAAACCAACCGTCTGCATAAAGGGAACCATCTTCCTTAGCACAATACCAAAGGTATCCATATGCAAGAGGCCAAGGCCTATATCCACCACCAACTTGGAACCATCCTGTTTTAGCTGCCCCATTCTCATCGAAGTAATAATATTTATTATCGATAGTTTGCCAGCCCGTTTGTGCTACGCCGTTATTGTCAAAGTGATATAGTTTACCGTCGATTTTTTCAAAACCTGCTCGGTTAACTGATCCATCTTCATGGAAATAAAATCTTTTTCCGTCAATGTTTTCATAATTATTGAAAATAGTATTGTGGCCATTTGTGAAATAGTATCTTTTACCGTCTATCATTTTCCATCCGGTATAGAAAGCTCCATCTTCTAAACTATAATATGCTATTGTGTTCGCATTTTTGTTGATTCCTGTTTTCAAAATTGAACCGTCGTTATTAAATGCTAATATTTTGTTGTCAAGCTTAACATTAACAGCGTTGTTTATAGCTTCCCCATTTAGATTAGAAACTCTCTCCAGCACACCTTTTTCGGAAAAGTGAAGGATGACATCTTGATCTTCTAAACGTAGTTCTTTTTTATTTGGCACGAAGTTTTGGAAATAATAAATTTTCCCATCTATATCTTTCAAGCCTTCTTTAACAAACGCTCCAGAAGCATCAGAATAGTATAGGTCTCTCCATGCTGATCGTTGCAGAACACCGGAGTCATTGAAGTTATAGTACTTCCCATCAATTAGTGAATCACTTCCTCCGCCAGTAACCATGTAGCCATAAGGGGATGAGAAATAATAAGTCTTCTCCTTAATTTCTTGCCAGCCTGTCAAAATGACTCCTTCAGCATCTGCAAAGGAATAACCAGTACCTCGATTGATCCAACTGTTCTTTATCACGTTTCCAGAGGAATCTTTTGCACTATATTTAGTAGGGTCCTTTTCATTAGATATAATCTCTATTTTGTCATAATTTTGTTTCTCATTTTCTTTACCCGGATACCACTCTATTAACCAATTCTTAATTTCATTGTTGCTTTTATCAGAGAAACGAATTTCAGATTTGAAACTCCAATCAGTACTAAATTGAGAAGTATATTGATTACCAGCCAGACTTACCCCATTTTTGTTATTCAAACGGAATTGAAATTTACCATCGTTAGAATTTCCTATCTGAACAAGTTCAAACACTTCATCATCGCCAAGCGAATCAGAATATTGAAGTCCGTTTCCTTCTTTTCCTGAAAGATATCTTGAACCTGTCTTTACAATTACTTTATTCGTTCCTTTTTTATAAGGGATAATTTGATAACCTTTACCGTCATTTAGTGTAATGAATGGCAGTGCCATAGATGTCTCTAGGACGTTAGTACGCTCCGCCAATACATCAGATAATCGATCATAAAAATCTGCACGAGCTTTAGGATCATTATTAACATAGTTGTCAAGGACATCTTTAGATACTGGCTTTGAAGTTAATGTTATCAATCGTTTTTGTTCATCTGATAATTTATTTGCTATCTGATCAAATAGGTAATCTGAATTTCTAGCAATCACCGTCCAATCGCCAAAGGAGTCGCCGGAATATTTTTTGTAAAGTGGGCCAAGAAATCTTGGGTTTTTACCAGATGCTTTTTCTACAAATGCATGTTGGCCTTGATTTATCACAACTCCGGTCTTTCCTTCGTCTAATTGTGCTTGTGTAATGTAAAGAAGATCGTGTTCTGAGACATTTGCTGCATTAGGGTTTAAATCTATAATTGCACCTGCTTCAGTAATTTTAAGCTGTTGCCCAGATTTTAGTTGATGAATTTCAATTTTTCCATTTGGATAGCGTACTTTAATTTGTTTAAGAAAATTCAAATCACCTTGTGTATGGTACATGGAAATATTAAATTCCCCAGATTTAAAACTAGGAGCTTGGTAAGTTTCGTTTTCTGCATATACATCAATGTGAGTACCTGGGTCTCGATCCCCTGGGCTTATTCCAAGCGCTTCATAAGTGTTTGCTACAGCACCTAATACAGTAATAGTTATATCTACTACCGCACCTATCCCTGCACTAGCCTTATTTTCTCCAACAGGAGCCATAGAAAAAAGAATACCTAATGCCGCTGTTGCAGGGATTACCTTCTTTCCAATTCCTACAGGGAGGATCTTTTTTACCTTTTTTGTTTCTTTTCCATTCATAACGTCATTCCTCATTTTTTATTTTTCTATTTATTAATCCGAATCTTACGTTCAGAAGGTTATTTTAATTTAAAAACCTTTCAAATCTCTTACGTAAATATTACAAAAGTCTTTCATAAGGTGATTTTATTGTTTATTTTCACTAATTCTCCATAATTGAATCTTAGCCAAAGTAATATTCCTATAACCTATCCCTAGAAACCTGTATAAAATTAAATGGTTTAAGTACAGAAGAAATAGGTACATTACTTCTAATATGAATTAGAAACTGAAATCTGTTTGTTTATTATCCATATGTACGAATTCCATTGCTATCAAGCTAATATTTTGAAGCATCCCCAAAACAAAAAAATTGTATATTTTTATGTGGAGATGCCAATTTTCTCGTTTTGGGGTATTTACTTTCTTAAGCTGATGGGCATGTGGTTTTAGGCTTATCACGAAATTGCGTCAATTCAAATAGTTGCACAAAAACGAAACCTTTCTGACTGGGAATTAAAGGACATCTACCGGAAAAGGCTAAAGCCTCAGTTAAAATGAAGTTGAATACTGGAGAATAAAGCCACTAAAAAAAAGAATGCCCTTTTTGTTATTTAAAAGAGCATTCTTTATTATAAGATAAGCGTACATTTCCTTTCAGCAAAGGTGTAAAGAATTTCTTGTTATGAGAGTTAGTTTTTGGATCTTTATGTTTCTCATGTATGGCGAAAGCCTATTACAATAGAACTAAGTCAAATATGAAATACCCTTAGGCAGCTCTCATAGGTATAAAATCTATGGGGGATTTTTCATTACAATTATTTTGAAATTTTTGCACCATAACCGTTAATACCTTATTTTCAAAATTTATAGTGTAACAACGTTCGTACATATTTTAGACACTTCAGGGTCATGAGTAACAATTAGAATTGTTTTTCCTTCATTATTTAATGACTTTAATATACTAAGCACCTGATCCCGATTCACTTCATCTAATGATCCAGTCGGCTCATCTGCTAGGATGATATCATTCTTTTTTAACATGAGCCTAGCTAATGCTATTCTTTGTTGTTCTCCACCACTAAGTTGATAAATTTTACTGTTTAATTTGTCTAGTAGCCCAACTTTTTCTAGAACTTCTTTTTTCTTGTCCTCTTTATTAGGTAACTTAACATATTCTAGTGCTACATCTAAATTTTTGCTCACAGTCTCATTATCAATTAATGCATAATTTTGAAAGAGATAGCCTATTGTATATCTAAAAAGCTCGATTTGTTTTTTCTCGCTCTTCCAAGCGTTTTCTATTCCTTGTATGATTACATCTCCAGAGTCTGGTTCTTCTAAAAGACCTACTATATTTAATAGCGTTGATTTTCCGGTTCCACTTTGACCCGTAATAGCCATCATTTCTCCTTTATTTACAACCAAATTAAAATTATCAAGCACTTGTTTATTTTCATATTTCTTAGATATATTTTTTAGCTCAATTTCCACTTGAACTACGCTCCTTTTAATACGTCCTTATTTTTCTTCTTTTCTACAAATCGAATGATGAAATAAACAATTAATAATTCAACTAACCAATAAGTTGGAATTATAAGTGAAATAATTGTATAAGTTGTTAATTTAAATGTTAATGCACCTAAATAAATTATTAACCAAAAAAGACTTAAGAGAAAACAGATTTTACTGTGTCGCTTATAAAAATCAAAGCCATTGATTCTTTGAACGGCATGAATAAATTTATTTCTTTCTAAATAATTTAAAACTGTAAAACAAGTAATAATAATCTCTATGCTAAGTAATAATGTTACAAAAAGAAGAGTAAATTGAAGTTCGCTTTTTAATTTAAAGAGATAATCATCTACAATACTATATAATGACGGCGTTGTAAGAATGATATCTTGAAGACCTGCGATTTTAATGTCTTCTTTTAATTCTTTATAAGGCTGACTTGGATTATCTACTTTTGGGAAAAAATAACGCCCAGTTAAATAACTTAAATAGCTGTCTCCACCCATATTTTCTGAGTTAACAACAATCAATATAGCGTCCTTGCTATAATTTTGGTTTTTAACCTCTAGCATAGGATTATACAAAAAATGTTTTTGGTTATCTTGGATATAGGTAAGTTTAATTTCAACCTGTTTATGTGGTTCAATTTTTTCTCCTATGCTTTCCTTATGTTTATCTTCATCAATAAACCTTGTGAATTGATACCATTCTTTATACATTTTTAAAATATCAGCTTCGTTGCTGCGATATTTATTGGGAACTAATATAACTAAATAGTCACCATAATCAGCATCGATATTGATTTTTTTACCATTCAAATCATAAACTGGATTATCATGTAAATAATTAGAATTCACTTGAAGGGTGTTACCGCCGTGAGGATCATACTCTTTAACATCTCCTATAGTATTGTTTAAAGAATTGTTATACTCTAACTGTTTTTTGTACGTTATACCATCTGATGGTTTTATAAGCAAAGCCCCTTTTTGGTTAGTTATTCCAAATAGTTTCTTGCTTTTAATTCCAGTTTCATATTCCCAGTTTGTGCGGTCGCCTATAATATTACTTTGATATTCATAAAAACTATAATTTTTTGTTGTATCCCATTTTTCCTGGTTAGAGTTTTGTACAGATAGATCTTGATAATAATTTATAAGATTAAAAGAGAAGATAATTAGAAAAATCGAAAAGATAAACTTTGAACTATAATTTAAAAATTGAACTAGTTTTAATGGTTTTTTATTTTTTAATAGTTCCAGAATTTTTATATGATATATCATTAAAGAAGGAAGTAGGCTAACTAGAATAGAAATACCTGAAAAAATTAATTGCCACACAATCCATGTACTACCAAAATCTAAGAATTTACTCATCCTATTATAAAAAAACAAGTATATTACTTGTCCTATAATAACTACCATTAAGGATAACGTATGAATTTGAATACTTTCTTTTAATAGATGCTTAAAAATCAGTTCTCTATCCGTATATCCAAACAGTTTTCTAATTGCCAAACTTTTATAATTTAATAATATATAATATAAAAAACTCAGGAAGATGAGTAACAGAACTATAGTAAGAACTATAATAAAGTACTTATCAACTCCCTGATTTTCTAGGATGTTCATAGCACCTGCTCGTTCTGACTCTTCTGTTTTGAACCCGATTTCCGTATTTAATTTCTCTTTTACCTTTTGAACAACGTTTGGATTGTTACTATCAACAAAATAAGCGCCTCTCAAGTTTTCATCCTTTGCCGCTTCTATAGGTTTAATTTCTACCATAAGTTCAGGTGAAAATATGTTTATCTTTCCAACCTGCTCTTTATCTTTCGTATCTCTTGATGACAAATAACTTGCTACGGAATGATCTTGATTGAATATCTTTCCCCATTCTAGTGGATATTTTTGTTTGAATTGTGTTTCATCCCCTATAGCTGCATAGATAATTACTTTTTGTTTTTTTGAAGTTTTAATCGGTTTATATGATAATTTATAGATGTTGATTTTTTCCTTTTTGGATAATTCCTCAATCTTTCTCAGTTTATCTTCCGGGCGTTCATCTTTATTCAATTCAACCACTTGAATTCCATTTCTATCAGAAAAATTAATATTTACCATTTCTCTTTTTTCAAAGTGCTTAGTAAGTACAAATGAAGATACAGCATAGGCTACAAGTACTAATGTAATTAATATTTTTTTCATACCAGTCTCCATTTTCCGTATCCTATTTTCATTTAAAATTCAAATGAAGATAGAATACTCTTTGTCTTCAAATATTAACAAAAATAATTTACTTATCTATATGTATTTAAGTAACATAAAATAGAATCCTAGAACATGCAGGTAATAACCCACGAGTTCTAGGATTTTTCTTACTTTTTATTTAACAGACCAATAAGATTCATCTACACCAGCTGTATCAGGTGCACTTGCATATGAAGTGTAACCTGGGTTCGTCCATGGAGAACTATAATAATATTGTCCGATTACTGAAGATTTGTGAACTTTGCTTCCGTGGTAATAATTTGACCAAACTGAACCACCACCGGTTCCATAATTCCATGTTCCCCCCCCTACATATTCTGTTGCAGCAAATGCTGCTGTTGCTCCTGAACCAAGTATTGCAGCACTTAATACTAATGAACTTACAGTTTTTTTCAATTTCAATGTTTTTTCCCCCTTTAACATCTAATTAATTTATTTAGATATTGCAGACTGACTACCTTTTTATTTTTAAACAACCGCATTAAAAAATAAATATATAGAACAGAATACAATAAACTAACAAATAGGAAGTAAATAAGGTAAGGATACTCAAATGAAAAAATAATTCAATTAAAAATAGGGTGGGAAATATTAACTTTAAATCGTTTTTTTTAATATTATCACAATTTTTTTCAAGAAAGACATATTCAAAATTTTTTAAATAAAATTCCGAATTTTCAGTAATTATTTGATATAAAAATAGTGATACTTAAAAAGAAAATTGTCAATCAAGTAAATATTTACAAAAATAGAGGGGAGTAATTGGACAGTATTTTAAATAATACAATTTAAGAAATAGACATTTCCAATTTTTTGTTACCATAAAATCGTATGGTAACAAAAAAAATTGTGATAAGTGTGAAAGATTACTTTGTTTAATACGTTATATAAGGTATAAGAAATTGTATATCTATTATTATCATCACACATTACAAATTAAATATATAGATAATACGGAAATAATAAGTTTTTACTAAATATGCCTTAGATTTACTTTCTTAATCGCTTGAACTACTCACCACTTAACGTCCTTACGGACTGTTTGAAGTGGGAGATTCCTGCGAACACCGATGTATCCACCGGTTATCTTAGCAGGCTCTACCCGTAGTCCCTACGGTGGGAACATAAGTATCTTGTACGTTGACTCACCACACTCCCTACTTTAGCTTGGTTTTCGCAACTTCGGCAAGCGTGGGGCGATAGAACGTTGAAGATTTTACGGTTGCAACGTTTTTCTGCAACCAACCTCATATCTTCAGTTTTCGAAGAGCAATCTGTACAAGTGTATGGTAGCAAATATGTTGGCTTATGCCAACCGACATTCATCTCCCACCTAAAATTGGTGTTTCACACCTTCACATTTTTGAGGAAGGAGTTTTCTGTCGGAAAACGATAAAAAATTCAAATAAGAAAGAATTTATGAGGTGAGATAGTATGAAGGATATTTATGAACTATTACAAGAAATCCATATAAACCTAACTGAATTTGAAGAAATAAAATGTAGTGAGGTAGAAAAAGAGAAAGTAAAAGATTTTGTAAAAGAGTTAATTAAAAAGAAGGAAGACTGAAAATGTTTATAACGCAAGTATCAATCTAAAGAATGAAGCGATAAGGCTTCTAACCGCAAGGACTGTGGAGATAGCCTAACTCTTTACCTAGGAATCCCCCTCTTCTAAAAGAAGTGAAAGTGGGGGTAGTTCAATCATAAGGATTCATTGACGTATTTGAAACATGAAAATTAATTGTATTAACTTTAAATAACAGCACGGTATTAGTACATCCATTGACCTTTAATTTTTACATACGTCTCATCAATCCGCTAAGAATCCTTGATTGACTTAGGGGGTTCTGGAACAAAGATTATTATTTTTTACTTACAATTAGTAGATTTGTAATCTAGTAGTATTTCAACAATGGAATTAATAGTTTTGTTTTGGGCACTATAGTAGACTTCTAATCCTTTTCTATCATTTCTAATTAATTTTTGAGATTTCATCTTTGCTAAATGCTGTGAAACAGTAGATTGTGGGATACCCAGTATACCTACAATTTGTGTTACATTACATGCCCCTCTTATAATTAATTCTTTCAAAATTTCAATTCTTACTGGATGAGCTAATGCCTTAAAAACTTCTGCGTCTTTTTCATAATTTAACAAACTAAACATCTCCTTTTGAATCGATATATGTTTATAATATTAATAATTTATTCTGCATCATCTTTTTGATTTAATTAGTTTTTTATTTTTTCAACATACCCTGGTATGCTTGAGACACTCTTATTCTCTTTTTTTTACTTCCTTTAATTCATCTGAAAATGTTGCATTTGGCTTTTTCATATAATACATAATTCTAAAATCATATTTGATGGTTTCTAACCATATACTTGTACTTAGGTATCTTGTCTTAACCAAATCAGCGATTTCTAGTAGCAGAAATTGACCTTTACCAAGGAATTGATTCCCTTCATGTAATTTCGCAAGAATCTTTTTTGGGCTAGGCCAGAAATTCCAATAGTTAATAGCGATTGTATAAATCCTAAACCTAATGTATCGACTTGTTTGATACATATTAACTATTCACCAGAACCACATGTAACTAATTTTTTTCAAAGAATATTTTTCTATAAAAAACTGCAACTCTACTTGTTAGTTATGTCTAACAAGTAGAGTTGCAGTTCACCAATTAGGTTATAGTTTACTTGCTATTTAGACACGTACAGCTGTACCGCTTACTGCAACCATTAGCATTCCATCACGAACGACTTCGTAGTCTACATCGATACCAACAATTGCATTTGCTCCTTTTTGCGTTGCAAGTTGTTTCATTTCTTCCATGGCAATGTCACGAGCTTCTTTTAATTTACTTTCATAAGCACCAGAACGGCCACCTACAACGTCACGAACAGAAGCAAAGATGTCGCGTACGATATTTGCACCCATAATTGCTTCACCGTTTACGATGTCTATATACTCAATAATTTCTTTACCCTGAATAGTATTAGTTGTTGTTACGATCATTATTAACACACTCCTATAATTTTTAAAAATTTATTGTTGATTGCTATAATCCTATTATTAATTTTAAAAGCTAAATAAACTATCTAATATCCTTACATAAAGATGACAGTTCTGTAAGGGTGAAAGAAAACAAGTTATCCACAAAAAACTTGTTTTCTTAACACTAATATTAAAATGCTTTCAATAGTAAAAATAGTTTTTGTAAGTTTTGTAAATACTTTTGTAATTAAAAAAAAGTATAAGCGAATCGATTTTCTGCCAAATTAGTTGCAATGCTTGTTTTCGTTCCATCTATATCCTTTTCCCCGTACCGTAAGGAGAAACTCAGGATTAGAAGGACTAGTTTCGATCTTCTGACGAAGACGATTGATATTCACATCGATGACTTTTGTATTGCCTACACAATTTATACCCCATATTTTATTTAAGAGTTCATTTCGTGAAATTGGTTTCATGGAATTTTCCATTAAATATCGTAAAATAATATGCTCTGTTGGAGTTAAATCAATTACTATCTCATTCCTATATAATTCTCCTAGCAGAAGATTTAATTGAAATGGCCCCGAATGAATCAATTCCAATTCCTTTTTATTTTTTTGAATTCTTCTTAGCAATGATTGTACACGTGCTACTAATTCAATTATACTAAATGGCTTTTTAATATAATCATCTGCCCCAATTGTCAAACCGTGTACCTGATCTTTCTCTTGAACAAGTGCCGTTAATATAATAATACCAATATCTTCATTGTTTTTTCGTATGCTTTTGCATACCCGAAATCCATCTATTCCTGGTAACATAACATCAAGTATTACAATATCAACATTATGCTGTTCTAAAAGCTTAAGAGCTTTTTCACCTGTATCGGTTTCTAAAACATTGAAACCAGCACGCTTCATATTCAATGTAATAAAACTACGGATGGTTATATCATCTTCTAATACTAAAATTGTTGTCATACTCACCGCTCCTTTACTCTTGTTGATAAACGGCTATTGGTTTGATATAAGTTCTAAGATTCTGGTAGTTTATTTTTTTAAAATTGTATATACATGAGCTCTTTTTTTATATGTATCAACTCCTAGGAGTCACTATATATGTCCATCAACTTAAAAATCTAGTAAAAAAACTGTCATCCTTTCTATTTAGTCTTTTAGAAAGAATAACGTGGAGCTAGTAAAGATTCTTAAGTTGGTGGACATGGAGTGGTATCCCTAGTTTATTCGCCTTATATTAATTAAGTGATAGGACTTTTTCGTCCTTAATCTCATTCTCCTGTCAACTCTAGCACCACATAATTTATTACGTGAAAACGAAATATTTTTCATCGTTTGCTCTTAAATTCCCACGTTTTTATATACACCCCAAAATGCTTTGACTAGATAATCCAAGTTCTCTTCTGATTCACCTAAATAAAGTTAGGCCTCTTGAAACTCCCCAATTGATTAGCTGATTAATGATGCACCGTTTTTTTCTTTCTACATGATAGATGTGCTGTTCTAGTTTTTTTGGACCTTTTGCATGCTTTCAAGAAATCAATTCTTGTGTTGCCATTTCTACAAACTGAATATCAGACTCTACAAGGTATTGAATATATGCCGTTTTCGCCTTCATATATTCATCTTCATTTTTCCATCTGTGATGGCTGCCGTCGTAAAGTATAAAAAAGGAGTCGCTTTTCAACGGACTTATCAATTTATTCATTTCATTATTCGGATTAAATATTTCTTTTGCTTTTTTATGTGCCTGTAACACTTTGTCTTTCGAACATCCGCCTACAAGCAAATAATGTGGAGTGATTAAACTCATTTTGTTATTTCCCCCTCTATTGCCCTCATATACGATCCAGAAAGGATAGGAACAAAGAGCACGCATTGAATCTTTACGAGCTAACATGATTTAAAAAGCATGAAAGGAAGGATAATCTCAAATGGCTAGTGATATATTCTAAAAAGCTGTCCTTCTTCTCACTTTGTACAACAAACACCTTAAGTTCGGATAAATGAGCTTGTTCTTTATCGTTTTCCGACAGAAGACTCCTTCCTCAAAAATGTGAAGGTGTAAAGCATCAATTTTAGGTGGGCGATGAATGTCGGTTGGCATAAGCCAACATGTTTGCTATCATTTACTTGTACAAATTGCTCTTCGAAAACTGAAGACATGAGGTTGGTTGCAGAAAAACGTTGCAACCGTAAAATCTTCAACGTTCTATCGCCCCACGCTTGCCGAAGTTGCGAAAACCAAGCTAAAGTAGGTAGTGTGTGAGTCAACGTACAAGATACTTATGTTTTCACCGTAGGGACTACGGGTAGAGCCTGCTAAGATAACCGGTGGATACATCGGTGTTCACAGGAATCTCCCACTTCAAACAGTCCGTAAGGACGTTAAGTGGTGAGTAGTTCAAACTTAGCTTTAATATAAAAGGTGCCTCCACTTAAAAATGATTATGTAGTTCTCCCCCACTTGAATCCAACGGTTTCATGAAGCATTTGTTTTGTCATCTCCATTGTGAATTCTTGGGCCTGCTTTCTCGAATGGAAATCTACAATCCCATTCGAAGCAATCATTTCTTTCACCCTTTCGTAGTTATGGAGTTTTCATATAACTAAATACAATACAACTAACCAAAATGGCATTACCATTAAAAATCCATTTCTAATCCCTATTGCAAAAGCCAAAGGATCATCATTACAGTTTGACGTTGCCTTTTTTTTAACCCGCTGCAACATCTTTTTTTGGGTGGGAAGGCTCATAGTGAATCTCCTCATCTTTCAATCTGTTTTCGTTTTCCATAACAAACTACCACCAAAACAGCCTATACAATAAATCACAATGAATTTCATAAAAATTTCTATAATTGCATCCGTCATTCCCCATTCTCCTCTCCCAAGGCCTGTAATACACAAGCTATAATTAGCAAAGTAAGAATTAATAATAAGCTCCCTATATTTCGGCATTTTCTAAGCATCGGCATTCTCTCCTCATAATTAACGTTTATTTCAGAAAAAAACCAAGCTAAGAAAATTCAGAGAAGAAAAGAGCCCAATTTACCTCGTTATGAGCAAATCGGCTCTTTAATATTCAAAAGACATAAGCAATGTAAACTTATTGGGTGTAATCTCCCAAACTTATATTCTCCTAAGAAATTAATATCTTCCTAGCCTAAAGGCGAATATCGTACGCTAGAGATCTTTTCATTTAAGAAGCTTGGTTGTTCCAAAATGCTGGCGGTAGCCCCAAATAGTACATAATATCCTCGAATGATATTAATATAATCTCCATGCAATATCAATTCTTTTTTTATAAAAATTATAAAAAAAGAATTGATATTGGTTTTTTTATGACATTTATCGACAAATTATTTACTTTTATCAATTATCAATTTATAATAATTATAACTTAATATACATACTACATAATATGTAATAATTACTTAGTTGAGCATATAGTTACCACTGTAGGGGTTTTGAAAAAAAATCCAAAATGCTGGACGAGTACTCATACGGATTAATTTATATAAATATAAGGGGAATGAAACTGCAGAAAAGATGTGTGATTAGTATGCTCTAGTTTAGAAGATTACTAACCGGTTGGATAATTTTAGGTGATAATACAGAGTCATGGATTTATTACAGAGTATTTTAGGTTGGCTATGGTAAATATACAAGATATATTTATGGATTGATTCGCGGACTCTACCTCAAAAAATGAAATAAAAACGATTTTTAATCATTGACAAGCAATAAAACAAAATATATATTAAATAATAATAATTATTATAAGAAAATCATTATTATTATTTATAAACAGGAGGTTCCACTTCATGAATCCAAATAATCGCTTAACAACAAACCAAGGTACTCCAGTTGGAGATAACCAAAATTCTCGTACAGCTGGTCGCCGTGGACCGGTATTATTAGAAGACTATCATTTAGTAGAAAAGCTTGCTCATTTTGATCGTGAACGTATTCCAGAGCGTGTTGTACATGCACGTGGTGCAGGTGCTCACGGTGTATTTGTAACCAAAAAAAGTATGAAGCAATATACGAAGGCAGCATTTTTACAAAATGAAGGAACTGAAACGCCTGTATTCGTTCGTTTCTCAACAGTTATTCATGGCCAAGGCTCTCCGGAGACAGCACGTGATCCGCGTGGGTTCGCTGTTAAATTTTATACAGAAGAAGGAAACTACGATATCGTAGGTAACCATTTACCAGTTTTCTTCATTCGTGATGCAATTAAATTCCCTGACATGGTGCATTCTTTAAAACCAGCACCTGATACAAATATTCAAACGCCAGATCGTTATTGGGATTTTATGACGTTAACACCAGAATCTACTCATATGATGACATGGGTATTTTCTGATTATGGTACACCAGCAAACTATCGTGAAATGGAAGGCTTCGGAGTCCATTCATTTAAATGGATTAATGCAAAAGGTAAAATTGTTTACATTAAATATCATTGGAAACCACAGCAAGGTGTACGAAATTTAAGTGCAAAAGAAGTAGAACAAGTACAAGGTAAAGATTTTAATCATGCAACTCGCGATTTATTCGATGCGATTGAAAAAGGAAATCATCCAAAATGGGATCTACACGTACAAGTGATGCAATTAAATCAAATGGATTCTTTAGATTTCGATCCATTAGATCCAACAAAAGTATGGCCAGAAGATTGTTTCCCACTCATTGAAGTAGGGACAATGACACTAAATCGTAACCCACAAAACTTTTTTGCGGAAGTAGAGCAAGCGGCCTTTACACCAAGTGCAACTATACCTGGTATTGAACCATCTGAAGATAAACTATTACAAGGTCGTTTATTCTCTTATCCAGATACACAGCGTTACCGACTTGGTGCAAATTATTTACAAATCCCTGTAAACTGCCCATACGCAACTGTTCGTAATCAACAACGTGATGGTGCGATGCAAGTAAATCAAAACCCATCTACAATAAACTATGAACCGAGCCGCCATACTGAAAATCCAGTTGAAGACCCAACTTACCGCGATTCAACTATGAGAGTTGAAGGCTATGTATCTCGTGAAAAAAATGAGAAACCGAACGACTTCAAACAAGCCGGTGAGCGTTATCGTTCATTCTCTAAAGAAGAGCAAGACAACTTAATTGCAAACTTAACTAATGACTTGAAAGACGTAAATGAGCGTACGAAACTACTAGCTATTTGTAACTTCTTCCGTGCAGATCGTGAATATGGTATTCGCTTAGCAGAAGCATTAAATGTTGATATTTCATCGTATGTAGGAATTTCTACAAAATAATAACATGCTTAATTTTATTTTACTCTCAAATTTAACTTACAATATGTAAGAAAAGAAGTTGTCTCAAAAATTCGTTAAAAAACGACTTTTTAGGAACAACTTCTTTTTTAGTTCTCTTCAACAATAGATAGGATTATTAATATTTGTTCATACAATTTATGCAGCATTTCCAAATTATTATTTTGTTTTTGCTAATCCTACAATTGTAATGCAGGCATATAGCTAACATATTGGCTGTATTTTCTTATTATCGTTATAGCAAGGTTCTACACGCTTTCCTATGGATATATTTTTTTAGGGAATCTTGGCGAAGAACTAATGTATATTTGACACTTTATACTTTATAAGAATAAATACTGAAAAGCAGATAGCTAATCAATTTTAATTGTGTAAAAAATACATATCTATAAACAGTGGTAATAATGGCTTAATACTTCTCGTATCACGGGAAAAGTACCTAATGTCCTGAAGAGAGATTTCAAGGCATCTGATGTGATGTTAAGGATGATGATTTGTGGGTATGCAAGCATATAAAGTTTTATTATAGGAGTTCAATTTACTTTATAGAGTAGGGAAATAAGAAAGAATAATAGATTATGAAAAGTGCCCTTAGGAGATAGGGGCTCCTTAGGGCACACCTAATCACATGAATTGATTAGGAGGAATATAAATATTTTAACATATAGCTGATTCATTTGAAGGTAACAAAAAAATTACAGAATTTACGATACGAGAAAGCCCACACAGGACTTTAGTCCTTCTTTAAACGTGGGAGTGTCAATCTCTCCATTGTTTCAATTTGAGCTCCTGATTCAGTCTTACTTTTATTAAATACACTGAGGTACAACTATTTTAGTACCTTTTTAAATTTGCAACCAAAAGTAATTATCATACCTACAAGAACCATCAATATGCCTATTGCTGCACTGTTATTTGTACTTGTACCTGCTTTTGGAAGCTCTTTATACGTATCTTCTTTTTCATCAGAATTACTGTTGTTAGAGATATTATTAATACCATTTTCTTTATCTTTCACTACCACTTTTTGTATTGTAATTACCTCATTACTACCGGAGTCACGACCAAGGAATTTCACCTCGGAAGTACCAGTTTTAAATATATCTATTTCACCAAAATGTCTTACTTTATCAGTAATATTGCCATCTTCTTTCTCAATTGCTTTAACCCCAGTCATTGGTGCGAATTTGTCTTCTACATTCATATTCCCTTCAGTAGGTACAGTTAACTCAGGCTCTTGAATCTCAATAGGTTTTTCTTTTTCTTTAACTGTTACAGTTTGTATTTGAGTTGCCAAATGACCTGCAGAATCTCTAACTGTGTATTTAATCGTGCAAGTGCCAGGTGTATTTGTATCTACTTCACCTTCATATTTTATTTCTGATGTAAGGTCACCATCTTCTTTATCAGTAGCACTTACATCTCTCATTGGTTCGAATTTATCCCCTTCCGAAATTTTAGTTTCTGAGGGCACTTTTAGTAATGGCGCCTCATCTTTTATTTCTTCTTTTTCTTTAACCGTAACCGTTTGTTTCGCGTTTACTTTATGATTTTTAGAGTCTTTAACTGTGTAAATTAACTCGTAAGTGCCTGCTTTAGAGGTATCTACTTTACCGTCAACTGTTATTTTATTAGTAAGGTCTCCGTCTTCCTTATCAGTAGCAGACACTCCTGACATTGGGTCGAATGAATTACCTATATTAACTGTCGCTCCAACAGGTACTGTAAAATTCGGTTCCATATCTGGAATTTCTTCTACAATTACAGGTTTAGAATCTGTGGCTTCCCAAATAGGTGCGGTTAATATCGGATAGTTCAAAGCTTCTATTTTTTGTCGCGTTTCTTGCGATGCTTTCAGTCCCCATTGATCAAAAAACGGGAGTACATTTTGTTTCGCTACTTTGGATGTATTGTAAATAAATGCTTGAATTTTCTCTTCATCCGTTTTTGGAAGTTGATCCTTTGGTAACTCTCGATATAGTTTGTGAAGATTCGGATAAAAATCCTCACCATATGCGAGATGAAGTTGCCAAAGCATAACAAGTTTCACAAACAAGTCATTAATATTTTTATAGTCTTTATCTGTTTGTTTTAAGTATACAAAGGCTTTATCGTAATCACCGGATTTTTCTAAACGCGTCGGTTGATTCGGGAATAATCGCTTTTGTGCAGCTAAAGAATATAGATTAACAGTTACTTCACCCATTCCTCTTAAATCATTCCACGTCCATGGGTGTTGTTGTCTTGCATGTCCCGCTTCGTGCATTTGTCCCCATCCAAATTTATTTACATTTAAAGCACTTTCAATTGCGTTACCAGCAGTAGTAAATGCAGCTCCATCTAGACTTGCATACATGCCCCATGTTGGTTTGTTAGGATTTTCTATAAAGGCCCAAATACGTTGAGTCGAACGATGTAAAGGATTAGGATCTGTTTCAGATAATCCAGATATTTTATCTTGCGCTCGAATCATTTCATCATATGTTTCTAATAACGGGATAGGATCTTGATTCACTATATGCTTCTTAGCACTATCTTGAGTAACCGTAAGCACTGCTTTCTTTGATTTTAATTGAACAGCATGTGCATTTGGATACTTGTCCATCATCGCAATCCAGTCTGCTTTCGTATGCTTTCCTAATTCAAAGAGCGGGACATGGCTCCCGCCTTGTGTAACTTTCACCTTAACTGTTCCTGTAGTTTGATTATTATCAAGTCCTAATAACCCACCATTTGGAGATGAAATCTTATTCGTACCAGGAGAAAGTTTAATTTCTTTTCCCCATTCTTTATCATAGCCATGTGTTCCAATAATTGCTCTAATCTTATTCGTTCCTGATACTTCAACTGTAACTTCTTCATTCGGTTGTATATAAATCCCAGTTGGTATATAGGTTTTTTGTTCACTTCTTCTCTCTCTTGTTGCTTCATCCTGATAGCTTCCTGTAGCTGGTAGGTCAAACTCCCTTAGTTCATATTGATTTGTAGTTGGTTGATTAACTGTTTCAGCGTGTACATTTAAATTGTTTGTTATAATAGGTGTAAATAATGTAGTTGTCAAAATAGCAGATGTCGCAAGTACTTTCATCGGTTTTTGAAATATATAATGATTCCTTTTCTTCATATAAATAATCCTTTCTTTTTCAATTTTTCCTGTTAAAATCCTTTTGTTGAACGAATGTAATTAATTTCAATCTCCTGGCGAGTTTATATTTCTGAAATTTCAGAAATATAAACTCGGAAATCTTTCTATTGTTTAATAAATATAAAACATACTAGAAAAAAGAAATTTTCAACCTTGTTTATACTAAATAATTACAAAAGATAGGGTATGAGAATGAAACGAACCTATTTCCTTTTTTCTTATTAATAAGAATTTAACATCGAACAAGTCTTACTGCAACATAATTTGACAATTATATCTTTTTTTCGACATTTTTTTACCTTACTAAATGAGTAGTCTCACATCTCTCAACAAAAAATTTTAAAAATATAAGCGACTTATCATAAGTCGCTTATACGTAAAAACTAATTTTATTTTGGTCAATACATCTCAATTTACTCACAGGTCTTCCCACATGCTGATATACCATTTTATTCTCTAATATTCCGATTTCAGTCAAAAACATGACATACTTTCGAATAGAAACTCTTGAAACCCCTACTAATTGCGCCATTTCATCTGTTGTAAACGTCCGTCCATTCAGTGACTCAATTTTCTCCCAAATTAATTGTAACGTTTGTTTCGTTAACCCTTTTGGAAGCTCTTTAGTGACAATAGGCTCTCTTTTTTCCTTTTGTAAAATTAAAGAATCTAATTCCGATTGACTAATTTTTTGTTGTTCTGTCATGAAAGTAAGTTTTTCTCGATATATAGTTAATGCCTCTTTAAATCTTTCAAATGTAAATGGTTTAATTAAATAATCTACTACGCCATAATGTAATGCTTTTTTAATACTCCCCATATCATGTACAGCTGAAATCATTATAATATCAATTTCTTTCTCTTGATTCCGAATATACATTAAAAGCTCAAATCCAGTCTCTTCAGGCATAAAAATATCAAGTAAGACTAAATCTACTTGCGATTTCTCTAATACTTCTATCGCCGATTTTACTGAGTTAACTGCTTGGACAAGTTCAAACCCTCCTACTTGTTCTAAATAATGTGTATTTAACATTGCTACCATCGGATCATCTTCTACAATTAAAACCTTAATCATATCTGCCCCTCATCCCTACTATTAGGTATTTCAATTGTTATCTTTGTTCCCTCTCCTAACGATGAATGGATATAAATCTCCCCATTTATTCGCTGTGTACTTTCTTTTACAAGATATAAGCCATAACCGCGATTATCTCCCTTTGTGGAATAGCCTTTCGCAAACAATTTATCCAGCATATCTTCTGGTATTCCACTGCCTGTATCTTGTACTGTTATCATTAAGGCATCTTCATGTTGTATTCCAACTTCAACTTGTTTTTTCTCACAATTCATTACTGCGTCAAATGCATTATTGATTAAATTTCCAACAATCGTAATAAGTTCATGGATGATACAATCATCATATATATCTGGTAAGTCCGATTCTTCACTTATAATTAGCTTTATATTTTTCTCCCTAGCATAGCTAAGTTTACCCAGTAAAAAACCAGCAAATACTGGACTTTTAATTCTTTTCATAACCCCACCAATTTCATATTGATGCTCTGATACCATACGACTTACATATTTCTGCAATTCTTCATACTGTTTCATATGTGTTAGCCCTAAAACGACATGCATTTTATTCATAAATTCATGAGATTGTGCCCGTAATGCTTCCGCATATAGCTTAATGCCCGTTAGTTCTTCCGCTAATTGTCTAATCTCTGTTTTATCACGAAATGTTGCAATTGCACCAACTATTTCTCCTTTTACATATAAAGGAACCCGATTCGTAACAATTGTAATTCCATAAACAGTTTGTTCCTCGTTTAATTGTACATCTCCTGTTTGCAATACTTCTTTTATACGTGAATTCGGCGTATACACTTCAAGATTTTTACCGATAATATCTCCTGTAAGTCCACCTTTCTTTAATATTCGTTTTGCTTCATTATTTATTAAAGTTACATGGGCATCTTTATCTACAGCAATAATACCCTCCTTCACCGAAAGCAACATCGCATTTCTTTCTTCAAGAATTTTCGCTATCCTATGTGGCTCAAGACCAAATAAACTTTTCTTTATATGTCTAGCTAGCAATATCGCCCCTATAATACCAACTAATATTCCTACTCCAACACCGATATAAATAATATGTCTACTTTTTTTCACACTCTCTTTCACATTATCAGCTGAAATGCCAACAGCGACCGCACCAAGTTGCTCACCTGTTTCAGCAAAAATAGGTACGAATACTCGCATAGAAACCCCTAAAGTTCCTTCTGCAAGTGAAACATGCTCCTGTCCCTTCAATGCAGGTCCCTCATCTCCTCCAATAAAATGATGACCTATTTTCTTTGGATCTGGGTGAGACTTTCTTATTCCTCCCATGTCCATAACAACAATAAATTGAACATCTGTATTTTTTAATAGCCTATTTGTATACGTTTGGATTGCGGAAGTATCTGCTTTGCCTGTTAAACCATCGATTACAACTGAATCATTCGCCACAATACGTGCAATCGTTTTTGCTTTCTCTGCTTGGCTATCCTCCGTTGCCCGTTCTACATTATGACTAATTAATATATCTGTCACAAGTAAAGAAAACATTACAACTGTACACACTAATAATGTGATTGTTTTCCATAAATCCAATAACTTTTTCCTTTTTTTCATCTCTTCATTGACTCCTCTAATTCTTCTATGCGATCTTTGGTAAATATACAATAAGTAAGCTGTTATTATACTTTAAATTTACTCATTATTTTTTGGAGTTTTTCTATCGTTTCTTCTAAGTTTTGATTAGCTGCAAAATTTATCGTTTTCCGACAGAAGACTCCTTCCTCAAAAATGTGAAGGTGTGAAACACCAATTTTAGGTGGGAGATGAATGTCGGTTGGCATAAGCCAACATGTTTGCTATCATTTACTTGTACAGATTGCTCTTTGAAAACTGAAAATATGAGGTTGGTTGCAGAAAAACGTTGCAACCGTAAAATCTTCAACGTTCTATCGCCCACACTTGCCGAAGTTGCGAAAACCAAGCTAAAGTAGGGAGTGTGGTGAGTCAACGTACAAGATACTTATGTTCTCACCGTAGAGACTACGGGTAGAGCCTGCTAAGATAACCGGTGGATAATCGGTGTTCGCAGGAATCTCCCACTTCAAACAGTCCATTAGGACGTTAAGTGGTGAGTAGTTCAATCCATAATAAAAAATAAGAGAAATTTAATATTGTCATTTCTTTTGTAGCAAGGAGTATAAGATGGTTATGTTAGTCAACTTATACTTCTCACAAAACACTTCTAAATTACTCATAAAAGTTAATCTATCGCATTGCCATCAAGCTAAAAAATACACTCCTCCCTAAAATACAAAAGATGAGTTGAATCCTCATAAATAACTGTAGAATTATAAAGTTTTCTTTTTTGATTTTGGGAATATCTCAAAATATGAAGTTGATGAACATATGACGGATTCCTAAATTAGAGAAAGTAAAGCACATATGGATCTACTTAATAACCTAAGGAAAGTGGATTATTGCATAAAAAAGGCTCCATTTCTGGAGCACTCAAAAAAATGAATTAAAAAAAATAACAGACAATTAAACTATACAAATAACTCATAAATAAATCTATATATATTTTTAAAATTACATATGAAAATGTTATTTTAAGGTAATCCTTGAATAGATATTACTTTGTTCGTACAGCTACAAAAGATGAAGGAAACAAATTTTTATCTATTAGGAACGGAAATAATTCTTGTTATGTGGGCCACTCCGGTGAAATACTCAAATAGATATTATAAGCATAAAAAAATCTAGTAATATATACTTCTATTTTGTGAGATTGCTATAAAAAAAGCTCCCTTTCTAGGGAACTTTTTCATTATCTTATTCAATGGTATATCGACTATCTTCTAAAACATATAAACTTTTTGAATTAATTTCTATACTACAATCCCCTAATCGCCGCTTTACTTCTGATAGTAATTTTTCATTTGCTTCCTCTAAAGAACTTGCTGGAATCACCGTAGATTGTGAGCTTGATACTTTACCACTATACATCACTGAAAAATTCAATTCATATTGATGTATCAAGATTTCTTCACTCCTTTTTTTCTAAGTTTTCTCACAATTCATTCTTATTTGTTGATTACAATTATAATTTTTGAAGATAGGTACACACTTTGATACATATCAGATTTTTCTTAGTTAGGTGATAGCACACCGCAATCTTGCATGTCAGCGATACCAGAAATGGACTTCGCCTTTACCCACTGACGTTAGTCAGCTGACCCTTTAGGGGTAGGAGTATCAATTAATAAAGTATATGCAATAACTTTTAAAAAAATCATTGTTACATCTCACTAAGAACACAATTATTTTTTCCTGACTTTTTCAATGATTGCACCGATATATGCGCTCCCCTTTACCATGCCACGCGATACGTATGGCGGAATTAACTTTATCGTTTTCCGACAGAAGACTCCTTCCTCAAAAATGTGAAGGTGTGAAACACCAATTTTAGGTGGGAGATGAATTTCGGTTGGCATAGGCCAACATGTTTGCTATCATTTACTTGTACAGATTGCTCTTTGAAAACTGAAGATATGAGGTTGGTTGCAGAAAAACGTTGCAACCGTAAAATCTTCAACGTTCTATCGCCCACACTTGCCGAAGTTGCGAAAACCAAGCTAAAGTAGGGAGTGTGGTGAGTCAACGTACAAGATACTTATGTTCTCACCGTAGGGACTACGGGTAGAGCCTGCTAAGATAACTGGTGGATAATCGGTGTTCACAGGAATCTCCCACTTCAAACAGTCCGTTAGGACGTTAAGTGGTGAGTAGTTCAATCAATGGAATGAATTGTTTGAAAGAGAAGGAATCTACTTAGAATGATAATTTAGTAGGATAGGAAACCTTAAACGGAGCGTGTCTTTGGGCGCACTGACTAATACCCCTTTTGGAATCGTATATAACCTAACTTCTTTTCCTATGCATCCTCCTAGTAACATCACAAGCAAGAAACTAAGGAACAATCTACATTTCATAAAGCCCTTACCCTCTTTAACATGCAATCCAGTAAAATAATTTGTTTCAGATACGTAGAAATAAGGTTTAATTAGCAATCAATGATCAGGTGTTTTTACCCTAAGTATACCTGCATCTATTTATTTCCCAACCCGAAAGAGATAAATAGTTTTGTTTCCATTCATGAAATAGTACAATTTATGCATAATTGCATATCTAATTAATTGCTTTTAGTGTTATACTTTAATAGCGATGAATGCTATTATTTCATAAGTTGTCAACAAGCGTTATGTATGAGAAAAAGGAAGGAGCCAAATAGGCCCCTTCCTTTTTCTACTAATGAACTAAATTACTCTCTGGTAAAAATTTAAATAGTGATGCTGATTCACAGGCGTCTAAATATTGCTGGTATGATCACTTTACCTATTGTGGCAATACTTACGAGAAGTAAGTACTCTTTTATTTACGATACAATGGAATTATTATCGTTTATTTCTCAACATTTAACATATTGAATTAAATTCCCTTTATTGCTATTATAATGGTGACAGTTTGTTTTCTAGTGCTTTAATTGAGGGACCTGATTTAATACATCAGGTCCTTCTTAATTTTCTCACTAATAAGATAATATTTTTTAACGTATTCTCCGAAAAAATTCTCCTTCCTCAAGCGTGTGAAGGGCGTAGCCCAACGATAGATGGGAGATGAATTTCGGTTTGGCATAAAACAACATAGAGAAATACCACAAGATTATATAATCAAGTCATGTACGATTTCTATGACACCTACTGGTAAATATTATGTGTCCATCTTGACTGAATACGAAAAAGAGATTGTACAAAAAGAAGTAAAAACAGTTGTTGGGTTAGACTTTGCGATGGGTGGATTATACGTTAGTTCTGAAGATGAGAAAGCCAATTATCCTAAGTTCTATCGTGAAATGTTAGACCGATTAGCAAAGGCACAACGAGTATTATCAAGACGCAATAAAGATTCTGATCGTTGGAATAAACAACGTATTCGTGTAGCTAAGTTACATGAGAAAGTAGCTAACCAACGTAAGAATTTCCTTCATCATGAGTCTAAAAAGTTAGCTGCTAATTTTGATGTTGTAGGTATTGAAGACCTAAACATGAAAGGAATGTCGCAAGCACTTCATTTTGGAAAAAGTGTCGCTGATAATGGGTGGGGTATGTTCACTTCATTCTTAGCTTATAAACTAAATGAACAAGGAAAACAACTTGTGAAAATAGACAAATGGTTTCCTTCCACAAAAACATGTAGCAGTTGTGGAAATGCAAAAAATATGACATTGTCTGACCGAGTCTATTCTTGTATATGCGGTATAAATTTTGATAGAGATTATAACGCAGCTATCAATATCAAAAATGAAGCAATGCGCCTATTAGCGTTAGCATAAATAGTAATCAACCTTTGGAACAAGGGAGTTAGCTCGACTGTCTTAGGACGAATTCGTTAGCTATCAAAAGTAACGACTAACCGAGAAGCCCCCACTTCAAGCAGTCCGTTAGGACGTTAAGTGGGGGGTAGTTCACAATGACTGAAGTTCTATAGACTTTTTTAAAAGTAATAAATAATTATAAATAAAAAGAGAAGAACCCACCATAGTTCTTCTCTTTTCATTTATAAATTTAGGGTTTTCATATCTGTTGATATGAATAGCAGTAAATTAATGGATGAATAATTTACTAACAAAATTATAACATGTTAAACAAAGGCTTTTATATGCAATATTGCATATAAAAATTCAATTTTCAAACAATCACATATTATAAAATAACAACTCAATTAGTTGTTATTTTAAAATTAAACAGATAATAAAAAAGCAACTCGGATTGGGGTTCGAGTTGCTTTTTTAAATAATGCTTATATATGTATTATAACATTTCGCGTAATAAATCCAATATCAAGTGACTAACTTTTCTTATTTCTCAATATTTTCAGTTTTATAAAATTGCTCTTTAGCGTTTGGAAAACTATTATAATTACCAAGATCTATTAAATTTTTTCAATAATATACTTCTTAATGAATGATAGAATGTTATACTATTTCATGAGTATAATTGCTTTTACAATTTGTTGAAAATAGATATTCAATAACTTTTGATCATCCGATGCTTTTTTCATAATATAAATTCCTCCTTTTAAAATTTTCTACCATATAATATTTTATATCTATATCTGAATACCTTTATAATACTAAACCCTACTTCGACTTACCATTTCACCTGTAATGGAAAAAGGTTATATTTTTTCTATTTGAAACTAATTTGAAAGGATTTTTTATCAAATGAAAAATACAGTTATTCAAACTAAATCCACTAACATGATTGGAACGGAAAATAGCAATAAAGAAGCAACTACAAATTCTTTACAAGCAATATTAGAAATAAAAGTAAAAGAAGGACAATTCCAGGAATTTATGGATTGTATACAGCTTGAAACAAATATTGAATTTTGTTATAGAGTTACAGGAAAGACTGACTTTATTGCTAAAATCATAATAGCTGATTTGAGAGAATTAGAAAAATTTGTTGATAATTATATTTCTGTGGCTCAAATAGTATCTAATCTTATAATATTCAAAACAAATACTAATTATGATTTGACAGAAAATTAAGGTTATAGGCGACTTTTCCTAATAATAAACACCATAACTAAAAACTACACTCCTAACAATTTGGGTGTAGTTTTTTGACGATATAAATTAAGTTTGAGTCACAACTCTAAAACATAATATAAATACATTACTACACAAAATGCATAGTAAAATGGATCTAATACTCTCATATCTATATAAGGAATTAATGTTGATATTGTTTCATTTGAGAAATCTATTAATAGAGTAGTTGAAATTTAATTGCTTATTTGAATTGGAATTAGGAAATGATATTGACTATTTTAATTATAATTAAAGGCAAACTAAAAGAAATGAGTACTGTATAATACAGTACTCATTTCTACATAGTTATTTATACGTTGTTTCGACGTTATAAAATTTACTTCATTAGCTATTCTTTTCATTTAATACGCTGCTATTAAAATGATTTTGGAGCAACTTCTTGTTGTAAAACTTCAATTTTTTTTCTATGATTTAGTTCGTTAAGATAAATTATCATCATAGTAGCAGCAACAACCGTACCTATCACTCCAAACAGATGACCTGCATTCATAATCCCAATCCATTGAATAGGTAATGCTAATGATAAAGGTAAAGCAGCTTTGGTAAACTGGAATGCTAGTGTAGATCGACTAGACCAAATAACCGTTTCTTCTTTTGTTTTAATAAAGTCAAACATGACAGTTCTTTGATTGATACGTGAACGATTAAAAACAAAACCAAGCATAAATGAAACGGCAATTGCTAAATACCAGGAATGTACTAATCCTAAAGTAATATCAAAAACAGCAATTAATAGAAAAATTGACCTTGGAATAAATTTTTCAAATTTCCCAACAAGTGTAGCTAATAAAGCCCCTAAACCTGCTGCAGCACTAACAAATCCATACTGCATAGGATCCCAACGATATACATCGTGAAATAAAATTGGTACTAAAAAATTAAATGATGCAAGTTGTATTGTTAAAACAGCAATACCAGTAATTGTAATCCATAATATTTTTGAATTATCTATTGGATTTATTTTTTCAATATGATTTGATACAGTTTTTTTATTTTGCTGAACATCTTTACTTTTTAATAGCGGCATTAGAAGAGGTAAAAATACCCCAATACCTAAAGAGAATGCTAAACCATAAAGTACATTATTAAATCCACCTACATTCATCATAAATCCTGCTATTGCGTTCCCACCAAATGCTCCAATTTGTATTGCAGTTTGTAACATATTTGAAGCCTTTCCTGCTGGAATTTCTCCTGATAATACCATTTGAGACATATAAGTTTCCAAGCTTTGCGTAGATAAAAATAAAATAATAGAAAAAACACCTGCAAAAATGTATAAAGTAAAAACATTAATATGCTTACTATTTAAAAGACTTATTATAATCAGAATAATACCGATGCAACGGACACCAGAGAAAATTAACAATGGACTTTTTGTTAACCACATCTTAAGACTTTTCGAATATTTTTGCATAAAGAATGGTAACAAACTCATTAATGTTAATATAATTCCTAAATGAGTAACTGATCCCCCTTTATCCAAAATTGTCCAGGTTAGAGTTACTGTTAACATACCTTCCCCACAAAGAGTCAGCGCCAATAGTACTATAAATATAAATTGAATTGGCATTATACATTCCTTCTTTCTTATATCGGTTGTTTGACCTTAAATTTGTTTTAACTTGTTTAAAGAAAGGGATTTGGAAAATACATAACAAAATTGCACATTGAAAATATTCTGTTATATCCGCCCTAAATACTATTAGATTGCTATTTAAATACTGTAAACAATCCAATCACTCTTATTTGCTTTTTGTTTTTTATAGAAATTTTGGGCAACTATATTATCTTTTGCGGTAACCCATTCCATATATGCATAATTATTGTCTTGGACGTACTTTTTACAAGTATTAAATAACATATCCCCAACACCCAATTTTCTATAATCAGGGATAACAAATAAATCATTTAAAATCATTGCTCTTCCCATACTTAACGTACTGAAAGTGGTATATAAAGTAGCAAATCCTACTGGCTCTTTATTAACCGTACAAACGTAGAATAATCCCAAATCTTTATTTTTTATTATCGTATTTACTAATGTATCTATAGAACTTTTTTCATGCACAGGTTTTTCATAGAATTCCATATACATTCTAATTAAATTGATAACAGTCTCTCTATCATCATAGGTCGCTTCAAAAATTTCAATATTCTCGAGATTGTTCATAGTCTTTTCTCCCCTTATACTCCAGTAATCATTTTCGCTATTCTCTTACCAATACCAGGAGCCAATTTTACTCCACCACCACTCCAGCCAGTTGCAACGATTAAGCCTTGTGCTTGTGGAAATTGTTCTATAATTCCTCGATTATCTGATGTATATGCATCAAAGCTTCTTCTTCCACCTATAAATAATTTTTTATTTAGATATGGCAATCTATTTTTTGAATTTTGAAGCATTTCTTCAAAGTCATTTGGGTCAATTGACATTTTTTTGTCCGGATCAATATCATACTTATCTACTGGATATCCTACTAGAGAAGTACCTAGCTTATCAGGTCTGCCATATAATCCAGTACTATCATCTATAAAAATTGGATGGTCTGTTTGTCCTATTCCATCAAAGAAATGAATTTGAATAATTTTACTTCTTACTGGAATTTTAATGCCTATAGTATCTAATATATTTCCACTCCAGGCTCCAGCTGCAATAACAACATGTTTACAATGTATAGTCCCATAGGAGGTTTTAACACCTACAACACAGTTATTATCCATTAGAATTTCTTTCACTTCGATTCCTTCACAAGCTAATGCACCTTTAGTTCTAGATGTTTCAATCCATGTATTCGTGGCTAACGATGGGCTAATATACCCTGCTTGTTCCTCGTAAGCCACACAGCTGTTTTTAGGAAAATTTATAAATTTAAATTCTTTCTTTAATACTTCAGGTGAAAGGATACTAATTTTATGCCCAGATTTTTCAAGTTCTCCAATTTGCTTTTCCATTTTTATATGTTGTGTTTCATTTTCAACATATAACATTCCAGTCTGCTTAAATTTAACCTCTTCACTAATACTAAAAAAATCATTTATTCCTTCTTTTGCTATTTCAGTTAGATAAGGATCATTATGATAGACCCTTATAAAACCTCCGGATTGGCCTGTTGATCCACTACTAAAGGAATTTTTCTCTAATAAAATTGTATTTGTAATATTTTGCTTGGTTAAATAATACTGTACAGCTGCACCAATAATACCGCCGCCAATAATAACTACATCAGCTGAATGTTTTATGATAATTCACCTCAACAAAAGATTTATCAATAACTTGTGCAATTATCCATGAAGCTCCTAAACGATCTCCATTGCTTGAAAATTTAATTGTAGAATTGCCTGTTGCTAATTCACTAATTAAGTTTTCTACATTAGATTCAATACATTCTAATAGATACGAAGCTGCAAGAAATGATGTTTCTACATAATCCTCTTTTGCTTTTATGGTAAAAGCATCGTTAGAATAATCTTGGGCTAATTCTATAAATTCATCTACATAAGAATCATCTGAAGCTATAAAAATCCCTTTATACCCTCTCATCCTTAGTTCCCTTAGATAAGTTGCGGAGTTAAAGTGTGTCCCAGCAAAGAATATTGCATCGCTATGCTTATTATTTTCACTATTAAAATCTTCAATTCTAGTAACTTCTTTAAATAAAGAATTTGCACTTTGATACAGTAAATCTGCTAGGCTTTTCCCGTAAAATGTTTCATCAGAAACTGCCGTAATCGTTTGAATATCTTTAGTTTTCAAAAAATTAATAACAGTTTCAGCTTGTACCAAATCATTAGAACAAAATCTAAATACTAATTCCTCGCTATTAAGCGTAACTTCTAAATTAGTTGATGCAGGAACTAAGAATGGAATTTTCGCCTTGGAATAAAACGGTATTGCTTTTAAAGCACATGCACTATTAAAGTGTCCAATTACAGCAACAACCCCTGATTCAATCATTTTTTTAGAAATATCTTTGATGGTATTTGGATCTCCTTTATCATCTTGATAAACCCATTCGATGTTATCAGCATAATTTAACTTCGCACGATTTACACCCTCAATTAACATTTGTCCGTATACAGACCTAGGACCTGAAAAAGGGCCTACTACTCCAATTTTTATTTTCTCTTTCATAATTTGAGCTCCCTATATATTTTTTATTAGGAAATATGAGGAGGTAAGTACTACCTCCTCATATTATCAAATATTCTGAAGATAAAAACTGTCGTTTGTTTTTGAAAAATAATTCTCTTGAAGATCCACTTTCTGTCCAGCAGGCAAAAAGCTTACTTCCTCATCCAACTGCATGTCAACATTAAATCCCAAATCCCCCCATAGCATTTTACCAAATGTAGGCATGATTGGGCTAGAAAATATTGCTAAAATTTTTGCAGTATATAATTCTAGGGCAATAGCAGTATTTCTTCTTTGTTGATTATTCTTTAATACCGTTAAAAATTCTTCTCCTGCCGAGAATTTTTTAGCAATTCTGACTAATTCATTTAATAACCTAACTACCTTTTGCGGTGAAAATGTATTTGGTTCATATGCATTCATAATTTCATTCATAATTCGATTTACATGTTGATAATACATTAAATAGTTACCTGACAGTGTCTCTAATTCTGGAGCACCATTTGGAAACTCTGCTTCTAACTTGCATTTTAAATCATGTAACCATGATTCCCATTCTTGGTTTAAGTTCGTATCTACAATATGATTAAATTCTTCCATAGTGAAGTTTGTTTCAACTGTTTCCGGTCTACTATAAGATAAATAATACCTTACAACATCATGTGAAGCATTTTCTAATAATTCTTTGCCCCATACAGCATGTCCCCTGCTTGTTGAAAACTTAAGACCCTCTAGTTGATAAAATTCATTTGTTATCATTGTTTTAGGAAGAGTTATATCTTCACTATATGCTAGCCAAATAGCCGGGAAAAGCACTGAATGGAAATAACCATTATCATATCCAAAGAAATTAATGATAGTTGTATCTTGATTATTCCAAAAATCTCTTAACGTATACGAAAGGTTTTTATCCTGAATTAATTCGTTTGTTGCAGATAAATATCCAGGTGCCATTTCAAACCATACATATATAGTTTGATTTTCATATCCTTCTACCGGAACTGGAATTCCCCAATCAGATACATGTGAAATAGGAATATCAGGCAAATCCTCATCTAGCATTCTCTCACATAATGCCGTTAGATGTGGCCCTATTTTTAATTCTTTGTAGTACTGTTTTAATTGTGTTTTATAATTACTTAATGGGAAAAATAGTTGTTTAATTTTAGATTTCTCTGGTTCGCTGCCACAACATTTACAAGTTGGGTTTAATAAATCTATACACAAATTAGGTCTACCACATTTTTCACAAGCGTTGCCATCTGATAATTCATCACAATGTGGACAATTACCTCTCACATAAGCTTCATAAAGGTGCTTATCGCATTGCTTACAGAATAGAATGTCGACTTCTTTTTCTACTAATTTACCTTCATTCCAAAGTTTTTCAAAAAATTCTTTGACAAACTCAATATGGAATGTTGAAAAATGAGGTTTTACAAAAATATCCGGATTAATTTCTGCTAGTCTTAATGTTTTTTCAATTTCATTAGCAAAATGATCTGCCGTTTCTCTAGGAGATTTTTCTAATTGTCCCGCCTTAAACGGCACATAGCTTTGATGATCATCTGCCCCACTCATATAAAAGACTTCATTTCCTTTAAGTTTTAAATATCTAGTTAAAATGTCAGCTCCTGTATATGGACCAGATAGGTGCCCCACATGTAAATCACCATTAGGCGTTGGTGGTGTGGCCGTTATTAAATATTTCTTTTTACCTGAATCTAACTTCTTGCTATTTTTTTTACTAAAAGCATTTTCCCACCATATGGTGAAGAATATCAAATTTTCATCTGATGTATTTTTCAAACTATGTTCTTCAAATGGTGGAATAAAGATAGCGTCCCCTTGCGTAACAGGTTCTTCTTTTTTACCCACTTTAACTATTCCTTCACCCTTAAAGATAATAAAAGTTTCAACTTCATGATGTCCATGAATTTTAGAAATTTCTCCAGGTTCTATGATTCCCCACATTGCACCAAATGGTGAATCATATAATTTATTAGAATGCGGAAATAATCGTTGACACATAATATCATATTCATTTGTGAAAATCTGTGGATTTATCTTTTCAATATGCATCTTTAGACCCCCTATATTATGAAACCACGTTTTTAGTTTTTTCTTCTGTTAATGAATTATTTTCTTGTACGGTTTTTAAAATTTCATTTGATCGAATAGATAAATTAGATAATAAAGTGTCACTCAGTCCATGAGTGCTTTCATTTACACCCTGCAAATAAATACCAGGTTTAAATTTATCCGTTGTTTCTAAACGATAATTTCGGGAAACTTCAATATTATCTGAAATGTACGAGTTAAGATTTTTTAATAAAGGATGGTTCTTTTTACTTTCGTACCCAGTAGCAAGAATTACAGCATCAGCTTCAATAACAACTTCTGTATGTTTAACTATGTCTTTGTAATAAACAACCGCTTTATCAGACAGTGTTTTTATCTCCGTTAATTCTAAAAATGGCTGTATTCTAAAACGATCTTCTCCATGAAATTTTTGGTTATATAAAGCTTTATTAATTTGGCTTATTAAACTTCCATCCGCAGCTGCATAATTAGTATCACTGTGGTGTTTTAATAAAGCATCTCGATTTTTTTCTGGTAAAGAATAAATAAAGTCAATCATATTAGCGTCAAATATACGATTAACAAGCTTACTTTCATTTACAGCTTTATATGAGAAAGGTCTCATCGTTGCCGTAATATCTGATTTCGGATAATTATTGATTAGATGGAAAAATAATTCAGCTGAGCTTTGTCCCGACCCTACAACTAAAAACTTATGAGCATCATTTTGTTTAAAGTTATTAATTTTGTTTTTAAATTGACTTGAATGAAATACTCTACTATTATTCATTTCAATATTTATTGGCGTTCTTGGTGTTCCACCCGTAGCCAAAACAATATTTTTAGTAATATAGCTCTCTAATTGATTAGTTTTTGTATTTTGCACAATAACTTCTAATAATTCGACGGAATCTTCAGATATAATAGGGTCTACTGAAATTACTGTTCGACTATAATAAACGTGTTCTTCTAATTGAGAAGCAACCCAAGACATATAATCATTGTATTCAAGTCGTGACGGATAAAACTCTGAGAGATTAATAAAATCGCTTAGTCTTTCATTTTCATGTAGATAATTTAAAAAGGAGAATTTACTTTTAGGATTTTTTAGAGTTACAAGGTCTTTCAAAAATGAAATTTGAATATTTGTATTATCTAAAAGCATCCCCGGATGCCATTGATAGTGCGTTTTTTCTTCTAGAAAAATTCTTTCCATTGAATTATTTTCTTCTTCAATAGCAGTTGCTAAAGCTAGGTTCGCTGGCCCAAATCCAATTCCAATAACGTCATAGATTTTATTATTCATTTGACTCGTCCTTTTCGTTTTTTTTTAAATTCTCGTATATAATTTTATTTTTTATAGTTTTTTTATAGTTTTTTTATAGTTTTTTTATATTTTTAAAAATAATTCCAGAAAAAGTTTTATTTAGACATAGTAACTTTCTTACTTAAAAGTTCAGTGATAAGTTCAATTGTTGTGTTGACAGTAATATTATCCTTGTCTAATATAGGGTTTATTTCCGTGAACTCTGCAGCTACTAAGTTTGTATTATTTCTTAGCATATCAATTGCCTCTTTTGTATCATCTAAACTTAAACCATGTGGAACTGCCAATCCTCCTCCAGGAGCAAATTCAGGATCTAAAGCATCTAAATCAAATGTTAGATGAACTGCATCTGTATTATTATTGAGAATCTTAATTGCTTTTTCCATAATACTTTTTATTCCTTGTTTTCTCACATCTTCTGCTGTAAAAATTGTTACTCCTAAATTTTTGAGAAACTCTTCTTCCCCCGGGTCTAAATCACGAATTCCTATTTGTACGATATTCTTTGGATCAATTTTAGTTTCTTTCTCTAGAAAATCTTTAAATTTTTCGTTACCGTATCCTAAGAGAATTGCTAAAGACATCCCATGAATATTACCAGAAATCGATGTTTCAAATGTATTTGCATCCCCATGAGCATCAAACCAGATTACTCCCAATCGTGGTATTTTTCTAAGAATTCCAGTAACAGTACCAATTGCAATACTATGATCTCCTCCTAAAACTAATGGGAAATGCCCTTTTTCCAATTCGTTCTCAACTGTCGAGGCAATATTTTTACATATATCAATTACTTCATTTGAAAACTCTTGTTTGACAATTCCATAATTTTCATTATTGGTTGAAGGAAGAGAAATGTCTCCTAGATCAACAAAATCAATTCCGATTTCAGTTAATTGTTTAGACATACCGCCATATCTTACAACATATGGTCCAAGGTCAACCCCTCCTATACTAGCTCCGAAGTAAGTAGGTGCTCCCAAAATAGATACTTTCTTATTCATAATATTTTCCACTCCATTTCTATAAGAATACACATAGGATTACTGGGTTTTAAATTGATACTATTAAATAATTTATCGATAAATCTAGCGGTTATATTCCTCATTTAAAACAAGGAATATAACAACCAGATTTACTTAAGTTTTTATGCATGTACCGGAATTTCTAATTCTATATTTAATTGATTATCTAATACTCTAGCTCTTTGGCGCAATTTTTCTACATCAGATTTATCATTATAGGGTGCTCTTAATGAAAGTAAGCCCGTTATATCAAATCCTTTTGGAGCATGATATACTTCAGCTCCTACTTTTGCTACAGGATAGTAAGCCTTATACTCTGGCTGTTCAGCAACAATTCCCAATTCATTTTTCTTTATAATTCCAGATCTATATACAAATTTAATACAAGTACAAGATTTTGGTGTTGTAGATCTAGTTAAGAAGAATTCCATAATATCCCCTTTACAATCTAATAAACCAAGAATATTAACGGCTACTAAATCAATTCCATGTACATCACGTATATTACGATAAACATGCCCGCCACTGATTCTAGTACTAAATTCTACAACTTTAAAATTCCCTTGCGTATCTCGGCGTAGTTCTACATTAAATAAACTGTTTTCAATAGCTAATTTTCCACATATTTCTTTAGCAATATTAACAACTATGTCTTCATCTACACCAACATACGGTAAAGTGTATTCATCTTCCTCGAAATATGGACCCATCATTTTATTTTTATTGTGAATTCCACCAAGGTAAAATTCTCCATTTAAAACGACTCCATCAACTGTAATTTCTTCACCAGTCAGAAATTCTTCTACTAATGCCACACATTGTTGTGTTTGGTTAAAGTAGAATCCTTTATTTGTTTTAGAAAGATTAATAATTTTTTCTAATGAATTATTCAATTCTTCTAAGTTGTTAACTAAATATACAGATTCACTGCTAGCAGCCATAGTAGGCTTAATGATTACAGGGAAAGGAATATTTTCTATTTCTTTCTCTGCATCCTCTATAGAATTAACTTTTGCAAATTTAGGACTAGCAATAGAATTCTTTAACATAAATTCTCTCTGCTTTGATTTATCTCGAGATGTCGTAGCAGCTTCAACAGATAACGCTTTATTCCCAAAGCGTTCATTAATTTTAGCAGTTAAGACAATATCAGTTTCTTGCCAAGTGACAAAAAAGCTAATTCCTATATCTTTTCCTTTTGCAAAAATATAATTTTCAGCATCTATTTCAGAAGCCTCTTCAAGTACAATTACTTCTTTAAAGCGCGCATCAATTGTTTTACTTGGTACACTCGTAAACAAGTAAAGTTCATCAGATATTCTTCCTGCAGTTTCAATATGATCACCATGAATGCTATAACCTTTTCTCATGATGATTCCAATTTTTTTATTTTTCATATGTAATCTCCTTTTCTTCTCTGTATATCTTGATATCACGTTGTAATCGTATACTAAAACTTTTAATTGTTCAATAGATTAGAAATATTTAGAAATATTTTCCCGTAAATATATTTTTATGTAAAAAAATACTAAAAATTCCCAAATCAAAAGTCATACAACTAGATATTTTTACTTAAGAAAAACAAACAAGAATTCATTAAAACGCCGTAAAGTTTACCTTTTTTAAACATAAATTTACTTTTTTTTACATTTATGTTTTTTTCTATTGATTATTATTTATTGAAAAAATTTATTTTTCTTTAATGGAATTACATACTTGCCTATAATTAGTTGTTGTCTAATTTAAACAAACTTGATAAAAAGATATTTATTTTTACCTTTCTTATTATGCAATTATCGTTGTAATTAAAAATCTTTTTCGCAAGAGTATTCAGCAGGTGCAAAGAAAACTAGTACCGTGAGATCTTCTTCAATAGTATGAAATCTATGTTTCATGTTAGCCTTTACATAAATAATAGAACCAGATTCCACAAAAATATTTTCACTCTCTACTTCAAGTTGTGCTCTGCCATTGATAATATAATATACTTCATCTTCTGTATGTGGTTGTTGCATATCTAAAGATCCTGCCTTCAATTCATAAATCCCCATACTTAGATCCGTTTCATGCAAAAATTCATAATAATTTTTGTCTATATTTCTTTTTTCTCTTAAAATCTGTGTAAGTTGATAATTTTTCATTTGCTATCCTCCTAATGTTTTAAAATTCTAGAATCAATTAACTTAGTTAACTTAATAAAAGGAATATATCAGGTATAATCTAAATTCCTTTATATGTGTCTAAAGAATTAATTAAAGATATATAAACTGCCAGCATAACAAAAAGAGATAGAAATAGTCCTATCTCTTTTCTACATAAAGGCCATGCTTACAGATTATCCTTTCATTTCAAATTTAATTTTAATAGGGGAAATCTTAATATTCAATCTCTAAAATATTTTCTCAATATGTATAATTTAATCTTTAATTTATACTATAGTTAACTCTATTTTTAACAAATTATCCAAATATATGGTGTTTTTTCACTCTTATGAAGGATATTAATTCAATGATCATACCGAGATGAATGTATTACCAGTATTATCAATAAGTTGTTGAATGAACTATCTATTTTTCCTTACATAAAATACTTCTTATCAGATATCGCGCTTTGTATAACAAAGTACTAGATAATATCTTCTTGTTTTACTTTACCTTTAACCTTTTATTATGATCCATAAAATAAAGAAGCTATGTATGTAATAATGACATACCTAACAATCTTAATTATAAGCAGTCTTGTGAACTATAAACATCAAAGAGGAAGCTATATGCATAGTAGTATTATTATAAATACCCTGGAACAAGGGGATTCATTCGGTTTTGTTAGGATTAATTCGATGGCTATTAAACATAAAAATTAACCAAAGTAAATACTACCGAGTGTTGGATAGTTCATGTAACCATCCCGTAAAATCTATAAAAATTGAAAGGAGATAAATACATATGAAAAAAATGAATTTCATTAAATCACTTATACTTATATTCACAGTTATATCTCTAGGAGCATGCAAAGATGCAGAACTCAACAATTCACTAAATTGGGATGTGCAAAAGTTCTCATTTACAGATCAAAATGGGAAGCAATTTGGATCAGCTGAGTTACAAGATAAAATTTGGGTAGCTGATTTCTTCTTTACAAGTTGCCAAACAGTTTGTCCACCTATGACAGCAAATATGGCAAAAATCCAGAGAATGTTGAATACGGATGGGATTAAAGATGTAGAGTTTGTATCATTTAGTGTTGATCCTGAAGTAGACACACCAGAAAAAATAACAGAATTTATGAAGGTCTATGAAATGGATGGAAATAGGACTCATTTCCTCACGGGATATAAAAGAGCAGATATTGAAAAGTTTGCTAAAGAAAACTTCCAATCACTTGTAACTAAACCAGAAAATGATACACAAGTTATACATGGTACAAGTTTTTATCTGATTGACAAAAATGGAAAAGTTCTAAAAAAATATTCAGGTGTCGAAAATACTCCTTATGAAGAAATTGTTCAAGACATTAAAAAAATTCGATAAAAAAATTCTATTAAGTCAATATTTAGAGGAAAGTGAAAGTTTACTTTCATTTTTTTAAACATTTACAACAAAATTTGTAATTACTTTCTCAATATATATACTATTGTTGATTATGGTTTTAATATTAAGAATCAGCAAAAATCTAAGCAAAATAAAAATATAATGGTTATGCTTTTTGTTTACTCCTTGTGCTTAAGATAAGATCGTGTTCGCCGATCTTATCTTTTTACTTTGTATACTTTTGATACAAAAAAGAATCCTTATATAATAAGAATTCTGTAACTGGAACTAAAAATTTTTAATAATTTAGGAGATTATTTGTTTGTAGACCACTTGCTTTCTACTATGACCATCGACAGTAAATTTATCTGTTGAAACAATCTGCCCACGTTAGGGAACCCTACTTTTTAAAAATATAGTAGAGAAGATGGATATGATGATTAGTCTAGTTACTACGTACATGAGGATTGAATTAGGATCTACGGAAGAATTAAAAGAACTTCAGAAAGAAATTATTCATGCTCAAGCATATATTCAAAAAAGAAAATTTGAAGAAACACAGAGATAAAACCCTGTGTTTTTATTTGGACGTCTATGAAACCAATTTGTTATACATCAAATTAGATGTAATTTAGTCATTGTTTTGGCATAATCCATACAATTTGTTGAATTCGTACAATATACGGTACCGTATCTTCAATAAGTAAATGATCTGGTTTAACATCTTTTAACTTTCCTCTTACATTACCTCTTACAGTTTCAATAACCACATATTTACCAATTACTGATTGTAATGTCTGATATACGTAGGGATTAGTTGTACTTACCATATGTTGTTCACTCAAGTCATTTCCTTCCGAATAACTCATTCTATAAGACTCCTTTCTAATTTGCATTCTTTCTCCTAATATATGATATAAATCTTATAAATATGCTAGAAGGATAATTCATTATAGGAACGGAAATAACATTTTAATCAGATACGGTTTTTATTTCTAAATTGCTAACAATTATTTATATAAAGTTACTTTTACTAGTTAATAGGTGATGGTATATGGATATTTTAAATGTACATCTAGGCTGTTCCTTTTAGGGGTACTGCCGCATGCCCATCAACTTAAGAATTCAGAATTACCCCAAAACAAAAAATGAGCTTTTTTGCTACAAGTTAGCACAAAATTTCGTTCTGGGAGTATTTACTTTTCTTAGCTTGATAGAGATGTGGTAGGGCCCTATATTTGACTCTTGTTCTACACCTAGATATGCTAGAGTTCGTTCTAACATAAGTGCAACCTGTTGACGTGTGAGTGTGCCATATGGTGTAAACTTAGTAGCTGAAACACCTCGGATAATTCCTGTATCGTATAGGGCTTGTACATCATAATACCGGCTGCGAACGTATTTACATCAAGAAGATTGATGGAGCAAATGATGATTGCCCTGAATTGGTATGATAGCTGTTTTTACAGAGTTTGAGCGTGATATTATTCGTTGAAATTCTCTTCGTAGAGATAATACGTAAATACAAACAAAACCAGCAAAACACCTTTTCTGTGTCGCACTGGTTTTGTTGAAATTTATCTTGAATTGTAGCTATTTTGCCGTGATTGCAAATTCTGAGTTCGGTGCCCCAGCAAATACAACCGTTCCGTTCTTCGGCAATTTCACTTTGTTATTGCCGCTCACAACGGTAAAATTAACACATACTCCCTTCTCATCATACACCACAAACGAACCCTTCGATGGCAACGTCACAGTCATCATTTTCCCGGCTGCCGCTTGCGGGATTGTAAACCATTTAGCATGCCCATTTGCTTGCAGCGTAACTTTGGATGATTGGCCAGCATCAAGTGGTTTTACGTTGCTTCCACTTACGTATAACAACCCGGCCATTTCCATATATTCATTGCCGCCTTCTGTATAGAAATGCGTTTCCGTCGTATCACGGCCATTCATTACGGGGATTTGGAGCTGATGCGTCGCGGTGTTCGGACCTGTAATTTTTCTGCCCTCCCAATAACCTGCCAGGCCTTCCTTACGAGTAATTTGTGTTGTAATAAGTTTCGGTTGTACGAGATATTCAATAGAACTAAATTTCTCATTCACGAGATAGAACTTGACACCTTCCCGCTTCGCCCATGCGGCAGCGGTTTTCTTTGATAGCACATTGTCTTCTAGTTTCTCGGCTAAATAGTGAGTCATCGCACTTTGCCCTAAGTCTGGTGTCGATTTATATGTGCTCTCCCTCAAATAAGTTCTTCCATTCTTCTCGGTGACAAAGTTGAGCTTAGAAGTACCCTTCTCATTAATAAAGCTTCCATCCGCAGTATATACATATTTTTCTTCTCGATTAGATGGTAAGAACAGTTCTCCATTCTTCGTAATTTCAATTTTGAAATGAGTTTCGCTGTTGCCATAAAAGCCCGCTTTCTTTACCACGTCTTGAGGCATCTTGACCTTGACCGGCTTGCCAAAAGATTTGTTCGGCTTGATGTTCTTAATTGTACCCTTCTCTTTAAGCACGGCGAGCAGCAATTCTGTTGCCAGCAGTTGATTTGTAGAGCTTCGTCCACCGGATGACAACACAGCCACTGCCATTTTCTGTTCTGGAAGCACGACCAGTATAGCATGTTGAAGTGCCGTGTCGCCGCCCTTAGCCAAGCCTTTTATCCCATATTCACTGAATGGGTATAGTTTCACACTATCCCAGCCAAGACCATAGTTAAAAATATTATCTCCATCCCCCGGCCACATTCCTTTTTTATATTCCTCTTTCTCCATCGCCTTGACTACCTTATCAGAGAGGATCCCTTTTCCCTGTCCCATAAATAATTGTGAGAATCGTACCATATCTTCTGCTGTGGAAGAGACCCCTCCCGTACCAATCACATTCACTGATTCAATTGGAAGCTGTCCTTGGTACGCCGGAAAATAAAGTCCAGCCCGCTTTTCGTCTCTCCATTTGTCCTGTGGCGTTTTTGTATGATTCATCTTTAAAGGTTCCGTAAACCGTTGATGTAGAAATTCGGTAAAGCTCATACCGCTGACTCTTTCCACCAAAATTTCGGCCAGCGTAAAGCCATCGTTGCAGTATACCGAGAACGCGCCAGGGTCTGCTTTCAGGCTCTGGTTGGACAATTGCTGCAACAAGAAATCATGGGAATAGGTATCATTATCGTTAAATAAAAATGCATTACTTAACGTGGAACCTTGCAAGCCGGAGGAGTGATTCAACAACATACGCGGGGTAATGCGTTTGTACCGCCCATCTTTCATCTTAAAATCAGGAACATAGTTGACCACAGGAGCATCCAAATCGACTTTTCCTTCGTCGACCAATTTCATTACAGCCGCTGTTGCATACATTTTACTGACTGAACCAATCCCGTATAGAGTATCTTTGGTTAGTGGCTGTTCCCCTTCCATATCGTTCTTTCCAGCCTGCCCCGACAAAGTAAGCTTGCCATTATCAATTAGCGCATACTGCACACTAGTCGTCCCATGGGACTTCGTGAGTAGCGCAGCCTTCTCTGCTGCAATTTTCTTCAGCTCTTGGCTAGCTACTTCTGCGTTAGATACAACTGTAGTCTTACTGTCAGAAAATGCTTTCGCCCCTGTTGGTAGAATCATAGTTAGCGCTAATGTAGCGGCTAATACACCAGTTAGTTTATTTTTCATGAGGGAATTGCCTCCTTAGATAAGTAATCAATTTCATCATTTATTTGTTTAACTATAAAAGCTATGACAAAATTTATCCGTTTTTCCTTTTTTACTACTTGCTAAATTCAGCAAGTAAAATATTTTTAAAAGGATCAGGACTATCAGCTTTAAGGTTGTTCAAATTGACGGCCAATGTATGCTTGCCTCCAAGTGTACCTCCAGCAAAGGTACTAAATCCTGGAATGCCACCTGAGTGTCCCCATATTGAGACACCGTTTGGAAGCTTAGTTTCATAGATTCCAAGACCATATCCGCCGGTTTCAGCAATTCCTGTAGGAACTGTAGTAAGCATTTGTTTTAGTTGCTGTTCCTTTAGTAATTTGCCACCGAGCAAGGAAGAGAAGAATTTGTTTAAGTCGTCAGCAGTAGAAATCATATCTCCAGCCGAGCTACCTATACTTGGGTTATAATAAGTAACGTCTTTTAGCTCACTTGCTCCGTCTGGTTGTAAATATCCACGGGCATGCTTGGTGCCTGGAATAACGCTTGAATTGCCAGGTAGGAATGTATTCGACAATTCAAGCGGTTCAATAATCCGATTTTCAATCTCTTCCGCATAGCTGTTTCCGGTTACTTTTTCAATAAGGATGCCCAGTAATACGTATCCTGTGTTTGAGTAGGACCAGCCCTTTCCTGGGGCAAATTCTGGGGGCATCGAAAGTCCAATCTTCACTAGTTCTTCAGCGGTAAACGATTTTTTTGTATTCGTAAAAAAATCAATTTCTTTTGACCTTGCGTATTCAACGATACCACTTGTATGATTCAATATCTGCCGGATAGTAATCTGGTTACCATCATATCCGTTTCCTTGAATGACGCCAGGCAACCATTTTTCGATGGAGTCGTCTAGATTCAGGCGGTTCTCTCCAGCTAATTGAAGTACAACCGTTGCGGTGAACGTCTTTGTCACGCTGGCAATGCGAAAACGAAAATCTGTTTTCATTGGTTTTTTGGTGCTCAGATCCGCTACCCCAGCGGCATAACCCCACGTTTTTCCACCCTCAGAAGTTTTAGCAAGTATCCCTGGATATCCAAGTTTCAATGTATCCCACATTGCCTCTTTGACGGAATTTCGATGTCTTTGGTTGCTTGTTTGTAACGAACTAGGTACATTTTGAATGGACTCCGCTTTTACACTTGAGGTTGGAGTTGTATAAAACAGGGAACCTCCAGCTACTAAAAGGGCAAGACTTGCACATGTAATTTGACTACGTGTTTTCATCAGGTATTCCTCTCCTCTATTCATATTGTATAGATGGTTTCTTGCTATTTCGTATTAACCACACAGCTATCATCTCCACCAAAGAAAAAAAGGCAACATTGAATTCGTAATCATCTTCATAATTATTATTTTTACAAACGCCATTCTGTCCTGGGTAAATTCCTCTTTTTCCACATATATGTTAACCACATAAATTACTTCTTTTCCTTGAAACAGTCTTGTTACTGGTCTGCTTTTCATATATAAGTCATATCTGTTCGCCTTTCACGCCTCTTTATATTTTTATCATACACAATGAAAATTTCTTTTTTCTTACCCATTTCTTACAAATTACTTACTTTCAAAATCGCTTTTATAATAGGATAGAAGGAGCATCTGTACCGGAAAGTTCAGTAAATATATTAATCAAAAAGAAACACAGAGGTTTTTTATTTCTGTGTTTCTTTTTTCCATCCTTTTAAATATTAAGAATCGATTTACCCTTAACAGGATGAATTTTGGCTCTTTTCTAATGTAATTTTTCTTCTTGCAATACAACACAAATGACATTGTGCAGCATGGAACACTCCTAACGTTGTTAAAATCACTTGTTTTTAAGTCAAAATTTATTTAACTTAGGGCGGATACTCCATATCCATCAGCTTAAGAAAAATAAACACCCTCAAAACGAAAAAATAAGCTACCTTCTCAAAGTAACTACCTGTAGAAAAAGAAAATGTTTATTTAGGAGATATATTAAAACCTTAGCTTGATAGTAATGTGGTGCTACCCCACATCCATCAACTTAAGGAGAATAAACGCCACCAAAACAAAAAAAGCCCCAAAGTTTTCTTGAAAATAAGTTGGGGCTTTTGAACCAGAAAAGTACATTTTCAACTATGAAAACTACGATAAATTTTTCCTTTTTTCCTACTTGCTAAATTCAGCAAGTAAAATATTTTTAAAAGGATTAGGACTGCCAGTTCTACCCAAACTATTCCAATTGACGACCAACGTATGATTGCCTCCAAGTGTACCTCCAACTAGAGTTGTAAACCCTAGAATGCCACCTGAGTGTCCCCATATCGAGACACCGCTTGGAAGCTTAGTTTCATAGATTCCAAGACCATATCCATCGATTCCTTCTTTTCCTGTAGGAACTGTAGTAAGCATTTGTTTTAGTTGCTGTTCCTTCAGTAATTTGCCACCGAGCAAGTAAGAGAAGAATTTGTTTAAGTCGTCAGCAGTAGAAATCATATCTCCAGCAGAGCTACCTGCACTTGGGTTATAATAAGTAACGTCTTTTAGCTCACTTGCTCCGTCTAGTTGGACATATCCACGGGCATGGTTAGTGCCTGGAATAACACTTGAATTGCCTGGTAGGAATGTATTCGACAATTCAAGTGGTTCAATAATCCGATTTTCAATCTCTTCCGCATAGCTGTTTCTGGTTACTTTTTCAATAAGAATGCCCAGTAATACGTATCCTGTGTTTGAATAAGACCAGCCCTTTCCTGGGGCAAAGTCTGGAGGCAGAGAAACCCCCATCTTCACTAACTCTTCAGCCGTATACGATTTTTTTGTATCCGTAAAATCAGCGTCTTTTGACCTTGAGTATTCAGCGATACCACTTGTATGGTTCAATATGTGCCGGATAGTAATCTTGTTACCATCATATCCATTTCCTTGAATGACACCAGGCAACCATTTTTCGATGGAGTCGTCTAGCTTCAGGCGATTCTCTCCAACTAATTGAAGTACAACTGTTGCGGTGAACGTCTTCGTCACACTCCCAATGCGAAAGCGAAAATCTGTTTTCATTGGTTTCTTGGTTCTCAGATCCGCTATTCCAGCGGCATACCCCCACGTTTTTCCACCCTCAGAAGTTTTAGCAAGTATCCCCGGGTATCCAAGTTGCAATGTATCCCGCATTGCTTGCTTGACGGAAGTATGATCTCGTTGAGTATTTGTTTGTAACGAACTAGATACACTTTGAGTGGGCTCTGCTTTTACAATTGAGGCTGGCGTTGTATATAACAGGGAACTTCCAGCTATTAAAAGGGCAAGACTTGCACATGTAATTTGACTACGTATTTTCATAAGGCATTCCTCTCCTCTATTCATATTGTATAAGTGTTTGCTTACTGTTCCTTACTTCCTGACAAGACTTAGGGAAAGGCCCTCACTCTTAAAGATTAAAGCCCCAGTACAAAGATATCTATCAATACCAAAAATTTGAGCCATTTAAATCTCCATCCCTTCTATAACAAAATTATTCAAAGGTATGAAAGCATATTATGTACCCTTAGTTATTGTTAGGATTAACACAACATGAGACATAACCCCAATCCATATTTTACTTTATTTATCCATAATATGTATTGAGAAAGAATGTGAATTCAAATCCTTTCCGTACCCCAACTATTAATCGTCTTTTTCACCTATTATAATTAGTTATTTAGAATTTCATAATAGGCCTCACCATACATGCCCATAAACTTAAGAGATTTTAATACTCTTAAGTACTAAAAAACATTATTCTTTCTAAACAAGCTAGATTAGAAAAGATGGCGTTTTCTTATGAATCTCTCGATTCAAGATGAACTACAACCTCTAAACCCTTTAAACGAAACTTCTTTACAACTTTATTATCACTTTGTTCTTCTTTACAATACATTTAATCTATTAAGATTTAAAAAATTATACAACAAAAGAGTGACTCGGTTTAGAATCACTCTTTTCAGCTACCTCTTAACTTCATACCATTTACAAGTGAGTTCTTCACCAAACTCACTTGTGAAAATCCCTTTGACCGATGAATGTTGCAAGTAAGAACGGCCTATTCAATATTTTCTATTCAAATATGATAGAATGAAAATATATCCAAAACGGAGGGAAAACAAATGAACTCAAACACAAAACAGTTTATTTATGATATCCAGCAAAGAAAAAACAATTATATAGAAAATGTATTAATAGCAATACAACATCCTGAAAAAGAGCATTCTGAACAGGTCATTCAAAATATAGTAGAGAAGATGGATATGATGATTAGTCTAGTTACTACGTACATGAGGATTGAATCAGGATCTACGGAAGAATTAAAAGAACTTCAGAAAGAAATTATCCATGCTCAAGCATATATCCAAAAAAGAAAATTTGAAGAAACACAGAGATAAAATCCTGTGTTTTTATTTGGACGTCTTTGAAACCAATTTGTTATAAATCAAATTAGATGTAATTTAGTCATTATTTTGGCATAATCCATAAAATTTGTTGAATTCGTACAATATACGGTACCGTATCTTCAATGAGCAAATGATCTGGTTTATCATCTTTTAACTTTCCTCTTACATTACCTCTTACAGTTTCAATAACCACATATTTACCAATTACTGATTGTAATGTCTGATATACGTAGGGATTAGTTGTACTTACCATATGTTGTTCACTCAAGTCATTTCCTTCCGAATAACTCATTCTATAAGACTCCTTTCTAATTTGCATTCTTTCTCCTAATATATGATATAAATAGAAGGATACTTCATTATAGGAACGGAAATAACATTTTAATAAGATACGGTTTCTATTTCTAAATTGCTAAAAATTATTTATATAAAGTTACTTTTACTAGTTAATAGGTGATGATAAAGTGATATTTTGAATGTACATCTAGGTTGTTCCTTTTAGGATATGTATGATTTTAAATACGGCCTTTATTAGAATAGTGCTCATACTTTTTTTGAGATTCTTTCGTAATACGTGCATTAAGTAAAATTGCTAATAATAAAAACACTCCATATTTTCCTCCTGTAGCTCCTATGATAATCACACTACTACAAACAAGTATAATTAATAGGATAAACGAAACCGAATAAATACGTTCATAATTCTTTGATATCTTTTCGTATTTTATGCGTTCTTTCCTTGCATCCATCTAAATTCCTCCTTTACATTATCCATTTCACTATCAAATAAATCTCGCCCTAAAAAAGGAAACAATATATCGTTATATAAATTAGTTTGTTTTTTTATCGACTAATTTATATAACGTAAAAAGAAATCCTACCAATATTAAGCTTTCCACCATGATAATCCCGACCCTCTCCTTCCTTTTAACCCCAACACATCAAATAAAAGTTGCAGCAAACAAAAAGGATCCTCCCTTCTCTTAAAGGCTGATCCTTTTCTTCTTGCATACAACTATTTTTAGCTATTCTTGATTAATTAGAATAACAGCTGGTCCATCTACACGAATTCCACCAACTTCGATTTTTTCATAAGGCTCAACTGTAATAGAAATAATCCCTTCTTGCTTCTTTAATTCATTACTTAATTCTTTTGTTGACATTTTTTTCATGTGTGCACTCCTTCTTACTGCTTAATTTACTTTTTGTATGTAAATAAAATTTAAAATGGTTTCCTGGTCTGGAAACCATTTTTTTGTAGTTGACCATATGGTGTTACCAGTCTGTTTATCAATTTTACGTAAAGAAGATAAACAATTACTATTCACTGTCTCAGTAGATGTAAGCAACTCTTAAAGATAGCGGTGAGATTGATTGTTTTTTCTTCTAGAAATAATGACTTAGATAGTATATTACCTAAAACAATGAAAGCCCTACCTCTCTTTCATCCTTACGGCTCCTTGTCCGTGCCAGTGTGAATCAGGATTGCAAAAATCAAGTGACTATTTAATCGAGTTATTTAATGAAACTTCGAACGTTCGTAAAAGAAATTTAAAAATAAAAATGGATTAGATTGAAGTGATAACAAAAGAGGTTCCTACTCTAAAAGTGAGTTGAAGAAGTTGAATGTCTTTGAAATAATTTACTTTTAATAACCATCATATACCCAGAAAATTCAGGATATTCCTGGGGGATGTCATACATTATTTATAATCAATCTTAACAGAAACTTTTTATTTGTTTTTCAGTGATTCCTTTAATTAATTCTAGCTCACTGACCAAAAATTTATATGCATCATCCAACAATTTTTTTTCGCTTGTATTCAGTGCTTTTTCCTTCTTCATACGGATTAAATCACGTATAACTTCAGCACCTTCTTGTATTTCACCCGTTTTTATTTTATCCGTGTTTACTTTATGCCTTTGTTTCCACGGCAGTAATTCATCTGATTCTCCATGCTGAAAAATTTGTATAATGTGCGTTAATGCAAGTATATCAATAACTGGGCGTATATTCGAACTCAATATTTTACCCGTAGGAATCATGACTTGCATATTACTAATTGACATTTTTATTACATAATACAATTGCTTTTTCCCTGAGAACTCTTTTTCTTCTATGGCTTCAATTATACCTGCTCCGTGCATTGGATAAACAATGTTATCGCCAATTTGAAACATATAATCCACCTCCATATGTGGTAACCTTCTCAAGCTTAACACATATGTTATTTTTTATCAAATATTTTATAATATCATAAAATCTTTTTTACCGTCAATAACTTTTTTAACGAAAATTAAATTAAGTAAAAAACACCCCCAAAACAATAGGGATTGTGTCAGATTTCCCATAAAGGTAAGGGAATTTCCCCGCTTATATTCTGAAATCCATACTCATTAACGTAGATCAGTTTTCCCTTGAAACCGGCCAAATCGATCCCGTATTTTTTTCAATCTTATATGGTACTCCAAAATCTCAATTCTTGCTTTTTCTGCTAGAGGGGCAATTGGTCGTAAGTCTTTTAACCCCCAATACTCAACCACTACATCAAGTACTTGATCAAAATATTGTAGTGGTCCATAGTTTGCTTCTTTTGCAATCACAGCCATTCTATTTTCAAAATCAGGCATGACGGCACCTGGCATTTTAAAATTCTTAATCACATTGGCAATATGGTAGCAATAATTAGGTTCTAATTCCAAATGTGTTCGAATTACGTCTCGATAAAACGCATAATGAAGAGTCTCATCTTTGGCGAGACGGCGTAATAATGTAGCAAGATCTGGATCATGCTTACTTGCAACCTTAGCTACATTATTGTAAAACACCATCGTTGCAAGTTCTTGTAGCGTCGTATACGTCATGGCTTCGATAGGTGTATGAAAATCAGGCTCAAATCCACCCTCAACGACTGATTTTCTTAATTCATGTATTCGTTTAGGATTCACACTTCGAGTGAGTAGCAAATATGTCTCCAATAGATTCGAATGTTGATCCTCTTCTGAGGTCCAAGTATGAATAAAGTCCGTAATAACAGAAAGGGAGCCTTTAAAAGTCGCAGATAAATACGTTGTAAACCATGGTAAATTCACTTCTGTTAATAAAGCTGTTTCAATGGCTGTAATTACACCAGATGGAAGAGTAACTTGACTTTCATCCCAAGGAACTCTTTTAAAGTCCATTCCCTTATCCCATGGTAAAAACTCATGATAACCCCAGTCTATCTTCTGTGCTCTTATTTTATGTTGTTCATACAGTTCTTTTAAACGTGGTTCTAATCGGAAATCTAAATCATTTGTTAGCATATAAGTGCCCCCTTTTCTTATCATATAAATAGTCATTCTATATTTACTCTTAAAATTTTCTACAAATAAATATTACGTTCCTTTTTTAAAGTCAAACATAATAAATTTGTAACAAAATTCTTTAAGAGCGCTATTTTTTTATATAATTTTTTCATATAAAAAGGGATACTGAGGATAACATTCATGGATGAAGATACTCGTCATGTTTTAAATCTTGGTGAGTGTAAAAAGGTGCAAGCCTATAAAGAATCGTTTTATAATAAAGATTGATAGTATTTTATACACACTATCAACTTATTTAGATGTAAAATCCATTTAGCGCTTGAAAAACAAATACAGTTGATGAGATAGCCTTAAACGACAATTCCCAACAAGATTAATATACATCGGCTAAGTTAGACCGAATTTTGTGAAACAGTATATCACACAAAGGAAAGAGGCGATAAACATGGAGTCAACGGAAGCGCATATGAAGGAAAAACAACGCAGAGAAAAAATAGAAATAATATTCAGCCATATGGTAAAAGGAGAAGGTTATTTTCACGGTTCTTCTTATAAATGGAAAAACATTGTATATCAAAATTATAATAGAATACAACAAAAAGAGTTGGAAATCGAACAAATTATTTCAGAAATGGAAAAAGAAGGGGTCAGTTTTGCGCAGCATCGTTCACTCATACACTATCCCGTCATTGATTTTGTAAAATATATAGCTAAGATTTATAAGGAGCCCCTCAAATACAATAATCATATTTAAAATAAACCTTTATAAAAGGTTTATTTTAAGAGAATTTTAACTATACCAAAAAAATATAATATTCTTTTTATTCGCAATCCTATTTATTTTTGTTATAATATCAACTATAACGTATTATATTCGTTTGTATATCTTCATATTTTGGGAATTTTATTGCACAAAAAGACAACTCTTAATTGGAGTTGTCTTTTATTTTTTTCGATATACATAATACTATTCTGATGCAAAAAATCAAAGATTCTTACAAGTATAGAAAAAGTAGGATTTTTCATAGTAGAGATGCTACTTTATTTCCTTATATTCCTTCATTATTTTATAAAACGTGTTTTTCTTTAGCTCCAACATTTGCATAAACATGATAGCTGTTGTTTCTCCACTTTTCCATTTCGAATAAGTTTCTTCTATATAGGGTTACGGCTACATGCCCATCAACTTAAGAGTTCAGAATTAACCCCAAAACGAAAAAATGAGCTTTTTTGTTACAAGTTAGCACAAAATTTCGTTCTGGGGGTACTATAAAATTTTACAATAACGAACGTTTTCAAGAAAGATTAAACGACTTAAGCTCATCGGAATACAGGGTTCAAGCCGCTATTATTTCCACTGTCTACTTGACAGGGAGCTGTTTAAGATTAATTCAAATGGGTTCTTTTCTTTTGGAATGAACTTGAGTTTTTATAAAACAATTTAATTAAAACTCAATAACATTTGGATTTATGCATATTTTCTTCGGATTTTGCCAACCACCAATAACAATAAGGGAATCCCTAGCTCATAGACGGGAAATGCAATTGGAATTACGAAAAATATGTAGTAATAATGGGTAAATGTCTGAATATTTTTAACCGATACAGCTAAGATAAACGAAATTGGAGCAAGAACCCAAGCTACTTTTCGCCAATCCTTCAAATGAAACATTTGTGCTGTTCCATAACAAGCTAGAAACATGTATAACGCCAGTTTAACAAAAATACTAAAAAACCAAATAATAACAATCAAAATATCCACATTTTGAATGAACTCCATGACGGATATGTACCGGCTCAAATCGTAAACCGGATACAAAAAGCTTGAAGGCAAATTCGGACCAAATGTTAAAATGACCGCTAATGTTCCAATCGTTACCATGAAAACGGCCAGTCCTACTCCCCACATCGCCCGTGATGACGCTTGTTCTGGTTTATCCATAAAGAAAACGAACATTGTCATCATGACAGCCTCTCCAAAAAATGCGGCTACAGGGGTATAGGAGCCTTTAAGGATAGGAAGCCATCCAGAATCGTGATAAATAGGGCGCATATAATCCCAATTCATATTGCCAACATTTAAAAGGATTACAAACGTTATCATTAAAAGTACCATTGGCCCTATAATTTCACTTAGGCGCCCAATACCTTCCACTCCACCTTGGTAAATGATAAAAATGAGCAATAACATCGCAGTAAAGACAATAACCCACAAAGGTGTATTATGAAACAAAGCGATAATAATGAACTCACCAAATTCACGGACGGTTATCCAAATTATCATGTACCATCCAAAGAAGTACGGAATCAGCAGTAGCTTCCCTAACCATTTACCAAGAATGGTTTGACTAAATTCAATCAAAGTTTGCTTTGGATAAAGGGAACCAAGTGTGGTTGCCAAAAAAGTAAGAGCAATCCCTACACCCCCTGCAATCAAGAGCGAGATCCATGCATCTTGTTTGGCAGTGCGAATCGTCGCTGGAATAACTAGAAGGAGTGATTGTCCCACTTCAAATGTGAACATCATCCAAAAGATTTGTCTGCCAGAGATTTTCATCGAATTTCTCACACTCTATATTCCTCCTTATTTTTTTATTTCATTTTTCTTCAACTGCAACGATGGTCCAGTCAGTCCTACTCGCCGAATAGTAAGCTTTGTATGAACAGAAACCCGCACTTTTCGAAACTGTTTACTCCAATTCTTTTTTAGCCCTTTCCATTCAGATGGATATTTTTGATGAATGGTTTCACCCAATCCAAAGATATCGGTTCCATATTGTTTTTGAACCTTTTTAATAGTTTGGAGAGCTTGTTTTTCGGATTGTTTTTCCAATACATGTTCTAAAAGAGTAAGATTTTTTGGCTGCGAAAGATCTAAATTCGTATTATTCTCCTGAATCGTTCCTTCACCTGAAAAAACAATGTCACACTTAATTGTGTCCCCTTGAATAGTAGGTATGATTTTTCTTTTGATTTTTGTCATATATAAACTCGCATTACCATTCCCTTTAGAGGCAGTTGCTGTAATCGTCTGTTTACTTAAACGATTCACTACCCAAAGAGTGGTTAACCATTCCTGCATATTTAAGTATCCTACCAATTTAAAATCGTTATTAAATATTGCACCCCCTACAATTTGAAACCCTTTGACCTCGGTTTTACCTTTTTTATTAGACGTATTTAGCTTAATAGCAGGCAAAATTGGGGTGATTCCATCACTCGTACCAACAATAAGAAAATTTAATAAAGACGTATCTCCCAATGCCTCTATTTGCATATGCTCTTTAAGTGCCCCAAGTGCTGGGATAGCCTCTAAAGGGATGGATGCCTTCAGAAACTCTTTTGCAGTATTCCCCTTTATTACAAACGCACCTGCTCGTAATCGAATATCCGGATCGCGGCTATATGCATCTAAAACTGGCGTGAGACCATTTTTAGCCATTTTTTCTCCAATCAATATTACACGCTGGTGCCCTCGAAAGATTTCTCTCGACATTTTTGTTTGCATCATTTGTACAGCTTCATGTGTATCCCTTCCAGTTCCGGATTCTATAAAAACCGCTTTTCCTGCATTACTTCTTCCGCTCTGTCCCATTCCCATTTTTGATGGGATGATAAACTGAGCGCTAATTTCAACCTTATTATTCTTCGCTTGATCAAGTCCCCATCCTAATTCAATTGCCAGATCATTTAACTCCGTACGATCCCAGCAGCCCGTCAAGAAAAATAAAGAAATGACCAATATCATACAAAATGCCTTGTACAGGCTCATTCTGGTTCCCCTCCCCGTTTCGCACCTGGCTTTTGTCCATCTGGAAAACGGACTTTTTCTTCACCAGATACCATTATAGGACGGTGCGTCATGTTCCAACGAGGTGTTCGGAGTAAAACATCCTTTAAATCACTCGGAGTCTGAGGCGCAACCGGACTTAAATACGGAATGCCAAAAGAACGAATGTTAGTTACATGAATCAAAATCGCAAGAGTGCTTATTGCAATACCATATAGCCCAAGCATCCCCGCCAATAACAGCATCGGAAAGCGTAACATCCGGTAAGCGGTTCCTAAGTTGTAGCGCGGGAACGCAAACGACGCAATACCGGTTGTCGCAACAACAATGACCAAAGGTGCCGAAACAATACCTGCTTGCACCGCAGCTTGTCCGATAACAAGTGCTCCCACAATGCTAACTGCTGATCCAATAGGTTTTGGTAACCGAACGCCCGCTTCCCTCAAACCTTCAAATATAAATTCCATCATTAGCGCTTCTATGACAGCCGGGAAAGGAACGCCTTCTCTCGCAGCTGCAATACTAATAAGCAAATTTGTTGGGATTAATTTCGGATGAAAGGTTGTAATAGCGACATAGAGAGAAGGAAGAAATAATGAAATGTTGATTAATACTAAACGTATCCATCGAATAAAGGTTGTGTAAATCGAGCGTTCATAATAATCCTCCGCTGCTTGCAGACCTGTCCAGAATGTCATAGGAACGATTAAAACGAAGGGGGTGTTATCCACTAAAATAGCGACTTTCCCTTCTAAAAGACTTGCACACACCGCATCTGGACGCTCGGTGTTCTGAATTTGCGGAAAGGGAGAAAAAGGTTGATCCTCGATAAACTCTTCAATGAAAGCGGACTCCAGTACCCCATCAATTTGAATTCGCTGTATCCTTTGTCGAACTTCTTCCAAAATGGAATCTGGAGCAATGCCCTCAATGTAGGTAATCACCACATCTGTCTGTGATAATTCCCCAATCGAATAGGGTTCCATTTTTAGTTTTTGGCTCCGAATTCTTCGGCGAATAAGGCTCGTATTGACTCTTAACGTTTCTGTAAAACCGTCCCGAGGACCGCGAACAGAGATTTCGGCAGCAGGTTCTTCAATACTACGTTTTTCAAACCCTTTTAAATCCGCAATCAGGGCTTGACTCTCTCCATCTGTTAAAATGACAATATTAGCTTTCAATACTCCCTCTATAACCTCACGAAGTTTAGAAACCGTCTTTACTTGAGAAACAGCAATAAGCTGATTTTGGATGATTTCTCCTACTGAATCCAAACCCTTTAATCCATCAGGCATACCTTCGAACATCATTGGTTTCAAAACAACCTGTTCCACAATCTTAGTGTCCGTTAATCCGTCTATATAAATAAAAAGAATTTTAGTTTGACCATTTATTATAATTGGACGAAAAACAATATCGGAACAATTTTCAAAAACTTGTTTCAAAACTTCTTCATTCGCAGATACACTCTGTTTAAGTTCACAATCTTGATCATTTTGGAGCAGCATATTTGCACTCTCAAGTTTCTGAATATCTTTTTTAAAACGCTTTATCATACGAAGTTTCTTCATCATACTACCCCATTTATCGAACGGTTTATGTTTTTTATAAAAAGTAGATTTTCTATATTTGGACCTTAAAGTTAATGAGTCCTTGATAGCAAATTTTTATATACCTTCCCACCTAATGGTTTTGAATAAATAACGATTTTCGGAAGTTAAAATCATTCGTCTGCAAAATGCCAAGAAGAAAATACACCATCGATATCTTTCTTAAAATTTCCATACACAAGAGAATTATTCAATTACTTATTTAAGTTAGTTAATCGACAAATTGGGAGGCGCATTTACATAGCTAAGTAATCACTACCTTTTGTATTGATCTATTAAAAGGAAACAGCCGTATTTCTCAAACGAGAAGGTACGGCTGTTATGTTTTCGAGAGTAAACACCTTTATAATGAGGATTCATAAATATTATATTAAGGGGTAACGCCCCACATCCATCAACTTAAGGTATATTTTTATACACAATACGGTCTTTCCATATAGTTTTTTATTATCTTTTATAGATTTTATAAAAGTAGGCATATCAAATAAACCCTGATGGGCTTCAATTTTTTTACTATGCTATCTGATGAGTAGAAGTGGTATACTCATACACAACACCCAAAATATCAAAGACTGTCTTTTTCTCGTATCGATGAGATTTTCGTCCGTTGTGCTGTAGGAGGTTAAACAGACGAAGGAGAACCTTTGATAGCTCTTGGGTGTTTTTGTGTAATGCTTGGTGAAAAAGTGAAAAATAATCTTTAATTATGTACATCGCTTTATATTCACTTAGCTCTTTCTGTTTCTTACGCAACAGGAGTTCTCTCATTTTAAACATTGTAGAAGAACATAATAGGATGCTAATGAGTTGTCCATAAAGATGACATTCTAATCGCTCTTGTTTAATAGATTTACAACGATGAATTTGAAACCAGGATTTCCATATCTTAAATAACAGTTCTATTTGCCAACGTAGTGAGTATAAATCATAGATTTTCTCTTTTGGTACCCATTCCGTAGGAATGTTTGTCATATATACCGTAATTCCTTGTAGAAGTTTCGTACGCTCTGTATATGTAATTCCTTTTTTCTTTTCACGAATAGCTCGATCACGTAGGCGTTTTTGTTTTTGCTCCTCCGTACATTTATAAACCACAATGCGAGTAGGTAATTTGTCTTTGCTCCCTACATATACATCATGTAATTCATACACTTGGCCAGGTTGTAACTGGTTCATGATTTCTTCCAAATGAATTTGTATATATACCGGCCTCAGTTGAGCGGGTTTTGTTTTAAATACGACTGTTTCGAACTCTTTTCTATATATCTTAGTTGGTAACTTAAGACGTGATAAATAGTATCCTTGCCTATCTTGAATAGACTTAAAGTCTTGTAAACGAAAATATCCTAGATCACGAATATATAGTTCATTCTTTTGTGCCATATCTGTTCGAGTCGCACCATACGCTTGATCACTTCGTTTCCCTGGTTCAATTTTCACATCAGAAAATTCTCCACTCAACAGGTCATACTCTAGTTGAATTTTTACACCAGCTCTATGACTACATCCTCCGGCACCAGGATAAGTAGATGCAAATCGATCCGGCACTTGAAATGTTGTAGAGTCAAGGATAAGAATACGCTCAAAGTGAGCAGAAAGAGCATGAGAAATCTTAGATAATCCTCCAATTTTCGCTTGTAGAAGTGTAGTAAATACAGTTCGAAAGAAGGATACAGAAGCCGAGTTAAATCGCCGATTAAGTCCCTCAGGACTTAATAAAACTCCTGTTGAAGTTTCTAATTGACTACAAAGTTGAGTAAGAGAGGTAGTAGCGATTTGTTGATTTAACCAGACACACAAAGATAAAAAATGGTGCCCATGGCACTTGCGTTTTCGTTTCATTCCGCCTGCTTCTATAGCTAATTGATTAAGTGTAGCGGGAGACATATATCGATATAACTCTTCAGCAAATAAAGACAACTCTTGTTTTTGATGAATATTCATAAAAAGCACGTCACCCTTTCTCATTAACATAAGAGAATAGTAACGTGCTTTTAACTTCAAGAATAGTCTAAATCCTTAAGTTGATGGATGTGGGGTAACGCCCCATCGCTATCAAGCTAAAAAATAGGTTACCCCCAAAACGAAAAAATATGTTAAATTCCCATAGATAACTATCTTATATTAATTACATAACCTAGTGTATGATATAATAATATAAAGATATTGTGTTTAAAGGGGGGATTCAAATTGGTTAAAAACTTACCTTTACTAATAGTAATTTTAATACTAGGTGTAAGTTCTTCTACATTAAGTACGAACGGATACTTTTCTCCAGTTATAGAATGGTCTTTAATGATTATAAGTATTATTTTAAACATTACTGCAGTGATAGGTTTATCACTACACGTCCTTGTATATCAACCTATGAAAAGATTTGAAAAAAATTTAAAAGAGACCTTCAAATAAAATAATTATATTTGAGGTAACACCACATCGCCATAGAGCTAAAAAAATGTATCCATAAAAAGAACAAATACGCTATTCTTTCTGTAAAATCATAGGAAAGGATGGCGTTTTTATGTCTGTTTTTATGTCTGTTTCTGTGTCTGATGAATTACAACTATTTGCTCAAGAGATTCAAAGTTTTTTATCTCCAAATACCTTACGGAATCTTGCTAGAGATGTTGGTTTCGTATAACGAACCAGTAAGTACCAAGCAAAAGATTTAATAGCTTTATGTGTATGGGTGAGCCAAAATGTAGCTATGACTTCTTTAACTCAATTATCTAGCTGTTTAGAAGCATCAACAGCAGTACTTATCAGTCCTCAGGGACTGAATCAACGATTTAATAAGGCGGCCGTCCAACTTTTACAACACCTACTAGCCGAACTATTAAACAAAAAATTGACCTCATCTATGCCCATTTCTTCACCATATACTTCTGTTTTCAAGCGTATTCGTATTTTAGATTCAACGGCATTTCAACTTCCAGATCCTTTTTCATCCGTTTATCCAGGTGCAGGAGGATGCAGCCATACAGCGGGAGTAAAGATTCAGCTTGAGTATGATTTATTAAGTGGACAGTTTCTTCATATTCATACAGGTCCAGGGAAACAACATGATCGAACCTACGGTTCCCTGTGTGTTCCAACTGTGACAGCGAATGATTTATGTATCCGAGATTTAGGGTATTTTCATTTGAAAGATCTTCAACACATACAAGATAAAAAGGCTTATTATCTCTCACGTATCAAATCGAATACACGTATTTATCAAAAAAATCCTAATCCTGATTATTTTCAAGATGGCAGAATCAAGAAAGGTACAGAGTATATCCAGATAGATGTGGAGGTTGTAATGAACTCTCTTCAACCAGGACAAACATGTGAAATATCCAACGCTTATGTAGGAATGACTGATAAAGTCCCAACTCGTGTGATTGTTCATCGACTAACAAAAGAACAACAACAAAAACGATTACAAGATCAAACTGTAAGAGAAAAAAAGAAAGGAATGAAGTATTCTGCTCGTAGTAAACGACTTAGCGGTATCAATGTATATATGACAAATATCCCTACAGATATTGTCCCGATGGGACAAGTACATGATTGGTATTCTTTACGTTGGCAAATCGAGATTATATTTAAAACTTGGAAATCATTCTTTCATATTCACCATTGTAAAAAGATAAAACGAGAACGATTGGAATGCCATTTGTATGGGCAACTGATTGCCATTCTACTCTGTTCTTCTACCATGTTTCAAATGCGGCAATTACTTCTTATGAAAAAGAAACGAGAACTGAGTGAATATAAGGCCATATATATGATTAAAGATTACTTTCTTCTTCTTTTCCAAGCTATACAGAAAGGCACTCAAGAACTATCAAGGATTCTAATTCGCTTGTTCAATCTCCTACAGCAAAACGGGCGAAAATCCCATAGGTATGAGAAAAAAACAGTCTTTGATATTTTAGGCATCGTATACAATTATTCCATGTCTCATACTCATGCAGCTTAATTTTAAAAAAGCAAAACCCATTAGGGTTTATTTCGTATGCAATTCTTTAAATAATATACAATTAGTCATTAGAACATAGGGATTTTTTCACCTGAAATTGATTTTACATAACCTTAGCTTGATAGCGATGGGGTACCGCCCCACATCCATCAACTTAAGGATTTAGACTATTTTTGAAGTTAAAAGCACGTTACTATTTTCTTATGTTAATGAGAAAGGGTGACCTGCTTTTTATGAATATGCACCAAAAACAAGAGTTATCTTTATTTGCCGAGGAGCTATATCGATATATGTCTCCCGCTACACTTAATCAATTAGCTATAGAAGCAGGCGGCATGAAGCGGAAATACCATAGGCACTATTTCTTATCTTGGGTGTTTTTGCCCAAAAAAGAATTGTAATAACAAGCTGTCATTAAACCCCTTATACCAAAAGGTTGGCAAATATCCAATCTTTTTTATGTAGATAGGCTCTCTGGTTCTGGTGCAAAAACTATAAGGCTCATGTAACGAATCTCTGAAACTTGGACATACTGATACTAGTACTTTAAAAAAGGACGTGATTAGTATGAAAAAGCAAAACTTATTCAAGTGGAAACACTATCAGCCTGAACTAATCTTATTAACAGTAAGATGGTACCTGCGGTACAATTTAAGCTTTCGTAACCTGGTGGAAATGATAGAAGAACGAGGAATATCAATCGCTCACACAACCATTATGCGTTGGGTTCATCAATATGGGCCTCAATTAGAAGAGAAAGTAAGATATCATCTTAAATCAACAAATGACTCATGGAGAGTTGATGAAACCTATATCAAAGTAAAAGGTCAATGGATGTATTTATATCGTGCTGTAGATTCCAGAGGAAATACCATTGATTTTTATCTTAGTAAATCAAGAGATAAACAAGCAACCAAGTGCTTTTTCAAGAAAGCTTTGGCTTTTTCGTATGTTTCTAAACCTCGTGTGATAACGGTAGATAAGAACCCTGCCTACCCTGTAGCGATACAAGAGTTGAAAGAAGAGAACCATATGCCCGAAGGCGTACAACTAAGACAAGTTAGATATCTTAATAATATAGTGGAACAAGATCATCGTTTTATCAAGAAACGTGTGCGTTCTATGTTGGGGGTTAAGTCATATAAAACAGCAACTTCTATATTGAGTGGTGTAGAAGCCATGCATATGATAAAAAAGGGGCAAATTGATTTACAGAATCAGTCTGTCCAAAATCAGAAAGAGTTCGTCCACCGAGTGTTTGGACTTATAGCATAAAATACGATTTCGTTAGGAATCTACTATCATCCATGTTCTTTTGCATATATTTGCACCAGAACCGACATATCAAGCGACGTTTTTCCAAATCCGCAGAATTTCAAAATCTTCTTCATGCTTCACGTACCTTGAAAGGAATCGAAACGATTCATGCTATATACAAACAAAAGAGAAGTCACATTCCAGACTTCTCTTTTTCGACGTACAATGAATTACAGCAATTATTTAAAACGGGTTAAACTATAACCACATGTTGTAAACGGATTTATGTTTTTTCAAACTTTGCAACAGAACTTTCATACTGATCACGACCTTTTGTAGATTGATAATATCAGTATGTCGAAGTTTTATAGATTTTTTGCCCCAGAATCGTTTGCTCTTTATCACTGTTTACTTCAACAAAAATTAAAAGCTTTTTTTTAGCAATGAAACTACCACAAATCCGTATACACAGTAGAATTCGCCGGAATTGGCTTCCAATATTGCTGATTTGGCTGCCATGCTTTAATCGTTCCATCTTGGCGCTTAATAAACGCTTTGAATTGAACATTTCGCTCAGCTGGTAAGTAAACTGTGCCTCTCCAATCCCCATAAGTAGAGTTGTACGATAACTTAATAGGATATAGCGTTGTATCCCATTGCCCTAATTCAGCACGATCTCCAACAATATACACTGTATCTCCAGTAGTTGTTGGTGCATTTTTTACAACGATTGTTTGCGAAGTAGGAGTAACTCCTAAAGTATCTTTGAACTGCGCCATCAATGTATTATTGTACATAACATCTTGATAACGAAGCAGTGTGAATCCCGCAAAGTTATAATTAAAAGCCATTTCAGCTGCTTTCTTATATTCATTGTCGCTTCCTATGCTTAACGCATTTTCGCCATTTAGGACAATCCCTTTTTCATTCGCAAGCTTAGCTACTTGTTGTACAAGTGATTTTGGCATTGAATATTCTGGATATGTTCCCTTATCTGACATTTCTAAGCAGGTAAATGTTAAATCTAATTTTGCACTCTTAAAAGCGTCTAACAAACTACTATAATCATTATATCCCGCTGGCTTTTCAGCGCTGTGCGGAAGATTTGGATTGTTGTATTGCCAATGAACACCGGCAACTTTTGCTCCAATTGGTACGTGGAACGTATTATCAAATGCAGAATGCGCTAATTCACCTATCAATTTTGTATGCTCTTCTAACACACCTTCATACCACTTTAAGAAATCTTCACCGTACTTTGTTTGATAGCCGATTGTCAAAAATTGATTTCCATCAGATGGAGGAAGTACTTGTGACATAGAAATTAAGTTTGTCCCCCAAGCTTTGTTTATTCCTGCTAAAGATCCATATTTTTGCAATGCCCAAGAACAAAATTGCTCTTTCGCAAATTCCGTATAAGCTTGAAACTTTCCTCTAGACGGGTAACCTGATCCATCGGCCGACGTATAAGATGGGTAACGTGTTTCTCCAGCCGGACCGCCCGATAAATAAATCTTCGAAATGACATCTTTATACGACGCCATCGCCTCTGCAAAAGCATTATATAGTTCACCGTACTGCTTTCGAATTACATCTGAAGCTAGCGGATTTAATGTTTCTTTATTAATCGTTCCTGTTTCCGATTTAAAATACAAACTATCATCTGATTTTTGATTCCATATCCAAGAAGGAAGTGGTACATTACAATCATCTCCAACATTACCGCCGCATTGATGCGTTGAAATAATCGGAATCATTTTCATACCAGCCTTTCTTACAGATTGTGCAAAGCGCTGCGCATAAGAAAAATCAAATTGTTGATCTCCATTCTTCTCCATATCTCCCCACCAAAAATCAACAGTAATGGCAGAGAAACCGTTTTGTTTTGCCCAACGTAAATCATTTTCAAACGTCTCCCATGTCATCATATCCGGTATTTTCTTTAGCGGTGCCATAATATATGCTTTGTAATTTCCGTTCATTGATTGCCCGTTTACAGCTGCATAACTTTGGCTTGGAAAAATTGAAAAAGCAAACAATATAAAAACAGATAACGTGGCAATACTACAGCCTTTTAAATATTTTTTCATACGCTCTCTCCTTTTCTGAAAATTAAGACTACCAATAATAAAAACTTGAATGAAGGCAAAGGATTTCATTCTATATTTGTAATTACAAACACATATGTATACGTTTAGATATTATCATTTATTGCAACCGCTTGCATTGTTTTTTTCGTATTTTACTAGCTTTTTATATATGGGGTCACCATACATCGCTATCAACTTAAGAAATACATTCTTCCCCAAAACAATAAAAATGAACTTCGGTGCTATAAAAAACACAAAATTTCCGTTTAGGGGGTATTTGCTTTTCTTAGCTTGATAGCGATGCGGCGAGACCCCTTAAATAGCAAATGAGATTAAAATACTTTATACTTAAACTTTAAATAATATGGAGGTTAAATAAAAATGAAACATACAACATCTTGGATACCTAGAGGCATTATACAGTGGATTTTGACCATCCTAACATTAGTAGCATTCCCTATCATTGGCATAATATCGTACTATATTCTGAATCCAAGTGATATGGATAAATTAATGAGTTCACTCGCTTGGGCCACAGCGTTATTTCCAGTGTCTCTATCAATTGTAACATTGTTCATAATAGTTCTTTTAATACTAGCTTTTTGGAAAAAAGCCAAAATTGCACAGGTGATTTTAGTACCATTGTCACTACTATTAATCTTTCTAACTGTACAGCCACTTACTAGTATGTTGAGCTATGCTAACAGTAAAGACGCCACTGTTTCTCTTAGTTCCCACTTTTTCAACAGCCAAACTATATCAACAAAACCCATGGAGAATGTAGTGTATGGAAAAACTACGGATGGTATTGAATTAAAGATGGATGTGTGGCCAGCCAAAGAGGCTTCAAAAAACAAATTAAAGCCTGCTGTTGTACTAGTGCATGGAGGAGGATGGGTATCGGGTGATAAAGGGGAATCTTCACACTGGAAACAATGGCTAAATGACCTAGGATACACTGTTTTTGACGTACAATATCGTATGCCCCCACAAGCAGGATGGAAAGATGAAGTAGCAGATATCAAATCAGCACTAGGATGGGTATTACAGAATGCAGATACCTATCAGATTGATCCGAATAAAATAAATGTAATGGGGGAATCGGCAGGAGGGAATCTCGCTATGTTGGCTGCTTATAGTATGGGGGAAGAACAGTTACCAGCCTCAACTAATGTTCCAGAAGTACATGTTAACTCTGTCATTAACATGTATGGGCCAGCAGATATGACAATGTTTTATAATGATAATCCGAGCACTAATTATGTACACGGTGTTATGGAAGAGTATATTGGAGGCACTGTTTCACAGTTTCCCGAACGATATAAATTACTTTCACCTATCAATTATATTCAAGACAACACACCACCGACCATTACATTATTAGGAACAGGTGATCGTATAGTTCCAGTAGAACAAGGTGAAATGTTAGACAAAGAACTGACTGTGAAAAATGTAGCTCATGAATTCTACCTTCTTCCAGGCGTTGACCATGGATTCGATATAAACACAGGTAGTTTGAGTACTCAGTTTGCAAAAGAGAAGGTTACGGCATTTCTTCAAAGATATAATAAATAGACATATAAATTATCCATTTAAAAACAATTAGGCAGACTAAAATTTTTAGTCTGCCTAATTGTTTAGAATAGGGACTTTCAAAGAAACTATATCATCCATCTTTGTTTTTAAATATCTATCATGAAGTGATTTACAACCAAGTAGCATTACTACCTATTTTCATGTCTTTTTGTATACATCGATTCGTTCCATAGCTTCTCCTCCATTAAATAATTAAAATCTACATTATATCTTATATTAATGAAATCTTTAAAATGCAACTAGTACCTAATACAACACAATTTATAGAAAGGAGTGAGGATGTGAATATAGTAGAACGATTTTCTTTTTATCTGGAACAGGAAGGGGTCTCGCCACACATCCATCAACTTAAGGATTTAGACTATTTTTGAAGTTAAAAGCACGTTACTATTTTCTTATGTTAATGAGAAAGGGTGACCTGCTTTTTATGAATATGCACCAAAAACAAGGGTTATCTTTATTTGCCGAGGAGCTATATCGATATATGTCTCCCGCTACACTTAATCAATTAGCTATAGAAGCAGGCGGGATGAAACGAAAACACAAGTGCCACGGGCACCATTTCTTATCTTTGTGTGTATGGTTAAATCAACAAATCGCTACTACCTCTCTTACTCAACTTTGTAGTCAATTAGAAACTTCAACAGGAATTTTATTAAGTCCGGAGGGACTTAATCGACGATTTAATTCGGCTTCAGTAGCCTTCTTTCACACTGTATTTACTACACTTCTACAAGCTAAAATTGGAGGAGTATCTAAGATTTCTCATTCTCTTTCTTCTTATTTTGAACGGATTCTCGCCCTTGATTCTACAACCTTCCAAGTTCCAGATCGATTCGCGACTACTTATCCTGGTGCCGGAGGATGTAGTCATACAGCTGGTGTGAAAATTCAACTAGAGTATGACTTGTTGAGTGGAAAATTTTCTGATGTGGAAATTGAACCAAGAAAACGAAGTGATCAGGCATATAGTGCGACTCGAACAGGCATGGCACAAAAGAATGAACTATATATTCGTGACTTAGGATATTTTCGTCTACAAGATTTTAAGTCTATTCAAGATAAGCAAGGATATTATTTATCACGTCTTAAGTTACCAACTAAAATATATAGAAAAGAATTCGAAACAGTCGTATTTAAAACAAAACCCGCTCAATTGAGACCGGTATATATACAAATTCATTTGGAAGACATCATGAAACAATTACAACCTGGCCAAGTGTATGAATTACATGATGTATATGTGGGGAGTAAAGACAAACTGCCTACTCGCATTGTGGTTTATAGATGTACCGAGGAGCAAAAACAGAAACGCCTACGTGATCGAGCTATTCGCGAAAAGAAAAAAGGAATTACATATACAGAGCGTACAAAACTTTTACAAGGCATTACGGTATATATGACAAACATTCCTACGGAATGGGTACCAAAAGAGAAAATTTATGATCTATATTCACTGCGTTGGCAAATTGAACTGTTATTTAAAATATGGAAATCTTGGTTTCAAATTCATCGTTGTAAATCTATTAAACAAGAACGCTTAGAATGTCACCTTTATGGGCAACTCATTAGTATTCTATTATGTTCTTCTACTATGTTTAAAATGCGAGAACTCCTGTTACGTAAGAAACAGAAAGAGCTAAGTGAATATAAAGCGATGTACATAATTAAGGATTATTTTTTACTTTTTTACCAAGCATTACACAAAAACACCCAAGAATTATCAAAGGTTCTCCTTCGTCTGTTTAACCTCCTACAGCACAACAGACGAAAATCTCATCGATATGAGAAAAAGACAGTCTTTGATATTTTGGGTGTTGTATATGAGTATACCACTTCTACTCATCAGGTGGCATAGTAAAAAAATTGAAGACCGTCAGGGTTTATTTGATATGCCAACTTTTATAAAATCCAGAAAAGATAATAAAAAACTATATGGAAAGAACGCATTTTGCATAAAAATATACCTTAAGTTGATGGATGTGGGGTACCGCCCCATGCCCATCAAGCTAAGAAATTAAGTCGCCTCCAAAACAAAAAATCTCACTTCTGATCTGAAAAAAGATACGAAGTGAGATTTTTTTGGATACTACCAATAATGATAGGTTATATAAACCTCACATGAAGAATTGCTAGTTCACATAAATTGGTTAGCGGAAATTAACAATAGTTTCCTTCTTCATCAATCCCAATTGGATAATATGGCATAGATTTTATAATCTCATACAGTTCTTGGTGCGTTCCTGATAACCAATCTGTAACAAAATTTCTCGGATTAGCGTACCCTTCACCTAGCATATTTAATTCTTCACATTTCAACCAATATTCCCTAAAGACAGCTATAATTCGTCCTTGATTAGAGATAGGTCCAAATATCTCTTGAATCCATTTTTCTAACTCTTTCTTATTTTCAAATTTATACTGATTTATCATACGAATTCTTTCAAATCGTTCTTTTTCTTCGATAACAGCCTTGATTAGTTCAAAAACATAATCTTGAAATAACTCATCGTATTTAGACATTCTTAGTTTCTCCTTCAAAAATCGAATCTGTTTAGTTTTAACTTACGAAACATGTAAAATAAAAAGTAATATTAAATATATGTATATCTCATACAAATCGAGTTAACATAACTCAAATAAAGGAACCTACTTATAACAATCTCCCTTGTCAAGGAAATCAAAAATACGTTCAATATTTTTTTGTTTCAAATCTCATTGAAGAATGGATTGCATTAAGGAAGATTTCAACTTTTGCATGCTCTTTGCCTAGTAAACTATTGACTTTCAAAGTAAAATCAATAGTTTGTTGTATTGCAACATTTTTTGCACCAGAACCAATTTTCTTATGTAGAAAAAATCCAAGTATCAAATTGCCACTTCCATTTTTATTTATTAAAATTAGAGCTTACGAAGAAGGTGGTTAATCAGAGCAGCCCTAACAGGAAGTTGATTGATTTCAATATGCTCATTTTCGGCATGGTTACCTTCTCCCACTGGACCTAACCCATCTAGCGTTGGAATGCCTAATGCGGAAGTGAAATTCCCATCACTGCCCCCACCCACTGATTCCTCAGTCAAGTGAAACCCTAATTCAGATGAACATGTTTTTGCCAGATCAAATAATTTTTCATTTTGAGCTGTTCTTTCCATTGGCGGGCGGACAACTCCACCTGCAACCTGTAAGGATATCCCTTCCAGATGCGGCTTTAGCCCATGAATGATTTTCGAAACACGCTCCCCCTCACCGAACTGGCTGATTCGTAGATCCACATTCAGTTCCGCTTGTTCTGCTACCACATTTAAGCCACTTCCTCCTCGTACCACACCGACATTTAGAGTTGTGTCCAACTCATAATCGGTAAGTGAGTGCAAGAATAAAATCTGATGAGCCATTTCCTGTATCGCGCTGATTCCATCCTGATGATCCTGCCCTGCATGCGCTGCTTTTCCTTTAATCTGGATTGAAAACTTGCCAACTCCTTTTCGGGCTGTTTTAAGTGCACCTGTATGTGGCGCTGCCGGCTCCGGAACGAGAACAACCTGGCTCTTTAAAGCTTCCTGTTCGATCAATGCCCTAGACGTGTTGCTTCCAATCTCTTCATCGCTAGTGCAAAAGAAAACGATTTTCTTGTTTAAGGAAATCTCCAACTCACGGCAGGCTTTCAGCGCCCAAAGAGCTTGGATAATTCCTCCTTTCATATCTAGGATGCCTGGTCCATACGCCTTGTTCCCTTCTACTCGGTAGGAAAGTCTTCCTACTTCACAAACAGTGTCAAAATGGCATATGATTAAGATTTGGTCATCGCCTTTCCCATAACTAAACCGGAGGTGATTCCCCGCATGCTCTTGGGGAATCACTTCCGCCTCAATGTCAAGATGCTTCTTAAACAGCTGTTGAATTACTTCTCCACATTGATCCACCCGTACTTTCGAATGCGAAGGCGACTCAGCTAGCACAAGTGTTTTTAGATCCTCTAAGATCTCTTCTTGGTGTTGCTTTAAATATTCTAGTACTTTATCCATATTTGAAATCCCCTTAATTAATGGTCAATTTTTTAGAAAGGTCCCCAGTTAATCATCACACCGATAATGATGAAAATACATGAGAGGACAAACCAAACTGCCGTTAATGGAAGCATGAACCTCACCCATTTTCCATAAGAGATGCCACTCGTTGCTAGTATACCCATCAGCACACCGGATGTCGGATTGATGGTATTTACTACTCCTTCCCCCAACATAACTGCTTGAACAACTACTTGACGTGTAATATGCAGCAAATCTGCCAAAGGAACAAGAATCGGCATCAACACAGTAGCTTCCCCGGAACCTGAAGAAATCAAAAAGTGTAGAGCTGCACTTCCAATAAACATTCCAATCGAAGCAGCCATCGGAGACAACGGTTCAAGGAATTGGGCCAACGCATTGACGATGGTATCTAATATCCTTGCATCCTCAAGGATTAAGCCTACGGCTCTAGCCATCCCGACAATAAGAGCTCCATAGACCATTTTTTTACAACCTTGAATAAATGTCAATGCAATATCATTTGCACTCATTCGAGCGATCAAACCGGCGCCGATGGCAATAAAAATGAAAAGACCAGCCATTTCATTTTCCGTCCATTTAAATTTCTGAGAGAAAACGATAAAACCTAGCAAGGACAATCCCGCAAACGATAAAATTAGCTTTTGCTGCAAGGAAACCTTTACCGTAGTCTCTACTTCCGCACCTTTCACTACAATCCCAGAAGTGAACGATTCTGAGCCAAGGATGCTTTTGGTCGGGTTCTTTCGAATCTTGCGTGCATACAAATATATATATATAAGAGTAGCGGCCAAAAATGCTAGGTAGATAATAATCCGGTAGCCCATTCCCGAGAAAAGCGGAAGTTCGGCAATACGCTGGGATAGCCCAAGCGTTTGAGGAGCAAAAACAGGTACGTTCCAACCAGCAAAAGTTCCTAGATAAATAAGAGAAACGCCGAAAATAGGATCCAATTTCAATTCACGTGCGATAAGTAATCCTAACGGAATGAAAGCGATTACAGCATTGACCAAAATCCCAGTCGTTCCCAAAACAGAAAATAGAAATCCTACAGGGATAATTAACAACAGTAAACGATTCTTGAATCGAGTAAGGGTTGACTTAAGAAGCGCATCGATTGCACCCGATTTTTCAATGACTGCTAAGGCTCCGCTTGTAAATAAGATAAGGAAAATAAGCGGCGCACCTTTTACCATTCCGTGTTGGATCGTAGTAAAGAAGTCTATGAAACCTGTGGGATTTGAATCAATATAATGAAAACTTCCAGGTACCGTTAGGGTGACATCTCCTTTTTTTATCTTGTCAAATGCACCTGACGGTAAAATGTATGTGGCAATAGCGCAGATCAATGCAACAAAAAATAATAGAACATAAGCGTCAAGCTGTGCGAACCTTCTATTCTTATCTACTTTCTCATGAGCGGCTGTCTTTTCAACTGCTGTTTCTTTCCTAATTGATTGCATGAAATTTCCTCCAATTCCGAAATTCTTTTTTCATCTTACTCCTCTTTTTTCCTTTGGTGCTTTGAACCCCTTATTTTGATTGACTCTTCAATAAGTCATCTCCTCTTTTCATTGTGTTATAAACTTCAGAAGTCACAGTTTATTAAAGCAAGAATCATGCCAACTTTAATTGATGAGAATATTCTACCAAATACTGATATTCAGTCAATTTTTAAGTTGTTTTATTAGTATCGGGTCAGTTTTTAGGTTGTTTTATTGGTTATTTTATAACCTAAAATATAACTATTACTATATTATCGATTCATAATAGCAAATTAAATCTTCCGTCCAAAGAAAAATTTGGTGCCAATAAATGTATTTAAAAGTAAGGTACTCTTGCCGAAAAGGCGGATTCGTATCCCTCACGATTGTCCAATCTCTATCATAATAACGCGGATAATGAAAGGTGACGCTGACCAAACGCAAAAAAACCACAAAAGACATATTATAAAAATTAAAAAGATGATTCTTCTACTTTGAATTGCAACCGAATTTTTAGCAACACTCTAATCTATCATTTTAGCCAAGAAGACTCCCTCCTCAAAGAACGTGAAAAGGATATCCCAGTGAGTAGTAGGGAGATAAATTGGCTTTTTGAATAAATAGAACTCGTCTGTTGGCTGTCGTTCACCTATAACATTCAAGAGTCGCAAAAAGAAAAAAACATTAAACTTGTAGCACGAAAACCAAGTTTCAAATTGAAAACAAGACTGAAAACCATACCAATTTCGTATCAACCGTAGGGACTATGGGGGTAGCCTTCTAAATAACTAGCGGTTACGCTGGTGTTCGTAGGAATCTCATACTTCAAGCGCAGCTAAGTGGGGGCAAAAGCTTCAGCTACTAAAAAAAATCATTTACACGCCGTATGTTTTATGAATGAAAAAATCCGAAAGTATGCAAATTGCGAATAATAAATTGCATACTTTCGGATTTTTAATTTTATTCTTTATTTTGTTACGGTACCCTTTAGCCACGCATGAAGCACAAAAATCAGCAATTTACCACAGAGAATGAAAATGGTTTGGGACTTTCAATACTAATTATTAATCCAGTCAATCTAGTCCATAGATTCATGAGGCATTTGGCGCTCTTCATTTTTTATTAAGAATAAACTACGCCTATTTAAGCATTACCTTTTATCCCAATTTACAGAAGTTAATTTTCATGGTAGCTGAATAACTAAACAAATATCACTTTTGTAAAATAGGCCCTTCAGGTTTCCAAAGGGATTAAAACCCTAATCAAAAACTTCCCTATTTGTGAGGTTTTAAATTTATGTCCTTTTACTTAGGACAGACAAACAATAACCACTAGGGCATCTTCCTCAATTAATTAATTTCTTTTTGATACTTTGTAAAACCTGTATCCCCATAGGAGTGATCGTTGTACCTTGCTTCTTGACACCTACTGCGACACATCCACATCGTTTGAGAATCGTTAGCTTATAGCGAATTTGAGCTTCGGATAAGGGATGGGAGAGCAATGAGCGTAAAACAGTTCGTCCCACCCGTTCCTGCCGTTTACTCATATTCCACAAGATCGTCAATATATCTTCATAATCCATTAGGGAACCGTGACGTGACAAGAATTGAAGGATGTCCTCCCTTTCCACTGTTTCGCCTTCGACTGTTGGATCGTGAGGAGTTGACAAGATAAGGCTATTATTCAATATACGTTCAGGAATATGTTGTAACTTCACTGTATCTCCTTCCACGATTACCATCAGATACTTAATGAAATTTTCCAACTCCCGAATATTACCTGGCCAGCTGTAGTTTAAAAGAACATTTTTTACTTCAGGTGTAAATCGTAGTTTTCTCCCATTATCGTAAAAGAAATAGTTAATGAGGATAAAAAGATCCTCTTGCCGTTCTCTAAGATTTGGGATATTTAACGGCAAAACGTTGAGTCTATAGTACAAATCTTCCCGAAAAGCCCCCTTAGACATCATACTATTCAGATTTCGGTTTGTAGCAGCGATCACCCTGACATTGATGGGAATTACGCGATTTCCTCCTATCCGCATTACCTGCCGCTCTTGGAGCACACGCAGCAAAGCTGCCTGAATACTGAGAGGAGCATCCCCAATCTCATCCAAAAAAATGGTTCCATTATGGGCCAATTCGAATAGACCCATTTTCCCTCCTTTTTTAGCTCCTGTGAAAGAACCCCCTTCGTATCCAAACAATTCACTTTCTGCCAAACTTTCTGTAAGGCCAGCAAAATTGACCGGGACGAATGGTCCATCCCGCCGAGTGGAATACCTATGAATCGCTTGGGCAAATACTTCCTTACCTGTACCATTTTCTCCTGTGATCAATACGGTAAAATCACTTTCTGCCAGTCTGACAGCAACCTGTTTCACAGAGGTGATGGAATCGCTTACACCGATAATGTTTTCGAAAGAATATTTTGTCGTCAATCCCAGTCTGCTGCTATTTTTGCGGATTTCCTGTTCGTTTCGTTGGACAATTGTGACATCTTGAAACGTAACAACGACGCCCATCAAATGCCCATCCAGCATCATGGGAACTTTGGTAACCAGAAGAACCTTGTTCCGTATCTCCAATAATTGATTGGACTCCTCCACATGAGACTGAAAAATCTGATTCAGGTTAAACTCAGAAATTACATCCCAGTACGTCTTTCCAAGGCAATTTTCTGCAGACAGGCTGAGGATCTTCTCTGCTTCTTCATTAAAAACCGTAATGCGTCCCCATTCATCCATACTGATAATTCCTTCATGAACAGCATTAAATACGGATTCCAGCTTTTGATTTAACCGTTTCTCATTGTTTACGGAATTGGCTAAATTCCTTCCAAGGCGGACAAAATCACTGAAAAACTCCGCAGTATAGAAATGCGCATTTTCTATAGGAAGATTTAATTGTTGAGCAATATCATAAATCGTTGTCAAATCGATCGGGCGTATGTCCAAATCAATCACTTTATCAATCGTCTCCGGGATAAGTTCTTTTAATCCATGAGTAACCGCTACTTCGATACTCTCAAGTACAGGCTGGATTTCCGCTGGCTGCGGAACGTATGGAATAAAGTGCAAATGCTCAAACCCCAGACGATTCAAAAGCTCAATAGCATCTACAATCGTGTCCATACTATTCGATACAAATAGACATTGGGTTCCCGGAGCTAATTCCATCAGTTGTTCGAGCTTTGGTAAACAAACGGTTCTTCTGGCAAACAGTGTCCGCTCATGGAGTGGTTTCGGTAAACGATCCAATATACTTTCGGCGGAAACTAGAATCAGTTCACACTCATCCACTAATTGGTTATCTAGCTCTCCGTGCTCATGAACAGTATAAATCTGAATATTGGAACCAAAAAACATTCTCAGGTTAGTCTCAAAGGTTTGTGCTAGCTTTTCCCCTCTTGTTAGCAGTAAAATGCTTGGTCTCCTCATTTTTTTCTCCTCTTAAAATTCCTTTTTTAGAATAAGAATAACCTAAAAACAAATCTAAAACCATACCTAATAAAAAATGAAACCCGTTAGGGTTTATTTGATATGCAGAATTTCTAATAATCTACATTGGTTTTTTAGAAAAAGAAAAAGTTTCTTTTAAAACTCATCTTTCCTAACCTTAGCTTGATAACGATGGGTCAGCACTACATCCCTATCAAGCTAAGGTTTTGAAGTACCCCAAAATGAAAATTTTCTTGCTCTGCAGGTAGTGATTTGGAAAAGTCAGCTCTTTTTTGTTTTGGGGGTGTTTATTTTTCTTAAGTTGATGGCGATGTATGGTGCCCCCTACTAGGGAACTATCAAAACATAACTTTTCAGGTAGTGATTTTGCTACTATTTGTATATGAATAAGCCAACAGGTAGCGAGTGATTCCTCAATTCGATTGTGTAGTTAACTAATTATTAAATGATATTTGATTCCCCTTCTCGCTTAAACCATCATTTGAATTTTTTATAAAACATTTATTTTTCATATTATATTTATTTAATATGAAAAATTGCATATTCATTATAAAAACCTAGAAAAATCAACAGTTTAAGGTCTTTTACACCAAAATATAAGTAAACAAACCGAAATAATTTTAATAATATCCCATTTTTTACAATTACCTACCTTTACAGGATGTATATATGAAAATATAATTTTTAAAAAATATAAATATTCTGTTTAAAGCAGGATTTAAAAACAAAGGAGAAGAAAAAATGAAGAAATCCGTCGTTACATTACTAGCAACTGGAATGGTTTTAGGCGCTCCATTTTCAAATGCCTTTGCAGCCGAACAAGTATCACAGCAAGAAGCTTTGAACAAAATGGAAGTCGTTCAAAAACAGTGGAATGATGAAAAAGGAAATCCATCCTTCCTTTCAGGTGAACTATCTGATAAAAAGGTAGCTTCAGAAAAAGCAGTAAAATCGTTCCTTGAAGAAAATAAAGAATTATTTAAAATCAACCCACAAACTGACTTAACACTGAAAGAAGTAAAGTCAGATGATTTAGGAATGAAACATTATGTGTACATTCAATCTATTAATAAAGTTCCAGTTGATGGGGCACGTTTCATTGTTCATACAAATCGTGATGGAAAAGTAACAACAGTAAACGGAGACGTACATCCCGCTGCTACTGACCGTATGAAAGGAAATACAAAGGCAAAGATTTCAAAAGAAACTGCCCTTTCAAGTGCATGGAAACATATTAATCTAGCAAAAAAAGATACATTGGTAGAAACAAATGGTACTTCGTTAGAACAAATAAAAGAACAAGCAAACTCTACAAATGAAAAAGCAGATTTAGTTATTTATGAAAAAGACGGGAATTATTACTTAGCTTATAAAGTACAATTACAATTCTTTAAACCTTATGGAGCAAACTGGCAAATCTATGTAAACGCAGCAGATGGAACAATTGTAAAGTCATATAATGCAGTTACAGATGCAGATACTCCGCAAAAAGGCTATGGTAATGGCGTACTTGGGGATCGAAAAAGCCTGAATACAACTTACAGCAGTCAATATGGAAAATACTATTTAAAAGATACAACAAAGCCGATGAACGGTGGCTTCATCGTTACAAATACAGTAAAAAATGCTACCAATTGGCAAGCCCCAACTAATTACTCTCTATTCGATGCAGATAATGCTTGGGTAGATAAGAGCCAAGGTCCTGCAGTTGATGCTCATTTTAATGCAGGAAAAGTATATGATTATTATAAAAATGTTCATAACCGCAATAGTTTTGACGGAAATGGTGCAACGATTCGTTCTGGAATTAATTTCGGAACCAACTACAATAATGCATTCTGGAATGGACAACAAATGATTTATGGAGATGGTGATGGTGTTGAATTCGCACCGCTGTCAGGTTCGCTTGATGTTGTCGCACACGAACTAACACATGCGGTAACTGAAAAATCAGCTAATCTTGAGTACTTAAGTCAATCCGGGGCACTAAATGAATCTTTTTCTGATGTATTTGGATATTTTGTTGATCCAACCAACTGGGATTTAGGAGAAACTGTATATACACCAAAAGTTGCAGGAGATGCACTTCGCAGTTTATCAAATCCTGAAAAGTATGGCCAACCTACTCATATGAATAACTATCAATATTTACCAGAAACAGATGAAGGAGATAATGGCGGCGTACATATCAATAGCGGTATTCCAAATAAAGCTGCTTATTTAACAATCACTTCTATTGGTAAAGAAAAAGCAGAAAAAATCTATTACCGTGCTTTAACAACGTACCTTACAGAAAAAAGTGATTTCAGCGAAGCACGTGCTGCTTTATTACAATCTGCTGCTGATTACGATGGTGTTAATAGTGCGACATATCAAGCTGTGCAAAAAGCTTGGAATGACGTAGGAGTAAACTAATAGTTTCATTGATAGAAGAATATAAAAGGACAAACTTGCTAGGAGTACCTGGCGAGATGTCCTTTTTTCACTGTATTAGAGGTATGACACATGCCCATCAAGCTAACAAAACAAAATTTTGTGCTAACTTGTTAGTAAAAAGCTCATTTTTTCGTTTTGGAGTATTTGCTTTTCTTGGTTTAATGGTAATAAAGTGATACCCCTACTAAACTACCCATTATCTCCTATAATCCAAATAAGAGGAATAAAAAATACTAACACGTTTAACATTATTCCGATTTTTGCCCAAATATTTTTGTTTTCTATATATGATAAAACAGCTAGGATAAATCCAATCGCACAAAGAAATGTTGTTGAAAAAATCGAAGCTCCAAATAATGCGGTTAATATGATTCTGTATTTAACATTAATAAGACATACCATTAATAAAATAGGTATTACAATTGATATGCTTATATTTATACTACTTTTTTTCATCATAATATCCCTTTCTAAAATAGCATATGAAGAGAGCACAAATCGAAGGTTCTTTATAGGGTTACGGCCAGTATTTCGGAAAAACCCCACAAGTTAAATAAGTAATAAAAAGTCAATTTTATTTCTACATAAACTAGTTTTTTCTAAACAAACATGTCTATTATCACATGTTATTACATTAATATAAACATTTAAATGTAGACGAAAAACTCCAACAATAACAATTTTTAGAAATATAAATCATAAATATATGCTCTTCTTACATATATAATACAGAGCTTGTCTTATTAAATATTAAGTTATGTAAGAAGGGAGAATCCCCCTTGAAAAAAGTATTATTATTTGGAGACCCAGGTATAGATGATTCTTTGGCAATTATATACGGTTTATTGCATCCTGAAATTGAGATTGTTGGAATTGTTACAAGTTACGGAAATGTTACAAAAGAACAAACGACTCGAAATGCTGTTTACTTATTGCAATTAGCTGGAAGAACAGATATCCCTGTTATCAGTGGTGCTTCTTTACCATTTTTTGATGGTTTCACTGCTTATTATCCAGAAATACATGGTGCAGAAGGACTTGGACCTATCCAACCACCAGAAAGTGTAGCATCAATTCCTATTCATAATTTTAGTCTAATTCTGTCAATTATTGAAAAATATAAGGAAGAATTAACAATTGTTGATGTAGGTAGATCCACTTCTCTTGCAATCGCTTTAAACCTTTGGAAAGAAACAATGCAAAACATAAAAGAAATATACATAATGTCCGGGGTATTTCTTCAACCAGGAAATGTCTCACCTGTAGCTGAAGCAAATGCATATGGTGATCCAGTTTCAACCCGGTTTGTAATTAATCAATCTAAAAATTTAACAATAATTCCTTTAAACGTAACAAATTCAGCTATTTTACTTCCAAATGAAGCAGACTATATTGCAGAACACACTACTACCCCATTTAAATCATTAATTAAACCAATTTATGATTATTATTTTAGTGCCTACAAAAAATTAAACCCTAGTATTAAAGGCGCTCCTTTACATGATATTGTTGCGATGAGTGCAATTGTCAATCCAGATTTCCTTCAATATATGTATCGAAAAGTAGAGATTGATTTAGAATCTTTAAGGGGACAGACTGTCGCAGATTTTCGACCAGGTGCAAAAGCTGAGGGAACTAGAATTGGATTGAAATTAAATCAAAAACAGTTTATTAATAATTTCATGGAAATTATTATAGATAGAGGAACAAATTAGAAAATGAATTTACCCATTCGTATGTAAAACATTATGATATAATAAATTTTCTTTAAATAGTATACAATATACCTAAAAAGAGTATGTATGCATTTTTTTGTAGGATTTTTAAGTTACTTAGTACTTACAATTGGGTGGATTTTTTTATTAATGATGTGGTATGCACTATTCTTTTTGTACAAACTCTACTATTTTATTCATACTAATCAAGAATCCTAAGAGACACAAAATGTGTCTCTTTTTTGTGCACAACTAACTGGCCCCCATTCCAAAAAAAGATGTTACGGTTGAACGGAATTCCAATCAATTTCTTGATATAAAGGAGAATAATTAATATTTACCGAAATCATTTTACATGCTGAAAATAAAAGGAAGTATATATCATTTGGTCTAAAAATTATTTTGAAATGTAAAGGAGTGAGATTAAATGAGTATACATGAAGTTTTGATATCTAGAGCTAATACAGCTGTAGTAATGAAATCAGGAAATGATTCAACGGCTTTCATTGGGGGGAATCCTTTTAAAACAATTAATGGCGCCATAACAGCAATTAATGCAATAAGTGCCACTGGAATAACGATTTTTGTGTTTCCTGGAATCTACGATGAGACAGTAGTCATTCCAAATGGAAATTCATTAAGAGGGATTAGCTTGTTAACTGTAATGATTCGTCAACAGAATGTAACCTCGAATACAACTGTGTTAACAATGGGTGAAAATACAAGGGTTGAAGATATTACTGTACTATTAACTTCAGTTAATCATGTCAATTTAACAGGGGTTGCTTTTCCGGGTACCACATCATTAACAGCTAGATTACGAAACGCAGTTGTAACAGTAGATAATTCAACTGCATCAACCAGCGGAACTTCCAATGTTTATGGTATTCATTCTTTTGGAACAGGAACTCCTGATGAAAGTATAAGTACAGTAAGAGCTTCCACAATAACGACTAGATCAATTGGTCTTGGAAATAAAAGAACATTATTAGTTAACACGAATCCACATAACTTTCATTGTCGTGATATTAATTTAATTACTACTAGTTCAGGTGGATCGGGATCATATATTGGTGCAGAAGTTAATCGGGCTGGAGCACAATTAAGTTTACGTTTAGCATCTATTCAAGGTCCTACTGCGGATATATCTCAAACTGCCGGAACTTTGGTTTTAAGTTCAACAAATCTTCAAAATTCAAATGCTAACAATTTTGGTTTTTCTACAATTTCACAACCTACATTCCTTGTTTGGGCAGATCCTGGTAGTTTACCAAATAGTGCGACTCGTTTTTATCGACCTGGGACGGCTGCCGTTTCAATTACAGAAGCCTTTCTACGATTAGGCCAAAAAGCCGTAATAAAATCTTTAGCAATTCAGGCCTTAACTGGACCTGGAGGTACAAACACGGTCACTTTGACAATTCGAAAAAATGGTGTAGATACACCTCTTACTGTTTCACTAACTGGTACTCAAACTTCCAATATAAATAATGATATTTCGGTGACATTTCTAGCAGGTGATCGTATTTCACTAAAAGTAACGACAGGAGGTGCAAATGCTACAACAGATACTGTAGCTCAAGTTGAAATTTTCTAATATGTATATTCCCTTAGCGTACAAGGAGACGTGTAAAAAACATAGTTTTTGCAAAATTGTATTCTTCTTATCTTAAACAGAAGAAGAAAAGCGTGAACATTATATTTATCGAGTTATGAGGTTTACATTCTCATTTAATGAATATTTTATAGGGTGTTGAACTACCCCCACTTTCACTTCGTTTAGAAGAGGGGGATTCCTAAGTAAAGAGTTCTATCGAACTCTAATTTATTAGGCTAGCTCCACAGTCCTTGCGGTTAGAAGCCTTATCGCTTCATTCTTTAGATTGATACTTGCGTTAATATCCCTATCATGGTGTGTAAGGCAAGAAGGACAGTCCCATTTACGTAGGTTTAGATTTTTAACGTCTTTGTTTTGATATCCACAACAAGAACATAATTGGCTTGAAGCAAATGTTTTCGATACGACAATGACTTGTTTGCCGTACCATTTTGCTTTGTATTCCAACATGATTCGAAACTGTGACCATGATACCTCACTAATTGCTTTTGCTAACTTATGATTCTTTAACATATTCGATACTTGCAAATCCTCTATACCGATAACATCGTGGTTTTTGATGATTTCAGTCGAGATTTTGTCCAAGTAATCTTTTCTAGCATTCGTCATGTATTCATGAATTCTAGCTACTTTTACTCGTTGTTTATTCCATCGAGAAGATCCTTTCATTCTTCTAGAAAGAACACGCTGTGCTTTCGCCAACTTCTCTTCTAATGATCGAAAAAACTTCGGATTGTTATAGGTTGTTCCATCTGACAAAATGGCGAAATCTTTTAGTCCCACATCCATTCCAATGTAAGAATGTGTTTTCGGAAGTTCTTGCACTTCTGTTTCAACTAACAATGATACAAAGTATCTGCCAGAAGGGTTCCGTCTAACTGTAGCATTTACAATACGTCCCTTTACTTCACGACTTTTGGCAAATCGAACAAGACCTAGTTTTGGCAATTTTATTTTGTTTCCTACAACGGCAATGTTTTCATTTGTTTGTTTTGTGGTATAAGATTGTACATTGTTCTTCTTAGATTTGAAACGCGGGGCATTGTTTTGTTTTTTGAAAAAGCGTGTATAAGCATCCGCAAGGTTACGAACAGACGACTGAATCGCAATACTATCCACTTCTTTTAGCCAAACAAACTCTTTCTTCATGGCAGGAAGTTTGGCAGAGCATGTACCATATGTCAAACCTTTTCCTGTTTCTTTGTATGCATTATCCCATAGAGATAGGAAATGATTGAATACAAAACGAGAACAGCCAATCGTTTTATTGATTAGGGTCGCTTGTGCTTTATTTGGATAGATACGAAATTTATATGCTTTATTGATCATCATTCGTTTCACCCCCATTTCGATATGTGTCTATCATACAACAAACGTACATTCGATAGGTAGTAAAGTAACAGTTTATGTATGTGGAACAATTAAGATTGCTTCCTGCCATCCCTTGTTCGAAGCCAATTCATCTCCCACCTACTCACTTCGCGTTCCTTGAGGAAGGAGTCTTCTTGGCTAAAATGATAAAAAAGACCTGACGTTATATATCAGGTCTTTTTCAGGTCTTATTCTATACCAACTGCATCATAAGCCTTCGCCACACCTTGTACTTCTTTTGAATTTTTACCATATAAATCTTCTGCGGCTTGAAGTGCAGCTTGGCGCATCATTTTAAAATCAGATTTTGCTGTTAAATATTTTGTAAGAGCACGATAGTAAATTTTTTCTGTAGCTTCGCGGCCAACGCCATTTACTTCCACACCGTAATGCCAGCCACCTTCCGACAATAAATATGCTGCTTTATTATTGATACTACTGTTAATATGAACACCGCCATTATCATATGGTCCAGGGTAATATTTTCTATAATGATCTGGATAACCTTGAGTGGGTTCTAATGGATTGGGAATAGATGCAGGATGACTTAAGGATCGCATCGCATCCCCTGCTATATCTGGTGTATAAATATCTTCTCCCGCCTCCCAATCATCACGGTCTACCATCGCACCGAAAATATCCGAAAATGACTCGTTTAATGCACCAGACTCATCTTGATACTCTAAATTTGCTGTATGCTCTGTTACAGCATGTGTTAACTCATGGGCAACAACATCTAAGCTCGCAGAAAATGGAATAAACAGTTTTCCATCTCCATCACCATACGACATATACACACCGTTCCAACTAGCGTTATTCCAGTTTTCTCCTACGTGAACAACAGAACGTAACTTTGCTCCTTTGTTGTCATAGGAATTACGATTAAATGTTTTCTTATAATAGTCGTATACTTTTTCTGCATTTGCATGTGCATCAACACCTGCTTTATCTTCAAAGAACTTGGATTTACTTTCAATTTCATAACCTGTATATCCCAGTCCTTTTGATGTTGAATCATAGGATTGTTTCAACAAATTTCTCCAATCAAACGTATAAACACCGTTTCCACGTTTACCATCAAATAAATGGAATGCACCTGTTTTTTCATTTTGAACAATTTCAAATGATTGTCTGTTTCCTAAAACACCATATCCAAAACCAGTAATATGATCGACCGCATTATATTTATTGATCACATTACCATTTGTTGCATCAATAAAATAATGCCAGTAGCCTGGTGCTGGTTTTGAAACAGAGGCTTTTACAAGATAGGAAAGATAATATTGTCCATCTTTTTCATATACGTATAAATCTTTCTTCATACCATCATAGTTATCTACTTTTCCAATCTCTTTCTCAATACCAGCTTTCGCAATATTTACAGCATCATCTTCTGAAATGCTTGCAGTTGATGAGATATTTTTATTTTCTAAATTCGGTATAACTTGTCCAAAAAATGCTTTTACATTATTATTTTTATCAAGTGCTACTGTTTGATCAGATCCATATACAGGAACACCATTATATTTTTCAATAAGCTTCACATGCGTTGTTTCTGCTTCTGTGTCTTTTTCTTCTTTAACGATTTCAAAATGTTTCTCCATATTTCCTGCTAATTTAAACATGTCTTTCTTACTCTTTAAATACTCGAACACAGTCTCTTTTTTATCTAGTCCTTCTGGTGCTTTCCACTCTTCACCAATATAAGATGGTGTTTGAAATTCTTGGTTGTATTGAATCTTTTGCTCTGCTGCATATGTACGTGACGTTCCTAATGTCGCAAATGCACCTATAGCCATAGATACAGCTAATGTTGAAGATAAAATCACCTTTTTCAAAATACCACTTCCCATCCCATTTTTTAACACTTTTACACAATTCTAGATATAATAGTAAATCGCCTCCTGTTTGAGATTATATAAAAACAAAACAGAAAATTCAGATAACAAAACTTATAAACATTTCATGGTCTTGCAAAAGACGTAAAATCATATGAGAACCAACTATTTGTACGGTATGGTCACAGTACCGTAGCCCACAAACCTATATAGTCTGTTGTGGAAGGGGTGATGGCACACCGCAGTCTTACACGTCAGCGATACTAGAAATAGACTTCGCCTTTGGTAGCAAGAATCCCACTGGCGTTAGTCAGCTTGTGCCTTTAGCCGTGGGAGTGTCAAAAAACGCTAAGTTGAATACAACAAAAGTCTTGCAAATCTATAAAAATAAAATTAGTGGCTCTGTTGCAAAGTTTACTAAATGAGTCTACACTCCATCGCTATCTGATGAGTATGCTATATTTTAAAAAAACCCAATATACTTGTGACCAAATAAAAAAGCACCCTGTAAACAGAGTGCTTCACTTCTACCTAATGACTAATATTAGCAGTTGGGTATAAAGTTGTTCCTCCAATTGAAACTTTTATTTCATTTGTTACTGGAACATTTTGTTCATTAATAATGGTTCTCCACCATTCCCATGCAAGACCTGTACATTCTCTCGCTACGACTTTTACATTTTTTGAATTCGGTGGAAGTGGTATTACTGTAGAGTAATGAGCCGTTTTATCTTGGTTGTTTCCTTCCCAAGTTTTATGTGTTAATACTTCTTTCCCATTTGCATCATATGAAAATTCATCCCAAGATACATCAAATTGAGCAACATATGCACCGTAATGATCAAGCGTCATTTTAGCACTTGAATATTCTGTAGTTGTAGTCTCAACATAATCTGTATTGTTATGAACAGCAGCCGTTGCGTTATCTTTTAAGAAAGTGCTTGTATATGAAATTGGGTATGCTGGATTTTTAGAACTTAATTCTGCATTATCTTTAATAATATTTCGGATTTCATTAAAATCCTTTGTAACAACTTTGTTATGCTCTTTTGCATCTCCGCCTAATACTACAGCGGTAAAGGTACTTTCTTCAAAAATATCTTTGTACTGTCCACTCGCTTCAACGCCTTGACCCTTAATTAGAGCTTTAAAAGCAGATTGTACATCTTTACTTTTAGATGATGTTTCTAATTTTACATAAACGGTTCTACCATAAGCTACATTTGACACCATAACAGGCGGAGCAGTATTACTTACCCCTTTACGAGTCAACTCATCAAACGTAACACTGTTATCAAAAAGATCGGATGGATTGTTAGGTAGTTCAGCACTTACGGTATAAAATATTTGCTTATATGCCGCAACCATCACTTTTTTCTCTCCATTTGCAACGGCATTAAAGTCAATGTTTAGACTGTTATCAAGATATTTAGCGTTGACATTAAGAGCACTTGCGATTTGTGATTTACTATACACCATGGACTCTGTATACTGCATTCTTGCAGGTAACGAATGTGTTGATGCATACTTCTCATTCCAAGTAGATACTAAATCATCTACTGCTCCAGACACATTACCATATGTCGGATTTTGGACAGATATCGTATTTTCTTTTCTCATTCCAGGTAAGTCTATACTAATATTTATAGGTTTTCTCTTAGCCACTAATAAACTAGGTTGATTATCTGCAAAAGCTTTATTTGCAAGTTGTACTGCACCTGGATACGTACGATTAGCCACAGAATCAATAATTGAAATATCGACTGGTGACGTTGTAAGTGATTTTTTCTCACGTTCCACTACTACAAATTTACCATTTGAATTTGTACTTTCTTTCGGAACAAAACTCTCTACTTTATCCCCATTTACTGCTAAAATATCTCTACTATCATACTTTAAATTTGCTATGCCAGTATCAATGCCAATAGCTTGTTTGGGTGCATTAGCTGAATTACTTTTAGGTGTTTCCGCTAATGAAATAGATGAATAATTAATAGTGCAAAAGCTGATTAATAAACTTGCTAGTAATTTTTTTCCTTTTGTATTTCTTGTAGTCTTCACAAAAATCAACTTCTTCCTTTTTTCGTATTGAGGTATAATAATTATTTATAAATAATTGCTAAATAATGAACTTACATAAGTGCTTTTAAAAGTTCTTGAATTAATGGGAGTACTCCACCTATAAATTTTAAAATTATCATATTATTTCCGCCCCTTTTGTTGTTGCTAAGATGTGATTTATCTTTATACTCTCATTATAGTAAGCGCTTACAAATCTATCAATACATTCTTATATGTAATATTGCATATTAATAATGTTAAAGGAACTTTACTCACACAAATAATCTGTATATCAATTCATCTTTGATATACAGATCATTTGTATGATAATTTTTATAAATAATTGCTAAATAGTGAATTTACATAAATGCTTTTAGAAGTTCTTGAACTAATGGGATTGCTCCACCTATAAATTTTAAAACTGCCATTGCGATTTCCATATTATTTCCTCCTCTTTTGTTAGTACTAGGATGTGATTAATCTTTATACCCTTATTATAGTAAGCGTTCGCATTTGTAACAATACATTTCTGTATGCAATGTTGCATATTTATACGTTTAGACAAAAATTAGACCTCTATTAGTCATTCTTTAATGGTACCATAGCAAGGTGAGAGTCTTTAAGGGTTCTTCTTAATAGGAGGAAATATGGAAAGAGTACAAGAGATTTACAGTAATCTAAAATTTAAGAGTTGGGTTAAACAGGTATTAGCTGTAGGCGGAATGGTAGGGTTCTGCTACTTGGTGTTATATGTTTTCTGTTTCTTATTTGATATGTAAAAATTATACAACTACACTGGTAGAGTCTTGCCTAGAGAGGTAAGACTCTCTTGTTGTACTTGAGATGAACAAACTGCATAAAGTATTTCTTAGGTTCGTCAGATTACTCTGTATGGTGCCTTGTTCCTCTATGTTCTAGAACAACTAACTCCTATCATTGAAAGTAAATAAACTTCTATTTAAAAGCTTCCATTTATATTCAAAACATAATTGTATTGATAAAAAATGTATTTTTACTAGATACATATTAAAAATACAAGGATAAATTATATTACGTTTGGTAAAATCCTTTTTGTATACACTAATCTCTATATAACCATATAAATATAATATATTAAAAATAATTTAAATGCAAGAATACTAGTAGTGGAACCGCCAGCATTTCGGAAAAAAACCACGCTAAGCAAAAAATACAATAAGCTGTCCATATGGACAGCTTATTTACATAATTATCGTTAGCAGCAGTCAATGAATCTATAAGTTTACAGTTAATCGTTTCTGAAATCGTATGATTCCTCAGGAACATTTAACGTATGTCCGTTAATAATTACTGTATCATTGTCTTTCCAGACAATCTTTGCTGTATCCTCTTGGTAATTCCAATATACATTCTTTGGCTTGAAATATTTACGATGATTAAATACTAACTCTCCTCTAACAGCAAAACTCGTTGTCGCTCCACCGTTTGTTACGTAAGCTTTGAATGTATATGTTCCGTCAGGAGACTGTTTTTCAGCAATCTTTTCACCTGTCGGTAATCGATCCATACTGAAAAACGCCCAATACACTCCGTATACGAACAAACCAACTATACAAAATAATACAATTAACGATTTTCGTTTGGTTTTCTTAATTTCTTTTTTAATTTCTTTCTTTGTAAAATTTATGTTTTATCTCCCATTAATGATTTTCATAGCAAACCCCTCCTCCAGTTTAGAAGGGAGCTTATATTAACTGCTTATGTACAACAGTATGTAGCATCGCTAAAGGCATCTTCAGGAATATATACTTTACCATCTCTTATTTCATACGGAATGTTATTTCTTTTTAGTTTAGCTGTATCAACAGTATCAACAGTGCTACCCCACTGTTGTAAGTCACCGTTGTACTTTTGACAAGCAGGTAACACTAAAAGAGCTGTAAAACATAAAAGTAGTTTTCTAAAACGATGTTTTTTCATAATAATCCTCCTCTTCCTTGATTGTATCATTCGGGAGAAGTGATTTGTCATGAAAATTGGATGTATATTCCATACACGGCCGGTTAACATAACGTCCTTTATTTTTAGTAAGAAAAAGCCGGATTCTTACTCTCACAAGGAATCCGGCTTTTTCTTTTTCTATGGCTACATGCATTTTTTATACATTCCTATCCTGGCGCGGTTTTAGGATTCTTGTTTATTACTGGATTATCCGAAAAGTTGTATAAAATCTTGCATACTCTTAGCATGGTCTTTTTCCGAAATGCTGTCGAGACCGAGCCCCTTTTAATGTATAAAGAAAAGTCACCCTAAGGTGCCTTCCTCCGACTTGAACCACTTTAATTTTAATACTATGGTTCCAAGTTTAAAAACTATAGGGACTTCTCCTTTGAGCTGTGTAAGTAGTTTTTAAGAAATTATGAATGGTTATCTTCGTTTTCAAAATACTCTTTTTTAATTATTTGTAATTTGTTTTCGTTTTTTGTTAATTCAAATATAAATAATGCTGTTTTCATGTTATTAGCAACATTTTCGTCATTAGATTGGTTAAGCTTTAATAAGTTTGAACCTTTTCCATAGTATAGTTCACCCAATAAGTATAAAGTATTTAGATTAATAGCTAATTGGATGCCCTTATCAATGTATTTTATTGCCTCTTCGTATTGACATGTGGAACTTAAACATTTTGATAAATTATAAATGATTTTTAATCTAATTTCTTTATCTCTAGGAAAATCTAACTTATTAAAATTAGTTAAACATCTTCTTAATATATTAATACTTTTTTTGTATTCTTTGTTTTCTGCATAAAATATAGCCATTGTCTGCATAATATCTATTTCTCTTTCTGATAAACAATCAGCATTGGTTAAAGTTAGTTTTAATGCATGATTTAAAAGAGTTAAAGCCGATTTTATTGAGTTATTCACACGATATATGGCAATTGCTTCATGCCATACTAGAAATTGTTTATCTTCTGTTGATTGGAAATTGTTTTCGTTTTTCTCTTTTTTTACTATTTCATAAAGTTCTTTATATTGATGTTGCCTTATGCAATCTTTAATTACACTTTTTACATTTTCTACATATTTTAATTTTTTATTTTGAGTTATTGCAAATATATTATTTGGATCTATACCAAGTCTTTCTGATAATTGATATAACAATATGCTAGATGGATAAATCATACCTTTTTCTATCTTGCTAATTTGACTTTGTGAACATATTCCATGACATAATTCGGATTGTGATATATTTTTTTTAATTCGAAGTTCTTTAATGGTAATACCCAAATCGTTAAATTCCATTTTTCCCCCTACTATTTAGCGCTGTATTAGTATAAGAATATTCTCCACCCTTAATGTAATGTAAAATTAATATAGTTGCAATTATTGGTTAATTAATATTGCATATATTAGTCTATGTTTTTCGGTCCTCGTAATTGCAGGAATTATTTTTGTTGTTATGATTATGAGGCAATAGATGTTCCATCAAGAAGAAAGTATTATAGGAAACAAGATACTGAGTAATATACATAAGAACCTCACCATTTCCATAGGATGGCGAGGCTTTTTAGTGTACAAAAGAAAAGACACCCAAAGGTGCCTTTCTATGAATTGAACCACTTTAATATTTAATAATATGTATTGGAATCCCATCCGAATATTGTTTTACCATATCTCCGAAAATAAAGAAGCATCTAATTTATATTAGATGCGGAATGTATCAAGTACATTATCTTTTTCTTCCTTATTAATCCCGATATATCTTAGTGTAATTTGTGGTGTACTATGATTCAATATTTCTTGTAACATAGCAATATCCTTTGTTTGCTTGTAAAACCAATATCCAAATGTTTTACGCATGGTATGGGTACCTAAAGATTCGACCCCGGCAAAATCTCCGGCTTTTTGTAATTGTCGATAGGCTTGAATTTTACTAATGGGTTTATCTCCTTTTCGAGAAGGAAATAACCAGGTATTATCTAGAGTTTGAGCATAAGGGTATACCTCATCAAAAATGGAAGTAATGTTAATCATGCGTTCTTTCTTTGTTGTTCCCTCTTTTTTATGTATTGAATGTATACTTTTCTTTAAAAAAGGTATCAGGTGAATTATATTGAAGTCAATTATTTGACAATGAATGTACATCTTTGATTTTAGAAATTTCGTTTAGATAAGAAGGAAAGGACAGAGTATTTATGTTACAAAACTTATTTTATAATCTTAATATATAAAATATAAATTATAAGAGGTGTTTTATGATTAGTTTACTCAAAAAGAATTTGTTATTATCAAAATGGAGGGAATTTGTAAAATTTGTTTCGGAGAATTTTGATTTATGTAATTCTGATAGTTTAGAAGAGTTAAATGAGAAAAAAAAAGAATTAGCTATGTTGGATTTAGAAACAATAAAAGATGTTATTAATCGTACTAGTGCTATTAATAAAGCTTTTTATGATCTATCTAAAGGTTTTCCTGTGATTGCCTCAGTTATATTGTTTATGTTTACGTTTGTATTAAAAGATTATATGTTAATTATTTTTCATGCTAAATATGTGAATGAACTTCCTTCTGTGATTGCTTTGTTTGGTTTAGTATTTATTACAGTTATTTTTTCATGGGCTTTTAAAGCTATAATTACTTCTCAAAATCGAAATTATTTATTGTCACAATTTGAAAATATGTTGGTTGATATAAAAGAACAGAAAGAGAAAGAAGAAGAGGAACAAAAAAAGAAGGAAAATGATAGTGTTTCAAATTTAAAAAATACTTTTGCTAAATAAGTATTTTTAATTTTTTTAGCAAAGTGATTATTAAGATTATTTTATATCTCTTCGTTTACAACGATTTGAATGTATACTTTTATTATATAAATTGAGAATATGAGGGGATTCGGCGGGCAGTCAATATTTCAGGGTATTTGAATGTAAACTAATATCTAAAAGTTTACATTGGGGTTTTGAATCATTTATAGCTAATTTTGTAATAAATTTCTCAATATTGATATAGATGTTAAATATGGGTTTTATATCGAAAATTAACAAAAAATATAATATCATAAAAATTAAGATGTTTTCTGTCACTTGTTTTTCCCTTATGCTTAAGATAAGATCGTATTCGCCGATCTTATCTTTTTTTATTTGTAAATTTTAGATACAAAAGAGGAATCCTTAATAGCTTAACCTTGCTACCAATAATGAGACGTTATGTTAACCGAGCATGTATATGGTATACATTGTTTCTTGTTCAATTAACTGGCAGTTTAGTTATATAAGTAATTGGATATTTATAGTAAGATGAAGGTGAATGAGAGAAGAATTTATGGAGGTTACTCTATGGACTACAATCTATTTAGAACTTTACCAGAAATACCAAATCCTAAGTACATTGTATTTAGTGATTTTGATGAAACGTACTTTCCTCACCAATTAACCGCCGAACGAAAAAGTCAAATACAAGCATTAGAACAGACTATCGTAGAAAAAAGTAAGATTTCTGGTTTACTTTTTGGTTTGGTAACAGGTAGTAACATTGAGGCTGTTCTTGAAAAAATGAAGAGGGGTGGATTTCAGTATCTTCCTCATTTTATTGCAAGTGATTTGGGAACAGAAATTCATTATTTCAACAAATTAAAACAAGGTGAAATTGATAAAGAATGGCTTAGCAGGTTTGATAATGGCAATTACCATCCCGATAAAATAAAAGAGATAGTTGATTTGTTAGCTTCTAAAAATATTGCTTTAGATAGCCAATCACAGATGGGTGCATCAAAATACAAAAGCAATTACTACTATTTCAGCAAGAATGAAAAGGACGATCAATTAAACCTTAACCATATTAGACAAGTTGCTAGTGATTTTAAAATTAGTATAAACATCAATCAATGTAATCCTTTGGCTGGAGATCCAGAGAATGCATATGATATTGATTTTATCCCTTTAGGGACTGGAAAAGACGAGATTGTGAGATATATATTAGCAAAATTTAAGATAGACCGACAAAATGCAATTGCCTTCGGTGATAGTGGTAATGACTTGAAAATGTTACAGGCTGTAAAATTCGGTTATTTACTTGAGAATGCTACAAGTGAGGCAAAAAATGGACATGAGCGTTTAACCATAGGTTCTTATTCAGAAGGGATACTTAACACCATTAAAGAACTAGTTGTGTAGTAGTGATTGGAACCATTTTTTATAAGTTTTTAAATTAAATGGTCTTTGTTTGTGAAACAAACGGATGCTAATGTTAAATAAACAAGATACATTGACTTCCGTTTTCGAATTTTATGTAAATAAGCTGTCCACATGGACAGCTTATTTACATAATGATCGTTAGCGGAAGTAATATATTGATAGGTCAATACTTACAAATCTTTTATATGTTTTCTAATATCTGCGGCTACTTTGGTAGGATCATCAATCTCAAAAAAGACATACTTATATTTTTCATGACCTTTTAATTCAATCATTACGAGAGGGACTCTATTTTCACAAGAGAGAAAGTACCATTCATCAGCATATTTAAAACTTCCTTCAAAAATATTGAGAGGAGAAATTGATGTTCCAGGCATACGAAGCATCCATTGTGGAGGATCAAAATAGTCAACATACACACTCTTAATCGTGTTATAAGGCATTTTTAATTTTAGTTTTAATGCAAGTAATCCTGTTATCCCATTTAGTTTTAGAATCAGACCTTCATTATCAAATAATATTTCTTTCCCCATAATTCCCCCACTTTTCACGTTAATTTTTATACTTGTATACTCAAAATCCCTTTGATTTGTTTTTGGATGGTAAAACATGTTTCTCTACTCTTTCATATAGAGTAAGCAATTGCTTGATAAAAGAAAATTTCGGTACTAACCAATACGAAAATAACGCTGAAACACATCCTATTAAAGCCCCTATTACAACATCAAAAGGATAATGAACTCCTACCCAAATACGAGAGATCGCTACACAAAATGCAAGTATAAGCCATAACCATCCAGTCTTTTTACGAACAAGCCAAAATGAAAAACAAATCGAAAAAAAGAGAATCGTATGGTCACTAGGAAATGAATTATCTACAGCATGATCGACAAGTTTATTAACATCAGGCAATACTGCAAACGGTTGATAATTCAAATGAAATTTCCCTGCTATTTTTCCAATTATCTCAGCAATCACAAAAGCAACCATCGCTTGAATAACCATCATCCTATTTTTTCTAGACCCGGTAAACCAATAAGCTATAATAATTAAACCAAGAATATATACCATATATTCTGCCAAAAATATCATGGCTGAATTTAGGAATGAATATTGTTTACCTAAATCATTAATTGCTCGAAAAATATCAATATTGAATTGAGAAAAAGACATTTTCAAATTCCTCCTTCTTTTTTTCACTATAATAAAAAAAGAAAAAGGAAAACATCGAACTTTCTTACAAACATTCGTGCATTCTTACAGTTTTGTCATTTTTCTCGTCATTTTGTAAATGTGTTCATAGCCTTACCTTTTGCTATTTTCTTTGGGAAACATGGTAAATTACGAGAAAGAGCGCTACAGATAACTTAACAATAAGAAGTCGATTATCTCTTAGCGTACAGGAAATCGGTTTTTTCTTTATGAAATTTTGCTTAGCGTACGAAGTTTACGCTTTATTGGTGCTATCCCCTATTGTAATCAATACAGAAAGCATAATATCTCTCCCTTTTTCCTAATTGTACCATTCGAAGGAAGCTATTTGTTCTAGAAATTGGCTGTATATTTTATACATGTTCGGTTAACATAACGCATCATTATCAGTAGCAAGGAAAAATAGGGCCCCTTTCTCTCACAAGGGAAATTCCTTTTTTGTTTCATGGGTCTATGCATTTTTCTATACATTCTTATCCTGGTGGGGTTTTAGGGTTCTCGTTTGTTATTGGATTAGCCAAAAAGATGTATAAAACCTTGCATACTTTTAGCGTGGTTTTTTTCTGAAATGCTGCCGGTACCCCATCGCTATCAAGCTAACAAAACAAGTATCAAGTCGAATACACGTATTTATCAAAAAAATCCCAGCCCTGATTACTTTCAAGATTCAAAACTAAATCAAAAATAGTATGGTTTAACTTAAGCTAACCATACTGTTTTTGAGTGATGTTTAGTTTTTCGAGAACCCGAGTAATCTATTGAATCATCTGGTGTAAATAATTCCTTCGAATAATTAAGTAATAAATGAACTGTACAAATATAAAACTTGTGAATATCAGAATGGAGTTTCCTGTAACAGGTAAATCTACCCCTGCTTTGCGCTGTACTAAATATTGTAATGCCATAAAGGCTACACTACTATGAATAATTGCAACGATAATAGGAATAAAACATAATATACTAAGTTGCTGCGTCACAATTCTTTTTAATTCTTTTTGAGTTAATCCTAATTTAGAAAGCATTTCATATTGTTTTTTGTCCCGCTCTAAATCATTAAATAGACGGAAATATAAAAAGCTTATTGCAAACACAAAGAATACAATCCCCACTAACACACTGATAGTAGCTAGTATTGCATTAAATCGTTTACTTTCCATCCAATCTAAATATAACGAATGAAAATTGTAAAACACATTTCCTTTTTGGGTATCAGAATCGATTATTTTCGTAATCTTTTTAGAAATTTCTTCTGTATCAGTCCAATTTTGAATTAAATACCCGTAATTCGTATACCCATCTGCTGTATTTTCTTGTAATTGTGATGTCCTTTTTAATTTTTCGTAAACTGAATCAACAACAACAACGTAAACTCCATATGTCGGTCTCATTTTATTATTTAACAATAACTTTGAATTAGAAAGATGAATATGCGTATCTCCTTCTTTTAGTATAGAGGCTTCTTTCTTTAATTCATTCTCAGATTGTTGTTTCATTCTATTTTTAGATGGGAGAATCAAACTATCCTGTCCATTCTTTAAAGTTTCTGTGGGATACCCCAGTATTTTCGCTGTTGCATTAAAATCAGTAAGCTTCATAACCTCAAACCTATTATGTGTTACAATAATGGTATGAGACGCTAATTTATATGAAAATCCAGCAGCATTTAATTGCTTTTCTATCTCAGAAACATGCGATTTTTCTGAAACATTTCCTTTATAGGATGTATAAGTAAATGCATAGGGACTTTGAGCTAATGCTAATTGTCTACTACCTATAGCAAGACAAACACCAATAGATGTCAAAGTAACTGTTGATAGAATCGCGACTATAAATAGTGTTTTTGCATTATCTGTTATTCGATACGATAATTCTGATATGGTTAACAGATTCGTCTTCTTAAAAAATATGTGCTCACGCTTTTGTAATGTTTTAATCAGATAAAAACTAAGCTGCGTAAATAAAAAGTAGGTTCCTAATACACTAAAGAATACACAAGCTAACAGAGCATAAATATAGTGATTTCCTGTTTTCAACGCAGTATCTAGATAAAATGCAGCAGCATAACCAATACTAATAAACAAAATCGCGAATATAGCTAACCATTTAGATACTTTTGGTTCTGGCTTTGGTTTTTCTTCTGATTTCATCAATTCAATTACCTGAGTTAGTTTAATTATTCTTGTAGTAAAGAACGAAACCAATAAAAATAACAACAAGAATGAAATACTTGTCACAAGAATTGCCTTTGTTGGAAAATAGAATGGCAATCCTCCTTTTAAAACAAATATAGATGCACTTACTAATAAGATTAACTTCCCAAAAATAAGCCCAATTCCAATTCCTACAATAATTGAACTACTCCCAATTAACATGTTTTCAATGAAAATTAACTGTTTTAATTGGAAATTCGTCATGCCATGAAGTGTTAAGATACCAAATTCACGTTTTCTCGTCTTCAAGAATGTGCCAACAGAATATAAAATAAAGAAAAAAGAAAAAAATATAATTAAATATTGAGCAATTTTAAATCCTTGTGTACCCAAACCAATCATAGATTCACTTGTTGCTCCAAGCTTTCCACTAAATTGGGGATGAAATGCAAGTAACTCAAACGTGAAAAAAATCATTACAGTAAAAATACTGCTCAGAAAATATCCTAGATATAATCGCTTATTACGAATGACATTATTCCAGCCCAATTGACGAAAACTCATTCTCGGTTCCTCCTAATAGAGACAATTCATCCATAATTTTCTTATAAAAAATTAAGCGATTATCTTCACATTTAATCTCGTTATAAAGCATTCCATCTTTAATAAATACTACTCGATCACAGTAACTGGAAACCAATGGATCATGTGTTACTAACACCATAGTTGTTTGGTGCTCCTTATTTAATTCTACTAATAATTGCATTACATCATTTGCAGCCTTCGAATCTAAATTCCCTGTCGGCTCATCTGCAAGAACTAATTGTGGAGAATGGATTAATGCACGAGCAATTGCTGTCCGTTGAGCTTGTCCTCCAGAAATTTCATATAGGCGTTTATGTAAAATCTTTTCTATACCCAATTGTATAGAAATTGATTCAACTCGTTTGTTCATTTCTGACAGATTCGCGTTTTCTAATGTAAGTGGAAGAACGATATTTTCTTTCACTGTTAATGTATTCAGAAGGTTAAACGATTGAAAAATAAATCCCAATTCACGACGTCGAAATAATGCTAATTCATCAACTGGCAATCGATCAGGTTTTTTTTCATTAATTAATACTTCTCCTGAAGTCGGAGTATCAATAGTGGAAATCATATTGAGCAGAGTTGTTTTTCCACTTCCTGATGGCCCCATAATTCCTACAAACTCACCCTTATTTATTGTTAAATTAATATTTGTAAGTGCTTCATATGATACCTTCCCATTATAAGTTTTATTTAATTCACGAACCTTTAATGTTTCCATCTAGTAAGTCTCCTTTATCTTCGACCTTTTCAAAATAAGTGTAATGCACATACTTTCTTTTTCATATTGAATAACCTTTCATTTATCTGACAGCTTTGTAATGTTTCTGAAAATAATGAATGTAAAGAAATATATATATATCCTATGCGATTCTATAGTTGAATAATCAGAATTTTGATACAACCCTCCATTGTATGTGTCCAGAAAATTGTACCTTTATGAACATTGGCCATTTTTTAGGACGGATAATATTTAAAAAGTAAAACTAAGTTTATATCTTTTTATAATTTGTAACACACACCATTAAATATCCAAATAAAAACCCAGTGATTTCATGCACACTTACTGATATCACTGGGTTTTATAAGTTTAACATTTTGTATATTTTGTAAAACTCATTTATTGAATAAAAAAATCCCTTCACAATTTATGAAGGGGTCAGTATACATTGAAAGGGTACTTCCATTTTAATATGTAAAAGAAAAAACTCGTATTGATAAAATTCACTTTCTTAGCTTAGTTTAATGATTTTTATAAACCTATTTAAATACCCCTTATGTTTATAGTAAACAAAGTCCTTCTTTGATATAGAAATTACACATTAAACGATTTAAATACATCTTATGCTAATGGTAAACGAATATCGGGATATTGATGGTGATTACATACACGAATTTAAATACATCTTATGTTACTGGTAAACAAAGACCTTATCATCGTTAGGATTAAGCTCAATTATTTAAATACATCTTATGTTAATGTTAAACACGAGGGACAAACTACTGAGTTACTGACTAGACTCATTTAAATACATCTTGTGTTAGTACTAAACTTTTAGGGAACTTATCCTTAAATGGTAAAATGACACCATTTAAATACATCTTATGTTAGTACAAACTTATTATTTTACTTAATGTCTAGGTCTATTGTACCAATTTAAATACATCTTATGTTAGTACCAAACCCCGATAAAATAAAGATAGATACTTTAACAGATGCGAAAAAACTAATAAGATGGACATTAAACATTATTTTACCAGCAAATAGATGTACTGTGTAACGGTCTTTGTGTTACACCCTTCAGAGCATGAAAAATGCCCACGCATCAATGCTTATTTACATTTGATACTACCTTACGGAGTGTTGGCACTTGGTAAATTTCTTATGTGCTACTTCTCCATTTATGGCGTGTAAATCCACCAAATTATTTAATATGGACTCAATTACCTACATTAATCCAGGTATCCTAACTCTTCTATATACTCTTCCATACATTTTTTTGAATGCAATTTGCTTTGTACCGCTAATTGTTTATTTATAATATTTTCGATGTCATAAGTAGAAATGTTTTTCGCCGCATTATAATCAGCATGTGTTTTATATCCACACTGCTTACATTCAAACGTAGCTTGTGTACAACGATTTTCTTTACAAATATATCCGCATTGACTACATCGTTGACTCGTATACGCTGGGGCAACTTTAATAACTTCAATTCCATGAATCTCTGCTTGATTTTTGATCTTCTCCTGCAAATCAAAATAAGTCCAATCTTTAAGAATCCTATCATTTTTTGATATACCTTTTAAAAGTTCCATTTGAATCCGCCCGCAATTATGCTTTAGACACTGTTTCACTATATAGTTTGCATATTTATGATTAGTGCTATTTCGAAACTTAGCTATTTTATTACTTAACACGTCTATTGGCTGTAATCGTTTCGTCCTACCTTTTCCAGTTCTGCTATTACTACAATATTTACTTTGTTTCAATAAGTTGATACGTCTCTGGCGAATTCTTTCATTAAACATTTTAATTTCATCGCTTTTAATATTGCTACGAATAAATCCTTCATTAAATGCAAAGTAAACTGTATTTATTCCACCCAAATCAATTCCCATGATTAATTCTTTATCAAATTTATTTTCTTTTATAGCATTGAATTTATAAGTAATTGATAAATACCACTTATTTTTGTATTTATGAATCATACATGCGCCTTTGCTGTATGTTTGATTAATTAATCGGTCTAAAATAACTTTCATGCTTTTTTGTTTTTGGGTAGCTAACTTTACAAAAATCTTCCCTTTTGGGACATCGTCATTTTCCTTATGAAAATCTCGTGAAAAAAGAGATATACCAGCAATATAATCTCCATTCTTCTCTTTTGTTATGTCTACAGAATTATTATGGAGATCAATTGGTATGCGATTTCGAAAAGAAGGAATTGACATTTTACCTTTTCTAATTTCATTTCTTCTACTCTTCCACGTTTTTATAATTTTTTGAAGAGTAGTAGACATGTTTCCTTTATGTATATCTGGATATTTACTTTGTAATGTATGGTATATATAGCCATCAATTTTCTTCTGTGTACACCCATACAAATCTTGGACAGTAGGGTATGTCCCTCTTTCTTTAAAGTAGTCAAAGGATAAAGCATCAAACTCCCATAATTGTTGAATGGTTCGATTACTTATCGTTCTGACCTGATATGTTAAGTTTCGTAAATGTTTTTCAAATATTGTCCAATCGACATTCATTGGACATAAAATTTGATATTTCATTATCTTAATTGTTACTCCCAAAAATGTCACCTCTTCATGTCCCTGATGTCACCATCCTAACCAAATCAACAAAAATTATACTATTAGGGGGCACCATACATGCCCATCAACTTAGATTTTTTTACTTCTCTTATATTAAACCCAAGAAAAAAATTATAAATTGTAGTAATACTTACTTAACTGTATCCAGGCTATTAGCATTTTCTCTATAAATCTATATATGAATACAATTTGGAATTATTTAACAATGATGTTGAATAATTGTTCCCGTGTTATAAAATTAAAAAGAACTAGTTCAAAAAATGAAAAGGAGAAAAAATATTATGAAGAAGAAATTCAGTTTCATTTTTATTATTGCTACGTTTTTATTAACAACAGTCAATGTATTTGGAGGACAAACAGCTAAAGCGGATACGATAACCCGTTACGGTAAGATAAGTAATTACACGCCTTACAAACCAGGGTCTGACGGAAAGTGGATGACGGATAATGATTGCGCTGTTGACTCAAGTGAGGCATATATTAGAAAGGGCACCAAAATTGTAGTAACGAACTTAGATAAAGGGAAATCTAGAGTTCTTGAGAAATGGGATTATGGCGAGTTTAAAAAATTTGGTGTTATAGTGGATGTACTTCCTAATACATTTGTGGCATTAGGGGGAAAACTAAGTGATGGTCAGATTAAGAATGGTCGAACTGAACGATCCGGTGGAATAGCGATAATCGAATAATTTTCGAAAAAGTCCGGATATACTACTTTATATCTGGATTTTTTTTAGGGGGGATATAATGAAGAAAACCATAGTTTTTTCATTAATAGCTGTATCTTTGTGTATCATACTTAGTTACAAATTCCTTACATCTGGGAGTGTTGTTGTTAATAAAAATGATACATAAACCTATTTGAACCTAAGCTTCTTACAAATACATTTTATGAATATGATCCAACGTTACAAGAAAATACAGTATTATTAAAGAAAAAGATACCAGATTATACTACTTTTTCTTATTCAAAACTCCATAACAAATTGTACTTTGCTGATAAAGCTGAAGACGGTACAATGCAATTGTTTGTTAAGGACTTACAAAAAAATCAAATAAGGCAATTGACTAAGGAATTAGGTAATGTAGATCTTATACAAATAGATAACAAACAAACAACGGCTTTCATGAGAGTTTTATTAAAAGATGAGTATCGTAATTTTCATATTGCCACTTATAATATTGAAAAGGATAAGTTAGAAATATGGGAAAAAGACGATAAGGATAAAAGTATTTTGGATTTTGATTACAATCCCATTAATAATAAATTAGTTATAGTTTCCTTTTCTGAGGCTGAGGATAAAAAGAAGCTTGAAGAAGCAAATGAAAAACAAATCACAATGCGTCCAGCTAAATACAGTTTAGATATTTATAATGTGGATGGAAATAAAGAAAAACATGTTAGCTTAGTGGAAAAATTTATTAGCGGGGCTTCATTTGCCGATGATGAAAGTTCAGTGATATTCAGTTATGATGAAAATTTGACCAACCCTACTTCCCATGTTGCAGAAATAAATTTGAATTCCAAAAAAATAAAGCCACTATTTGACGATACGGAAAAACACTTTAAAATAAGAGCGTTAAAGTATAGTGAAAAAAGTGAAGGTTTCTTTTTTTTATCAAGTCTTTATGATAGTAAAAAAGATTATAATACATTGGGGTCCCCAAAGGAAAGTGTGCTTTCTTATTATGATATTAAGAAAAAAACAGTCAAAGATATATGGCACACTGATAAAGGAGTAATCGTTAATTATTCAATGGAGATAAAAAGAATGTGAAATATTAATTGAATTCTAAAACAAGTAACAAAGAAAACAATCGATTTCTTGATCCAGGAACAGGAATTTATATTCCTTCGAACATAAATTATACTCCTGGTGGCGGTGGCCATTAAAAAAATAACACCTACAATGTAGGTGTTATTTTCAGAGTGTTGGGAAACCCTTTAGGGTTCCCAACATTCTGCAATCCTTTTTAATTTTAGTAAATGAAAACAATATAAAATAATAAATTTTAGAAAAACAACCCTCCACCAGACCCTTTTTGGTTAGGTGAAGGGCTATTTTTTTCATGTTTTGACAAGCTGCGGTGAGGTAAGCTTGCATTTGGACAGACTTCAGCCCTCGAAACCGAGCATATCGATAGCCATGTAGTTCTTTGGCATCCGCAAAGCTTCGCTCTATAGTTGAACAGCGTACTTTATACAGTCTTTTCCCTGTAGCTGTTAGTTTGTTTTTTCTAGCGATATCTTTATATTTTTCCCATATATGATGAGTGATAACTTTTTGTTTTTGTTTTTTTGAAAAGCATACCTCACGTAGCGGACAAACAGCGCAGTCTTCTGGATTTGATTTATATTGACGATATCCTTCGCGATCCGTTGTCGTATATTCTAAAATACATCCCATCGGACAAGCAAATACATTCATTTCTTTTACATATTTAAATTGGCTTTTCGGAACGTCTTTATTTCGCTTTCCAAATCGGCGATACCCCATCACCATAAATATATTCTGTTCTGATAGTTTCTTACAGATATAACCTGTAAAATAGCCTGCATCAAGAGCTACAGCTTCAACTTTGAATCCGAATTTATTAGTTTGAGCTTGTAGACGTGCTAAATACGGCTCGGAATCCGCCATATTTCCAGCCGTTATATAGGTATCTGTAATAATATTATATTTCGCATCAGTCGTACGATGATCTAAGAAATGAAAACCGTTCGGTTTTCCATCCCTCATTAAAAATCCACTATCTGGATCCGTTGTACTGATACGAGTTTTTTTAGTGGGGGTATCACTTTCCTTTCTAGGTCTTAATTCTTTTTTCCATGTACCTCACGATCTTCGATTACCGCAGCTTCTAGTTCATCTATATAGAACTTTGCCTTTTCTTTTTTATATTTATGTACAAATTTATTTTTATTGGCATTCGCCTTAATGTGTGTAGAATCTGTCATCAACGCACGTCCTCCCACCATACGGTGCTCGGTCGCTTGACTCACAATCTCATCAAAAATTTCTTCGAAAATATTTGTATGAATGAAACGAGTACGGCGATTCCAACTGATTGTAGAATGATCTGGAATTGTATCTGATAGAGAAAAACCTAGAAACCAACGGTAGGCAATATTCGTTTTGATCTCCTTTTCCAATTGTCGCTCTGAACGAATACCATAAAAATATCCGATAAACATCATCTTAAATAAAACGATAGGGTGAATTGACGGACGACCATTGTTTTCACAGTAATAAGGGCGTAACTTTTCCTCAATAAAATCAAAACTGATTGTCGCTTCAATCGCACGAAGGAAATGGTCTTGCGGAACTAATTCTTCTACAGAAACGGATACACGCTCATCACGATGATTTTTTAAAGCACCCATCATAAAAAATCTCTCCTTTACCTCTTTTTTATCAGTGTTGACACATAAAAAGAGGTTCAGACACATAAACAGGCTGTGGAGAAGACTTTCTCCACAGCCTGAAAATAACACCTACAATGTAGGTGTTATTTTTTTTATCATTTAGACTTGTAAAATGTTTTGTATTTCTTCTATGCGTAAATTTGTAAACTTTGCAATATCTTCAATTGGCATTCCATTTTTATGCATTCCACGAATTAATTGGATTTTGCCTTCTTCAATTCCCTCTTGACGCCCTTCTTTCTTTCCTTCATTACGAGCATGAGCGAACTTCGCGGCTTCATCCATCAAAGCTTTCTCCCTTGCTTCATACGCTTGTCGGAAAGAAGAATCTTGACTCATACGTTCCCATTTATTCATCGCTTTTTGTAAAATCGGGTCTTGGTTCATCGCAATATCCTCCAATGTTTGGGTTAAGTGTTCATCCTCATTCGCTGGAAGTAATAACAACCAACGAACAAATGAATCTTCCCAGGGATTTAATTGTTCATTCCGCCATTGTTGCATGAGTTTTGGAATCTCTACGATGTGAACTTCAATATCACTACTCAATATCTTCTGTTGCTGTTGATTCCATAGGATTCCTGTTGTATGAAATGCCTCATATTCAGGAAACATAACGAAATTTAACAAATTAATCGTAATGGTTTTATGGAGAGAACTATAGGGCATTCCTTTTTGTAGTTGGGATGTGTATAGCCTTCCCCAATAATATAAACTTCTCTTAATCATATCATGATTATTATTTAGTTGGATTTCTACATTTACTTTTGTTCCTGTATCTAATGTAGCGGAAATATCTAAAATCGATAATTTATCCTCTTCATGTTCTCGGTGCAAGTGTGGGTCTTCTAATTGCAAGGAAACAATAGGCGATTCTAAAGAACCTTGTAACATAGCATTTAAAAAAGCAATGAGAATATCTTCATTTCCACTTGTGCCAAATAATTGTTTAAAAGCAAAATCAATGCGTAAATTCACTAATTGTTGGTTGGACATGGGTTTTCCTCTCCCCATCTCATAAGATGTTTTTCTTTTATTGTACATAAAAGAGTGGTAACCATGCAAACAAGTCCTTATCACAACATACTTAGGGACTTGCATCAATATTGATAACATTATATTTGTAATATATCACTGATTCTTATGAGTTTTATATTTTGTATATTTTGTAAAACTTATTTATCAAATAAAAAAATCCCTTCACCATTTGTGAAAGGGTCAGTATACATTGAAAGGGTACTTCCATTTTAATATGTAAAAGAAAAAACTCGTATTGATAAAATTAATCTTTTAATTTTTGCCACTTTTAACTCACTATAAAGAAACTGTAAGGATTAAATTCATCCTATATGGAGTTTTTGTGTTCCTCATTAGACATGTATATTTGATAAATCATAACCTTTTATGCAATATTGCATAAAAAAACACCTGTTACTCTTGCTATAATTTTAAATGTAAACTGTTGCATCCAACATTTTATAATCTTCTATATTCATTAATATAGAAACCCTAATTACAGGCAAAAGGCGAAGAATATTGGTGGTTCTTCCCCTTTTGCTTATTTTTTTATCAGTCTAATGATTCATTCTATAGTCTAAAAATTTTTATTAATGAAACCTATTAAAATTCAAAAATATAAAAATTTTATTTAGCAAACTAGCGATAAATACTTTCTTATTGTTTCAATCCTAATTACAATAAGAAAGACAAAAAGAACTTGTAGGAATCACTACAAGTTCTTTTTAGTTAAGGTGAATATACGGGACAAACAAACTATCTTACAGATTCATTATAAAACTACAGGGGTAATGCTTTGATAAGTATATTATATAACAAATATTAACATCCACAGATTTTAATTTTGAAAATTATGTGAATTAAGCAAACAAAATGGTATATTATTTTCTCTACCTAAAAAATCCATTTAGTTGTTTTGTATAAATAACTTTAAATTAATATCTACATCATAATAAATTAGTGAAATTATAAGTATAGGTAAATAGAGAAGAAAGTAGCGTTCTTACAGAACGGTATATATTTTTGTTTAAGATTAATTAACTATAAGAAAATGAATTTCATATTATAACTAAATATAATTCATGAATATATGTAAATGGTTTTTCTTTATCTTTTTTACTTATATGATACAGAAGTTAGTTATGGGAAAAATTAAACAAACGTTTGTTTATTATATTTTAGCTATGGAAAAATGTTTGAGATATGGGATGAATTACGGGGGTCAATGGTCCACTTTGTTAAATTATGCTTTTACTATATAAATTTTATATAGTAAAAAGTATCCGCTATGGATGTTTTCTCTAAAAAATTATAACTACATTACATGGTCTTCTTAACTGTTTTTCTAAAAAATTTTCTTTCGTAGTGGCCCCTCATACCCCATACTCAAAACAGAAATAAAAAAAATGCTACCCTTCCCTATAATTATACAGAAAGAATAGCGTATTTTTACCTTAAGGGGATATTATTTTTGTTATCTTGATAGATGTGGCGGTACCCCACATCCATCAACCTAAAAAGAACGAATTACCCCAAAACAATAAAAATTGAGCAAAATGTACACATTTTTCGTTCTGAGGGTATTATGAGATTTTAAGTCGATGGATGTGTGGCGAGATTATATGAAAAAAAGTTTTGCTCTTTTAACCAAAAACGGTCGTTTATGGTTAGATGAACTACTCGTAGCTATTTATGTGATGCCCATTTTTTTAGATGTAATCAAAGGGAGAACAGTTACATCATGAATTTTCCAAATTCCTTGTATCTGTTGTCTCATAAGGAAGAATCTCGTATATTTTTGCAGCAAGTGCCTGAGGAGACTCCCTTGACCCTCTTTTAATCCAATCGGTAACAATATTGAAGATACCGCCTGCTAAAAACAGGATTTGCATTCTGCTCATGTCATGATTACGCGTAATGTCAGTTTGAAAGACCTTTTCCATTGTATAATTCAAATACTCAAGCATCATACTAGATATATTTAAATCAATTAACTTTCCTGACGGCTTCTGTGCAGACACAAACCCCTCTATGATATATTCAATAATTAGCTGCATACTTTCATATGGATCCAAACTATCAACCTCTTTTAAGAATTGTTGAACAATTTCATCCACAGATGCTTGCACCACGTCGTAAACGTTTCGGTAGTATTTGTAGAATGTGACTCTGGCAACTCCAGCCTTTTTGCAAATAGCCGTTACCGTTATATCTTGTAGTTTATGTTCATGCAACAGTGCGCTCAATGCATCCATAATGTATCTCTGAGAGTGTATACTGTCTTCTCTTGACTTTCTCAAAGCTAACACATCCCTTCATTCTGTTCGTTTTAAGTGCAAATCAGCACATAGTGCTTGAAAGATAAAAATTCACTGCTATACTTACACATGTAAGCACAATTGTTAGTGTAGTGATAACGTCATTGTATAAAAGGACATTATTGCTGTCAATGTGTGCCATTTCCGTTGTTTCCTATGGGAAGTTTACCGCCATTTTACAAGTTATAAATAGGGAGGGGTATTCAGATACAATTTATAATAAATATTTTAAAATCTTATTATATTAATAATAGGTAAATAAGTGTTTGTTGATTACAACGTAAGAAAAAGTAAAATTTTCGATAAGAATAGGGTGAGATTCAATTGGCAAAATATCTGTATAAATTAGGCTATTGGGCAGTAAATCATAGAAAAAAGGTTGTATTCAGTGCACTCGCAGTTCTTATTGCATTAGTACTTTTTGCAGTCAACATGGGTTCCTCTTTCAAGGACGAGCTGAGTATTCCAAATACACCGGCAGATAAAGCAGGAAAAGTAATTGAAAAAGAGTTTAAAGCGATGCAACCAGCAGGTGCCCAAGTAAAAGTCGTATTTAAAGCTCAAAAAAACGAAACCTTGGAGTCAGCGGAAGTACAACAGAGAATTGCAGGAGTTCTTGAAGAGATAAAAAAAGACTCAGCTGTTGATTCTGTGGCAGCACCGATGCAACTGCAGAACCTCAGTGAAGATAAGACAATTGGATATGCAGTTGTTACGTACAAAGTAAAAGCAGAAAAAGTTACAGAAGCTTCTAAGGATAAGATTTTAGATAGTATTGAAACAACAAGGGATGCCGGCATTCAAACGGAGTTATCAGGAGGCGATGTTACGTTTTCTGACTCTGAGACTTCAGGTATGACTGAAATTGTCGGAGTTCTTGTTGCCTTCGTAGTCCTGGCATTTACCTTTGTGTCTCTTCTAGTAGCTGGACTGCCGATTCTCACTGCGATAATCGGATTAGCAATTGGAATGCTAGGAATCATGATTGGAACCAATTATGTGGAAATCCAATCCGTTTCCTTATCATTAGCTGCCATGCTGGGACTCGCAGTTGGCATAGACTATGCACTCTTCATTATCAATCGTTTTAGACAGCAGCTTGCACAAGGAGATTCTGTTCCAGAATCTGTTGCCATCGCAACGGGAACAGCGGGAAGTGCCGTAATCTTCGCGGGATTAACTGTTATTATAGGTCTTTTGGGACTGTCTGTTACAAAGATTCCATTCCTGACAGCGATGGGCGTATCCGCTGCCTTTACTGTGCTTGCAGCTGTGTTGGTTTCCGTCATCATATTACCAGCCATTTTGGGACTTGTCGGCCATAAGATTGCCCCATCTAAACAAAATCGATTCTTGCAAAAGATGACTGGGGCAGGTAAGAAACATGCTGGTTCAAATAAATGGGGAGAATTTGTCATAAGACGTCCTTTGATTGTTACGATTTTCTCAATCGGACTACTTGCAGTGATTTCAATTCCGTTTTTCCATATGAACCTTGGCCTGCCTTCTGATGGAACAACAAAGTCCACAGAAACGACAGAAAGAAGAGCATATAATTTATTGACGGAAGCGTATGGGGAAGGATTTCATGCTTCTTTAATGGTAGTAGCAAAATCAGAAGAAGCAACAGCTGAAACGCAAAATGCTATGAACACCATCGCAAAAGAATTGGGTAACCTACCTGACGTGAAAAGTGTGACACCAGCTATCCCTGGGCCTTCTGGAAAGATTCATATGATTTCTATTACACCAAAAGCTGGACCTGACGATACAAAGACAAAGGATTTGGTAAAAGCAATCAGGGACAAATCGAACCAAACCGAGAAAAAAAATGAAATTGAACTAATGGTAACGGGCACAGCAGCGATGAATATTGATATTGTGCAAAAGCTGAGTGACGCCTTGCCAGTTTTCGCTGCCCTTATTGTGGGACTTGCGTATGTACTCTTAGTTCTAGTGTTTAGATCTCTGCTCGTTCCATTAAAAGCCGTATTAGGGTTTCTACTTTCTCTTGGTGCTACGTTGGGAGCCGTGGTTTTTTTCGTGCAGGATGGCCATTTCCAAAATATATTTGGGTTCCCGGCTGCCGGTCCAATTTTAGCCTTCTTGCCTGTCATTCTGATTGGCATCTTGTTCGGACTCGCCATGGACTATGAGGTGTTCCTAGTGAGCAAGATGCGGGAAGTATATACGCATACAGGTGATCCGAAGAGAGCTATTGTAGAAGGAATGCGGGAGAGCGGGAGAGTCGTAGTCGCAGCGGGATTAATTATGATGTCTGTATTTATTGGATTCATGCTGGCGCCTGATACCATCATTAAATCCATAGGTATGGCTCTTACATTCGGTGTTTTCTTTGACGCATTCATCGTGAGAATGACAATCGTACCTGCAGTCATGATTCTCATGGGTAAGTCAGCCTGGTACTTGCCAAAATGGCTGGATAAAATTTTGCCTAACATTGATGTTGAAGGAGAAAGCATTATACATCGCGTAGAAAACAAAAGTGAGAAAATATATAAACAGAACAGTTAAAGTTAATTCATAGTTGTATTCATTTAAAAAACGCTTCCCTATAAGGAGTTCAACCGAGATACGGGTAAATACGGGTTATAGACTGGAATTTATTTCCGAAGATTGACCTGTTTATCTTTTATACAGCTATATTCTCTTCTATTGGTTACGGAATGTTTTGTAAATCAATCACATAATCGCCAAAACGTTTTAGATGCTTCGTCATATATGGGCTTAACATCACCAGATTTTCTCGTGAGAATCGATATCCCTCTGTTTTGAGGTGTCATAAAATCATAGTTATAGCAACAACATTTTGAAAAGTGACTGCATAGGCAACGAAATCATTATATCTAATACGTCTTTCTTGTTCTACTGGATCATTTTCAGTAATAATTACATTCCCACCAAAGAATATCAAGCTTTGAAAATTTAACGTGCAATTTTTCCGTTTTTCCGTCTGTATTCCAAGTAGGAAAAGGGTCTGCTTAAGTTTGAGCAGACCCTTTTTTATAATACTAGGTGTAAGTTCTTATACATTAAGTACGAACGGATGCTTTTCTCCAGTTATAGAATGGTCTTTAATGAGTATAAGTATTATTATAATCATTACTACAGTATATATGTTGATCACTACACGTCTTTGTATATCAACCTTAATATTTTTCCTTTTTCGACTAAACTAGCTAATAGAAACTCCTCTGTTATTCAATTAAAGGGCGCTTTAATTAAATAAGTTTTTGAATTAGGGTTCAGTTTAGAAGCGATATAATTAAATAAACGATACCGTCCATGAAATTTATATTAAAAATAACCGGTTATACTCAGACTGAGGACATGGATGTAGGAGGTTAATTGATGACACAAGTACAAATACCCAACCAACGAATAGAAAAAAAGCGCAACTTCAAATTAGTCAAGTTTACAGGGATTGTTGTTTTGATGCTTGCTCTAATCACAGCTGCGTTCACCATTTGGACACCTCAGCCGAGCATTTGGGCGCTCCAAATGCTGGCTAGCAAGAATAATCCTGAAAATTTTGGCTCCCATCCATCCGATTTGCCCGTTCTTATGAAACAAACTCGGGTTCTCTCTGACATCTCATATCCATCCAAGTACCAAGAAAATAAATTGGACCTTTACCTTCCTCAAACTGATTCGAAGCCACTGCCTGTGATCATCTTTATCCACGGTGGAGGCTTTATTAGTGGAGACAAGTATATGCCTGCCGATTATTCAAGGGCGCTAGCCTCGAAAGGCTTTGCTGTAGTATCCATGAATTACGAGTTAGCGCCAGGGGCCACTTTGTTTGATCAGACGAAGCAAGCCGGCGAGGTATTGTCTTATTTGCAGCAGTTAGCTCAAAAATACCCCTTGGACCCATCGCAGGTGATCTTGGCCGGTTCCTCAGCGGGGGCTTTCTTGGCCGGGGAGTTTGCCCTGACCCAAACCAATTCTGAATATGCAAATCTCGTGGGAGTCCCGCAATCCGTATCGACGAATACAATCAAGGGCTTATTACTATATAGCGCCCCCTACGATATTACAGCATTTCAGCATAGTGATCTAAAGCCCGTGCAACAATTCATAATCAAACGTATGGGCTGGGGCATTTTGGGTGATAAGAACTGGATGGACAATCCGAAGTTTGATGTCTTAAATCTGTCAAAGTATATCACTAAAGACTTCCCTCCTGCATTTGTAACCGACGGCAACACGAATTCATTTGAAACACAAGCCAGGACTTTCGTCGCTACACTTCAAGAAAAAGACGTCCCAGTTACTTCTTTATTTTTCGATCCCAACGAGATAAAAGCGGGTCACGGCTATCAGTTTGATATGGCCTCTCCGGCCAGTATACTTAGTCTGAAGCAGACAAATGAGTTTCTGAAGGGAATCACTTCCTCTAACTAATCTTTGAGGTATTTGCCCGATCAATCTGTTTTATAAAAATTACATTCTTATATTAAAAGAGCAACTCCATTTTGAAAAAAGATTGATCAAAATGGAGTTGCTTTTTTTGTTGCTAAACAAAAATTAAAAGGAGTCTTTTAATCAAATTTTATTCTAAAACTACAACCTTCAAATAAAATAATTATCTTTGAGGTAACACCACATTGCCGTCGAGCTAAAAAATGCATCCATAAAAGGTGGCATTGTGAAAAGGAGCCATTACAGGTTCCTTTTTTCTATGCAAAATAAAAAAATCAGTGGATTCGCTACCTATCCATATTCATCCACCCCACGGTAATTTTTAATTTAGGTATTGAAATTCTCTAAATCTCGATGTATTATATTTTTGTATTTTCTCAGTTCCTAAGCCGAGGAAACATCATCACTTCTGAAAGGACCCAAACTCCAGAGGGTCCTTTTTATTTACTTGAACTCATTTTCAAATTATTGTATTATATTTTCAGGTCTTACTTATATAAATCATTATCAGGAGAATCTGCGGGTTTGCAGGTTCTTTTTTTGTTAAATAAAAAAAGTAGCGGACTCGCCATTTTAATTAATCAACACTATAATAATTTATGAAAATTATAAGAATAGGTAAATAGAGGAGAATATAGGATTCTTACAGAAATGAATATATTTAGGAGTAATTAACTATAAGAAAATAAATTTCATGTTATCGATACATATAATTCATGAACATATTGAGAGTGCTGTAATTCCTGTCCGAAATTAGATACAACTTATCAACACTCTCTTCAGTCTCATTGCATAACAGTGGATTCCTAACGGAATCTGACGCTCTCTTTTCAAATTTGATTATATTTGCACCAAAATCTAAAAATCATATGATATTGTATAAATCAATCGTTTAATATCTTTATGATTATGATTCATATATAAATTCTTCTTTATTTCTTAAAAATTTAATTTCAAAGTTTTTCTCACCAGATACCAATCTTTCAATTAGTAATTTTGTTTCATTATAGATAGGAGGATTATGAAATGTTCCGTAATGTATTGGAACTAATATCTTTGTTTTTAGTATTGTTGCCGCAGATATAGCTTCCTCTGGTCCAAGACATATTGGTTGATTACTAGGAATTATGCCTTTCCCCCTATTAACAATGGCTTGATTTACGGGAAGGAAAGCAATATTAATTAGTCCATACGTATTAGCTATACTCCACCAACGTCCATGCCATAAAGTATCTCCGCAGTGAATAAATGTCTGATTACGATTTTTAATTATCCACGATACTTGTTCATCTCCTGCCCCATCGACCGAATACTCTGCAAAAATTTCGAATTCCCCACATTTAATATTTTCACCAATTTGTAAACCGGTTACCATATTAAACCCTCTTGATTTTACCTCTTCAAGACATGGCTTTGGTACAACTAAATGTATATTTTCCCCAAAGTGTTCCAGGATTGATTCAGGATCGAAATGATCATGATGCAGATGCGTGATTAAAATCAAATCTGGTTTTTTAAATACTGAAAAGTCATATATTTTTTCAAGTGGCAAACCTAAAAATTCTTTATTAAATTTAAAAGCAGGGTCAATCATTAAAACATGTTCCTCGTCTTCAAATAATATCCCTGCCCATTGCATCCTTTGAACTCTCATAATATTCCCCTTTTAACGGTTGTTTAACATCTTCTTTTTAATCTAGATGTATGTTAATTTGATAATAAACTATAAATTTATTACACACTGTGAGGAAATATAAACCGATTATATTTCTTATATAATCGGTTTATATGAAAAATTATTATAATTTAGACCGTACATACCTTTATTATCTATTAATCTTGACTCAATTGATTTAGATGTTGGACAAGTTCCATTGTTTTAGAAAAGAAAGGTAAATGATCAGCCTCTATAGTAATGATTTTGTTACAAGGTGTTTCTGTATACATCATACGTTGGAAAGCAAGTGGAATAGCCTGATCTAATGTAGTTTCAATATAGACACGATTGACAGTTCCAAACTTCTCTGCAGATGTTTTTAGCTCTTGTTGGAATGGTCCTAAAGGTTGGGGACGCATTCGTTTAATAGTGGCTAGTTTAATAGCATCATCTTTTGTAGCATTTAAAAGGGTTTGTTCGATATATTCAGGGTCAAGCTCTGCAGTCATGTTACTCTCGTTTACTAACGTCCTTGGTCCTTTTTTACCTGCCGATTTTCCTCCAAGACTTTCACCATTTTGTGGCAAGAATGCACAAAGATATACCAATTTATCGATTTTATCAGGTACATATTCAGCTGTTTGCGTAATAACAATTCCACCCATACTATGTCCAACAAGAATCACTTTTTTATTTTGTTGATTTATAACATCGATTACTCTCTCAACATATAAATCCAATGTTACATCTTGTGGCGGTGTCATATCTTTTCCACTTCCAGGTAAGTCTAATGTAACTACTTTATGTCCGAATGATTCCAGCTGAGGTTTCACTAATTCCCATGCCCATTCTCCCTGCCATGCTCCATGTACGAAAACGTAAGTACTCATTTTAACCAACACTCCTTCTATACGTATAAGTTTCATCAATTCTTGCAATGAAGTATACTCAGTGTATATCAGGCACATTGATAAATATAATCAAGGTTATTTATGGATGATATAAATATCGTTTATATAAGGAGTAAAGAATGAATATTTTTGATTTTAAAGTTTTTAAATATGTGGCTCAATTTAAAAGTATTAGTGTAGCAGCCAAAGAATTACACATGACACAGCCAGCTATTACACATATCATTAATAAATTGGAAAAACGATATTCTTTAACTTTATTTGATCGTTCTAGGCAAGGTACGCTACTAACTGAAAATGGACAGGAATTTTTAATTTATGTGAATCAACTTCTTAACGAGTACGAAAATCTTGAAAGTACAGCTTTTAAATTGCAAAACAAAAGTTTTAATAAAATAGTATTAGCTACAAATCCTTCATTCACGGTATACTGTTTAGCAGAATGTATAGAACTAGAGAATTTAAATCAAAGTAAATATGTTCTTACCGTTCGAGAAGGTAGTTGTCAAGAAATTTTCGAGTGGATGTCTACCGGTAATGCTGATTTTTCTATTACCTTGAAAGAAAAATTAATTCCTGGATTCCATTATCAAGTAATAGGTGAGGATCCTTATGTCATGGTTTCTACAAAATCAGTTCCATCTAATTTGACAACTGAGGATATGGAAAAATATCCATTTATCATGCTTCTTTCCAACGGTAAAGAAGTGATTGAATCTTATTTGAGGCAAAATAAAATAGCAATAAATAAAGTGATGGAGTCTGAGACGATTAGTTCTACGTTAGCTCTCACATTACAAATTAACGGTATAACAATTGTTCCCTCATCAGGTCTAAATAAAAAAATTATTAATGATTTTGTTATTCAACCATTAGAAATTAAAATACAGCGTCCGCTCATAATGCAGTGGTCTCCCAAAAAAGAAAGTGAGCCATTGTTCATGTCTTTCAAAGATAACTTGTTAGCTCAATTACAAAAAAATACGAATTCATTACGTTGAGTTAGAAAATAAAAAAGATAAAAATATATTCATTTTCCTTCAGGATGTACATTATATATTAGGTGTTGATTTTAAATGAAAAAAGGGAATCTTCTAGATTTCTAAATAGATTGACTGCTGTTTTTAATTACGGACGTTTCGTTTAATAAACTCCAAAATTCCTTTTGAGAGAAAAATAATACTTACTATCCAAGTGATTCCTAATAAGGCCAGTTGAAGTGAATTCTCCTCTGATGCCATAGGGGAATTAGAAAAATTAGGTCCGATTAGAAGATTTATCAGAAGGAATAAGCTTAAAGCAAGGGCTAAGAAATGTGCAATAAACCAGATGATATTTTTTTCCCTGTACTTAATGAGCCAATAAATAAAAAGTATTAAAGAAACTATCACTACAAGACAGGAACCTATAACTAAATATGCCCTAACCTCTTGTTCCATCGGCATATACATACTAATCACCCATTTCATCTAAGCGTCTATATCTATTTTTAGTATCGGTCATTATTACTCTGGATAGTCCTCTGAATAATATGAATTACTTCGAATCAGTTGTTTATTAATAAGGTGTTTGTGTTTGTTCATGGAGTTCCTGACCTCTTTATTTGTAGTGTTTTGAATGTATACTTTTCTAGTTATTTTTGAGGGGAATGGGTAAATTGCGATAAATTCAATACAATCAAGGGAATGAATATAAACTAATGGCTAAAAGTTTACATTGGAGTTTTGAATCATTTATAGCTAATTCTGCAATAAATTTCTTAATGTTAATATATTTGTTAATTATGGTTAAATATTCAAAATTAACAAATGTAGGTTATAATAAAAATATGATGATTATCTTTTTGTTTACTCCTTGTGCTGAAGATAAGATCGTGTTCCCCGATCTTATCTTTTTTTATTTGTGGATCTTTGATACAAATAAAAGAATCCTTATTAGGCCCCATCATATAAAGTAAAAAAGAGATAAGAACACTGATTAAGGTGTTTTATCTCTTTTTGAATCTACACTCTTAACCCCACGTAAAATTACCACTTATTTTAATGGGATTACAGATTACTCTTCAACAGGAATTATAGATGCCTTACCATAAATATATAAAAAAAGAAAAAGCTATAGTTTGAATTTTTATAAATCTTCATCATTTTCAGAATCATCATATTCTAAGATATCTCCAGGTTGACAATTTAAAACCCTACAAATTGCATTAAGTGTAGAAAAGCGAATAGCTTTTACTTTACCTGTTTTTAAATTGGATAAATTGACTACAGATATTCCCACAGCATCGGCTAATTCTCCTAATTGCATTTTCCTATCTGCTAATACCCGATCCAATCGTGTAATAATAGCCATAAAATAGCACCTCTCGTAAAATTTACAAAGTAGAATCATATTCTTCTTGCAAATATGCACCATATTTAAAAATATGAGACAAAAATAAAAGAAGAAATCCCATTATCATCATTTCAAAATTAAAATTAAGAGAAATTGTGGTTTCAGACAAATGAAGTGTCCTTACAAATAAAAACCCCAAAATATTCATTAGTAATCCGACGATAACATTATAAATAATAACCCCATACGCTAAATATTGGATGTGTTTAATACAACTTTTAGAAAAGGGTTGTTTATTTCTTGTAAACTGTAAAATTCTTTTTATCTGTACAGTAAGAAATAATAATATTGTTAGGATTACTTCACCTATTATACAAGTGTTTATGATCAATGTCCTAATTTGTGTGTTTTGAATATGATTTACATCAACTTTATAAGAAGAATGATTAAAGCTTAAATAAATAGTACCGCCTTTTGCAGTTAAAATGTCAAGTAAGGTATGGGGTTGAACTAATATCCCCCCAATCATCATACCTAAAACCAGAAGCATTCCAATAATTATCATCCAATAAAAAATGTTAAATAAACCTTGAAACAATTTTACTGTTTTTTCAAAACCAATAAAATATTTAACTTGATTCATATTTTTCACTCCATTTCTTTTTTATTAATATAGCACCATTTTCGTTGTTTTTCATTTCACAGTTAATGTTTATAGTTAATGAAATAATGATAAACATTAATTTTCGGATATGTAATTTTGCATATCCAAATAAAGGGAACCTGTATGCAGAGCATGATTAAATTATATTAGTAACACTTAAGTTATATTAAATATTATTTTCCAGATTAAAATAGTTAAATTGTTAACAGATATATCAAGTTATAACTATTATAAATACTGCAATAGAATTCAACAGTAATTTTATTGATATAATATCACTTGCTTGTATTAAATATGAAAAATAAAATTACCGACTAAATAAGACATAATCTTACTATTTACGACATAATCTTACTATTTACGCACTAAAAATTTAATGTTTTAATAAAGGTGTAATTGGTATGACCGCTAGGAAAGGAGAAGATGAAACTAATAAAAGTGCAGTAAAGTTGCAAGTAACATTATGTTGGTTTTAATTTTCTTAATAATCAGTTATTTTTAAAGGCATCTAGATTTACAAAAGTATCATGTTTATAAAAAATAGCATTCTCAGTTTCTACATAGCAAAAGTGATTTTATTCCGCAATAAAAGTATAAGCAATGTACAGTATAATATCACTTTTTGTAGTCATGTAGAAATAACGAAGGAAGAAAGAGGAGAGATAACATGAAACGTATGAAAAAAATGATTCCCGCAGCATTTGTATTAAGTACGGCATTATTTGTAGCACCAGGTTTTTCTTCTGCTGATGGCTCTAATACAGCTCCTGTAAGAGAAAAAGTATCATTAGTTAATTCATCTGGGCAACAGCTTGCTGAGACACAGCAAACAAATGATTTTAAAAGTTTAATTCCATTGCCTAATAATCCAAATGATCTATTTCCAACTAGTACTTCTAGTTATGTAAAAGATGGGAATATTGTAGATTACGTATACATTGATCGTTATGCTCAAGAAACCAAGGAGGATATCCATGTAGCTGATGATATCATTCAATGGAACAGTATAGTAGTGTTACCAGATGGAAAGGTAGTCCATGCCGATGAGGGGAAAGATATTACTATTACCAAAGATGGTTATGAAATAACGGATGGTCGTGGGTGGGGCCAAACTCAAATTAGGGTTAAAAGTTTCAAAAGTGGACAAAAGTTATATACAGTAGGGCTATCAAAAGAATATATTGAAAGAACCCAAAATTCGGGGTATCCTATTGATGCTAAAGTTCAATCATCTTATCGTTGGGATTTAATTTCTCAAGATTTAGTAGGTAAAAACCAAGGAATGAGTTTGGCTCATACAGTAAGACATGGAATGTCTCATGAAGTGCAAGTAGGATTATCCTATACGCTCGGTATGGAAGTGGGACTTGAAGGTATAGCGTCAGTAAATCAATCTATCACTGCAAGCTTTGGTTATACTTTTGGAATGACTAGCGAAGTGGAAGAAACAAGAACATTCTATTATAATCCAATAACAGATTATAGATATCCTTATTATCGTGGCGCTATTTATCAAGGTAAAGTTAAATATTCTGTTGAACCAAATGAGAAATTTGAAGAATATATTAATAGTGACTATGCTTATGGTATTTCTTTTATTCCAGGTACAAAATATCAATTTAAATCTCAACAAGAAGTTCCAGTTAATATGTTTGCAATTGTTAACTCACAATAAGAGATTGCAACTATAATATATTGAGATGAAAACATTTGAAATAAATGAATTATACGCCGAAACGAAGTGATGAAGCCCCCTCAAAAAATGAGGGGGTTTTCCTTGTTACAACTTTTTATTTACATCAAATAACAAAATAAATATTTCTCTTCCTTTTATACAACTATTCCCCCTTTGCTATATATAAGGAAGGAAGAAAGATGACATGACTACTAAAGTAATGGTTACAATCTTATCTTTATTCGCTGATATTGAGCGAAACTATATATTAGAGCGAACACAGGCTGGTCGTATGAAGTATGTAGAAAATGGAGGAAAACTGGGGAGAACTCCTAAAATCAATAAGTCTAAAACTGATTTGATACTCGAGTTACTTAATCAGGGAAAAACGAAACAGGAGATTGCTAATTTTTTAAATGTTGATAGAACTACTATTTATCGCACATTAAAACGAAATGGTTATTAGGTAATTTATTGATAACAAGTATCATCTGTGATTCTATAGAATATATCCATTTCTAAAAAATTATTATCACTTCTTACGTATTTATTATTTACATTTAATATCTTTATGTAAGGTTAGTAAAACAAAGATTTTAACACCAAGATACTTAAGATATTAACTAATAAACCTTATGAACTTATATTTTTTATTCAATCTATAGAAATCTTGCAACAAAAATACAATTGTGATGATAGCCATGAGACCATTAACCGTAAGAGCTATTACAATCGATAATTCAGTGGTAGGTAATAACATGATGCATAGTGAAACAATAGATGCAATAAAAGGAACAGCTTTCCTTGTTCTTGTTATGCAAAACTCTTCGCTTTTTTTTAGTCGTGGCATGATTCTACCGATGATTAACAAGAAAGGAGTGGTAGCCACTATCCCTAGCCATCCGAAAGCGTTTTCGATAAACCAAGGTAAAAATGGCATGGCTGAAGAAATTATAAATAAGTTCAATATTAATAGAAATAATTGAATGAGAGATAATTTTATATGTACTCGTTGCATTTTGTTACACCTCAGAGAAATGAATAAAATGAAAGTGGGTCATATAATAGGCATAAGCTGCATAATATGACCCACTTTTACACATCGTACTTCACCCTTTATAAGAGATAAAGCTATTAAAAATCCGTTACTTTACCAAGAATGAACAGTAATACGTCCCGAGTCGTCAGTTTCAATGTACTCCTCGCCATCCAGCTTACCATTCGTATAACTCTTATTACCTGTTTTACCCTTGAAGTTTCGCTTAGTTGCACCGTTGTTATCAGTGTAATACTTACCACGACAATTAGGCCACAATGTTCCATAACTGAAATATTCACCTTTGTCGGCGAAGTAATATAATGTTCCGTCTATTTCTTGAAGACCTCCTACCCTTTCACTTTTATCGTTCAGATAGTATTTACCATATTTACCACCATCATCACGCCATCCTGTAGGTAAAACTTCTCCATTTTGATTAACGTAATATTTTTTCCCATCAAGAGTAAAATTAGTCCCAACACCACTTATCGCTTCTCCATTCAGCATAGAAGCCTTCTCAAGTACGCCTTTATCAGAAAAATGAAGAATGATATTTTGATCTTCTAGACGTATTTCACCTTTAGTTGCATTGTAATTTTGGAAGTAATACATTTTACCATCGATTTCTTGTAGGCCTTCTTTAACAAATGCTCCAGTATGATCAGAATATTTTTGATTTTCCCATACTGATCTTTGCAAAGCACCTTCATAATCAAAGTGGTATTGCTTACCAGCAATATCTGGGTTAATCACACCTTTCTGGAATGCGCCATTTGAACCAAAATAATACGTCTTCCCTTCAATATCATGCCAACCTTTCAAGAGAACTCCATCAGAACCTGTATAATACTTAAAACCACCATATGTTATCCAACTGTTTTCTATCGCGTCCCCAGAAGAATCTTTTGCAAATTGTTTAGTTGCATCTTTTTCATCAGTTACTATTTGAATTCCATAATAGCTCGTTTTTTCATTTTCTTTACCCGGATACCACTTAATCAACCAATTATTCCATTTCTCGCTCTTCAAATCAGCGTTGAATAAAGAAGCTTCGTTATACTGATCAGTGAACTTTGCTGAGGAATCATCAACAGATAAATATTGTCCTTTGTCATTTTGTAAAACAAAAAGTCCATTCTGCCCTGTATCATGGAGTGTCCATACTTTATCAGGACCGATAGTATTATAATTTCCTCCCTTAGAACCTAGTACACTTGGAATGTATTGTAAATTTTCTCTTAAAATAACTTTGTTAGATCCTTTTTTAATTGGAATAATTTTAAAATGGTCCCTGCCTAATGGAATCTCACCAACTGCTTTAGAAAGCCTACCGTCCTCCCAGCTTCGAAGGAAGCTATCGCCGGTTTTAATTTTCACCGAAAGAGAGGAGTATTCCCCTTCTTTATGTTGTGTGAGAATATCATCCATACGATAATTCATATTATTAATATCCGATTCTGTAAGAGAAAAAATCTTTTCTTTACTTACCGGCTCTGAAGTAATTGTTCCCAGTATTCGTTTTTCTTCTGGTAGTTTCTTGAAAAGTTCATCCTCATTAACACCCCAATCACGGATGCCATTATGATAAGCATTTGGGAATGTTTTTTGTAAAAATTTATATCCTAACTCATTTCTACCACCACTATTGTCACTTTTTAGATAATAGGTTTTAAAATTTGTAAGTGAAACACCCGTATTTCCTTCATCTAATTGTTTTTGTGTAATATACAAAATATCATGTTTAGATAGTTCTGGTTCATCAGGAGTTAAGTCTACTATTGTACCAGCATCTTTAATACGAATTTGTTCCCCATGTTTGATTGTTTTATATTCAACTTTCCCATTTGCATAAGCAATTTTAACCTTCTTGCTAAAATCTTTATTTTTATAGTAATCAAATGCACTAATACCAAATTCACCTTTTTGAAAAGTAGGGGCTTTGTAAGCAATGTTTTCATTAAAAGCTTTATAAGTAGTTTTTACGTCTATTTCTTCTAACCATTTCCCAAATGGCTCTGCAAGAAACGCATCATATATTTCTCCAAATGTTGTAACAATCGTTCCAAACGTATCAACATCTGCTTTCACCTTATTTTCCGTTAATGGACCTGCTAATGGACTAGCGCTGAATAAAACCCCCATTGCAATTCCTACAGGTAGGAATTTTGGCATCCTTTTTTTGTACTTTTCATTCATAACGTCATTCCTCACTTTGTATGTATGTTTTTTCCTACTTATTACACTGAATGTAACGTTCAGAAGTTCATCATACTTTAAATGCCTTTCAAAAGTCTTTCGTAAATGTTACAAAAGTCTTTCGTAAAATTACAGAAAAATAAGATTTTTGGTGAATCTCTTAATATTGTAAATCATTAAACTCTACTATATATAAGAAGATACAACCTATACATCATTCATTTTATTGGCTTGCTATATTGTTAATTTAAAAAGATTCGTAATTCAGATCTCATTCTATATAAATCCATTTTAATTTTTCGATATATAAATCGCTGCTATGTAGCAATGTCAGTACATCAATATGCATTTCAAAAAAGAAAGATTGTGAGACGTTAAAAATAAAAAGGTTATATTCACCATTATCAAAAACAATCGATTTTGTTACAAAATAAATTATTTTGCCCCTAACCACAGCTACGCTGGTATTGGGCCGAGAAACAATGAAAGGGTTTTGTAATATTTACGAAAGAAAAATGAAAGGTATTTAAATTAAGATAAACTTACCGATATTAATTTAAACATGTTGGTAACAGTATATTTAGAAAGCAAGGGACAAAGCCATGAAAGAAAAGATAAAGAGAAGTATAAAAAAAATTTCCCCTGTAGGAATAGCAATGGGGATTGTATTCAGTTTTAACCCATTTACAAAACATAAAGCGAAAGCAGATGTTGATACAAGAGAAACGATTCTTACAACATTTGGAGCTACCTATGATACGTTTCTAAAAGAGCCATTTGTTATTTTTTTATCAGAACAAGGTGCTAAAAATGATTATACAGCTAACAATGAAAACCGTGCTTACAAAGCTCCTACTTTTAACAAAGGAGAATTTGGTATTAGTGTGTATGATTATTATAAAAACCAAAACTTTTCTAAGAGAATTAAAATTTTCTATAAGGATGGGAAAGTTGAATATAAAACAATCAAACATGGCCAACAACTTCTGATTAAGCAAGCTGGTATAATAGTGGACTTAAATCCAGATGCCTCAGATCTATATGAACGTGATGTGTATTATATTACACAAAAACAATTAGATGAAGGGACTACTGGTATTGCGCTTACGAATTGGCAAACATATTACTTAAAGAGTGACAATAGTGATCAAATGAATGGTCCGTTAGCTCTAAAGTATATTAGACAGGAATTTCCAAATATAAAACCAGGTAATGCTTCTTTTGACCTAACGAAACTTTTTCATGCACTACCGGAAGGGAAACGAAAACTGGCAACGATAACTTCGAATCCAGTAAAAAAATCTGAAATTTTTAGTTATACCTCTGATGAGCTTGCTGAGATAAAGAGACATAAGCTCGGCGTCGTTACACAGCATAAAAATGAAGAATGTCCTTCTATTTCTATGAAAATTAGAAACAGGGATAACGTCTTGCGGACATGGGAGGATAGTACGAATATTTCTGCTTCATCTAATTGGATCCCAAAAGATAGGAGCACATTTACAATTATTCCAATTGAAAAAGGATCTAATAAGGTGTACATAGAAGCAAATGCAGCCTATCTTACATCTACAAATGGTGAGGTGGGTGTTACAGGATTTCGCGCTTATGGACAAGTATGGACACTTGTTAATTATGGATTTGAAAGCTTCTCTTTAAAAAATAACCACGGACAATATTTATCTGTTAATGATACATCTGTATGTCTTACTGACAAGCCTGATAAAAACACTATATTTTCCATTACTATTCAAAAAGATAAATGGAATGAGTGGTTAGCTAAATGGTATTCTAGCAAATAAAATGCAAGTTGATATAACCTCTAGAAGCTTTACAAACATTTTTAACGAGTAACGAACCAACAAGTCAATTTTCTGTACGTTAAGGAAATCGGGTACACATATCCCTAAGTTGTTTTTAATCAAGCTTTATTTCAAACCAAAAGTAATTCGCTCTTTTAAATTCATATTTTAATTTTCTTGGTTAAGATAACGTATATATCTCGGCTGAACCCCTTATTCCCCCTTTTCGAGGGGATGGGCAAAAACACCCATCCTTTTATTTTTGATTTTAGATACAAAAAAGGAATCCTTAATAGCTTAAGGATTCTGCAACAGGAAAGAACAAACATATAATAATAAAAGAATTACTTATATTAGAATTTAAAAATAAGACAAAAACGTTGAGAAAGTTCCTGCTCTTTTTGTTCTACTTAGTTTGGAAATAATAAGGAGCTACTGCCTCTTTTTCTAATAAACTTTGAACGCCATTAGGAAAGTAAAACATAATTTCTTCAGCTTCTTTTATGTTTATCCAACTAATATCAGTAATCTCATTTTGGTCTTGAATAGATATTTCTCCTCCTACTATTCTAGCTACAAAGGTAAAGATTACAGCATGTGCATGTGGAAAGAATTTTTCGTTAATAGCAAATATATTTTCAATTTCAACTGTTAACCCAGTTTCTTCAAATGTCTCACGGATAACAGCTTGTTCTAATGTTTCTCCACTTTCTCTTGCTCCTCCTGGAAGGCTCCATTCACTACCATTTTCACGTTTGTTTCCAACCATAAGAATTTTTCCATTTGTATCATCATAAATAAGCGCATATACTACATCGACTCGTTCCATAACTGCTCCTCCATTGAATAATTAAAATCTTTATAAATGGTACTCTAATTAACGTACGCTAAGAAAAAATCCTTGCCATATATGTAATCTAGCAAAGCTTTTTTAAGTTGTTTAATTCTCGTTGCACTATCTGCTTTGTTAGCTAACACTTTAATTGTTTTAACAGCCTTTTGTTTAATTCCCACAATGCTGTTTTGTTGCTATCCCATTTCAAAAGCGTTACTGCTTCCTCAAAGCACAACCATTTATAATTGAAATGCTCTTTGGATAATTCAATATTTTTTGTAGGAACTTTGACTCCAAAAGAAAATTCTTTTATTACATAAACATCTTCTCCCCAAAGAAATCCTCCAACTACATCTTCTACTGGTAGTGAAGACACAGAATCTAGTTTTATATATGGGCATTCTCTTATAATACCAGCCTCTTCAAACGCTTCCCGTTTTGCTGATTCAATAGGGGTCTCACCTTCTTCTCCACCACCAGCTATTCCTTGCCAATAACCATAATCACTTCGGTTAAAAATGGCATACTGAATGGAGTTTTTAGTTATTATATAAGGAAATATCAATACTTGATATGGTGCTCTCATTGCTTAACCTCCTCCCAGAAATAAACTTTAAATAAATTCAAATCTGCTACTTTATTGAATGAAAAGAACTTTATTTTTCATAAATAAGTTTACTCTTAGCGTGAATTTCTTTCGAAACGCTAGCGCTCCCCAAAAAGAAAGAATCACTATACTTAGACAGTTTTATACCATAGGGGTTTATCAAAATTAAAATAGTCATGATCCTGCAAAATAAAATCTATCCTCTCCAAAGCATCATCAAAGGATTGTTCATCATATTCTTTAGTCCATACAATAGTAGAAAATATATTCATTGCTGCATAAAGAGCATATAGGCGCCAAAACGTATCGTCAGGTTCATTTGAAAAATAATTTTTAATTTGTCCAATACAATAAGGGATACTAAGTCTTCTGCTAAACAATGAAAGATTATAAAAATCATGATATGGATCCCCAAAATCATAACCATTAAAATCAATTACTCCATTGAAGACAGTATTTAAGGTTATTATATGCCCCAGATGAAAATCATCATGGAGTAAAGTTAGTGGTCTGTATTTAAGAAGGTGAAAATTATTCTCAATAAAATCGAGTATTTTATGCTCTTTTGTAATTTGAAAGCTATCCTTTTTATATTCATTTAAATAATAATTAAATTTCTTTGTTTGAGCTTCTTCCCAGTTAATGCTTTTGTGAATATTTAGTTGATGAATTTTTCGTAATTCTTTTCCTGCCGCAAAACCTAAAGTCAATTGTTCTGTATCCGATAGGTCTGTTATTATTTCACTAGCTGGTTTTCCTTCAATATAGCTTAATACCATTACAGATAAATTTGCTTCATTTACTAAAGTGTATTCAATTGCTTTATGAGTTTGTACATCGTATTTTTCCAACTCTTTGAGTAATGAAAATTCAAAACCTCTCTTTTCATTATATTTCAGGTCTGATAGACGTATAAAGTATTTGTTTTTTCCGATGGTAACTATGTATTTTTTATCTGGTGAGTATCCATTTTCAATTTTATTTACAAATGAATAACCCTTAAGACTGGATACGCCGTCTATTACATCCTCAATTAAGAAAGTCAATTTTCCTCATCTCTCTTTCTGTATAATGATAATATAGTTATTTGATTTTAACCCCAAAAATATAGTAGCCCTCTGTCTATTTAAATAGCAAAATGCGTTTAAAATTGTTTGAAAATCTAGTTGTGTCATAGAAAATGGATTTTTAAATTAATAATAAAGTTGTTTACTCCCAAATCCGCAAAATACGAACTTACTCCATAATTTTATTAATACCCTTCTAATTGTTGTTCTGCTATAAGCTTAATGCTTCGTTTGTTATTTATGTATGTTTGGATTTCGCTACGAATATTAGGATATAAAATGATATTCTGTAATTCATCGAGTGGTACCCATTTGACACCTGTTTGATTTTCGTCAGGGTTATCTGAAATACAAGGCGTTTCGCCTTCTTTCAACTCACATTCAAAAATCGTTGTTAGCGAATGCACTGTTCCATACTTCTCGTTATTTTTAAAAGGTGCATATTCATATAGAAAAGCTACTTGTCCCACATTAATTTGAACGGAAGCTTCTTCTAATGCCTCTCTTTTGACAGCTTGAATTAAAGTTTCCCCTTGTTCAACCCCACCACCTGGCAAGTTGTAATGTAATCATTCTTGTCATTAAACTCGACTAATAAAACATTGTTATTTTTAATGATTAATGCGCTTGTTCTTACTCTGATTGGATATGTCATATTTGTTCTCCCTTACACTTTCAATAATTTAGAAGATAAAAAATACTATATAAATGGGGAGCTGTCAAATTACCTTCTATAATAAATTTATCTATTAAAACATGTAGCAAGTTGAATGTTCCGCTTGACTACATACACTATTTTTTATTTTCTAAAAGGAAAATTATACAAATGAATTTTCTGTTCCGAAAACGAACGTTTTCAGTGATTTGAATGTAAACTTCTGGATAAAAGTTTACATTGGAGTTTTGAATCATTTTATAACTAATTTTGTAATAAATTTCTCAATATAGATATACTTGTTAATTACGGTTATAATATTCAAAATTAACAAAAAATAAATTATAATGATAATATGATGGTTATCCTTTTGTTTACTCCTTGTGCTAAAGATAAGATCCTGTTCCCGGATCTTATCTTTTTATTTGTAGATTTTAGATACAAAAACACCCTAGATCGATTGCATAATTCGTGCGAGTTCTTTTTCTAAAGCAGCGGGCTCGTTTGCATAATTGTAAATCCCTAAAAACTTCTCTATAGCCTCTGGATGGGAACTGATTAGCTTGTTGACAGCATCCTGTTGTTCAGATATGCGTTCATTCTTCGAAATTTGGCATCCCATGTGAAACCGAACCATAAACTCATCTTCTATTGCCTTTTGATATTCTTCAGACATTTGATTTGATTGATCGGATTGTCCCTTATATTTTGATAGAATATTGGATAATATACGTGCTCCACATATAGCATCATGGATACCCTGCGCCATGCCAGGATCTTTAAAACAAACTGCATCTCCAACCAACGCCCATCCTTTTCCCATTCCTTTATACCAGTAATTATCATATCCGAGAATGCCTTTGACCGGTTCTACTAGTTCTGCATTTTTCAAGCGCGCCCCAATTGTTGTATTCGGAAAGTTATCTGTAAAGAAATTGCGTAGACAGCTTTCCGGATTTAATTTCAACCGTTCTACCAATTCCTTATTTTCTAATGGGAAAATGCCGACAATTACATATAAATCATCATTCGTCGGAAAGAGAATGGCTGTGTTATCTTTTATCTTGTATACTTCAAATTTAGGGACATTATCGTGGCGAAATCCAGAGAAATACCCGAAATAGATGCCGACTGTTGCCGGAATACTTATTTTGAGTTCACTTTTTACCAGCTTGCGAATAATAGAGGATCGGCCGTCTGCCCCGACTACCAGGCGAGCTAAAAATTCTTGTTTCTCGTTGTCGCCGTCTAAACCTTTCACGCCTATCACTGTTTCGTCATCACGGATGACATCCGTCACACGAAATCCTTCTAAAACAGTTACATTCATTTGGGATTTGGCTTGTTCAAGTAGAATATGATCGAGATAAGTTCTTCTAATACAATAACAACTTTCCTCTCCGTAAACCTCAGGGATGAGACCTTCTATCACGGTATCCTCAAATTGAAATTTAATATCCCGTACCGGCGGTGCTTTTGTTTCCAATAACTTGTCCAGGACACCGGTTTCTCGAAGAAGAGCGACAGTATTATTGAAAAAGGTATGGGTTGATAATGTGTCCCTTGGAAAATTCGCTCGGTCCACTAACAACACATGGAAACCTGCCTTAGCAAGATAAATTGCCAGGGTAGAGCCGGCACATCTAGCACCGGTAATGATGACATCATACGTCTTATTCATCGTATCACTCCATTTTCAAGTATATCTTCAGCTATTTTTTCGTTTAAGATAAAATCCATTCCAGCATCCTTTATGTCAAATCGAAATAAAAAAATCAATATATCCCTCTCCTTTTATATAATACAATCATTTTTTATATAGCAAGTGTAGAGATTGCTTGTTTGTAGATTAATTGTTGTTTACCATGAATCATCATTAGGACGGTAAATTTATCTGTTGCAAGGATCTGCCCACGTATTGGAACGCCATTCATTAAAAATACAGTAACTTCCCCTTTTTTTTCTTTCAATTGTTCATACATATCTTCTTGTAAATTAAACATGAAATGCGCCCCCCTGGTTTCTTTGTATTTACTTTTCTTCTAATACCTGCTGGTTTTCACTGTTGGATATTTGTGATTCCCATTCACTTTCTATTTTTCTAAACCATTTTCCTATTTTGCTTAGATAATATCTTTTTACTTCACCATTAGGAATCCAAATTTCACGTTCCTGTATTTGGTTCATCACTTCATGAAGAATCTCATCATGTTCATACTTTCTAGGTTTTCTATAATGTGTTTTTACAAACTGTGTATATTCTCTACGTAACCAATTAGAAATATGTTGTCTTTGTCTTTGCTTGAGATGTGACCATTTTTTATTTGTTTGAAGGATTTTTCCATTTACTTTTATGTGGTTTTTCATCGACACCCATCCCCTTTTACTAGCAAAACGAATATATCACTATCGTATCACATTTAAATCAAAATACTGCTCTAGGTACATATTTCGCAAGAAATCTATCCAAAATATACAATACATTCTCCATTTAGCTGATTAAGTCTATACAAGATTAAATGTAGACTATTATTGTATTGTTTTAGTTCTTTTAATCATTACGGTACGTGAAATTATTATGTTAACCATAAAAAAAGCCCCTTGAAAGGAGCACTTATTTGACAAGGTACTGTTCTATTTCTTTTATTAATAGTTCTGCACCTTCTGGACTTAATGAGATCTTACCCTTTGCAAATGCTATGTTACGATTTGACACTTCTCCTGTTAATGCACAAACATGACCAGGCTGATACCTCTGTAAAATGATGTCTTCCCCTTCTACAAAAATCTCTAATGGTGATTTTTCTTTAATCCCAAGCGTATTTCTAAGTTCCTTTGGAATTACTATACGCCCTAATTCATCCACTTTTCTAGTTACTCCGGTTGCTTTCATCCAGCATATTTCCCCATTTCATTATCAATTTGTACCCAAGTTATTCTTTACTATTGTAACAGGCTTTCACCATACATGAGAAACATAATGAACCAAAAACAGACAATCATAACAAGAAATTCTTTACACCTTTGCTGAAAGGAAATATGACCTTCTCTCATTCTATATGCCCCTTTTCTCTACAGCTTTTAATATGTTAAAATATAGAGGAAAGAAACCTGCCAATTTCTTTCCCAGATGGTAACTCAGACTTTTGCTCTTTGTTTGCTTCTTGCAAATGAAGAGCTTTTATTTTGCATATTTATATTTGCTTTCTAACATCGCATAACGCAATAGCTTTAACTTTGTTTCTTTTTTCAATGCTTTCCATTCCGATACAGCAATCTTCATTCTTCATTCCTCCATTAATGGGGTAGCGTCAAGAAAATGCGGATTTACAACGATAAGGAAATTCCAAATTAAAAAGCCCAACTTCTCTACAAATCAAAATAGAGAAATTGAGCTTTTCAGTTACTTCATTTATTTATTGAATTCATTAACTGGAAGAAGTATTCAGGTTTATGAGTCTTATTTAGGTTATACCATGAATGTAATGCATCTGGTGTAAATACATCTATTTTTTTCAGTACCTCCATTGCAAATTCCAGAGGAGCTATTCCTGATGCAGTAACTAAATTCGCATCAGATACCGCAGATCCCAACTCATAAAACTTTTCTCCTTTATAGTTAGGACATACCATTTTAGTATATTCTAAGTTATTACTTGTATGCTTTCTAGTATCCAAGTATCCCATATTCGCGAGGGCATCAGTTGCACCACAAATTGCAGCAACAATAGTGCCAAGCTTTAAAGCTTGGCCAATTCTTTCCAAGATAGGTTGATGAATTTCTTCACTCCAAGTAGTCCCTCCTGGTAAAATCAAAAGATCTTTACTCTCAAAAGTACATTCATCAAGGGAAATATCTGGTTTTATGCTCAGTCCTCCCATAGTAGTAATCATTTCTTTATTAGCTCCTACTGTAATTACTTTTAAAGGTACTAAATCTTTTTTGAAATATCTTCCTGAGTTTAGTTCAGCAATTAAATATCCATATTCCCAGTCCGACATTGTATTAAATACATATAGAAAAGCTTTTTTTGTTTGCATCCAATAACACTCCAATCACAATTGATATAGCTATTATAATATAACTTCCCTGACAGTTAACGTCAGGGAAGTTATCATACTTGATGAAATTTTATTAATTCCGACAGAACTTCAACAAGTCTTTTCTTAAGGCTTATTGGCTCAATAACTTTAATAGATTTATTGTACGGTAAAAGTAAATAAGGTACATATGTATGTATTATATCTTTTTCAAGAAGAAAAACTGCTTGATTTGAAGTCCGTTCTTGTAAATAATGTCCTAAAAACCAATGTTGGCAAATATCAGCCAATACACTTTTATCCCCATTAATAACCAAAGAAATAATCCCTTCTTTATCTTCTATAGTTGGAAGAAGGTTTTTTATAAAAAAGTCACGTGCTGAAAAATTTTCTGGCCGGTTAAACTTATTTTCGGTTAGCATTAGACTTTCAATTCGATCTACTCTAAAACTACGGATATCATTCCTAAGATGACAAAATCCAATCACATACCACTTATTATTCCAATAGATAATTCTGTACGGATCGACCAATCTATAATTTAATTGCTTTTCGCCACTTTTATAGTAAAGAATTTTTACTGGGTACCCGTCAGCTACGGCCTGCTCCAACTCATTCAAAAAAGGTTCCATAGAGAGTGAACTTAATCGACTTATTACTTCAAGACTAGTTAAATGTTGGTTTATCTTTGTTTCCTGCTCTTGATTTGAGTATTTACTTAGTTTTGAAATGGCCCTATTTAGTGCTTCACCTCCATAATATCCGGCTTCTTCTGCAAAAACAGCAGCGTGAAATAGTGAAGTTTGCTCCTCAAAATCAAAAAAAAGAGGAGCCTCAATAAAATTGTTCAATAAAGTGTATCCACCGTTATGTCCTGGTTCTGAAATTATAGGTACGCCACTTGTTGAAAGTGTATCAATATAACGATACACAGTCCTTATATTCATCTCTAACTTTTCTGAAATTTGTTTTGCAGTAATTTTTTCACCTGAACGAAGCATCCATAGAATTGCTAACATATTGTCAATTTTAGGCATATAATTCCACCTCTATATGAAATTTATTTTCTATTATATATTTTCGATTTTTGGTATAACTCATCAACTGTTCCTTTCCGATAGCTTTCTATATAATGAGGTCCTAGACATAATAGGCTTAGCGTTGTAAATCCGCATCTTCCTGGCGCTACCCCTAATAGGAGTACCACCAGCATTTTTGAAAAAAACCACTCTAAGCAAAAACATACAATAAGCTGTCCATATGGACAGCTTATTTACATAATTCTCGTTAGCGAAAGTAATATATTGATAGGTCAATACTTACAAATCTTTTATATGTTTTCTAATATCTGCGGCTACTTTGGTAGGATCATCAATCTCAAAAAAAACATACTTATATTTTTCATGACTTTTTAATTCAATCCTCAAAATCCCTTTGATTTGTTTTTGGATGGTAAAACATGTTTCTCTACTCTTTCATATAGAGTAAGCAATTGCTTAATAAAAGAAAATTTCGGTACTAACCAATACGAAAATAATGCTGAAACACACCCTATTAAAGCCCCTATTACAACATCAAAAGGATAATGAACTCCTACCCAAATACGAGAGATCGCTACACAAAATGCAAGTATAAGCCATAACCATCCAGTCTTTTTACGAACAAGCCAAAATGAAAAACAAATCGAAAAAAAGAGAATCGTATGGTCACTAGGAAATGAATTATCTACAGCATGGTCGACAAGTTTATTAACATCAGGCAATACTGCAAACGGTTGATAATTCAAATGAAATTTCCCTGCTATTTTTCCAATCATCTCAGCAATCACAAAAGCAACCATCGCTTGAATAACCATCATCCTACTTTTTCTAGACCCGGTAAACCAATAAGCTATAATAATTAAACCAAGAATATATACCATATATTCTGCCAAAAATATCATGGCTGAATTTAGGGATGAATATTGTTTACCTAAATCATTAATTACTTGAAAAATATCAATATTGAATTGAGAAAAAGACATTTTCAAATTCCTCCTTCTTCTTTTTCACTATAATAAAAAAAGAAAAAAGAAAACATCGAACTTTCTTACAAACATTCGTGCATTCTTACAGTTTTGTCATTTTTCTCGTCATTTTGTAAATGTATTCATCGCCTTGCCTTTCGCTATTTTCTTTGGGAAACATGGTGAATTACGAGAAAGAGCGCTACAGATAACTTAACAGTAAGAAGTCGATTATCTATTAGCGTACGAAATTTACGCTTTGTTGGTGCTACCCCATCGCTATCAAGCTAAGCCCATACAACGTTAATTATAGTAGAGGTTGTTTCTTTTTTTAAAAGCTACGTGTAGGGAATTTAAAGATTTGCATACGAAATAAACCCTAATGGGTTTCAATTTTTTGATTTAAGCCGCTTGATTATCAAACATGGTACAATTGTAAATGACACCTAATATATCAAAGACTGTTTTCTTCTCATATCGATGAGATTTTCTCCCGTTTTGCTGTAGGAGGTTGAACAGGCGAAGTAACACCTTTGATAGCTCTTCGGTGTCTTTTTGTATCGATTGGAAAAGAAGAAAAAAGTAATCTTTAATCATATATATGGCCTTATATTCACTCAGTTCTCGTCTTCCTCAAGGAACGCGAAGTGAGTAGGTGGGAGATGAATTGGCTTTGAACAAGAGATGGCAGGAAGCCATCTTAATTGTTCGACATACATAAACTGTTACTTTACTATCTATCGAATGTACGTTTGTTGTATAGTAGACACATATCGAAATGGGGGTGAAACGAATGATGATTAATAAAGCATATAAATTTCGTATCTATCCAAATAAAGCACAAGCGACCCTAATCAATAAAACGATTGGCTGTTCTCGTTTTGTATTCAATCATTTCCTATCTCTATGGGATAATGCATACAAAGAAACAGGAAAAGGTTTGACATATGGTACATGCTCTGCCAAACTTCCTGCCATGAAGAAAGAGTTTGTTTGGCTAAAAGAAGTGGATAGTATTGCGATTCAGTCGTCTGTTCGCAACCTTGCGGATGCTTATACACGCCTTTTCAAAAAACAAAACAATGCCCCGCGTTTCAAATCTAAGAAAAACAACGTGCAATCTTATACCACAAAACAAACAAATGAAAACATTGCCGTTGTAGGAAACAAAATAAAATTGCCAAAACTAGGTCTTGTTCGATTTGCTAAAAGTCGTGAAGTAAAGGGACGTATTGTAAATGCTACGGTTCGACGGAACCCTTCTGGTAAATACTTTGTGTCATTGTTAGTTGAAACAGAAGTACAAGAACTTCCGAAAACAAATTCTTACATTGGAATGGATGTGGGACTAAAAGATTTTGCCATTTTGTCAGATGGAACAATCTATAAAAATCCGAAGTTTTTTCGGTCATTAGAAGAAAAGTTGGCGAAAGCACAGCGTGTTCTTTCTAGAAGAATGAAAGGATCTTCTTGCTGGAATAAACAACGAGTAAAAGTAGCTAAAATTCATGAATACATGACGAATGCTAGAAAAGATTATTTAGACAAAGTCTCAACTGAAATCATCAAAAACCACGATGTTATCGGTATAGAGGATTTGCAAGTATCGAATATGTTAAAGAATCATAAGTTAGCAAAAGCCATTAGTGAGGTATCGTGGTCTCAATTTCGAACTATGTTGGAATATAAGGCAAAATGGTACGGCAAACAAATCATTGTCGTATCGAAAACATTTGCTTCCACCCAATTATGTTCTTGTTGTGGATATCAAAACAAAGACGTTAAAAATCTAAACCTACGTAAATGGGACTGCCCTTCTTGCCTTACACACCATGATAGGGATATTAACGCAAGTATCAATCTAAAGAATGAAGCGATAAGGCTTCTAACCGCAAGGACTGTGGAGATAGCCTAATAAATTAGAGTTCGATAGAACTCTTTACTTAGGAATCCCCCTCTTCTAAACGAAGTGAAAGTGGGGGTAGTTCAAAATTTAAGAAGAAAGAATGTAACATAAACTTTCGTTTTTGTTACAAATCGAACAAATAAGGCTGAAGCCTAAATAAATCTACACCTTATATGGAATATTTTTTATTAACACCCCTTTTCGGGGGATGGGCAAAGAAACCCTTAAAGAAATCGAAACGATTCATACTGTATATAAACAAAAGAGAAGTCACATTCCAGACTTCTCTTTTCCGACGTATAAAGAATTACGGGAGTTATTCCGAACCGCTTAAATTATAACTATATTTTGTAAACAAGCTTGTGTTTTTTCAAACTTTGCAACAGAACCACAGAAGGAGCCATAGTGACAGGCTCCCCCTAAAAAATTAAAGTTACACATAAATTAGAAATAGATTTATTTTACTAATAATGAATATGTTCCTTTTCTATTTTCCTGATCAAAAAATGAAACTAAGTAATACTTCCCAGGTTTCGCTTCAAATTTCCCTTTTATATTATTTCCATCCGCTTGACCAGTAATAACAGGATTTCCTAGATCAGATTCATGATATACATCCCAGTTTATCCCAATTCCTTGTTCATCTATAACAGAAATATCTACTTCTTTTGGAGATGTGACATTGAATGTGTACATATACGCCATATTAGATTTATCCATATTTCCTTTTGAAAGCTTATTAAAACTAAGTACCTTTGCCTCTTGATAGTTATGGCCTGCTGGCTCATCCTTTTTCACGGTAACCGTTGTTTTTCCTCTGCCCACTTTTCCTTTATTATCTTTCACTGTTAGCTTTGCAGTATATGTTCCTTCTTTATCATATACATGAGTAGGATTTGCTTCTGTACTTGTTGTACCATCCCCAAAATCCCAGAGATAAAACACAATTTTTATGTCTGTGCATTCTGTACCATCGCTATGAAACTCAACTTTTTCATTCAATATCTCATTATACGGTCCATTCATATTTACTTTAATCGCCTGTTTTTCTTCTTCCCCTGTTGCAACACCATGGAATACAGCATCGTATTCAAATTGATTGTTCTCATTCACACGATAATTAACAAAATACGCTGTAACTGTTTTGTAGCCGCTCCATTCTTTTTGCGCTAACTGTTCTAAAGATTGATTGATTTGCTTGCTCATCGCTTTCCAATCCTCAGATTCTCCTTTTGTTACACCGCCTGTATATGTTCCCTCTAATGTAAACGTATTAAAGAATTGAGAATTATGCTTTGTAATCGTTGCATCTTTTATTTTTGCTACATCTGTAATGTCTTTCTTTACATCAGCTAGTGGTTTTGGTGCATGTTCAGCTAAATAATCATCTGATACTTGTGGTGTCTTATATGTACCCTGATTATCAATTAACTGCTTCATATAGTCTTGGTATCCTTTATTTAAATTTGGATCCTTACTTAAAGCTTCACGATATGCATCATAACCATTCACATCATTTGCGCGAATTAAATCTTGAATCTTATCGAACGTTTCAAATTGATGAGTATATAAGTAAGACTGCAGTGCGAAAGAATAATTATAAAAGTCCCATTTTTCGTTTCCTACTCCATCGCCATATTTCGAAAATAATGTTCGTTGTGCTGTATAACGTTTCGCAGGATCAGATGATAATCCACTAATTACACTTTTGCGCGGAACAACATTATTCGTACGAGTAGATCCCGCAAAAAATTCTGCATTTCCTTCTTCAAACCAAGTCAAGCGTTCATTTCGATACATTTCTCCTTGTCCCCATGATCCTGGAACCTCGTATCTTCCCTGTAAATAGTGTGTAAATTCATGACGGAACAATTCTTCCAAACTATAACGACTTTGCTCTGATGTACGCTCAAATGTAAAGAACGTTCCAATTCCTTCAATATAAATTCCACCATTATTCGTGTCATATCCATATAGTTGGCTATTTCGTTTATATTCATCTGGATTATTATAAATCACGATTGTCAGTACATCATCAGCTTTCCCTGGTTCTAACGCTCCATCTTTTCCAATTACACGATGATATTGTGCTTTTACTTCTTTAGTAGCCCAATATAGTCTCTTAACTTTTTCTTCCGTTACTTTATCTCCTGTTTTAAATACAATAGCACCGTCATCGAATGTATAGGTTTTTGGTAAGTACTGCTTTTGCCCTTCTTCACGTATTTTCTTTAAATCTATTGTATTTCCATAATAATCTTTTCCACCATAGTTTGTTGAAATTTGTTCTACCGCATTAAAATAAGCTTCACTTAAACGCGGGTACATGTTCGTTGCTTGTGTAAGTACTTCTAAAGGTTCATTTGGGATACTATGGAATTTCCCGAAACGACCAGTATAATAAACACCATTATTAATTAACCATTTATTCTCTGCTGTTACATGATTCAGAAGAGCCATTCGACTGATTTCATTTATGAAGCCATCAATTTTCCCATACCATATTGTTTCATTCGCTTTTTTACGTGTATCAAGCAAGTAAGACTGCACATCATCATCAATCCCTTGGATAAGCTGATACACGACGGCCCCTTTATTCTGTTCACTTATATATGTAGAAATATTATCGTTATATTGTTTTAATATATTTGCTGCATATTGAACAGTTTCAGCATCACAAGAAGCGTTTCTAATTAATTTACCGTATGCAACTACCATTGCATCCTGTTTATCTGTACCCAGTTTAAAATTCGGATTTTTTGCAATTGCTTTTAATGCTGGTAAACATTTATCCTGGAAGCTTCGCTCATATAAATAATTTACCTCTTTATTATTAAAGCCTACATAAGATACGGAACGTAATACTTCAACAAACGTCTCAATCCCTTTTGTATCATCTTTTGTAAATGTGCTTCCACGACGAACTAATTCATCAATAATAAGCTGGATTCGCTCTTTATTTTGATAAAACGCTTTTGTTTCTTGATTAAATTGATCTAAATCTGTGATTTGATTCCCACTAATACTTCCCAATGTATCGATAAATTCGTCATTACTCATTCTATTTAGCTCTGCTAAAGAATACTTTTGCTGATATTGTTTTGGCGCCGCTTGTTTCACGGCTGGAGCTGGACGTTGAGAAAAATCGTTTACTTCTAAACGTTCTTCATAAGACAATGTTTCATCTGCTTTTGTAGAATGTGCAAGTTCATCTTTTGAAGTTTCTATCCCAGTTGGTTTCACTTGTGACACCTTATAAGGTGTTTTTTCTTCCGCTGATACTTGTGTTTGAATACTTCCAAATGATAAGGCCACTGTACTAATACCGACCATCATTTGAGTGAATTTTGATTTCTTGTTCATAACATTTCCTCCGTTCATTTAATCCATCCAAAAGAATAACATTTTATACACTTAAAACAATGTACTATGCAATATTGCATGTCTTTTCATCTTTCTAAGCATGTAGTTTGTATCATTTGGTTAAATCCCCTGAAAATGTACAAACATGCGATGGGTTCATGAATATGGCAATCTCATCTATCAAATTTGAAAAGTGAAAAATAAATCTGCCCGCTTATCTTGGCATGGGATGAGACTTATATCAAAGTTAAAGGAGCGTGACGTTATCTCTATCGTGCAATTGATAAAGATGGACACACATTGGATATTTAACTTCGTAAAAAGCGAGATTATCAGGCTGCCTATGCCTTCATGAAAAGATTATTAAAACATTTTGGAGAACCAACGATTCTCACTACAGACAAGGCGCCGACATTACTTTGCGCATTTAATAAATTAAAAGAATAAGGTTTTTATAAACGTACAACTCATTGTACAGTCAAACACTTGAATTAAAACATGCGTATATTGGTGATAAACAACAACTGTTTGCACGCGTTATTTTTAATCGATTAACAGATAAGCAACTTCAAAAACGACGAGCAAAGATCGCTGAAAAAGAAAAATCTAAAAATAGAACGTACTCAGAGAAAAGTAAAATGATAGCGGGATTAAACGTGTACGTGACGAATATACCTTGGGAATGGGTTCCGATAGAACGGCTACATGAGTTATATACTTTACGTTGGCAAATAGCGATTGTCTTTAAAATATGGAAATCATTCTTTCATATTCATCATTGTAAAAAGATAAAACGAGAACGATTAGAATGCCATTTTTATGGTCAACTGGTTGCCATTCTACTCTGTTCTTCTACCATGTTTCAAATGCGGCAATTACTTCTTATAAAAAAGAAACGAGAACTGAGTGAATATAAGGCCATATATATGATTAAAGATTACTTCCTTCTTCTTTTCCAAGCTATACAGAAAGACACCCAAGAGCTATCAAAGATTCTAATTCGCTTGTTCAACCTCCTACAGCAAAACGGGCGAAAATCTCATAGGTATGAGAAGAAAACAGTCTTTGATATATTAGGTGTCGTTTACAATTGTACCATGTCTAATAATCAAGCGGCTTAAATCAAAAAAATGAAACCCATTAAGGTTTATTTTGTATGCAAATCTTTCAATTCCCTACACCTAGCCTTTAGAAAAAAGAATCAACCTTTACTATAATTGACGTTGTATGAGCTTAGGTTGATAGCGATGGGGTCCCGGCAGCATTTCAGAAAATACCAATGCTAAGAGCATGCAAGGTTTTATACATCTTTTTGGCTAATCCAATAACAAACGAGAACCCTAAAACCCCACCAGGATAAGAATGTATAGAAAAATGCATAGACCCATGAAACAAAAAAGGAATTTCCCTTGTGAGAGAAAGGGGCCCTATTTTTCCTTGCTACCGATAATGAGCCGTTATGTTAACCTTGCGTGTATACGATATTCATAAGGTAACTACTTCCAATTTAATATATAATTAAAATACAAAATTAGATAAAAAAGGAGTAGGGATATGATAATTGGAGAACTAAAAGAAATTGTAAGACATCCAATAAAATCATTTCGCGGAGAAAATGTTCAACAAACTTACATTGCATCTTATGGTTTATATGGGGATAGAAGCCATGCTTTTTTAGATGAAACAAGACCAGGAAAGTATTTAACCGCAACACAACTTCCTGAGATGATTGGTTATACGGCGAGTTTTATAGGAGAAGAATCTTTAGATATATATCCACCAATCAAAATTATTTCTCCTGAAGGAAAAATATACAAGTGGGGAGATCAAGAGTTACTTAAAGAATTAGAACAAAAATCAAATCGTCAAATTGAAGGTATACAATATTCACCCCAGCAAGTACCCTTAGGTGCAATTGAAGAAGAACATGTATTAATTGTAACTGATACATCATTAAAAAAAATGAGCAACTTATGGGGACAAGATGTGAACCATAGGAGGTTTCGTCCAAACTTGATATTCTCATTATATGAAAATATTCCTTTTGCAGAAGATACATGGTTTGGAAAATGTATACGTATAGGAGAAGTAGAACTAGAAATAGTAAGACACTGTGAACGCTGCATGATTATTACTATTGATCCTAACACATTAACATTGGAAACAACTCTCTTAAAAACTATTGTACAAAAAAGAAATAATCATTTTGGAGTTTATGCATCAGTTATAAAACCAGGAAAAGTGAATATTGGAGATTCTATCGTATTAAAATAACTGCCGACAACGAAATTTATGTAAATAAGCTAGCATTGGTCTAGCTTTTATTTTTTCTTTACACAAGTTTTAGTGCCTTTATTTATAGTGTTTTGAATGTATACTTTTCTATTAGTTTTCGAGGGGAATGGGTAAATTTTGATAAATTCAATGTTTAAGGGTATTTGAAAATAAACTAAAGTATAAAAGTTTACATTGGAGTTTTGAATCATTTTTAGCTAATTTTGTAGTATATTTCTCAATATTAATATACTTGTTAATTATGGTTTTAATATTCAAAATTAACAAAAAGTAAATTATAATAAAAATATGATGGTTATCCTTTTGTTTACTCCTTGTGCTGAAGATAAGATCGTGTTCCCGGATCTTATCTTTTTATTTGTGGATTTTAGATACAAAAAAAGGAATCCTTAATAGCTTAAGGATTCTGCAACAGGAAAGAACAAATATATAATAATAAAAAGAATTACTTATATTATAATTTAAAAATAATACAAATAAATTGAGAAAATTTCGAATGACTTGAACATTATTACATACTTAATTATAATTGATTTGAAGTTGAAGTAGTAATCTGTCATCTATTCCTTCACTTTAAAGAAGATTGAGATCAATCTTCTTTTTTTGTATTTGCCTCTCCACTCGAAGGAAAAAGAATTACTTGATAATAGTGGAAATTGCTTGTTTGTAAACCAGTTGTTGCTTACCATGAACCATCATAAGAACGGTAAATTTATCCGTTGCAAGAATCTGCCCACGTATTGGAACGCCATTCTGTAAAAATACAGTAACTTCCCCTTTTTTCTCTTTCAATTGTTCATACATATCTTCTTGTAAGTTATACATGAAATGCGCCCCCTTTTGGTATTTACTTTTCTTTTAATACTTGCTGCATCTCATTGTTATCTATTTGTATTTCCCATTCACCTTCTATTTTTCTAAACCATATTCCTATTTTGCTTACATAGTATTTTTTCACTTCACTATATGGAATCCAAATTTCACGTTCCTGTATTTGATTCATCACTGCATGAAGAATCTCATCATGCTCGTATTTTTTAGGTTTTCGATGATGGGTTCTTACAAACTGTATGTATTCCCTACGCAACCAATTAGAAATATGATCTTTTTGTTTTTGCCGGAGATGTGACCACTTTTTATTTGTCTGAAGGAGTTTTCCATTTACTTTTATATGGTTTTTCATCAACACTCATCCCCTTTTACCATCTAAATGCATATATACAACTATCGTATCACATTTAAATTAAAATACGGCTCTAGGTACATATTTCACAAGAAATCTATCCGAAATCAAAATAATATCTCCATTTCACATAAAATAGTATCAAAAACAGACGAGACAGAATCCATTGAGCGGATTAATTGAGGTCTTGCCAACTAAACGCGAATTTCGTACGCTAAGTGATTTTTCACATAGAAAAAGCCAATTTCCTGCACGCTTAGGAAATCGGCTTTTTGCTTAGTTAGCTATTTGGATTATCTCCAATCGAATGATATAAGTTCATATTAAGATATTTTATGTAATGAAATATCTTGAATATTCTATTCCTGAAAAGGACAATCAGAGATTCATCACACATTATTAGTTTTTTAATTAGTAAGAAAGCCATTAATGAAGAAGCACTTTTGCTCATAATTTACGAATGGGACTAGTAAGCGCGATAATAACTTCAATGACCTTTGTAGTTGATGCCAAAATAAATATTGCAACCGGATTAAAATCGGAAATTAATCCCCCTACTAGTGCTCCTAATGGCATAGCTAAACGAGTAAGTACACGTGAAAACCCTAAAACTCTTCCCTGCATATCGGTGGGGACTGTTTCCTGTCGGACAGATGCTACAATAGTATTCCAGGCGATATTACAAATCATAGCAATACCAAATGAAATGCCCGGTGCAAGCCAATATTCACTCCATATTGCATAAGTCAATCCAATTGCTCCCACACCAAGAAGGGTTGGAATAAGGGTTCCCCTTCGAAAGCGTCGTTCAAGTGGAATAACAATGATACTTCCTAAAAGGCCACCTACTCCGATTAGAGTATAATTAATCCCACTTTCCTCAGCAGATAGATTTAATGTAGAAAGCAAATAATACATAAGCCCACCTAATATAGCACTAGCGCCAAAGTTTCCCACCATTGCTTGAAGAGATAAAGCAAGGTTAAGACGATCATTCATTAACCATTTAAGCCCTTCTTTCATATCATTCCTTATAGTTTGCAATAGTGTTCTTGCTCTATCTATGGGTTTCTTCTTTTCTAATTTCGGTAATAGTAATACAGCAACTAAAGTAGCTATAAAAGAGATAGCATTTATCCAGAGAGCATTAATCCCACCTATTGTAGCAATTATAATACCTGCTAATGCCGGTCCCGCTAAACTAGCAATTTGATTAACCATTTGGTATGCGGAATTGGCCTTTGTTAGCGATTGACCTGCGATTCGTGGAATTACTGTAATAGTTGCTACGTCAAATAACATCGATAGTACGGCTAAAATAAAAGAAACAACATATAAATGCCAGAGTTGAAGTAAGCTTAAGTTATACAGGATAGGAATTAAGGATACTAAAATAATACATCCTAAATCAGCAACCCACATTAATTTTCGTCGATCAAAACGATCCACTATTACCCCTACGATTGGACCAAATAAAACAATAGGTAACACACTGATAGCAAAAAGTGAACCCATAATTATTGCTGATCCAGTTAACTTATAGGCAATCCAAGGGAGAGCAAACGTATAAAGGGAATCACCCATCCTGGAAATCAGTAAACCAAAAATAAAAATCACGTAGGTACTAGGAAAATATATAATTTTTGAAACTAGATTTCTGTTTTGTGCATTCGGTTTCAACGATGAGTTAAAGTTTGTTTCTTTCTTCATTATCGACTCTAATTTACCTCCTTTTTTGGTAGTAAAACTTATATTAATTGGCAGTGAGCCCCTTACGTATTAAATATTTAATACGTACAAAATTCTTTAAAATACAAAAGTATTCCTTCTTTTACCCAATTATTCATTTTGGTGTAAGTGCCTATTTGTGCTAAGTTAACCTTTGTAACAAAAACGACCGTTTAAGGAACTCTATTTAGTTCTAACAAAACTGAAAGAAATACGGTCAAAAACCAGTTCTAAAACTCATTACTAAAAACAAAGTTCCATAACAAACATTAAATGTCGTTTATGGAACTTTGTTAACGTACGGAAAAAAACAGTTTTTAACTTAGAAATTCCTTAGCGTACGAAATTCGCGTTTAGTTGGCGAGACCCCGTTTAGGAGTAATCCCACTTTGTTCATAGTTTAAGGAATTCCAAACAGTTCTACCTTTCAATTGATAAGCCCTCAAGTGTATGAATGCTTGGGGGTTTTCTTATAAAAAAAAGACGCCATAAGGCGTCCCCACAATTGGGTAGATAAGAAGTAAGGTTTATAAGATAACTGAAAAAAATAGAACAGGTGGTTAGAGTTTACCACATCCTTTTGCCGAATGAACATGCATTATTACATATCATCAGAAATACCTTTATTTTCCACTTTATAAAGTATATTACCAATATTAACAATATTTAAATAAATATTTATACAAATTCAAAATATTTACAAATATAGCAAAAGTGATACATTTAAGGCGAAGCTATAAAACTATTAAAGGGGGATTTATTATGTTCAAGAAATTAGTAGTAGGAACATTAGTAACTGGTATCGCATTAACTGGAGGAATTGCATCAGCAAGTACAGAAGGTGTAGATAATAATAAAAATTCAGCACCAATTATCCAACGCACCCAAATACTTAAAGATGATTTCAGTTTGATAAATGGAGAAAGAGAAGTATCATTCGAGCATGTAAAAAAAGCGGATATGAGAGTTCATATGACAAACAATACTAAAGGCACGCTTAACTGGTCTTTAAAAGACTCAAAAGGGAATGTTATTGGTGAAGGATCGTTAGCAGCAGGAAAGGGTTTTACAAATACGTACAATACTCTTTCAAAAGGTAAATATAAGCTTAAAGTTACTCACAGAAATGGTGGCTCTGGATCATTCTATGCAGCTGCTCGTACTTTAGACTAATATAAATTGAACCATCAGGAAGCTTGAGGATTAAGAATTCTTGGTATAATATAATAATGTACAAATGCAAAATCACATAAAACCCGCCTACGGAAATAGGTGGGTTTTTTAATGCATAATGAAAAGACAACCATATGAGAGTGTCTTTTCCAATAGTTTTTTAGCAGAAGCAACTGCATCCGATAATGATTAATAGTATAAAGAGTACAACGAGTAAAGCAAAACCGCAGCCTTCGCCGCAACTACCACCAAATCCCATAATAGATCCTCCTTTAATAAGAAGAGAAAACAAGGGTGTACGCATGTATTTTAGCGGATTTAATATACTTTATGTTTTTGCAGGTCCTTTTGAAAATAAAGAAAAGACACCCTAAGGCGCCTTCCTCTGACTTGAACCACTTTAATTTTAATAATATGTATTGGATTCCCATCCCAATATTATTTTACCATGTTAAATTTTTTTGTTCATTGAGGGGTATCATCATATCGCCATTTACCTAAAAGTACTTACTATCCATTCTTGCTATAAATATTATTCTGCCAAGATTAATAAGAAGAGATGAAAAACCACGCTAAGCAAAAAATACAATAAGCTGTCCATATGGGCAGCTTATTTACATAATTATCGTTATCAGAAGTATAAATAAAAGCTCATGAATTCATAGATTCTTAGGCTTTTATTTGTGGTAACGTCTAGCTTGTCCGTATTCATTCTAAAGAGATGGTCTGGTTCCGATTACAACAGTAGCATCCAGTTCATCGCAATTTTTCACCTGTGGGATTAGCCCGTTTTGAGCAAATATCTCAACGGTTTGCAACGTCTGTCGTTGACTAGTCTCGACAAGTAGATGACCGCCGGGTGCCAGCCAGAGTAGTGCCTCAGTAACTATCCGTCGCTGGACGTCCAGTCCTTCCGCTCCACCGTCGAGTGCCACCCTTGCCTCATGTTTGCGGGCTTCCTGAGGTAACAGCTTAATTGCTTCGGTAGGTACATAGGGTGCGTTTGCAACCAAGATGTGGACGCACCCACGGATTTTAGTTGGAAGTGGATGGTAGAGATCACCTTTGTACACGTTACCACTGGCCCAATTAATATTGCGACGGGCACATCGCACTGAGACTGGGTCTATGTCGACCGCATACAACTCAATCCCTCCCAGAACTGTGGCCAGCGCGGCACCTACCGCACCCGTACCGCAGCATAAATCAACTATAATGGCTCCTGGCATAGCAAGGTAAGCTGTCTGTTGAACGAGAAACTCGGTACGGCGGCGAGGTACGAAGACTCCTGGTTCCACTGCTATCCGAATACCGCAGAAATCTGCCCAACCGATGATGTGTTCCAAGGGAAAACCGGCTGTTCGTTGTTCCACCATGTCGGCGAGTATTTCCGGTGTTTGTGCCTCTGAGATAAGTAACTGTGCCTCATCTTCTGCAAAAACACAACCGGCAGTCCGAAGCCTGGTTATTATACATTTCTCTATTTCGGTATCTATATAAAAATTAATTTGCTTTTCTATTTATTTCACCACCCTTGATACCTTGTTAAGTTTATTATTAATAGTTCTTTAAAAATTGGAGAAACCCTGTCCCAACGGCCTTATATTTAAATAAGGAAGATGTATATCATATACATGTGTGATTGACATAACTTCTCATTATTGGTAGCAAGGACAAGGAGGAATCCCTACTTTCACAAGGGAACCTCCTTTTATTGTTCTATGGATCTATGCATTTTTTTATACATTCCTATCCTGGAGCGGTTTTAAAGTTCTCGTTTGTTACTGGGTTCGTCGAAAAACTGTATAAAACCTTGCATACTCTTAGCTTGTTTTTTCTATGGAACGCTGTCGATACCTTTTTAATGCACAAAAGAAAAGACACCCAAAGGTGCCTTTCTCCGACTTGAACCACTTTAATTTTAATAATATAGTTCTAAGTTTAAAAACTATTGGGATTTTTTCTATGAGCTTTATAAGTAGTTTTTAAGAAATTATGAGTGGTTATTTTTGTTTTCGAAATATTCTTCTTTAATTATTTGTAATTTTTTTCGTTTTTTGTTAATTCAAATATAAATAACGATTTTTTCATGTTATTAGCAACATCTTCTTCATTAGATTGTTTAAGCTTTAATAAATTCGAACCTTTTCCATAGTATAGTTCACCCAATAAGTAAAAAGTATTTAGATTAATAGCTAATTGGATACCCTTATCAATGTATTTTATTGCCTCTTCGTATTGATATGTGTAACTTAAATTTTTAGCTAAATTATAAATGATTTTCAATTTAATTTCTTTATTTCTAGGAAAATCTAATTTGTTAAAATTAGTTAAACATCTTTTAAGGATATTAATACTTTTTTTGTATTCTTTATTTTCTGCATGAAGTATAGCCATTGTATGTAGAATATCTATTTCTCTCTCTGATAAAAAATCAATATTGGTTAAAGTTAGTTTTAATGCATTATTTAAAAGAGTTAAAGCCACTTTTGTTGAGTTATTCACACAATATATAGCAATTGCTTCATGCCATATTAGAAATTGTTTATCTTCTTTTGTTTGAAAATTATTTGTGTATTTTTCTCTTGTTACTATTTCATAAAGCTCTTTATATTGATGTTGCCTTATGCAATCCCTCATTACGTATTTTACGTTTTCTGTATATTTTAATTTCTTGTTTTGAGTTAGTGCAAATATATTATTTGGATCAACACCAAGTCTTTCAGATAGTTGATAAAACAATATGCTAGATGGATAAATCATACCTTTTTCTATCTTGCTAATTTGACTTTGTGAACATATTTCATGACATAATTCGGATTGTGATATATTTTTTTTAATTCTAAGTTCTTGAATGGTAATACCCAAATCGTTAAATTCTATTTTTCCCCCTACTATTTAGCGCTTTATTAGTACAATATTCTCTAACCTTAATGTAATGTAAATTTAATGTAGTTGCAATTGTTCTTTGTTATAAAGGCCTTATCCTTTCTATAGGAAGATGAGTTTTTTATGCATAAAGAAAAGGCACCCAAAGGTGCCTTCCTCCGACTTGAACCACGTTCATTTAGTATAAACTTATCCGTATTATCCCTTTGTTATACGTGTAAACACATCCTATAAAACAGAATCGTCTATATATACCAGATTGTTAGTTCACAAAATATAAGAGATTTGAGATCAATATTAGAGTGACGCCACATGTTCTATAGTGATTGATATGTTACGTCTTTCAAAAGAATCTGCTTTATAGAACGTGTCCACGATTTATATTTTATTACATGTAATATTTATTTAGTGTAATTTTTACGAATATGTATAATTACATAAAGTTTATGAGAAAAAGAGAGTATACTTTGATATTGTGTAATAAAGACAAGGCCCACCTACGGAAATAGGTGGGCTTTTTTATTGGGTATTACTATCTCAGTGCACAAAAGGGAATTTGTATTTAAATAATAGCATATCCTTAAAGTTCTTATATTGAGAAATAAAGAAAAGACACCCCAAAGTGCCTTCCTCCGACTTGAACGACTTTAATTTTAATAATATAGTTCTAAGTTTAAAAACTATAGGGGTTTTTCCTGTGGGCTTTGTAAGTAGTTTTTACGAAATTATGAGTGTTTTTTATTCTGTATTTCAATAAGTTCATCTTTAATCATTTGTATATAATGTTCTTTTTCTCTTAGTTCAAATATAAATAATGCTTTTTTCATGTTATTAACAACATCTTCTTCATTATGTTGTTTAATCTTTAATAAATACTGACTTTTTAAATAGTATAGTTCACCTAGTAGGTATAAAGTGTCTAGATTAATAGCTAATTTGATGCCCTTATCAAGGTATTTTATTGCCTCTTCATGTTGATATGTGAGGTCCAAAAATTTTGCTAAATTTAAAATGATTTTTAATTTAATTTCTTTATCTCTAGGAAAATCTAACTTATTAAAATTGGTTAAACATCTTCTTAATATTTTAATACTTTTTTCATATTCTTTGTGTTCTGCATAAAATATAGCCATTGTCTTCATAATATCTATTTCTCTTTCTGATAAAAAATCAGAATTGGTTAAAGTTAGTTTTAATGCATGATTTAAAAGAGTTAAAGCAGTTTTTGTTGATCTATTTACCTCAAATATAGCAATTGCTTCATGCCATATTAGAAATTGTTTATCTTCTTTTGATTGAAAATTATTTTGTTTTTTTTCTTGTTTTACTATTTCATAAAGTTCTTTATATTGTTTTTGCTTTGCGCAATCTCTCATTACGTATTTTACATTTTTTACGTATTTTAATTTCTTGTTTTGAGTTAATGCAAATATATTATTTGGATCAATACCAAGCCGTTCAGATAATTGATACAACAATATGCTAGATGGATAAATCATACCTTTTTCTATTTTGCTAATTTGACTTTGTGAGCATATTCCATGACATAATTCGGATTGTGATATGTTTTTTTTAATTCTAATTTCTTTAATGGTAATACCCAAATCGTAAAATTCCATTTTTTCACCTACTATTTAGCACTTTATTAGTATACGAATATTCGCTAATCTTAAATATAATGTAAAATTAATATACTTGCAATTATTGTTTATTTTCAAGGACTTACAGTTTCTATAAAATGTTGAGGCTTTTTAATGCATAAAGAAAAGACACCCTAAGGTGCCTTCCTCCGACTTGAACCACTTTATTTTTATAATATGTATTGGACTCCCATCCGAATATTATTTTACCATGTTACATTATTTTGTTCATTGATGGGAATCATCATATCGCCATCAACCTAAGAGTACCTACTACCTTTGATGGAAGAATTAAGAAAGGTACAGAGTATATACAGTTAGATATGGAAACGTTAATGAACTCCCTTCAACCAGGACAAACATGCGTAATAGCTGATGCTTATGTAGGAATGATTGATAAAGGGCCAGCTCGTGTAATTGTTCATCGATTAACACAACAAAAGCAACAAAAACGATTACAAGATCAAGCTATAAGAGAAAAAAAGAAAGGAATGAAGTATTCTCCTCGTAGTAAACGCCCCAGTGATATCAATGTATATATAACAAATACCCCTACAGATATTGTCCCAATGAGACAGGTACATGACTGGTATTTTTTTGTGTTGGTAAATCGAAATTTTATTGAAAACGTGGAATTCATTCTTTTAAATTCATCATTGTAAAAAGATAAAATCAGAACGATTGGAATGTCATTTATATGGTCAATTGATTGCCATTCTATTCTGTTCTTCTAACATGTTTCAAATACGCCAATTGCTCCTCATAAAGAAAAAACGAGAGCTTAGTGAGTATAAAGACATATATATGATTAAAGACTATTTTCTCTCTCTGAATTCACATAATTTTTAAATATTATACCTTCACATTTTAAGATTTGGTATATAATGAAGGCAACCCGTAGTTAGAGTGTTTGCTCCGATTCAAATTATGAGATAGTTTGTTTCACCTTTTTTGCATTATCTAAAAAAGAACTTGTAGGGATTCCTACAAGTTCTTTTTGTGTTTTATTTTAAATAACCTACAATTTTTTAAATAATTAAAAGGCATAAGCTCAGTTTTACTTTTTACCAGTAACATGCTGTTAAATTTATCTTTCTTGTCCATCTGTTTGATTGGCTTGAAACTCCATTTTTAGCGCAATACTATCCCCTTGGAACACGTTCTGATCTGTGCCGTTGTCTTCAAATACAAACTTTATCCAAAACCAATCCATTTTCCCAGGATCCCAATCCAAAAGAAATTGTACTTTTTAATAGATGCCTAAATGTGTGTTAAGGAGCATAGAAACGTCGGAATTCATTTCTCGTTTCACTTATGAATTTAAAGATTTCGCCACTCATCACATGCCTTGCGAATATTTTCACGCATATTATTTGTAATTTCTAACCTATCATTTAAGAAAGTATCTCTCTGTGAGATTATCTCATCTTTAGCACTCAAATAGAGCCTTTGAATAGATGAAAAATTTCTACCAGCTTCGGTTAATCTATATCGTGGGATACCTAGAGATTCTGTGTACCATAGTGGATCTGTTAGTGATATAGGATTAGAATCATATATATGAACCTTTGTGTCTAAATTCTCATCCCATTCATCTACAAAATTAAACCTGTATTTGAGTGTAGGATAAGAATTAGAAGTAGTAGGAGCTGTAATCATATCGTAGAGGCCACTATTAGCATACATTGCATCGCCTACACTTACATTTGTAAAGTAAACTAATTTGTCACCACGTGGTTCACATAAAGCAGCATACTCATCCCCACAACGACTTAAAGTAGCTTTATACCCAGAGTCAATTTCACTAAGAGCTTTTATGTCAGTTAGATGCAAAGTACAAATGTAAACAAGGGCTGTTATACTTTCAAACGTTTCAAAACGTACTAAATCTGATACTAAATCTGAACCATCGTCATATATGCCGTGTAAAATATTTACATCACTGCTCTCTGGATAGCCCTGAAGACGTCTCGCAATACTGTCACAATTAGCTACATAGTGATCTAAAAAGTCTTGGTCAATTATTTTTTTAACCCTATCACAAATTTCTTCTACTGCTTGTTTCACCGCTTCTTGAGCACTATCTTCTGATGGAAACATTTCGCTTATTATTGCTGTACCTATTGAAGAACCCAAAGAACTAGCTCCTATTTTTAATATTTTCTGCCAGTTTAACTCGTCATTTATCATAATGAACACTCCTTTATAATTAGAATGCTCACCATCATTTCAGTTTTATACATTTTTTATCCCCTTATGCATTTTGGACACAGTTTAAGATGTTTGGTGTATATCTATATATGAAATTACCAGTGTTTCAAGAATCGGCTTTACCCCTATACGATAGCCCTCTTCAAAAAATAGCTACTGTATTTGCACATGTGGACACGTGGACATTTGTACAAGTTCACATTTACACATGCACAACTGGCACAAAATGAACAAAGGTCTATGCAAAAAATCATTCGATTCATACATTTGGAGTAATAAAACATTGTTTCATCCTCCATAAACAGAACGTTTATTCTTATCATGAACCTTTTGTTTCGTGTTATACAACCATTTAGAATATATTTTTTTATTATCATTATGATACGTGAAATTATTAATTTAATTCTTCAATATTCGACGACTCAACAATATGATATCTCTTAATTTATTAAACTTGTTTTCATTGCTCCATAAATAAAAAAAAGCCTAAACCCTTGTGTGTCAATAGGTTCAAGCTTTTAAATTTATAGGAATACCCTTTGCAACAAGTTGCCATTAGGATAGTGTATCAGCAACTTGTAGCTATTACTATGAATGCTACATTCTTCAAAAATATTACACATTTTTTAGATTTTCTTTATATTATTCTATGCTTTATTTAAAATTATAATTCCATATTTATGAACAAAAGTTTAGATTTATGGAAATTTGGACAAGTTATTATTACCACAAGCTTAATTAGGGGGGATTCCGATGTTTGGGTTAGGAAAAAAAAGAACTCCATTTGGTGAATATTTAGACCGTAGAGGGATTAAACAACAATGGTTAGTACAACGAACCGGATTAAGTAAATCTTTAATAAGTGATTTAGCAAATAAGAAGGATCGAATTCCTACCTTAACATCCGCAACTAAAATCATTAAAACACTAAGGAAATTTGATAAACGTATTGATTATCATGATTTTTGGGACATAAATGCTTAAAACAACTAAAATATATCTTCCATTACAAATGTTCTCATAAACACATTTCGGTTTATAGCATATTGCTCTAACTTTGATTGTCGATAGTCTGATAATGTAAAAAACTTAATTACTGGAACAATAGCATTCTGTCTTTTATAGATATCTGTTATATGGCCATATAACTGTATTTTATGTTCGTTTGCCTTCATATGTTGCATACGATCTATTTCAACAAAATGGGGAACATTATCCTCAAAATACGTTGCGTCAGGAATAATCTGATACCGTTGACCATTAATTGAAAACTCGATAGGTCTTTCTGTTTTCCATTCTGGAAATCCAAGCCACATCCAGCTTTCGTTTCGCATTAATATGTGCTGTAATTGACTACTTTTCTTTACTTCTTTTGTAATGCCTAATAAATCCCGCCCCTTTTTATTTAAATAATATACGTGTTCACGAGCCATTTTTGTAATGTGACAATACGGGTGCAGATCCTTTAATACACGATTTTCATTTCGAATACTCCCTAGACAGTGGATGGCTTGTAATTGCCTCCTAGTTAAAAAATCCAACTTACTTAAAGTGGATAAAATCTAGATTTGTCTCGCTTTCTGTTTGAGTGTTTGATGCCTCATTTTGCTCCACCACCTTATATTGCTTTAGTAACTCCCACATATCTGTATCCTTTAAAAAAGGTACCTGAATTTCTTCTGTACGATCAGTCTTAAATAATGCTCTTCCTGGAAGGGAAGGTAAATCTTCAAGACCTGGTTCATCCAAAGCAACTTGTGAGGCGACCGCCGTTGGTAATCGAAAGCCTATTTTCGCATCAGCGTTTTGTTTAATTTGTCTTGGTAATGTATCAGAAGTAGGATATTGCGTACAAAATATGAGCCGGAATCCTAAACCACCTCCAATTCTTGCGACTTCGGACAACATCTCCTGGCACAAAAATAATACATTACGTTTTTTTTTAGGTAATCCCTGTGTAGGACATAGATTTGCTCCTTCATCTACTATGATGAAGCAACGTTCTCTAATTGATGTGTCTATGATATTGGTAAAATAGGATTTCTTCATCATTTCAATCTGTTTTACCATCTTTTCACGTACTCTTTCCAACATTTCTAATGCCTGTTCCGGGTTTTCAGCGACTTCAACAACTTGGGATAGCTCTTTGTAAGGGCTAAACTCTAGCCCTTCTTTCAAATCAATAATAAAAATTTTCACGTGTTGAGATTGTTGTAAAATTAAACTAGTCATCACATTTTTTAAGAATACTGTCTTTCCAAAACGAGTCATTCCACTTACACACATATGCGGTGTTTTCTCAAAATCATGATATACATATTTATCTAATGCTTTCCCCATCATAACTCTCCATGTATGCTCTTTTAATAGATACTTAGACCAATTCCACATTTCAAGTATTCTTTGGCTAAATACTCGAATATGAAGCTCTCTTTGGTGAAACGATATTTTAACAGGTTTATATAGACCTTCTTCTAATACTTCAGCTAACTTTTGGATTAGTTGACTAGGTACACCAAGTGGTAACTTGTAAACATAATTCATACTTATATCATCTTTAATTTCTTTTATAAAAGTGGGATATTGTAATTCACCTTTATGCTGAACACATACCTTTGTAATTTCAAAAAACGTTGCAATTTTTTTCTTATCATTCGGTCCATTAATTTGGTAAAAATAAGCTACAGTTTTGAACTACCCCCACTTTCACTTCATTTAGAAGAGGAGGATTCCTAAGTAAAGAGTTCTATCGAACTCTAATTTATTAGGCTAGCTCCACAGTCCTTGCGGTTAGAAGCCTTATCGCTTCATTCTTTAGATTGATACTTGCGTTAATATCCCTATCATGTTGTGTACGACAAGAAGGGCATTCCCATTTACGTAGGTTTAGATTTTTAACGTCTTTGTTTTGATATCCACAACAAGAACATAATTGGCTGGAAGCAAATGTTTTCGAAACGACCATGACTTGTTTGCCGTACCATTTTGCTTTGTATTCCAACATGGTTCGAAACTGTGACCATGATACTTCACTAATTGCTTTTGCTAATTTATGATTCTTTAACATATTCGATACTTGCAAATCTTCTATACCGATAACATCGTGGTTTTTGATGACTTCAGTTGAGATTTTGTCCAAGTAATCTTTTCTAGAATTTGCCATGTATTCATGAATTCTAGCCACTTTTACTCGTTGTTTATTCCAGCGAGAAGATCCTTTTGTTCTTCTAGAAAGAACACGCTGTGCTTTCGCCAACTTCTCTTCTAATGATCGAAAAAACTTCGGATTTTTATAGGTTGTCCCATCTGACAAAATGGCGAAATCTTTTAGTCCTACATCCATTCCAATGGAAGATTGTGTTTTCGGAAGTTCTTGTACTTCTGTTTCAACTAACAATGACACAAAGTATCTGCCAGAAGGATTCCGCCTAACTGTAGCATTTACAATACGTCCCTTTACTTCGCGACTCTTGGCAAATCGAACAAGACCTAGTTTCGGCAACTTTATCTTTTTTCCTACAATGGTAATGTTTTCATTTGTTTGTTTTGTGGTGTAAGATTGTACGTTGTTTTTCTTAGATTTGAAACGCGGGGCACTCGTTTGTTTTTTGAAAAAGCGTGTATAAGCATCCGCAAGGTTGCGAACAGACGACTGAATCGCAATACTATCCACTTCTTTTAGCCAAACAAACTCTTTCTTCATGGCAGGAAGTTTGGCAGAGCATGTACCATATGTCAAACCTTTTCCTGTTTTTCTGTATGCATTATCCCATAGAGATAGGAAGTGATTGAATACAAAACGAGCACAGCCAATTGTTTTATTAATTAGGGTTGCTTGTGTTTTATTTGGATAGATACGAAATTTATATGCTTTATTAATCATCATTCCTTTCACCTCCATTTCGGCATGTGTCTATTATACAACAAACATACATTCGATAGATAGTGAAGTAACAGTTTATGTATGTCGAACAATTAAGATGGCTTCCTCCCATCCCTTGTCCGAAGCCAATTCATCTCGCACCTACTCACTTCGCGTTCCTTGAGGAAGGAGCCTTCTTGGCTAAAATGATAAACGTTGCTGGGATTAATAAAAGTGACAACATTCCCTCCATACCTCCTTAAGGTAGTTGAGCCTGTATGGAAGCTTAGAAAAAGCTGTTTAAAATGCGCTATTATAATCATTTTCAACTACCGGATGTAATGCTAGCGTAGAAACACATCTAGAATATCCATTAGAACGTACCAAACGCTCCCAATTAGTAAGCATTTAAGACCCGCACGTAGCAACCAACCTGGAAGATAAAAACCTTTCTTCTTCAGCAATTTTATTCCTAAAACTGAAGCTCCCGTCACGCCATACACAATCCCTAGCTCTCCAATGATAGTCATATTAACCCCATCCTTTTGGTTTAATGGACAAATTCCCTTTATCGTCCTTAAAAAGTTGATATTCATCTAATAGCTGATTCCAGGAGACGGCCAGTTCATCACCATATAGATCCTCTTCGATTTTTTGACTTAAATAACAATACCCTCGGTATTGTCGGTCCAGGTATACTTCATGTCTTCGCATGTGTTCTTGTATAGCACATACGTTTTCTTCATTTTTAGTAGCTTTGTACATTTGTTTCAATGTTCGAGAAGAATACAGATAAGGTGTACTATAAAGCATTTGATATTGATTCATATGTCTTCACCATCCATATAGAATTCTAGATACACTAAATACATATGATAATGATATAAGTTTTCGAATTTGTCCCTAAAAAAATACGTCATTCCTATTTTGGAATGACGTTTGACAGGAATCTTAAATAGGAATGACATGTTGCTATAGCCTTAAAAAATAACTGTGAGGATGGCTATAGATTTATTTTTGAACACACAATGGTATTTAATGAATGCTATAGTTTTGTTAGTTTTTTTATAATCAATTTTTATTTTTATACTATATCAGTTTGTTTATGAATATTAGTTAATAAAATCTAATATAAATATATATCTTATATATATTTAAAATATAAAGATAAAACTTATATAGGACTGAAAAATGTAAGTATATCCTTACTGTAACAAAGCTTTTTAACAGTACATAGCGTAAAAAATCATAAATAGTAGAATTTTACAGCAGAAAAATAAACCATATTAAGCTCTAAAATCTACAAATAATCATAAATGAAACTTAGTATTTCTACATAAAAAATGAAACAAATTAATACATTATTAAACATATTTATTCAATCGTGAAATTTCATATGAATTCACGCACTCTCCACAATTTGATTATAGTTACCCACAAAAGATTCACATTATGTGTTAATTAATCAACATAATCCATATTTAGCACATAACTCACATGAATATTGATGATTTTTGATAGATGAAGGCATATAAGCTATTTATATCAATGATAATTGCACTAAATTACTCACATTATGTGTTATTTATCTACTTATCCACGAAATTTAATTTATTTCTTATGATTTCTTGTAGGTATTTGAATGTATTTAGACAACTCATAACGTCTTCTTACGAAAGTATGTGTGGAAATTGAGATAGATACCATACTATTTTTGTATATGATTGCATAAAAAAAGACTCTATTATGAATAGAATCGAGTATAGTTACTTATTATGAAGAAGGAGTAAAATTCTTTTAAATAAATGGATCAACACGAATAGCCCTCTATCTTGAATTTTTTTCAAAAATAGAGAGCTGATGATGATTAGTTCGCTTCCATTGCTGTCAGTACTTGCTCAGCTGTTGTTACTTGGATACCAGCGCGTATTAACTGTTCAAAGGCACGCATAAATGTAATTAAATTGAAGCTATCTGGTACTTCAATAACACGAAGCTTTTCTTTCGGTAATTTATCTATCTTTTCAATGAACAATTCACGAACATCACTAGGAATAATACGCTCTTTATGCCCTCTTGCTTTTAAGAGTTCACGTATTTCAATTTCTAAAGCCATATAAGCGTTTAGGTTTGTACCTTGTTCATAGGCGTACTTTCTAAACAACGTTTCTTCTTGATACTTTAGATAGTTGCGGTGATACGATTCCTCTGTAACAGGTACAGCAAATTTAGAATTTAGTAATTCATATGTTTTGCGGAACAACTTTTTGATGTTTCGCAGAGAGTACATAGAGAAATGCAATCCGAAATCAAATACAGCTTGTTCTTTTTGTTCTTTTGGAACATGCTGTGTAATAAGCGGATAGATACCTTCTTTAGCAGCTGTATCAAGAATTTTATATTGTGATGTTTGATTTAATAATTTCTTCAGTGTATATACTAACTTGCTTGGATATTCTTCATTACGATCTATCATGTCACGTAAGCTATGAATTACACTTCGAATTTGTCGATTGCATGTATGTTTTAGCACATGAATAAATTTGTTCATGTCTTGTGTAAATTCTCCAATACTCATCTCTTGTAGTACGGATTCAATAAAACGAGCTTTACGAGCATAAGTAAGCTTTGGTGTGAATGGATCACGATACTGTACTTCTCCGCTTTCTTTTGTACATAAGAAATCCGTATGTAAGGATAGATATAGAGTTGTATATCTTTTTTTATTCTTAACCCCTTTTTGTAATTTACAAATTTTGAATAGTGGAGTCCCTGTACATGGTAATGCAGTTGTTAACTCTGTTATAACCGCACGTATCTGATGTGGGTATTTTTTATGTAAGAAGCGGTACATCCCACCAAAATGAGTTCTATTCCCTCTTTCATCTTGTTTGTCTAAGGAACGTTTTAGTGTAGTTTCACTGTGCTGTTGCATTGCCATATCTAAGAATAGTTTCTTAGATGCAATTGATAACTCAAAGAAAGCTTTTGTAAATACCACTGGGCTAATATAAACATATGCATTGGCCTTTTCAGTTTCCTCATTCATAAAATGAGTTAATTTAATTGTATATCGGCCATCTAATTCATTTTCAATCGAAATAATGTTATGTATACTTAATTTCTTTAACGCAATATAGAATTGAGAATGCTGTATGTAAGCAAATTCTTCTTTATACAGTTTGTAATCTTCCCACATCATATGTATTGTTACATTTGGAATGACTCCATTTGTGTAACATTTTTTATGTAGATATAAGAAGACCTCCAGATCTGCGTTTGTAATGCCATATAATTTATGCTTTCTTCCCATTGTTTCCGAAATAGCAGATAGTGTACGACGTGAAAAAGATGGTTTAGCCTGTGCAACGAAGCCATCCACATCGGCAATACGCTCTTCGTATGTCATATGATCAACAATATCCTCAAGGTATGTATCTTTATAGCTGTAGTATTTCTCTTCGAAAGTTTCAACAAGTTTTTGCCAAGACTTCAGTGTTACTAAAACTGCATTTGTGGATTGTCCATTTAGACTACGTTGATTACGAATAATAAATGATTTTCCCATCTTTTTCACCTCCTACCTATAAATCTTGAAATAAATACCAAAAACTATAAAATATATCAATTTTGATTATATCAAATCGAAATTTGATGAAATGCGTCCCTTTAAGAGAAAAAATGAAAAGATGAAACGCCCTTTAATCCCTTGTGTATCAAGGGGTTTCAGGATTCGTTCTTTTTTTTTTATGGACATGATATAGCTATAGATTTTCATATTGGTAGAAAAGATGAAAAATAGAAAAAAAACCTTATAAGCATGATTAAATCAACAATTATATCGATTTTTAAAAAATAAAAAGGGACATGATATGGCTATAAATTTTCATATTAATAATTATGAATTGAATAGGAAAAACTCTTTAAATAGTGATGTTAATGGGCTTTATCTGTAATTTTTCAATTGAAAAAGGGACATGAATTAGCTAGGCGAGTTTTCATGTTCGGTTAAAAAAAGGAACATCATATAGCTATGGATTTTCATGTTGCATAAATACATGAAAATAGAGTTAGAAACGTGTAAATCCTTAATATGAAAGGGTTTATAGGCTTTTTATCTAAAAAGAAAGGGACATCATATAGCTATAAATTTTCATAACTAATAGTATTGCTGTAATAGAAAAGCTTATATATCAAGGTTTAAGCACTTTTAGAAAAAATTTTTCGAGTTAATAAAAAAGGGACACATAATGTTATTTTTGTTTCATGTTTTGTTAAAAAGGGACATGATATGGCTATAAATTTTCATGTTCATGAGTTTGGGATGTTCGAAGTAATCGAAAAATAAAAGCACTAAACAAGACTTGTTAAGCGTAGTTCCCCTTTTGAATATTAGGCATAAAACGATTAAACTTTATTTTCAAGCTAGAGTAACTATGTTTTTAAGGTGAAATTAGAGCAAGGTGAATAAAATGTCGAAAATATAAGAATTTTGTTATTTTTTTGTTGACTTATGTTATTTATAATGTTAAACTCATAACAACAAAGAAAGAGTAAACGAAAACCCTTAGCGATTAAATTGTCAGAATATTCACTTTTTATTGGTTACTCCATGTGATTTTCACGTTTGTGTATTGCTTTTCCACTCTTCTTTGTTCTTCCTTATAAAAGAAAACAACCTGTTTTTATCCAAGTTGTTTTCTCTTATAAAGATTTAATTTTTTTTAACATTTGGGATTACTATTTTAAAAATTATTATTGTTTAGGAGGGATAGCCAATAGCTTGGACACTTAATGAAGAGTTTTTATTACAATGGAGCGGATCCAGAAAGAGGTGAAAAACAAGAAATTTGGATATTAGTTTTTTAACTTTAGAAAAGGAAGAATAAAAATATAGTGGACATACAATTACAATAAAGGAATGCAGTATAGATTATTATACTTGCATTCCTTTGCCATGAAAATGTATGGTGTTAGTGCGTTATATAATATAAAAGTTGTCCTGAATTTTCTACCTATATTTTCTATATTGAATTTTATCAATCCTGTTTACTAGTTCATTTAATGATGATTTGTTTAGGGATTCTCACAGTTATCTTTCCTGGTTATCATAATATGTTTTATCTGCGTATTTTTTATCATTTCCTTTTAGGTAGGCTAAGATTACTTTTGGATTTTTAAGTAAAGCCCAGTCTCCATATGTATCAAATCTTCTGCATGAAGTGATCATTCCATTTTTAATTGTACCGAATTTCTTATTATTTTGCTTTCCCCATTCTTTTAACCGTTTAGCGAAATCTGCATCTTCTGCCATAAGCATGTTTTCATTAAATCCGTTGATTTCCATAAAGTCTTTTTTATAGCACCAAAAAATCCCGACAGATATAGCTCCATACTTAAAAAGTAAGGGGATTATTATTAAAATTGCGGAAAAGAATATTCCTAAAGATATTCTTTCAAACTTCCCAGTTACCCCACCACCAATGTATTTACCTGAAGCTAAATATTTATCTACATTAGATAACATAGACTCTGCCATTTGAGTATCAGCATCTATAGTAATGATTATTTCTCCACTAGCTATTTTAGCCCCTGCATTTCGGATTTTAGACAAATTTTTATCGTTATTTTTTAATGTAATACAATGATAAGATTTTGCTATTTCCTCTGTTTTATCTGTGCAACGATTTAAAACAACTATGACTTCAATTTGATCTTTATATGCTTCTGATGCCTTTGCAATTGAATCTAAACATTTTCTAATGTACTTTTCTTCATTGTGAGCAGGTATTATAATAGAAAACTTCACATCTTTTTTAAAATTGACTCCTGAAGGTTCATTTGTATCAGTCATAATATTCCCCCTTTTTATAAAGTGAATTTTAACTATACATAACATATATTAACATTTTTGAGGTTTTATTAGAGAAAGTAAAAATAAAATTTAATCGTTTTGAAAAAAGATGCCCCGTTTTATCCCTTTGGATTTTACAAATTGATTGAGTCTTGTATAATCAGTTACAGAGCGGGCTATAAGTATGCAAACTAGAGCCTTTAACATGTTAACAACGGAATAGGAATGGGAATATTCTGACTTCATTTCTAGTTTTTATAAAAAGGAACATCATATAGCTAATTATTTTCAAGTTCAGATTAAGAATAACTAAATGTATATAAGGAGCAGAATTTATATGGATGACGTTCTACAATTGTTTAGAGATGCACTATCAATAACGGAACAATTGTATAAACAAGATGAGCAATTGTGGCAAAAATGGGTGTCTTATTATGTTGAGGTTGAAGCAGATAAAAGTAAAATTGTGACTTCAGAATACCTTTCTCCATCATTTTCAATGCTCGTACAGTGGCTAGAGCAACAACAAAGAAAAGGTGTTTCTCCTCTAGATATATATAGAAATATCGATGAATATAGATTAAGCATTGATGAGACAATAGGTGTCTTTATTGAACAAGAGTTTCGTAAAAATCAGACAGTTAGTAATAAAGTGCATACAGCAACAAGTGAATCAAATGTAAGCACATTGAATGAAAACTATTTAGAAGTAAATAACTCCGCAGTATATTATAAGTTAAGGGATGGAATAGCTAAAAATCAATTTGAAGAAGATGAAAACACACGGTTAAAATCATATCCTATTGAAACAAAGGATAGTAATGGAGTGGCACAGCTTTCCTCTCATAAAGATGAAGATCTAAAATTAACGAATATTGAAGAGGCAGCAAGATGGAATACCTTAGTAGATGGTGTAATGAGTAATATGGATGATCTAACTGCAGATTGTTTAGATAGCATCACGATTCAATGGTTGAATGAAGCAAAATCGCCTGATGAATTTATTGATTTTTCATATGAACAAGTTTTAGAGATGTGCAGTATTTCAAAGGCTAAGGCAAATGGTGTTGAATACTACAGGGTAGAAGATAAAATTAAAGTAGCGAAGCGGATTGCGGCCTTAGCAAGTATTTTTATATATCTAAATGATGACAATGAAGTAGTCGTATTAAATGATCGTGCTGAAACAGGTAAGCATTATGAAGTAAAACGTGAGGTAATTAAAAGACTATTCGTATTAGATTCTGTGGTTCTATGGAGAGATAAAAATACAAACGAATACATGGGAATAGAATCATGCCGAATCAAACCGGGGAGTTTCTTATCCGGATACTTATATGGATCTAATAGTACTACCGCATTATTATCAAAAAAGGCACTTGAATATAATAGTTATAGACATAAATATCATAAAAGGTTAATTCGATATTTGACATGGCAATGGAGAATACGTCAAATGTTTTCTAGTTTACAAAGACCTTATTCCATAGGTGGAGATAAAGGTTTGTTAGCAGTTATGGGGATAAACCAGAAACAAAAACCGAATCGTATTCGCGAACAATTAGAAAATGTTCTTATGGATCTAGAAAAAGAAGAGGTAATTTCTCATTGGGAATATGATAATGGTTTAGAAGAAGAAAAACTAACAAAAAAGAATTGGTTTAAAAACTATTATTCACAGTTAGGAATAGTAATATTGCCGCCCAAAGAACTAATTAGTTCAATGGAAAACTTAGCAAAAAAGAAAACAATTGATACGATACATGAGGAAAATCAGCCAATAAAAATTGTGGAAAAACCATTAGATACAACTGAAAATGAACAAGTAATTAGAGAGAAAATAGAGTTTGTGCATATGAAAAAGAATATAACTATGCGAGAGCTTTCACTAGAGATAGGTATATCGCAGCCTACTCTTTCTAGATTTTATAATAAAAAAACAAAACGTCTCTCTAGTGCGGCGAGAAGCAAATTAAATCAATGGTATAAACGACAGTTAATCATTGATAAGATGTAAGTTGAAAATTAAACCTAAAAAAAGAGTCCTATTTCTAGGACTCTTTTTTTAGAGTATTTACATACTAATTACCAAATAAACTTGCCGTATCAAGATCATCATATTCATCATTCAAAACATTTGTTTCAGATTTAGAAACGTCTTCTTTTTTTTCATCTTCATTATCGGGCTTCTCTTCAGAAGTTCCAATTACTTCATTAGGAGATTTAATCTCATTATGGATGTTTTGATCATCATTTTTGATAATGAGTTTTGAATCATTCAATAGGACCCGTTTTACCTCATTTAAAAAATCTTTATCTTGAAGTAAGATCTCTCTTTGCATTTGTTGTTGAATCTTATAATCACCAACATCTTGTAAACCATGTTTATCAATAAAGTAACAGACAAGTTTATATAATGAATCTGCTATATTCCCTTGAGATTCAAACCATTTAAAGAACTCTTCATTCTCAATTTTTTTGAGATTCCAAAAGAAAGATTCTCTTTTCTTGTCAGCCATATTATCTCACCTTTTTTCGAGTAAGAATCTTCTTGATTACTTGCATCCCTCTAGCATTCATATCTACAGCATATTTTTCTGGTATCCATAATAAGTACATACCAACTTGCTCACAATACTCTAATAGTTGATTATATAACTCATCTTTAAAAGTAACACTTCCCCCACCGTATACACATAAAATTTCAGCTTCACTGGCGGTATTGCTTACATACTTTTCACTTGTATCTTCTAAGATAAGTTCAGCTTGTTCTACTTTTGTAATATTAAAGTACCCAGTTGCTTCTTCATAGTATTTATGATCTGGATCTTGAAGGATTTGTGAGAATTGTTGGCGTTTAATGTTTGTTCCACGTTCTTGGTTTAATAGCTTAACAGCTTCTTCTGTAGCATGCCCAACTCCACGTCTTTCGCCGCTACAAGCATCAATGACTGGATTTACACCGACTGTGTATATATACTCAGTTGTTCCATCTCCAATGTCGCTATGTAAGATTTTTTTGTTCTTAAAGAAGGGTTTTTCAACTGTCTCTACTTCAAGTTTGTCTTTATATAGTTTAATAAAATCACTAAACATATCCTCTTCGCCTTCAAGGATTGCATATAAAGGAGGAACGCCTTCCTGGGTAATGTTTGCACTGTTAAATGTTAAGCTGACTGTTACTTGTTCTTCCCCTACATAAACAACTACAACATGATTTGAATTAGTAAAACGTTGCTCTAGGTGTTTTGCATTTACTGGTGTCCATTGGCTTGCTGGAATAGCTGAAATAAGATCAACAGTCACATTAATTGATTGTGGTAGTTGTTCAGTTCTTTCCCACTCAAGCTGAACGGACTTATTTGCAATTAGTCCTAGCATATTAATTAACGGCAAATCATCGTTATATTTTTGACCTACTTTAATGTTCATGTTTTTTGGGTTCTTCCCTGTTAGCATCGCTCGATTACCAATAAAGTACATACCAGATCTTCTAATTGATTTACTAGCAATATTTACAAACATATTGTCTACTAGATTAATCACATTTTTTTGAGTGTTTGTTTCTGTTACATTTGGCATTGAGTAAACGCTTTGATATACGTTTTTCATTTTTATGTATTCACCATTAATGTAACCTTTAAAAGAATCGTTCCCAATATCGCCTTCAATGTCTATATGAAGAGTTTTCCCTTTTGAATTCTTCATTATACATCACCTCTATAAAATTTATTTTTTATTTATATTTAATAAATATATTATACCTTAAAATTAGAGTGATTACAAGGTTTTGAAAGGAATTAACCTTAATTAAATATCTATTAGATATAATTTAAATATAAAATTAATATTTAATAGAATTTGTTTGAATTTAATAGTTAATTAATCAGGTTTTTATATAAAATAAATATAAATTAGATATTTATTTTATATTTATTAGAACTAGGTTCAATTCGTTTGCTAGATTAATTGTTTTTTTAGTTAATTGTATCTTTTGTAAGGCATTTATATAAACCTTGGAGAAGTTTTCTATATGAGTTGAATGAATTCCTTTAAGATATTCTTAGGAATTAAAGTTAGAATTAATAGTTTAAATTATAATCTTTTTAAGAGAATTTGAAGTTTTCGAGGATGTATAAAATCCGCTAACAGACAAACGTTATCGAAGTGTTAATTTGGTGTTTAATAATACATAAACGCTATACGTTATTATGGCGTTTATCCCTTTAATAACAACGTTTGTAAGGTTTTTGTTAACGAATAATAAAGTTGTTTTAAAAATAAAATAGTTGTTTAAAAACAGGCTGTAAAATCGGATTTTTACAGCCTGTTTCTTGTATATATATAGCTAGAATAAAGCATGTTTGGATTTCAAATTATACTCTATCTTTATCGTTTTCCGACAGAAGACTCCTTCCTCAAAAATGTGAAGGTGTGAAACACCAATTTTAGGTGGGAGATGAATGTCGGTTGGCATAGGCCAACCTGTTTGCAATCATTTACTTGTACAGATTGCTCTTTGAAAACTGAAGATGTGAGGTTGGTTGCAGAAGAACGTTGCAACCGTAAAATCTTTAACGTTCTATCGCCCACACTTGCCGAAGTTGCGAAAACCAAGCTAAAGTAGGGAGTGTGGTGAATCAACGTACAAGATACTTTATGTTCTCACCGTAGGGACTACGGGTAGAGCCTGCTAAGATAACTGTTGGATAATTGGTGTTCGCAGGAATCTCCCACTTCAAACAGTCCGTTAGGACGTTAAGTGGTGAGTAGTTCAAAAACATCCATTACCCTAAACGTTTGAGAAATTAGCAATAAGTCTGGAGCAAAAGTAAGTCCATACGGGCTTAATTCCCAAGTGAGAAATTCAACACGCTCACTATACCAATAATCATAGCTTAAATCACCTGTACCCTCAGATCTGGAAAGATCACTTGTTACTTCATTCATTTTTAAAAAATCAATCTCTGTATATTTTATAATTGCTAATCGAGTATTGTCTCCAGCCAATACAATATCGTACTGACCAAACTTTTGAATTTCCTTTCCTTCAAGCCCGTAAACACAATGTGCAGCGTATGTTCCTGTTTTGATTCCTTTAACAATTAAACTTCTTAATTCATCTCTCATCTTCTTGGAATCATCTCCAAACACCTATGCATCTGGAACACTTATGTTTAACTCATTTTCTCTCGCGTGCATATGCCAATATTCTTCTATATTATTAACTGATATTAGTCATTCATCCCTATAATCTATCAATATTTTAGAAGAACATGTAAGCCATTAAATAGATTAATTTAGGATGTTTTGCTTTCTCTGATCCATGTATATAATGTGAGTTCACAGTTTACATAATAACATTCGGCATGACCCTCTAGATTTAGTGTAATAACTGATAGACAGCTTAAGTTATAGTGTCCAAAAGTAATAATGAAAGCATTAATTAGAGCGAGTAATTTGTATATGAACCAACCTACTTATTTAAGTTAGAATTCATTTTTTAGTAAATAAAGTATTTAGTTGGATCTGAAAGTTTAATACTTCCAAGAGGATGTGATGTTTTAGAGAATGTAACTACCCCCCCTAAGTCGTAAACGTTATCAAAGTGTTATTTTAGTGTTTAAGAATACGTAAACGCTATCCGTTTTTGTAGCGACTATCCCTTTCATATCAACGTTTATGAGGTCTCATCTATTTAGAGGGATGCGACTTGTACTAAGATTGCTTAGAGATAATGATAAAAGATTTGTTGGTAAAGCTGAAAGTTGAGGATCAAAAAGCTTTGTTTGTGAAATTTAGGGACGCGTTATTTTAAATTTGTAGTTTCATTTAAAATAAGCTAGCATTCTATATTTGTAATAAAGAAACGTAATTTAAGTATTCAATATATAATTTCATTACAACAAGATTAAAATGAATACAGAATGAACGCTTGTGAAGTGGTAAATTAACGTTCTAATGAACGTGAACGCTATGCGTTCACGTTCATTAGAACGTTAAACCCATTGTTTTATGGGGGTAAGGCATTCTTACTTAAGTTCCATGATATGAAAATATTAAGAAGTTAGGGCGTTACAGCGTCTAACCAAGATTCCCGAAAAACTGATGGAATTTTGATGATTTTGAAAATAACGATCTATACATTGATATTAATTAATACCGATTATTTTTGGGATTCATAGGTAAGGCCAAAGCAATATATAAATACTTCTAATTGTTGAAATGGTGGAAGTACCTTAAACGCAATAAAATTGAAAGTAACACTCTAAATTTTATACAAAATTAAATTTAAATTTGAGTTGAGGAATAACTATATAGAATTAAAGTATATAAAAATTAAAATTTGTCGTGAACGCTAGGCGTTTATGGTGCGTTAATCCCTTGATATTAAAAGGATTAAGATGACTTTGATATGTTTGAATTAAGAAAAGTAATTAAGAAAAGGTTGAGAAAAAGACAGGGTTTTTTGGCTTTTTCAACCAATAATATTATAATTGAAATTAAGTGTTTTTCTCTTTATTATACTTAGGCGATATGTATGAACTTTAGTAAAAAAGTATATGAACTTTTAATGAGTATTAGTTAGATGTATATTAGTAAATATACGTTTTACTTTTGAAGTTAAATAAGTATTAAAGACAGACATAAGAGGAATTCTTTTTAATGATGTATATTTAGCCTTGTGAAGGTGATTTGAAAAATAAAAAAAAGCGGTAATTACCGCTTTTTTTATTTGGGAAATGTGTTTAAAAGAAAATCGCCCAATTATTTTCGATTGAACAAACGTTGAATGAACGTTTGTTTACTGTTATCTTGTTGTTCTTGGCGATCTTCATTTAACAATTGAATGGCTTTATCCAGTTTTTCCTGTAGTAACTGGATTTGTAAATCTTTTTCTTCCTTTTCTGAGCGTTCTTGTAATAATAAATTAATAATATCTTGGTTTTGTTGTACAATTTTTTCTTGCTGGTTAAACATATAGGAAAACTTATCTTGAATTATTGAAATATCTGTTTGTGAACGTTTCTGAAGTGTTACTTCAGTTTCATTTTCTTCCTGAACACTATCCGTTTTCGGGGCGTTTTCTTCGGTTGTCTCCATGCTTCGTGTAGCGGCCTCTTCTAATTTCCAGTTTTGATTTAGGTATTCCTTCATTTGTTTTAAAATATCTATATCATTTTCATAATAAATTCTTTGGTTACGTTCATTTCTTTCAAATATGTACTCCATTTTTTCTAGTTCAATTGACCATCTACGAAGTGTATTGGTGTTTATATCCAGTTGCTTTGCTACTTCTTGTGCAAAATATCCATATTCCAAACTTCACACCTCCATTATTTGTGTGTTAGATATTCTTTCTTTATTAGAAGGATCATTCCTCTAATAATAAAAATCTTTATTGGGCCATTCGGTAAGAAGCTTTACTACCTTTAAAATGTTTTCAGTGCAGCTACTTGTGTGCTAGATTAGTCTATGTATCTAGTATTAATGTTAATTAAATTATAAAGGTTATCCGTTTTGATAACGTTCACCTTTGGAAGTAAAAAGATATTTAGTAGACAATAGAATAACTAAAGAATTACTTAAAATTTTATTATTAAAAGTTTGTTTCCAATATAAGAATTTTACTAGATATATGTGCAAGAATCAAAGTTTTCATTAATAGAATTAGTATCCAGTTAATATTCTTTTAATTCAAAATACACAAAAATTAATGAAGGGGTGTATTGAACGCTATGCGTTTAAATAGCGTTTTACTAGTAAATAATAATACTCAATGTGAAATAGAGATACTTCTAATGGAATTTTTGTTCCTCAAAATGGCTTATAAGGTGTTTTAAACTTTTACATAATCTACAAAGTATTAGAGGTATTTAATCTTAAACAAAAATAATACTACAAGGTTATATTTAATAGTTTACGTTTTTTAGTATGGCCGATCTTTTTAAAGTACATTCAATAGCTAGTGAAATTCTTTAGAAGTGGGGGAGGAAGGGGAGGCATATAGATTCCATTTGAAATGAATAGATTCTTATCAGATTTTAGGGAAGCTGATTACAGGCATCTACATAATCATTTATATATTTTGCAAGTTGAATCGGATTCCCTAAAATTAGACAAAAGAGAAAGAATTCCAGAATGCTATATTAAATAAATCTTGTTTTAAAAAGTAAAACCAATAAAAACATTAGAAAAAATAATCATGCTTTTAAACTTACTCTAGCAAGCTATTCAGCTTTTTCACTTAGTAAATTTCAAGTTTAATTTGATAGTTAAAGAAGAGCTAACTATAAATATATTATGGTTAACTGTATACGTAGATTGCCTGGAACTTTATAAAAAAATCCTATAAGATGATTTGTATTTTGAAGTTTCTTGTGTCGAAAAATAGCAAGTTTATGACCGTTTATAAGAGGATATGACAAATAGCCTTGCTACGGTTGATTTTTTTAAGCAAGGCTACAGACTAGTATGATTTTTTAAATTTAATTACTTTCTTCTAAAAAATTATAGAAAACAAATTCTCTTTTTTTATTTAAACCATGCAGTGATTTTTCTAATGCTTTTTGATTTCTTCGTTCCCAGTTTTGTTTAGATTTTTGCCCAAACATTTTTATAAAATGTGCAGGATTGCTATTTTGAGCTTCATTGTATTGGAACCATTGCACACATTCTTCAAAATCCCATCTAGCATAGCGGTCGATATAATGTGGCATCCTTAAAGCAATTGTATATGCATCTTTTTCACTAAGATGATTTAGTTCATGGCTTAAAATGTAGTAATAAGCTTTTCTCTGATCCTCACTTAGATAGTCATCTAAATCTTGTAATCTGTTATGCTTTTCTTTTAATTCACAATCCTTATCTGATTTTTCTTGTTTATTTATGTCGAAAACATCTAAAGAATTAGACGAGACTTGTATATCATTCTTTAGATTTTCAGGATTGGCTACAAAATTTTTCTTAAAGAGTTTTTCACGTAGAAATTTAGTGAAAGTAGAGCACACATCAATTGCTAAAGCCCATTTTATCTTAAAATATTCAATGATTTTTAAATAGTTGTTATGTATGGTTAATATGTAAATTGAAGGGGCGATTTTACCATGTCTACGCACTTTAATTTGTTGGCATACGCCCAGATCTTGCAGCCATGTTAACACGTAGTTAATGACTGGTTTTGAAATGCCTGATTTTTTGCTGATGTGTTCTTGCCTAACTTGACTATAGCCTTCTTGTACTAAATAAGATAAAACATTCTCTAAGGCTTCATATTTTCTTTTGGTAAGATAATCTTTAGTGGTAACACCCTCATATTCTAGGACAATATTGTCAATGTAAGTAGTAACTTTTTTTATTGAATGATTAATAGCCCCGGTTTTCTTTGATAGGTGACTGATGTGAGGACTTAGTTCGGCTTTCGCTCGACTAAGTAAAAAGTTGTGCAATAACACAGAAAAACCCTCCTAAATTTCCCACCACAAATAAATAGGAAAACAGGGGTTTTATATTCACAATGTATGCACCTTATGGTATAATTTTAATATCAAGTATGATACTAAAGAAAAACACATACATTTGTAGTGTGAATCTAAAACCCTATCCAGAGGAGTTTTTAATTAGTTCGAAGTTTGCCGACCTAGACTAATTAAAAACCATGCGGTGGGGTTTTATTTTTTTATATAAATTTAATATAAGTAGTTTGTAATGCATTTGTAACTATTTTACACAGATTTTTTTGGAATATCAACTAAGAATAGGTTAAAAGTTAGAACAATAGTGCGATTAATTAACTGAAAATTAAGTTAATTATATAGAAATATAGAAAAATTTATAATGGAACGAAAGTTTCACCGATTTCTGTTAAGATATATTTACAGAATATTCTATATGTGCAAATCTTCCTATACATTAGCATTTCAAGGGGATGTGAGAGTATACCATGATATTAGATAGAATTCATAAAGACTTAAATGATAAAGGTATTACCAATAGGCAGCTTGCAGCAATATTTGATACTAGCCATTCTAAAATAAATGATTCATTTACTAAGAAAAGAGAGTTTGACTTTTATATTTTTACTGAAATATTGAATATGTTATATCCACATGATTATAATTTTAGAAAAACGGAAGTACTGAAATATTGTGAAGAAGCAAAACGTAAAGTGAATTTAAGAATTGCTTTTGAATATTTGGACATGTGTGGAGAACTAGATTTATTACAATATTTAATTGATAAGGAAAAAGAATCTAACAATAAACTGAATCGTAAATTTGCAAATGCTTATGAATTACTTCATTTACGAAATGCTGGGAACATGAATACACAAACTTTTTTAAAAACAGTGAAAAAGAAAATGGAACAGAGAAAGAGTACAGATGATATTAGCAAAATCCCAATGGATTTTTCACTAATTTACGCTTTTTTTGATCATCGAAATTATAATTTAGTAAGTGAATATACAAATGATTTATTATCACAAATTAAAAAAATGAAAAATCCATTTTTACGTTCTTCTTATGAATTACGTACCATGGAATTGCTTGCGACAAGTTTTCATAGGAATAACGAGCTAGAAAAGGCAAGGGAATTATGTAATAAAATGATAGCTAGACAAGGTAGAGTCGCCTTAATACCCAAAGCAACAGCATATTGTATCATGGGTGAGACATATATATTAAGCGATTATGAATTATCCAAGTACTACTTGGATAAAGGATTGCAACTTATGGTAGCCCCAAATAACAAAAAGATGTTCAAGAAAAAACAAATGATACAAACTACTCTAGATTTTCTTAACATACATTTTGAAAAGGATCTAGATGATATGAAACCAAAAAATCCGGCAGAACTTGCATATTTGTATGTCAAAAAAGGGATGAATCAACAAGCAGATAATCTTATTGAAGAAATCAAAAGGGAAAATGGTTTCGTGACACCGTTACAAGTATTCATTCAGGCTCTTGCAAGAGAAGATATGATTTTAATGAGGGATGCATTATTAGCATTTGAGAGAAATAACGACTTGTTCTATGCAGAACTTCCTAAAAATGTACTAAAATTGAAGTAGGGGTGGTACAAGTGAAAAATTGGACAAAGAAAACTTATTTGCTAATTACAATAACAGCATTAACAGTGCTCCCAATGCAAGGGAGTATTGCTAAAGTTATTCAATATATGATGGTAGATCCTGGTGGCGGCGCTGGGTGATAGGCTTGTTAAAAGATGACACTACAAAACATTGTAGTGTCATTTGTTATTTAAGGAGTGGAACATTTTTTAATAATTTGTAATGTTTCGTTCCACTAATGCAAAAAAATAGGAATTTATAAAATAAAATCTATCTTATAGGAGAGTGCCAATTTAATGAAAAAGAAAAATATATGTAAACAAGTTGATTATAATTTCTTGGTATCAGTGTTGTCACAAACAAGTGATTATGTTGGACTACATAGTAAATTAAAAACGTATATACAAAAAAATAAAAGTTCAAAGCCTATCCTAAGAAAGAGAGCAAATTAAAAAAAGAGGGAATTTATTTTTTATTTTTTTTAACTTTGTACCCAAGGAATTCTATGTATTCTAATAATCCTTTTTCTATCTCTAGACGTTCATCTTGGGAGATTGAATTAAGGTCTTCATATAATTCTTTTGCCAATCTACTTATTTCATTTTTATTAGAATCATTGTCATTTCCAACTAAATAGTCAACTGAAACACCAAAAAAGCGTGAGATTTTTACTAGCATTTCATAATTTGGCTCTGCCCCTGAATTTTCCCAATTGGAAATTGTTGTTTGTGCAATCCCTAATGCTTTTCCAAGAGCAGTAGCGCTTATGTTTTTTTTATTTCTTAATTCTCTTAATCTTTGTCCAAACATGATTTTCAGCTCCTTCTAACATTTTATGTGTTATTTTTTATAAAATCTAACTTGAATAGTGTTGACTTTAGGCTTAAAGACGAATAAACTATAAATAAGGTGGTGAGATATTTGACAGTTCTAAGAGAAATTCGTGAGTCAAAGGGTTATACAATTATAGAAGTTTCAAAAGGTTCAAAAATTCCTGCAAGCACTTTATACGATGTAGAATCAGGCAGAAAAGGTTTGATTTTTAGCAGAGCAAAAAGTATTGCGGATTTTTTTGAAGAACCAATTGAGAAACTTTTTTTTGCAACTTACTTTCGGGCAAAGTTGAAATAAACTATTTTCCCCAAAAATACTTATACAGTTATATTGTAAATGAACCTTGTAGAAAAGGTACAATTTTATTGTTATTTTTTAAGTTTTTAAATCTGAAATTTCTGATTTATAGTATTTCAACGTACATGTAAAAAATCGTATTAAATGAATATTAATTTAGCAGAAACCCATTCTTGTGAAATTAAAGAAGCTGGTCAAATTTTAACCACAAAAACTAGGAATACCACAACCAAAAGTAACCGAACAACTCTTTACTCCACACATGAAGCAACCACAACAAACACCAAAGAAAATTGAAATTTATCTTCCAACAACAGGCGGAAAAGCCGAAAATCCTTACATAAGATGGATCAGTCTTGCATGTGTTGTACTTGGCTTAATTGGAGCCGTATTTGCAGTTAGAATCTGTACGAAAGCTCAATCGTGATATAAAAGAATATGAACCTCATTTTAGTGATGTAGCTGAAAATCCGTTAGGCCTCGTTATTGGATGTCGGAATGCATGTTTACTCGTCATTCCCATTTGGACAGTTATTTTTTGGATAGAGAGCAAGATATAAGAAACCGAGAGGGAGATGATATGAGATGTCAGAAATCTACGTCGGTAAAATAAAAAATTTAGGGAAACTTGGGGAAGCCGTGATGCGGTGCAAGAATGCTTGGCTTTCTAAAGAACTTATACAAGGTATTTCAATCGCTCAAACTGTAATCAAGCTGAAAGAACGGTATGATTTCTGGATAGAATCCGCTACGAACTTACTAGCAGGAATTATTTTGTACTTAAATCAACGACATGGAGATTTCTATTATTTAGATTTAGAAAAGGTTAGGGAATTTGTACAACAAGCAAAAGAAAAAGATCCCTATCTTTTGGAGTTAAGTGAGTTATTGAAGAAAGATCATCCGGCCTATCAAATGTTTAGCGTATTAGCCTTATCAGCAAAAGAAACAAGGCAAGGCACAATCAGTACAATTTTACGAATTTTAGATGAGCAGCAAGAACAATATGAAAAATTAGAGAAACAGAGAGAGTATCTTGGGTTTCAGTACTAGTTATTAGTGGAAAATGAAATAGGAAGGAGTGCAACGTATGTTAGGTGTAGCTAAGAAGTATACAAAGTTGATTAGAGTGTTGAAAGAGCTGAATGAAAGGGAAAAGGTCGCAGGCGTGATAAAAGCTCGTTTTGGGGCGTATAAATCAGTCATAGAAGGTGTGAAAGAAACAACAGATGATTTTATTTTCATTTTTGATCCGAAAGGCAACTTTTATGAAGATACTCATCATAAAAAACGAAAACAAGGGTATCACACCATCAAACATGATTTACTAGCTGGTTATGAAACGCTTGAAATGGATGTAAAGCAAAAATCGGTTGTGTATATCAGTATCGAAACGGAAACAAGTACGTATCAAGAGAGAGGAGAAGCATTATCAAATTTTCTTCAATATCTAACAGAATGCAAGAATATAAGACCGATTCACCTGGTATTTCATCAATATGATTTGTACCCGATCCCTCATATGGAGCAGTTTTTAAAAGAAAGCGCAACATACCACATTCAGCATTCAATCGTAGTTGAATCTCAATCCGCATTACAGCACATATACGGAAAAGAAGCAGCGCAACGCATCATAACCTCGTATAACACAACAATCCTAGCATGATATCAAGCACTCGTTCACTATTTCATCCTATCTAGATGGCTAGAAAACTATACAAGGAAGAAGCATTTTTCTCCCTTCTTTATCCAAAATAGGAGGCGTTCATATGGGAAAAGAACAAAGGCTCACATTCTATGATATTGCCGCATCACAAGCTCATAGTGTTAAAACTTTTGATGGAAAAACATACGAACTGAAAGGAACTATCGCAATTGAAAGTACTACAGGAAGCATCGAAAAGGTAGCTCAAATTTATTATCAAGTGCGATCCGTCAGAGACGAACATCAAAATTTGATCGCAAAACGGAAACATAAACAATCGGAATTAGTAGCTGTAAAACAAAAGTGTAAATAAAAAAGCGATTTTGAAGTGTGCTGAGAACATAGCGCAAAACAAGTTGCTCTTTGACAATTTGAATATATATATTGCGTATCTTTTTCTTTCTGTAATGATGTAGAAGGATGATATACGGCTTTCAATATATATGCGTGCCTCCCTTCGAAAGGTCACTAGAGGGGATAGGTATACGATTATCGTTGGGTGAGTAAGATCGTAAAACTCATCTGTGACCACTGGGAAATGCATTGTATCAAAGACCTGTTTGTGTCAGTACTCATGAGGAATATCCCATTTTGACATTCTGAAGAAGCGAGGAACCATACAAACAGTAGATACATAGGGTTCTACGTTCATGCCAAAATACGTAGTGCGGTATTGGGCATATAGAAGCTAGGTCGGGGTTAGTTTCTATACGCATGCCAATACAGGGTTCGTCATTCCAGCCATAAATGATATTTCCATTTTCTATCCCACTTTCCTTTAAATGTTATAAAATAAAGACAGATGTTGAAGCTAAAATGTGTCTCATCACACTTCAAAATCGCTTATAAAAATATGACATAGGGAGGAAGTAGAAAAGATTGTTATTCTGTATAAAGATCGGTTAATTCGATTCGGGTATGAATTAATCGAAAACTTATGTGATAAATATGGAACGACTATTGAGGTCATTGACCATACTGAAAAGACCGAGGAACAAGAATTAGTAGAAGATTTAATTCAGATTGTCACTGTTTTCAGTTGTAGATTGCAAGGTAAAAGAGCCAATAAAGCCAAGAGGATGATTAAGGAGTTGATGGAAAATGATACTTGCGAGGAAAGTAAGAATAAGACCAAATAAAGAACAAGAACATCAACTTTGGAAATCCGTTGGAACAGCCCGATGGGCTTATAACTGGACATTAGGTAAACAAGAAGAAAATCACAAGCACGGTGGTAAATTTCTATCTGATGGCATCCTTCGTAAAGAATTAACAGTTCTGAAACAAACAGAAGAATATGTATGGCTATACGAAGTATCCAATAACATTACAAAGCAAGCGATCAAAGATGCTTGTGAAGCATATAAGCGATTCTTCAAGGGACTGGCTGATAAACCACGTTTCAAAAGCAGAAGGAAATCCAAGCCATCTTTTTACAATGATAATGTGAAATTGAAAGTTCGAAATAACGAAGTGTTGATTGAAAAAGTTGGATGGATGAAAACTTCAGAATCATTACCAGTCGATGTAAAGTATACGAATCCACGTATTCATTTCGATGGGAAGTATTGGTATTTGTCCGTTGGCGTAGAAAACGAGTGTCCCAAAATAGAATTAACAGATGTCTCACTAGGTATTGATGTTGGTGTGAAGGAACTGGCTGTTAGCTCGGATGGAGAGAAAAAGAAAAATATCAACAAAACACAAACAGTAAAAAAGGTAGAGAAACGCCTTCGTAGGTTGCAACGTCAAGTTTCTCGCAAATATGAAATGAATAAGGAGGGAAACCGTTTCATCAAAACCGGCAACATTATAAAAGTCGAAAAGAAAATACAACACTTGCATAGAAGGTTGACCAATATCAGAACAAATTATCTTCATCAAGTCACGAAAGATATCGTGAAAACCAAGCCATATCGAATCGTGATGGAAACCTTGAACATCAAAGGAATGATGAAGAATAAGCACTTGTCTAAAGCTATTGCAAAACAATGCTTATATGAGCTTAAGCGACAAATTCGATATAAAAGCGAAAAATACGGTATTGAATTTATTGAAGCTGATAAATGGTATCCATCTTCTAAGATGTGTTCAAGTTGTGGAAGCATCAAGAAAGATCTAAAGCTATCTGATCGCATATACAAATGTACTTGTAGTCATGTCATAGATCGGGATTTGAATGCAGCCATCAACTTGTCACGTTATGAATTAGTCAATTAACACCTAAACGTTATGGCTAATATGTAGGATGCGTTGTATCCGAATTTACGCCCTCGGAGAGTTATATCAAACGGTAGTAGCTTTGGCAAAACCGGACTCGTAGAACAGGGAAATAAACAAACTTTATAGACTTTTATAAGGTTTTGGCAACGGAACATGCATGAGTCGTAAAGGGTGGATCATTTCCGCTATTGTTGGACTATTAATTGCAATTGGTATTGGTTCAACATTTGTCTTTAGTTCGGGAAAAGGGGAAGTAATGGAACTTAGTCCGTTAGAAATGAAGAAGTTCATGAGTGAGGATGGCACAGGTTTTGTAATATTAAATAATGATAAGAAAACAAGAGCAGATATACTTTTTAAAGTCGAAAAATTAGCAAAGCAAAACAATATATTGGTTAGGGAATTATTCGGAGGTAGAGAGGATGTTCCAAGAACAAGTAATCAACATGACTTCGGCTTGTCACAAAAACGTGATACTCTAGCTTACTATGAAAAAGGAGAGTTGAAGAAATCAATAAAGTTTGAAGAAATTAAACCATCTGATTTTGAAAAAGAAGTTACCTACTTTGTTCAAAATTGCAAAGAACAATATCAGAAGTAATCACATAATCATTGAAAGACCTGTGGTGTGATGTCAAGTAGGTATTTTAGCGCTCAAACCATTAAAGCTAGTATTACAGCTTAAAAAAGGCAATAGGAAACTAGACCATTAATTGATTGTAAATTAATGGAATTAGAAAAGGGAGGAAATGTTGCTAGATATCATCTATCAACGCCCCTTCCTGGCGCGTAAATTTGGTTATTGCGTAGTAGCGCATCAACCAAACGCACAAATTTTCTTGCAGTTAAGAAGAGGGCACGTTTGTGCTTATGTTTAGGAACTTCTGCAGACTTTTTCGTATAGTAATCACGATATTCAGGTACATGACGTCTTACAGAGTTGGCGGCTTCAACTAGGTAATAACGTAAGTACGGATTTCCTGATTTTGTTAAGGATGTATTTTCTGCAGTAAAGCGACCAGACTGGTATTTTTTCCAGAAGAGGCCTGCATATTTTGCGATACGTGTTTCGTCGGCAAAGCGGTCAATTTGACCAATCTCAGCGACAATACCTGCCGCGAATACAGGACCTACACCCGGAATACTTTCAAGGGTCTGCGGTAACGTTGACATCAAGCTTTCTATACCTTTCTCAATCTCTTTAATTTGAGCTTGATAGGTGCGCATAATTTGAATAGAAGTACTTAGTAAGAGATCAATAGAATCTTCTACGACCTTGCTTAATCTATACGAACCTTTAACAGCTTTTTGGATGGATTTTGCAACGTCTTCTGGATTACCAAAACGCTTTTTTCCCTTTTCCTGAAGGAAAAGGACGAGCTCTTGTAAAGGCATTTGAGCTAGTTCTTCTAAACTAAATCGTTCTAAAAATAATTCCATCATAGCGTTTCCGAATACAGAGGATTCAACGTCTTGAGTAAATTGGCTGCATTTCAATCCTAGGTGTTGAAGAAAATGTTGTTTTTCTTTCGTTAAGGCATGTACGAGTTGATAGCGAGAACGAGTTAATTGTTGTAAGGCCATATACTGTTCTTCTTTTACAATAGACATTGTATGGCGACCAAAACGAACGTAGTCTGCAATGACAAATGCATCTATGGCATCTGTTTTATCCATTTCCGGATAGCTTTTTTTAAAATTAGAAATTTGTTTTGGATTAATCATAAATACCTGAGAACCGTAGGTTCTAAGTTCCTTGTCATTATGAAGGAACATGGCTGGGTGATAACTGTAAATGGATGTAGACTCTAATCCAATCTTAATGATTTTACAATTGGATTTAGAAGCTGTGTCTAGAATTTTTTTCTTTAAAATCAAAGCACCGGGTAAATCATTTGTAATAGTGAACGATTGTAAACAATCCCCTTCACCATTTAAAAAACAAATTTTTGCATCTTGAGAGCTCACATCTAAACCTACAAATAATTTCATGAGAAAACTCCTCCTTTCTTTTAGAATCACTGGAAACTGCCTTGGACGTCTGGGGATATCCCTAGTGTGATCGCTGACCAACATCCTCGTGTATAAGAACTTATTCTTACTCCAAAAGCCGCCCTAGCGCTACTAACAGCTAGGTTTGAAGTAAGGAGAACAGCCTGTGAGTAGGAAGCATAAAGCGAACACTGGGAAACAGTCTTTCCTTGTAGTTATATCTACAGGTGGTGAAGGAATTGTCCCAAATGATCCTTACTTTCATTATCTAGGAATATCCTCGGACGTCCAAGAGAATATAGATTAAATATGTCCGACAAAAAGTAGTTAAACATAATATACGAGGTGGTGATATAGTGGCGATTACACAGAGGGAATTAAAAAAAGAAAAAGATATGGTAGCAAACCTATTAAGAGCCAATGGTCAGGATTATAACCATTGGCTTCATTTACATCATCAGAAATACATTGAAGAAAATCAAGATTTAGTAATGAAAGCTTTACAAGCTTATAAAGTAATATCAACAGAAGTAAAAGAAGACAGCAAGGCGAATGAATCAAGTCAGCTTAGTAACGTATAAGCATTTAAAAATGAAAAGGGAGTGAATGTATATGTCAATGTTGGAAACATTATCTCAAATGTTAGTGTTAGGTGATGCGATGGATGGTCTAATTAATACAGGTAATTCTTTTATTGCATGGATGCAAAGAGGGGCAATGGTTAGTACAGCGATTGTATTTTGCTGGGGCGCTTACCTATTAATTTGGGGCGGTGAAAGAGGAAGACATAAATGTATTTGGTGGTTTCTTGGTGGGGCAGCCGGACTCGTTATTGTAATGGGATGCCAATACTTAGCAGAGAGCGTAAATAGCAATGTGAAATTTGGTCAAATCTTATTCACGTTTTTCTGGATGAAATAGTGAAAAAATATAATTAAGGCAATGAGGAGGCTATGCAAAGGGTATGGCTTTTTTTGTTGCCTTTTTTTATTAGAATTTGAATTTGATACAAAAAGGAGGCTGGATTATGGGGTTTATCGTACAGTCCTTTAAAGAGTTTTATAGTAATCCAGTAGGATTCTACTTGATCGTGACACTGATAACTATGTTAGCATTTACTGTTTGTTATTTTATTTTCATGTGTATGGTGTCAACTGAGCGAGCTTTTGATTTTTTAGGAAGATTGTTAAGAGACCTTTTACCATTAGCGTTTTTATTTGCTGTCTTCCTTGTATTAGGTTCTTTTGTGTACTATGCATTTTAAGATCAATCGAAATGAAAGTAAATATAAATCAAATGGAAGAAAGGAGAAGCCATGTTTGTCATTTTTAAGAGTAGCAATGGAACTGAAATTGATTCGGGTAAGCAATATTCGTTTCATGAAGCTTATATCTTAACGAAGCGATTAGAACGAGTTTATAGAGAGGCAGGGCGGCAAGAACATATTGATTTTGATTTGTTAGATGGTCATTCTAATGAAATTTATAACGGTACGTTATCGCTTGGTTCGAGATATGCAGATCACATTTTTGATCACATTTCTAAAAAAATGAATGTGATGCAATTAGATCCGGAACAAGAGGAACAAAAAAAGGAGCTGTTAGAAACGTTAGAAAGGGAAATCAATGATTCTCCTTTTCATGAAGAATATGAATATCAAGAAAAATTACCAGTAGGAAAGGAAGAAGCCTCTTCTAGTCCATCGAATGAAATAGAGCCACAAGTAAAGCCTGGAGAGGAAAATAGAAAAGGATTTAAGATTATTGCGAGTGTTATAGGGAGCATGGTGTTAATTGGAGCTGGTGCCATATTTACCTTTAAGTTATTCTCTTCCGATCCAGTTTCGAGTGCAAATGCTGGCTCTGAACAATATGTAGTAAAAGGATTACAACAGGCAGCCATTCAACAGTATGGAGAAGCCGTTAAATACTTCGATAAGGTCAATTACACAGAATTAGATAAAGATAGTCAGAAGGCAGTTTTATTTACTTATTTATTAAATGGAAAGGCAAATAAGGCGTTACAATATGAACCGAAATTTGCAGAAAGTGTGGTTGCTTATTTTATTGGGATAGACAACATGAATAAAATCAATGAAATTGATGTCAAAAATGATGTAATCGACTTTGAAAAAGCAGCACTTAATAAGAAATATGAGGAGGTAATCAAGCTTAAAGGGAAAGTCAATATGGACGGTAGACGTGAAAAACTCATTGTTGAAGCTTTTGTAAATCTAAAAAAATATGAAGATTGTTATTCTTTTGCCAAAACGCAAGGAAATAAAAACGTAATGAAAGAGGTCAAAGAATTAGAGAAACGAGATATTCAACAATCTACGATAAGTGAAGAAGAAAAGAAAGCTAAGAGTGAAAAAATTGATAAAGATATACAGAACATCTAAGGGGGAGAGAATAACATGCCTTTAAATTATGAGAATCTGTACAAAAAAATGGGGATTGTTTTTCTTGGTGGTTCGTTGATATTGAGTACGACAGGGTGTAGTTGGTTTGGAAATAAGGAATCATCAAAAAGTAAAACAGCTATTACAAAAAAGATAGATAAGAATAAGCCAGATGAAAAGAAAGAAGATCTGAACAAACATGATTTTGAAGCAATTACAGAGAATGCAATTCAGAGTAAGGATAATGAAGTTGCTTATGTACTCGAAGAGCTGGATAAATCAAAAATTAATTTTAAAGAAAAATCTATTGTAAGTAATCTTCAAAATGGGGATGAAACCACTTCTCGTGTTCTAGCACTCTTTGATAAAGAAACAACAGATAAAACACTTCAAGATACAACAAAAGATAATGTGATTGCAGCTATTACGGATAATAAGCCACAAGTCAGCGTGAATGGAGATCATTTTGCATTTGGCGATCAAAATATTGATTCTTCAGTAGCGAGTATAGGAGATATTCTTCCACCAGAGAAGAAACCAGATACAATTGTAACCCCACCAATTATAACGGAGGGTGAGGATGGTAATACGGAAAATACAGGGACAGAAAAACCAAAGCCACCTATAGAGCCGGAAAAACCAACAAATCCAGAGAAACCGACAGAGCCGGAAAAGCCAACAAATCCAGAGAAACCAACAGAGCCGGAAAAACCAACAGATCCAGGTAAACCAACAGATCCAGAAAAACCAACAGATCCAGAAAAACCAACAGATCCAGAGAAACCAACAGATCCAGAAAAACCAACAAATCCAGAGAAACCGACAGAACCGGAAAAACCAACAGATCCAGAAAAACCAACAAATCCAGAGAAGCCAACAGATCCAGAAAAATCAACAGATCCAGAGAAACCAACAGAACCGGAAAAGCCAACAAATCCAGAGAAGCCAACAGAACCGGAAAAGCCAACAAATCCAGAGAAGCCGACAGAACCGGAAAAACCAACAAATCCAGAAAAGCCAGTTCTGAAACAAAATGAAAAGATGGTAGCGAGTAAATAAAGAAAAAAATCAACTGATATTTTCAAAAAGGTACTCAAAAAAAGAGTACCTTTTTAATTTGAGAGGGGTCATATAGATGTTTGTTAATAGTGCAAATTTAGTACAAATTTCAAGTCTAGATAAAAGTTTAATGGTGGTAGGTCGAGTGGGAACAGGGAAAACGAGGGAATTGAAGAAAATGGCTTTAAGTTTATCAAAAGTATTAGTGTTAGATCCATTTAAGGAATACGAAGAATTAGAGAAGCAAACAGAAGGGCATGTAACTTTACAATATTTAGATTGTGAATCAAATGAAGAATATAGAGATTTTAAAATTACAGATGATGTGATAAATGTAGCTAAACAATTTGAATATGTAATTGTAGATGAAACCAATTATTTATGTCAGGAAGATTTTATATACTTTCTTCAACAAATGAAGGATTCCGATATAAAAGTAATAGCGAGTTTTCAACAAATGCCATCAGATGCCCAAATTACTAAGAAATTTGGATATATCATATCTTTAGATGTAACGAATGATTTCGATAAGATAACAGAGTATGAAAAATATAATTATGATTCGGGATTTGGCTTGAAAAAGTAATACGTGTGGCTAGATTGAACAGAGGTGATGCTTTTATATGTATAGTGAAAAGATATCAATCAAATATAAATTAGCTGAAAAAGAAGTACTCATTCCATTGAGTGCTTTTTTATTTGTTGGAATGTTTTTAATCGCTAATTTTTTACTCAACTTATCTTTAGAGCTGATAGAAACAACATTTAGTGATTTATTACACCCAAAACCATTTCATATGGAGGTAGGATTTCTTTTTCAGATGCCAATTGCAGAGCATCCAATTTACTACATGCTTGTTTTCCTTGTAGTGATTGGAACTATTGCAAGAACGGTGTATAAGCTGAAATCTTCCTTTAAAAACTTAAATAATCATCAGAAAGGATCTAGTCGTTTTACAACAGTTGAAGAGTTGAAAAAGCAGTATCGAGCTGTGCCTGATCGAGAAGAATCATTTAAAGGTGGCGGTGGTGTTGTTATCTCCCGACTAGGTGACAAGGTATTCATTGATGATAGCCCCGTAAACAATTTAATTATTGGTACAACACGCTCTGGTAAAGGGGAAACCTTTGTATTTCCTACAATTGATGTCTATTCTAGGGCGGAACATAAGCCTTCATTAATAATTAATGATCCAAAAGGTGAAATTTTTAGCGCTTCCAAAGAAACTTTAGAAAAACGAGGATATCACATTGAAGTGTTAAATTTATTAAATCCATTGGATTCTATGAGTTATAACTTATTGCAGCTTGTCAAAGATGCCTATAAAGATGGGGATTATTCAACGGCCCAGGCATTATGTAAAACACTCTCGCACACTTTGTATTACAACCCAACTGTAAAAGATCCTTTTTGGCAACAGTGTGCTATGAGCTTGTGTAACGCCATGATATTAGCCGTTACAGATAAATGCATTGCGGAAGGTACAGAAGAAAAAATCACAATGTATGCAGTTGCAAATATGTTATCAGAACTTGGGTCGAAAGAGGTGATCGTAGATCCGAAAGCAGATCCACAAAATGCATTAGATTTATACTTTGAAGGTTTACCAGCGGAAAGTGTTGCGAAAATGCAATATGCAACCTCAAACTTCTCGAAAGGAACAACACGAGGTGGAATTTTCACCCAAACAATGAACGGACTTTCTATTTTTACATTTGATGAAATCGCTAAAATGACAGCAAAAAATAGTGTGGATTTAAAACGTGTCGGTTTTGGAAAAACGATAAAAGGAAAAGTGACACCTAGAAAACGAGTAGAAATTGTATTTCCAGATGGCTCAAAGGAGTCTATCAAAGTAGATATTACAGGACGTTTTTCATTAGATTTTAAGAAAGTAATAAAAGTTGGAGATACCATTCAATGTAATGAAAAGGAAAATCCTCAAACGAAAACATCTATTTCTATTACAAAAATAGATAAAAAGACAGGTCATACAGAATTTAAAGTGGTAGAAGAAAATGAAGATATGCAAGTAACAAAAGTGGATTATTTCGATAAACCCGTGGCTATTTTTATGATTACACCAGACTTTGATTCTTCGAATCATGTCATTGCTTCTATTTTTGTAAGACAGCTTTATTTTATATTGGCTAAGGGTGCATCCCTCGCTCGTGGAGGGAAATGTCACCGTGAGGTGGTTTTTTGCCTAGACGAGTATGGAAATATGCCGAGTATTGAAGGAATGGCGAATATTATCACGGTTTGTCTCGGTAGAAATGTTCGCTTTAATCTTGTCATCCAGGCATATGCACAATTAAAAAATAAGTATGGTGAGGATGCAGATACGATTGATGGAAACTGTGGGAATACCATCTACATTCTAACGAACGATCAAGAAACCGCCGAAAAAGTTTCCAAAAAACTAGGAAATCAGACAATTAATCTACCTTCCCGAAGTGGGAAAGGTCTTTCTACTGATAAAAATAAAACGGAAGGTCTAGATCAACGTCCACTGTTAACAGCAAATGAACTTATGAATTTTAAAGAAGGAGAAAGTGCCGTTATTCGTGTCATAAAACGTCAGGATAATAACAGAAAACGTATCAGACCTCGCCCAATTTATAATACGGGAGAAACAGCTTTAAAATACAGATGGGAGTACTTAGGAGTAGAGTTCGATACAGATAAATCTATTTTAGATATAGATATTGATTCTCTACATGATGATGTAAATCCAAAGTCACTTATTGTAGATTTTCTAGGACAGAGAAAAGCAGAACAAATTGAGAAAAAAACTTTAGAACCAGAACAAGTACAAGAACAAGAAGCTTCTTCCCAAATAGAGACACCGCGGCCAGTAGAAGAACCAACAATGATGGGAATTGATGAAGATATACCAGAAGAGGCGTTTCAGCAGGAAGATAGCCCGTTTGATTCCCTCACCATTGAAAATTGGAAAGAAAAAACGGTTAATGAATTTTTTGAATCTGATTTAGCGGTTTTGAAACTGGTTGATAAGTTCTTTATAGCACAGTTAGGCAAATCAATAGATGAGGTTGAAAATCAAGAAATGGGCGAGTTTTACAGTGAATTTCAAATGTTAGCTCACAATGACCACATCGACAAAAGTGTTTATCAAGCAGTCGAAAACAAGATTAATCGAATCTTGCGTGACTTAGAAGAAGAAAAAGAACAAGTAACAAGTTAGAAAGCACTCAAATGATTGAGTGCTTTTTTGAATCCAAATATAAAGGAGGAAGAGGGAATGTGTGTACCAACAATAACGGATAAAATGCAATTGATTTTAGATAGTTACTCGCCATTGGTAACAGAAGAAAATGAGGTCATTCTTGGTCTAGAAGATGCGGTTCTTTTCCTTTCAGTAGATCGGGAACAAAAAGGGAAATTGATTATTCGCATCGACAGACTAAATGAGAGAGTGAATTGGACAGCAAAAGAAGTATTAGAACAGTAATAAGCATGAGAGGAGGGTAAATAGTGAAAGATGAAGAAATTTTAAAGGTTTTAGAATCGTTCTCGGATTATCTTCAAGTAGGAGACATCGTGAATTATGTATTGCGTTGGCTAGGATGGTTCCTAATTGTAGGTTTATCTTTGGTTGTAGATGCTTTAGAAGGTGTGACAGATGCCATACTGGGGATTAAAGGATTCTTTAATTCACCGGAAATACAAAATTTTGTTGATATGTTATATCCATTGTTTGTCGTTCTTTTAGCCATTTCATTTTTATATATTGGCTACATGTTTATTATGAACAAACAAATGAACCGTTCTCAAATTATCATCAATATTTTCATAACATTGAGTGTACTTTGTTTATTAAGTACTGGTATGACAAAGGTTGATAAGTTCACCGATGATGCCATAGCAGTTGTAAAATCAGAACAAAAAGGTTCCTTAAGTGATGAAATTATTAAGAAGAACATAACGGATATTGCAGTAATAGATCAAAATGGATGGAAAAAGAAAGAAGATATGAATCCGAAAAATAATATTCCGGAAAAAAGCATTAGACAAATTGATATTACTGAAAAGATAGATAAAGATTTTGAATTTGCGAAGGATAAGGAATTATCTGAGGGTGGTCAAGATATTCTTAAGTATAAAAGGGTAATGGATGGGATGGGAGTCGCATCTTTAGCTGAATTAAAAGATGGATGGTTTGATTTCTTTCCAGAAAAGTATTATCGCTGGCATTGGAATTTCTGGAATATATTCTTTACTTTACTGATAACAGGATTAACTTTGTTATTGGTGAGTATTAAATTAGCTAGGTTATTTTATGAATTGGCATTTAACTACTTGTTAGCGAACATATTAGCACCAGCCGATGTTGCGAATGGTCAAAAGTTAAAAGCCGTGTTATCCAATATACTCAATATATTTGTAGCAACGATTATGATATTCCTATCTTTGAAGCTATATATAATGGGAACAGCGTTTCTCCATGACAAATTAGATGGTGTACCGTATCTGATTGCATTAGCCGCATTTAGTATGGCAGTTCTAGATGGCCCGGCAGTCGTAGAAAGACTATTTGGAATAGATATTGGTTTAAAGAGTAGTTGGGGCGTGTTAGTAGGTGGTTACGCACTTGGTAAAGGAATCGGTGGTCTTGCAAGTTCAAAACCAATGAAGGGTCTCGGAAATATGATTGGAAAAGGAGCGAAAGGTGCAGCGCAAGGAACTGGTGTTGCAGCGGCTAAAACCGCAAGTGCGGCAGCGATGGCAACAGGTGGAATGGCTGGTCTCATAAGTGGCTTGAAAAATGGAAATGAATCAGAAAATAAAGATTCCTTGCAAGATCAAATGAAAAAAGCTGGTGAGAAGAAAGCAAATGGAAATGATGTAGCAAATAAGGAAAAAGGTAACTTAAATAAGGAAAAAGATAAAAAGAATGGTGGTATGCCATCTATTCAAGAAGACATGAAAAAAGGAGGGAACGAAAACCCAGGGGTAGCGAATGGGCAAGAATCAGGTACTACAAGCCTTCAAGATGAAATGAAAGAAGCTGGAAAAGCAAATGGAACAAGCGCAGGAAATCAAACACTAGGAGGCGTAAGACAAGGAGCAAGTGAAGGAAATCAAACACCAGGAACAGTAAGACAAGGAACAAGTGAAGGAAGTCAAACACCAGGAGGCGTAAGACAAGGAACAAGTGAAGGAGGTCAAACACCAGGAACAGTAAAACAAGGAACAAGTGAAGGAAGTCAAACGGCAGGAACAGTAAGACAAGGAGCGAGTGAAGGAAGTCAAACACCAGGAGGCGTAAGACAAGGAGCAAGTGAAGGAGGTCAAACACCAGGAACAGTAAGACAGGGAGCAAGTGAAGGAAGTCAAACGGCAGGACTAGTACCAAGCGGAAGTAGCTCGACACCAATGGAAACAGCAAGACCAGTACCAAGCGGAAGTAGCCCGGGACCAATGGAAACAGCAAGACCAGTATCAAGTGGAAGTAGCGCGGCACCAGTAGAAACGCCAAGACCAGTGCCAAGTGGAGGAAGTCCGGCACCAGTAGAAGCATCAAGATCAGTACCAAGTGGAGGAAGCCCGGCACCAGTAGAAAGGTCAAGATCAGTACCAAGTGGAGGAAGCCCGGCACCAGTAGAAACGTCAAGACCAGTGCCAAGTGGAGGAAGTCCGGCACCAATGGAAACACCAAGACCAGTGCCAAGTGGAGGAAGCCTGGCACCAGTAGAAACGTCAAGACCAGTGCCAAGTGGAGGAAGCCCAGGACCAGTAGAAACGCCAAGATCAGTACCAAGTGGAGGAAGTCCGGCACCAGTAGAAACGTCAAGACCAGTGCTAAGTGGAGGAAGCCCGGCACCAGTAGAAACGCCAAGATCAGTATCAAGTGGAGGAAGTCCAGCACCAGTAGAAATACCAAGATCAGTACCAAGTGGAAGTAGCGCGGCACCAGTAGAAACACCAAGATCAGTACCAAGTGGAAGTAGCGCGGCACCAGTAGAAACACCAAGATCAGTACCAAGTGGAGGAAGCCAGGTATCAGCCGACATCGTAACGGTGACACATAGTAGCCCAATTATTCCTTATGAAAGCGATAAAGAAGTGGCAGCAAGTAGAAGTCAGGAAACACGTACATTAGGACAATATGCAACGGATACAGTTAAAAAAGGTTATAACTCCACTACATCATCTGTTAAGCAAACAGTAAGAGGGGTTCAAGAACGAATCAATAATTCAGACACGGTACAAAATACAAAGCGTTTTTATCAGATGGGGCAAAACACGGGTAAAAGTTGGAGAGATATTGTAAACAAAAATAAAAAGAATACAGATAAAAAATAAGCGTAATCGTACGCTTATTTTTTATTGTCGAAAAGGAGGGAATCCCGATGAGAAGCTATCGGATTCCGAAGGAAATCAGTACAGAATTACGGATTAATAAAGTGCTTTATTTAATAGATTTCTTTTTATTAATTGGCTTATTAGTTGTAACGATGATTCTTAGGAATTTTGTACATGATTCCTTTCAATTACCATTTGTTATTTTCATGGCAGTTATTGCAATTATCATGATTTGGCGACCAAGTACGAATCCTCAAAAACGAATGTATGAAGTGTTGATTATTACATTGCTAAGAAGAAAAGGTGCATATTGCGCCATTGATAACGATCAATAAGGGAGGGGTCACATATGGCGTTATTCAGCGAAAAAGATGTAGAAAAAGAGAAACCCAAACAAATAGAAAAATCGATCAAAAAGGCATTTCATTTTAACGAAAAACAGTTAGAAAAAAAACTTTCCGAGCCAAAAGATATTGGTAAGGTGGTACCAACAAAAAAGAAAGAGGAAGAAAAACCAAAGACAGAAAACAAAGCAAAAAAACAAAAAAGAGAAAAAGCAAAGAAAGATGTTTTGAAAAAGAAAAATCCAAAACTTCTAGGCTTTTTCTCTAGAAAAAAGAAAGAAGCACCACCAAAGGTAAAGAAAAGTATTGCGGAAATTATGCAAATTGTAGACATGACAGAAGATGGCATATTTGAACTAAAAAATGAGGAGTTTTTAGAAATCCTTCAAGTGGAAGGTGACGATATGTTCTCTAAGAATAGCGACGAGCAAGCGTTTGTTATTTTCTCACATGCTTATTTTTATCAAGCCTACAAACAGTCGATTAAACTTGTTTTTTTAAACTTCCCATGTCAAACAACTGAACAACAACGTTATATAGAAAAGAAAATTAAAGAATGTACTAGTCCTTTGTATGAACGGATTTTAAATCAGAAGTTAAAAGAACTTCAGTTTTTAGAATGGGGTAGAACCAATCGGGAAGCCTTCTTATTTATCTACGGAGAAACGGAATTAATCGTAAAAGAACGTGTAGATGCAGCAAAACGATATATCAAGCGCTCTACTGAACTATTAGAGGTGGATGAAGAGAAAAAGTTGGAGCTTATGTTTAAATTGTTCAATCAAAATGCAAAATTAGGAACGAAAAATATATGGTAGTAAGGGGGAAACAATATGTTTACGTTCAAAAGTAAAAAATCCAAAAAGGAAAAGCAAGAGGAACTAAAAAAGAAGAAAGGTTATAACCCTTATTTAGTGGCTAGAGTTCAGCCACAAGGGGGAATTAGTTTTAAAGAAAGTTATTTTCAAACAGGTGATGGATTAGGTACTTGTGTGCATGTTTTTGACTTTCCAACAGAGGTAAATGATTTTTGGTTAGAACAAATTATGAATATGCCAAATGTGATCACAACATTAGATGTAATGAGTGATGACCGAAGAGAGGTCGTTGAATCAATTAATAAATCCATGAGTGAACAAAGTGTTCGACATGATACAGCGAAGGATAATATAGATCGGATCGATGCAAAAAATGAATTTTTAGAGCTGGAAGCTCTCTATACGGATTTGAAACAAGGTGAGGTCATGAAACGTATTCACATTCGTATTTATGTCTCCGCTAGAACAATAGATGAGCTAGAAAAACAAGTAAAAGAGATCCTGGAAACATTAGAATCTTATAACTTTCGAGGAGCTGTCTTTTTAAATGAACAAGAGTATGAGTGGGATGCACTCGTAACGAGCTTTGATACACAAAAAAATTATGTGAACCGAAGAAAAGGGAAAGAAATTCCGGCAGTCAGTTTGGCTGGTGGGTGTCCGTTTCATTATTCTTATTTGCACGATCCATACGGTACGTATTATGGAACAACGAAAACAAAAGGAAATGTTATTTTTGATATTTTTCATAAAGACGAACAAAGAAAGTTTTATAACGGTGTAATGATTGGAAAGCCTGGTGCGGGAAAATCTACATTACTAAAAAAGAAATCAGTAGACTATGCAAGTAAAGGTCATTTTATTCGTATTTTTGATATTGTAGGTGAATTTGAGGAAACAGTACGTGATCTGAACGGGAAAACAATTGCATTAGATGGTTCACAAGGTCAAATTAACCCACTTCAAGTATATAAGACAGCAGAACTTGAAGAAGTTAGTTTCACTCAACATTTATCTAAATTGACAATTTTTTATCGATTCATTGCGCCAGAAGCAAAAGATGATGAAATTAAAGAATATGAAAATTTGCTTCGTAAATTATATATTCGAATGGGATTATGGAATGACGAAAAAGGAGCGAAAAATGAAATTACAACAAGAAAACCAAATGAGTATCCCATTTTCTCAAACTTTTTATCTTTTGTTCGTGATGAATTATATGAGAATGTAAAAAATAGAAAACACCATGAGAATTTAGGAGAAAGCAGAAAACATCGTTTAGAGTTGATTGAATTAAATCTTGTAAATTTAGTAGAAGCATATGCACAATTATTTGATGGCCATTCCACTATTGAAAACTTTAAAAAAGAACAAGTTGTATCGTTTTCCTTACGAAACATTTCAAATTTTAAACCGGAAGTATTCCAAGCGCAAATTTTTAATGTTTTTAATTTAATATGGGATGAAATGATATCCAATGGTGCGCCACAATTAGAGGCATATACTAAACAACAACTTGCTTTTGAAGATGTAATTCGTTATTTCATTATTATTGACGAGGCGCATCATATAGTAAACACGAAAAAAGAAAGCGCCCATGCTCTACAATTTTTAACGAAATTTAGCCGAGAAGATCGAAAATATTTTGCAGGGCTTTTATATGCAAGTCACACGATTCGGGATTTTGTACCGGAAGGATCATCACAAGAAATGATTGATGAAATTAAAAAGTTATTTGAACTTACACAGTACAAATTTATTATGCAGCAAGATAATAACAGTTTAGATATGTTACGAAAAGTATTTGCAGGACAGTTAAGTGAAAGTGAGATTGCAGCGATTCCACATTTGCCAACAGGGGATGTGATTTTAAGTATTGGGGCTGTAAAAAACATTCATTTCCATGTAGAAGTAACAGATGAAGAATTGATGTTATTCGGGGGAGGTGCTTAATACTATGCATCTGGTTTTAAAGATCATACCAAAGAAATGGCTCATCACTTTAGCGTTAATTGTGATGGGTCTTTTTTCTTTTCTTTTACTTGGAGTTATGAGTATTTTTATTGCGGCAATGGGTGGCGAAAGTGGAACAGACGCAGGTGATATTACGTATACAGGGGAAGGGCAAGTCATGAATGTTTCGCCTGAAGTTCTAAAATGGGAACCTACGATTCGGAAGCATGCGAAAGCTTTTGGCGTGGAACCGTTTGTCGCTTTAATGCTTGCACAAATGATGCAAGAGAGCGGAGGACGTGGTAGTGATCCGATGCAGAGTTCCGAAGGCGCTTTTAATACGAAATATTGTAAATCACCAAACTGTATTACAGATCCGGACTACAGTATTTGGGCTGGTGTACAGGAGTTTAAACATGCGATAGAAAGAGCCGGAGTAACGAGTCCTGGGGACATGGATCATATTAAAACAGCCCTTCAAGCTTACAATTTCGGGACAGGATTTTTTGATTTTGTTGGCGCAAATGGTGGCAAGTATACGAAAGAATTAGCAATTAAATTTTCACAACAACAATATCAAAAAGTGAAACATACGGGTATGTATCGTTGTGTAAGGCCAGAGATGATACCCTACTCCGCGTGCTACGGGGACGCGCTTTATGTTGATGCCGTTTTGAAGTATTATCAGCCGGGTTCTGTTGTTTCTGGTGGAGGAGGAAATCCAGGAAGTGGAGGAAGTAGCGGTTCAAAAGTTGCCGATGTAGGTCGTCAATGGATAGGGCGTTCTACCTATGTATTTGGTGGAGGACGTAACACAAATGACATCGCAAGAGGAATTTTTGATTGTTCAAGTTTTGTACGCTGGGCATTCGAACAAGTAGGGATGTATACCAGTCCGATTGGCGCTGTAAGTACGGAAACATTAAATAAAATTGGTACAAAAGTATCAGCAAATGATATGAAACCAGGTGATGTTATTTTCTTTGATACTTACAAACATGACGGACACGTTGGCATTGTAATTGATAAAAATACTTTCATTGGATGCCAAACGAATAAGGGTGTTTCCATTGAAGATCTAAATAATCCATATTGGAAAAAAGTCTTTTCTGGTCATGTAAGAAGGTTCTAAAAACCGAAAGAATAGGAGACTAAAAGAATGAAAGATAAACGGAAATTTTTGTTTATTGTACTTGCAATTTTAGTGGCTGGTGTGACAGCTTTTAATATCTATTTGAGTAAAAAGTCAATGAGTGATGGCAAAGAAAAACAGTTAAAACTTTCAAATGAATTACTAACAAAACAAAATGAAGACTTAAAAAAACGATTGGATAAGGTGCTTCCTTCCGCACAAGAACAACAAAGAAGGGCGTACTTATCGACAGCCGAAACGTTTATACAATTATCATTTCACAGAGAGAAAGAAGGGTACAGCGAGCGAAAAGAAAAGGCAAAATCCATTATGAGCGAAGAACTTTTACAACAATTTTATCCAACTGATAAATACGAATTAGGAGATACGTATAAAACGAAACCAATAGAAATGAAGTTTTATTTACAAGAAAATGAACCCGATAAAGAGGAGGTAAATGTGTTAGCTGAATTTATAAATGTCACGACAGATTCAACGCAAAACCGAGAAGAAAAAGTAAACAATGTGTTACGAATCATCATGAAAAAAGATAAGGAAACATGGCGAGTTACAAGTGTGGAAGAGTTAAATATGAAAGTTTTATAACGAAAAAGGTGGGGTGAGAGTGTGATAGATGCAATTGGTAAGAAGAGTGAAAGAATCAATCTAAGAAAAAATAAGTCGTGGATCTACCTAACAATTATCAGCTTTCTATTTTTTGGATTTTTCGCTTTCTTAACATCTAAAATTTACATGCCAAACGATGAAAAACTATTCCATACAGAGACAAATAAAGTAATTAAGTTGTCGGGTATGGGGAAATTGATTGTAGAAAAAAGGGAATACAATCCACACAAAAACTTTATACAAATTTACTTTCGATTAGAAGGATATGAGGAAACAGGATATACATTTAAGGCACAGCAAAAAGCAAATCCAGGTGTTCAGTTACCTGTCAAAGTATTGTATGAAGAGAACGGAAAATACGTTGTAGAAGTAAAAGAGTTATCTCCGAATTGGGGAGCGTTAGCTTTCGATATTTACAATAAAAACGGTGAAAAAGAACAAATGGATATTCGTAAATTCACACAAGATGTTAACGAATATGAAGAAGAAAATGCAGCAACAAAAAGTCCGAATAAATTAGTTCAGACGATTTTTACCGATCAAAGAAAAACAAAAGCAAATGATGAATTATTAGCTGAAGATAAAAAAACATATGAGCTAGATTTTATAGAAAGAGACAAAAAGGATATCGAAACAAAGATAAAAAATTACGGGAAAGCAATCAAACTGGAAGAAGAAAATGCGAAGACAGTTTATGAAAAGGTAAAAGAATTACAAAATGAAATGAAGTACCAAACGGAAGCAGAAAAAACGGAAACACAATCAAAAATAGCATCCTTAGAATCTAAAATAAAGTCATCAGAAAAGAACGTGGAATTGTTTAAAGGGGAACAAAAAATTGCACGAGATAAGATCAAAAAATTAGAAGAAAAGGCACAGGAAATTAATGAAAAGTGAAAAAAGTCGTGTCGTGAGTGAGTCTACATCAAAGGATTTTGTATCGTGAGTGAGTCCACATCACGAAAAAATGAGTCGTGAGTGAGTCTACATCAGAAGAGTTTGTGTCGTGAGTGAGTCTACACCTAGAAGGTTTTCTTGTTCCCATCGTTTCGCTAGGCTCCGCCTAGCTTCACACCTTAGGTGGGAACAAAAACCCCTTATGCTCTTCTCACTATTTTTTGATCTCTACCCAGATTTGCAGAAAGGAGAGGGAAAAGTGGAAATTAGAATTAGAGAAGTAGATCCAATTGCCGTAAAGAAAATAGATGAAATTGCAAAGAGGAAAGGATTATCCAGGCAAAAATTTTTGAAAGATCAAATTGAAATGTTGGCATTTTTTCAGCAACAAAATAAAAGGGAAATGGAATTAGAAAATCTCATTGAAAAGAACATCCATATGATGAGTGATTGTTATAGCGCAATGGAAAAAATGAATGAGTTTATTCAAATGATGATGCAGGATGTTGAAAATGAATAATGCCGTTCCTGTTCAATCTTCAGTCACACCAGGTGTTGTTTTAAAAACGAAATTTGTGTTACCAAGTTCCGATGCATTTCAGAACTATATAGAGTATGTAGATAGGGAAGAAGCGAAAAGTGAAGTGAAGCTGAATCCGAAAATGTTTGAAACGTATCAAGACTATATGGGGAATTCAGAAAAGACATCGGCACTATTTACGGAACACGCAAATCGTTTAACAGAAAGTGAAAAAAAGTCCTTAAAGGAAATGTTTAAAACCGCTCACGAAAATGGAAGTATTATGTGGCAGGATGTCATTTCTTTTCATAATCCCTGGTTAGAGGAACAAGGCATATATGATGAGAAAACTAAAACATTGGATGAAAAAAAGTTAATGGATGTGACACGGCTTGCGATGAAGGAAATGCAGAAAAGGGAGGGGTTAGAAAAAAGTTCTACCTGGTCGGCAGCCATTCATTTTAATACGGATAACATTCACATTCATGTGGCAACTGTTGAACCATTTCCAACGAGAGAACGTGGAAAAAGAAAACCCCAAACATTGGATGCGATGAGAGGAAAAGTCGTAAATAATTTGTTAGATCGTAAGCAGGAACAAAAACAAATTAATGATCTGATTCGAAACAATATGGTAGGAAGTAAAAAAGAGGATTCGGTTTTTGATTGGCGCAATCAACATTTGAAACCATTGTTTTTACAAATCTATAAACAGTTACCAAGTGATAAAAGACAGTGGCAATATAGCTACAATACGATTCAACCATTAAAGCCTGAAATTGATGAATTGAGCAGGCGATATATACAACATCATCATAAAAAAGATTACGATCAATTTCTCCAAAAGTTAGATAAAGAAGTGCAAGTTTTTAAAGAAGCATACGGGGAAGGCAAGTATGATAAGAAGCAATATGAAAATTACAAGACGAATAAAATCAATGACTTGTATAAAAGAATGGGGAATGCCTTTTTACAAGAAATGAAGGCATATGATAAAGAACAAAAGAGAATCCATCATATGAAAAAATCAAAGCCGTTTCAAAAATTTCAACAGAATGTATCTATACAGTATTCCATGAAGAAAGTGGAGCGTGCTTTTAAAAGTGAATATGAAAGTTGGAAAAACCAAAAGTATTATGAACGGATGCAAAAAGAAAGTGCATATCAAAATGAGAGGGGTTATTAAATGAAAGACTTTCGTATGCAAATTACATTGGATGAGGAAACAGATACGTATATTAAAGATTATATGGAAGAACACAATATCAGATATAACGGTGAAGCAATCGTTAGAATTTGTAGAGAACATCAAGCATCAAAAAATACAGAATGGTCATTGAATTATATTTCAGAAATTGTTTCTAAAAATCTTCATGACATATTAAAAAGTGAGCTAACAAAAATTCGTCTTGGTGCAAATAGTGCGGATAGAAATACGCAAATTTTAATTGAGTTATTAAATGGTTATTTCTTTTTAGAGGGCGTAGATAGCCTTATTACGACTGATAAACAAGAGATGGGAAGTGTGAAGATAGCAAAAGAAGTCGTAGCGGAACGGATTAGTCATGCAAGACAAAAACGTATAGATCATGAGACATCAAAGAACAATGTAACGTAAGCTACATTGTTCTTTTTTATAAAAAAAGAGGAGGTTAGTAAGATGTTATTATTTCATGAGGATATTGCATTAGGGGTCATTAAAGAGGTTGGAGAAGGTGAACTTGTTTTACTTGTAAAAGAGGAAGAACTAACAATCAAAATTACACGAGAACAAGAGGAAGAACTTGCAGTCCATGTCATGAATCAAGAAAATATGTTAGTTCCGGTTAATATAAAAACTCATGCGCTTTTCTTTGATACAGCTGAGAGATGGAATGAAGAAGACATGGAGGAATTGCAAAAAGCGAGTGAAAGAGTAGGGGAAGATCATGAGTAAAAGTTATAAGAAAAAGTATCAAACGAAATCACCAGAAGAAAAGAAAGAAGCGGTGCAAGCTTTAACAAAAAAGATGGAAAAAAGCGTAGAAGGTTATTTTCGTACACCGGGAGATTTGAAAGAGTATTTAACGTTTATGGCAAAGTTTTATCACTATTCACCATCTAATATTTCATTAATACAGAGTCAATTCGAAGGAGCCAGTGCAGTTGGTTCCTTTTCTTTTTGGAAAGAAAAAGGATTTCCGGTTAAGAAGGGTGAGAAAGGAATAAAAATCCTTGTTCCAAACCGAACTGTAGCAAAATTTAAGGACAAAGAAGGCAGTTGGAAAACAGTAACTAAAGCAAGTGAGGAAGAGAAGAAACAAATTGAATCTAAAAGCGTAGAAGTGATGCCTGGTCGCTTATATTTTGCTGTCGGTCATGTGTTTGACCTGTCTCAAACAAACGCAAAAGCGGAAGATCTACCTCGTATTTTTCCGAATCGTTGGCTAGAAGGGAGCGTTACGGATTACCAGAGTTTGTATAAAGGAATGGAAGCCATTGCGGAAAAAAACGGTGTAAAAGTTGTTGAGCCGAAGCAAGAACTTGGGGTCGCAAAGGGAGTTAGTTACACCTTAACAAAAGAGGTTGCTTTGAATCCTAGAAACAGTGAATTACAAAATGTTAAAACACTTCTTCATGAATTGGCACATGCCAAACTTCATACAGCAGAGACACATATGAATTACACAGCACCAGAAAAAGAGTTTCAAGCAGAAATGACAGCTTACGCCGTTTCTTCTTATTTTGGGATTGATACAAGCGAATATTCGTTAGGATATTTAGCGAGCTGGACACAAGGAAAAGAAATGAAGGATAAAACGAGATTATTAAAAGAAGTACATGAAACTTCGATTGAATTTATTGAGACAATTGAAAACACATTAGAAAAGGAAAAAGAACAAATAAATGAAAAAGAGGTGGAAAGTATGGCAAAAGGAAATGAAAAACAGGATGAAAAAAATATTTTATTGGTCGAATTTATGAGTTTAAGTAACACGACACAAGAACTTGTTTCTGTTGCAGAGTTAAGGGAACAAGCGGATAGAAACAGAGCGTTTGAGCCGGTAGAAGGCGCAGAAAAATTGAGTGATAAAGAATTTATTGATGCATTTAACGAAGCGAATCAAGAAAAGTATGCAGCACTAAATCAAAATGAAATAAATCGTCCAACTATGTTAGTTCAGTGGAGCGAAAACGAAAATTTTAAGGGTAGTCAGTTGATTCCATTTGGAGAGGCCAATGAAAAAATGGCAGAAGTCATTAAAAATATTGAAAAAGCAAAAGAGGAAGCAAGAGAAAGGGATGAATACGTACCATATGATAAAACTCGTTATCATATTGCCATTCCAAAAGAAGTAGATAGAGATTTTGGGAGAATGGAGCTTGTGAGTATGGATCGTTTGGATATGGGGGATGGGGACTACAAGACACCGTATGAACAAGTATTAAACGAGAAAAGGTATTTATCAGATGAAGTAAAACAAGCGTTACGAGATGAAGTGATGAATTATAGAAATAACAAGGAAATACCGATGGAAAAAGCACAAGAAAATCCATTAGAAAAACCGAAAGAGACACCCAATCACTTAGTTACAATTGAAGTATTAGCAAACAGTATACAAGATGAAGAGCAGGCAAGAATCCACATGATGGATGCCGTTACGAAAGATATAAATTATTTGTCTGTATGGAATCAAGATAAAACAAATCGGGACGATTTATACGTTTCCCTCATGGAAAAGAACGGGAAACGAGAAAATGTCTATTTAGATAACATTTTGAAACCAGATTTATATGAAAAGGTTCAAAGTTCTATCTTTGATGGAAGAGGAAATTTGTCATTTGTTGTTTATGAAAAAGATGCAAATATGAGTCTAGATGAAATCGTAAAAGATGAACGATATGGACTCTTAGTTGATAAAGCGGAGGCACAAAAAGATTACGCATTTAATGAAAAAGAAGTGGAATTATATAAAGAAATGAAGACAGATGGATATGCACCTATTGCTTCTCTAGATCAACAAATTCAGCCTTTAAAAGAAAAGGAGCCAACTACATTAGATAAAGATTTAAGCCGGAAATTCGAAGCATACAGACGTTCACAATATGAAGAAACACCAGATAATATTGATAGTATTGTCACTCGTGTAAAAGCTGAAGAACGGTATTATACAACAAAGTATGTTTCGATTGATAATGAGCTGGTAAGCCAGGAACATATAGTGAAATTAGAAAACCAGGTGGATGAGAAGCTTGGGAAAGAAGGAATAACGGTAAATCAGTCTACAACTTCAAAAGAAATAGATGTAGATAAAAAATTTCAGCCATTAAACGGAAAACAGACGAATAATAAAGAAAAAGAAAAGGAGCCAGATCCAGGTAATGTAGAACTGTCGAAGGCTACAAAGAAATCGGGTAGAAAAAAAGAAAGAATGGAAATGGAACGATGAAAAATTGTATAGCAGGAACATCAGATTAAATCATTTTTTGTTACTCAATTGAGAAAACAGAAAGTGATTTTTTTATATCTAGAAATGAAAGAGGGTAAAAGCCCTCTTTCTCATTTGTAAAACGAAAGGAGCGAATGTCATGAATGTATGGCTGTTTGCGAGCTGTATGTTCCTTGTAGCTGTCTTTTTGAACACATTGTTATTATTCGTTCACAAGGTGATGAAAAAGCGGAGAAATAAGAAATGGAAGCGTAAAACTGAAATTGCAGATTAATAGGAGGTATTATGTATGGGAAAAACATTATTTATTGCTGAAAAGCCGAAGGTAGCCGTTGAATTATTAAAATCACCTAGATTTAGAAACTGGCAAAAGCATCCAGGTAGTAAGCCGTATTATGGCTACTATGAAAATGAAAATTACATTATTAGTTGGTGCCGTGGGCATTTATTAGAGCTAAAACATCCGGAGGAAATGGATGAGCGCTACAAAGAATTCAAATTTGATCACTTGCCAATTATTTTAGAGCCGGAATATAAAGCGAAATCGGATAGTCTTGAACAAATTCAAATATTAGTTAAGCTGTTAAACCGTCCCGATGTAGATCATGTGGTCAACTCCTGTGATGCAGATAGAGAAGGTGAGCTTATCTATCGTGAGATAGTTGAGCATGCAGGTGTAAACAAGCGAGAATCGCGTCTTTTTATTTCTTCCTATGAGGCCGCAGAATTAGAAGGAGCATTGAACCGATTAGAACCAGGAACAGATTATGATGGGCTTGCACAATCCGCTAAAGCAAGGCAATACCTGGATTATATTCTAGGAATTAATGTTACAAGGGGCTGTACATCGAAACTAGCAAGAAACCAATTTTTATTGGCTTCTGGTCGTGTTCAAATGTGTATCTTAAATGAAATCCGTCAAAGGGAAATCGCTATCCAAAATTATAAAGAACAAACCTATTACAATTTAAAGCTACTAACGGAAAATGGTTTAACACCAGTAATGAAAACAGAAGATCAACTGATAGATCCATCGCCACTACAAAAGCTTGGAGATAGCTTAAAAGAAACGAATATAATCGTAACGGAATTTAAAGAAAGTCCGAGAAAAAAGAAACCAAAATTATTATATAACTTAACGGATATCTACAAAGATGCTCACGCTAAGATGAAGATAAATGCAGAAACAGCAAAAAAACATATTCAGAGTTTGTATGAAGAAGGTTTTATTACTTATCCTCGTTCTTCATCTAGGCATTTACCGACTGAGCAAGTGGAACGAGTGAAGGAAGTAATGGCAGCATTAGAAAAAAGTGTCTATGCAAATCTAGTACAACAAGTGGTTCCATCTTCTATTACAAAAAAACACTCTACATTTAATGATGAATTAGTCAGTAGTCACTTTGCCATCATCCCAACAACAAAATCATATGTCGGGACCGACCGAAATCCATTAGAAAAACAGTTATATGACTTAATTGCAAAACGATTTATCGGGAATTTTATGAAACCAGCAATCTACCTGGTAAGAGAGGTACATTTTATAGATCAAGAGGGCAACACATACAGTACAAAAGAAAAGATCCTACAAGAGAAAGGGTTTCTAAGTGTGTTTCAAGAGGATATAGAAGAGGGGTCAGTTGAGGCATTTCAAATACCCGTTTTACAGGAGGGAGATTCTTTCAGAATCGTTCAGTATGACTTGATTGAGTCTCGAACAAAGAAACCAGCTTTTCATACGGAAAGTTCCATTTTAACCTTTATGGAGACGGCAGGGCGTAAATTAGATGATGAACATTTAAAAGAACTTATGAAAGGAAAACGGATTGGGACAGTCGCAACGGAAGAAACATTTATTCCGAAACTGTTAGAGCGAAGCTATATTGATGTTACCAATAATCAAATTCGAACTACACCTATTGGTCGTGCTTTTATAGATGCTTTTCCGGTAGATGCAATTAAAAATCCAGCTTATACGGCTGAAATGGAAGGGATGATTTACATGATCGAAAAAAACGAAATGAATTATGAAGAATTTGTGGAAAAAACAAATACGTTTGTAAAAGATACGGTGGAACAATTAGGCGCAATGGATGATAAGGTGTCGGATAGTATTATTAATACTTGGAATCAACAAATTGAAGTGTGTAAATGCCCTTGTAGAAAAGGAAAAATCCTTCATAAAGGCAATTTTTATGGGTGCAGTAATTATCCGGAATGTGAAATCTCCTTACCGAAAAAAATTAAAGAAAAAGCGATTCCGGAAGCGCAAGCGAAAAAGCTGTTCGAGGATAAGAAAACAGATCTTTTAAAAGGATTTAAGTCCAATGAGAAGGAGTTTTCAGCTTATTTAGTGTTACATGAAGGGAAAGTTAAATTTCAATTTCCAACGCAAGAGGAACTGTCATTTGGCAAATGTCCAAAATGTAAAAAAGGGGATATGCTTCATCGTAAAACATTTTATGGATGCACGGAGCATAAAAACGGATGTGATTTTATGTTACCAGCCAAAATGAAAGGGAAAGCAATCCCTGGTAATCAAATGAAGAAGCTACTTCAGTATAAAACAACAGATTTTATCAACGGCTTTCAAGGAGAAAAGGGGGAATTTACAGCAGCTATCTATATGGAAGCGGACGGAAGTTTGAAATTCCGTTTTCCAACGACTGAAGATCGTACCATTGGTAAATGTCCATTGTGTAAGAGTAGGGTTCTTGTAGGGAAAAGTAACTACTTATGTGAGAAATACAAAAAAGGCTGTGACTTCATTATTTTTGGTACATTCTCTGGTAAAAATTTAAGTAGTAACCATGTGAAAAAGTTATTAGAAAAGAATGTAACGGATCAGATCAAAGGGTTTATCTCAAACAAAAACGGGAAGAAATTTGACGCTCGTTTATCATACAGCGTACAGGAGAAGCGATTAAAATTCTTATTCGGCAAATAAAAATTGAATGTATGTAAAAGAGGACTAGGAAACGGAATAGTCCTCTTTTTTATTTCATTTTATAGAGTAAAGGGGGGATTCCGTAATGGCATTTGTCAGTGCGGAGGATGCAATGAAAGCAAGAAAAGTTGACTTGATTTCATATCTGGAGGCAAATGGAGAAACGTTTAAGAAAGAAGGAAACTATTATCGTCATACGGAACATGACAGTCTCATCATTAAAGGGAATCAATACGCCTGGAATAGTCGGGGGGAAAAAGGATATGGAGCCATTAGCTTTGCGATGATGTACTATGACATGACATTTCCACAAGCTGTGATGGACATTCAGAATGGGGACTACAAAGAGTTTGATCGTTCAAAAGCTGAAGAGGATCGCAAAAAAGAACAGCAGCCTTTTAGTTATCCCAAACACCTGGAAGTAAATAAGCAAACAGAGATAAAAGAATATCTAATTCATGAACGGAAAATAGATCCTCGCTTGGTGAATTGGCTGATTAAAAAGGATCTCATTGCCCAGGATAAGAAAAATAATGTGGTGTTCAAATGGAGAGAAGAAGGAGGCAAAGGGCAAGTCATTGGAATGAACCGTCAAGGTACAGTCAAAATGGAGAATAAAAGAGGAAGCTTTAAGCAAATTGTCCCGAATTATGAAAAAATCAATGCCGGTTTTACGGTTGATGTAGGTAAACCGGATAAGATTTATTTTTATGAAGATCCAATCGACATGTTATCTCATTGGAGCATTAAACAAAATAATATCCAAAACGCTCGGCTGGTTTCTATGCATGGATTGAAGTCAAAAACAGTGATTCAATCTTTAATGGATGCGAAAAAAGAAGGGCACGATATTAAAGAGGTCATCATGGCGGTTGATAATGATAAAGCTGGGAAAGACTTCATTCAGACAATGAAATGCTTTGTCGATCTTAAAGAGGATATTCCAACGAATGAAAAAGATTGGAACGATGTCCGGAAGAAACAAGTGAATGAGCAACAGCTAAAAGAAACAGCCCAACCAAAGAAAATGAAACCAATTAAAGAGGTGGAGCGAAGTGTCTAATCTACCAGAAATGCCAAACATATTACAAATTTTGATGTATGGTTTTGTCCTTTATGTTCTTTTTCGTATTTGTAAATTCATGTACCGGAAGATCCAGGAGCGAAGAATATTAAAGCGAATTGCTAAGTCAGGTATTCGCTATATAGACAAAATGGACGGCCATCAATTCGAAGTATACCTAAAAGCTCTCTTTCGAGAGTTGGGTTATTCTCCAACAGTCACAAAGCAGTCAAATGATTTTGGAGCGGATTTGGTATTGAAGGGAAAGAATCGTATTGTAATCCAGGCGAAACGCTACGGGATGAAAAATAGAGTCGGTATTAGTGCCGTACAAGAGATATATGCAGCACAAGCCTATTACAAAGCACATGAGGGCTGGGTTGTAACAAACAGTGTATATACAAGACAAGCAAAGGAATTAGCGGAAGCTTGTCATGTAAAATTAATAGATCGTGTAGAACTTCAGAAACTGATTAATAAAATTAATCCCGAATATTCGGCTGAAGATGTATATCAAGGGGTAAAACCTGCAGAACGGAAATGTCCCACATGTAAACATGATTTAGTGATCCGTAATTCAAATAAAACCGGAAATAAGTTTTTTGGTTGTTCTCAATATCCTACATGTACACATACAGAACCAATCAATACATGAGCTGTGATGAAAATCCGGCTCTTTTTTTCATTTGCTTAAAGAATACATGAAAAAAATCAGTTTAACTAAAAAATGACCCTTCAGATTTGGTTATATGGGGTTTTGATGGAGTTGTTAATATATTAAGTCATATTTGTTATAAAAACGCATGTAAAGGGAGAGAGGGAATTTAAATGCGTTTTTAGGTTTTTTAGGAAAAATAAAAAGGGTAGCCATTATTTACGACTTAACCCTTTGTCTATAATCTGACGAATTGCTTCGTTTCGATTCTTCAGCTTATTTTCATGCCAATAATTTTCTATTTGTTCTACTTGTTCTTTTGTAAAAGTGACTAAAATTTGAGTGTACTTATCTTTATTAACAGCCATATTACAACCTCCTCTATAAAAAATATTATAAGTTATATAACTTATATTGACAACTAGAAAAATGAGTAATAGAATTGTTATATAAGTTATATATCTTTATTGAGGAGGTTATTATATGGAACGGAAAGTTAAAAAGATGATGGCTGATCTTCAATTTATTATGAATCATGGTCAAATCAGTGTAGATTTTATGGAGCAAGGATATAAAAGAATGCTTTTTAGTGCATTAGAAGCTACGGGAAAACAGTTTAATGTGCATACAAATGAACATAATGAAACAACCTTGTTCTTAGAGTTAGTTTAGTAAATTTACGCAATGAGGAGCTGTTAATAATGGAGCAGTTAACCATTTTTGACGTAATGGATGAAACTAAAAATAAGTTATATGAGGTATTAGAGAAAAATGGATTAAATCATAAGATTTATAAGTACTATTTATATTCAAATTATGAAGGAGCTGTCCAATATTACTATATAAGAACAACTGATAATACAATTATTGATTTGTGTATCTCTGATTTTCCAGAAATATTTGCTGTCCATGAAGGATTTAGCGATAAACAAATTAGAAAAATATATAACTGGAACTTATAAGTCTATTTAAATAACAAATTTAATTATTGGAGGAATGAAAAATGAAAATTAGTGTATCTGAGTGGAAAGCATTAAAAAAAGAGACAAAGTTAAAGCTATTGCGCTATGCGATGTTAGAAAGTAAGTATAAGTATGAAAAATAAAAGCTCTTCATTTGCAAAAAGCAAACAAAGAGCAAAAGTCTGAGTTACCATCTGGGAAAGAAATTGGCAGGTTTCTTTCCTCTGTATTTTAACATATACAAAGATATCAAGAAAAGGGGCATGTAGAATGGAAGAAGGTCGTACTTCCTTTCAGCAAGGGTTTAAAGAATTTCTTATTATGATGGTCTGTTTTTGGTTCATTATGTTTCTCATGTATGGTGAAAGCCTGTTACAATAGAAGGAAGTCGAAAGTCTAAATACCCTTAGGTAGCTCTCATAGGTGTACGATCTATGGGGGCTTTTATAATAAGGAAATATAAAATTTCACGTACCGTAATGTTTACTAAAAAATAATACACAAAATCAATAGTCTACATTTAATTTTGTGCTTAGTTCATCCGCTTAATGGATTCGGTCTCGTTTGTTTTGGATACTATCTTATGTGAAATGGCGATATTATTTTTATATCGGATAGATTTCTTGCGAAATATGTACCAAGAGCCGTATTTCAATTTAAATATGATAGTATTACACTTAGTATGAGCCTTATATTTTATTATTTTGTACTAATCATGGGGGTATGTATATGCGTAAATTGTTCAGTGGAAAACGTGTACTAGAAAGAGAAACAAACGAAGGTTCATCTTATTTTGTAGTACCAGAAGAGAAATTTCAGAAGTATGTGGTGCTACGGGGATATTTAATCCCACACGGAGTTTTCAATCAACCTAATAAATGGGTATTATCAATTGAAAAGTAAAACTGTTTGAAATTTGGGTGATGGACAAAAACACCCAATTCCTTAATTTAAGAACAAAGTGTGATTACTCCTAAAGCCTTTAATATAATTTTTCCAGTGCAAAATTATACAATTCTGAGATGCATTTCTATTGATATTCTGAGGTGCATTTCTATTGATATTCTGAGATGCATTTCTATTAATATTCTGAGGTGTATTTCTATTGATATTCTGAGGTGTATTTCTATTGATATTCTGAGGTGTATTTCTATTGATATTCTGAGGTGCATATGATAAGCTAATACTGTAACATTTTTATAAAGAGAAAATAAAACCCCTTTCCCCGGCAAAGGAAAGAGGTGCATTGATGCAAAAGGTCGGCAAACCTTACGCATCATAGTTATTGTTAAGCAAATTATTGTATTTTTTCTTTATAAAGTCGGCAAACCATTCATAAGTACTTTTCCACCAGGGAAAAGGAATCAGTACTAAAAGACCTAAAATACTAGCCAACATACCAAAGGATTGGAATTTTATTATAGGCCAAAATGCTGGAATAGAAAATGATGTTCCTGTATTAAATAGTGGGCAAAGTACATTGTAAATGGAATATATACTTGAACATAACCATGTAAGTAATACACTAATAATTTTCTTTCTTGTCAAAAAAGGTTTTAAAGTGTTTAATATCATTATAGTTTTTCCTTTCTATATTTAAAATATCTATATTAAACGGAGGCCCCGTGGATTTGAGCAAAACAAAAAACACTTAAGAGAACTAATTTTTCATAAAGAGGATTTTTTGATTACACTTGCAAATAAATATGTAAGTACTTAATTAGCAATATTGAGTATATTGAAGTTAGCTAACCCCTCAAATAGGGTTATTTTTTTTGGTTAAGTAATACTTCTACTTCTTTACGGACAAAAACAGGATGTTAATCAAAATGCGTGTAAAAACGTCCATATTTTAGATTTTATTTCTTTTAGTCAAATTTGCCACCTTCTCCTTAAAATATTCTACATCGTTATTTGTACCTGATAACTCAAATTTTGATACAATAGGCACTTCATATTTAGCACAAATTTTGTCAGCACTTGCACCGAACATGTCTCCCCAGTTACGATTGCCACTTGCAGATACGCCTTTTAATTTGTCATTATTGCGCTCTAAAAATTCTAAAACACGTTCTGGTACATTGCCAAAACCTGTTGTATACGTAATAAGAATAAAGTCTTCATCTATTACTAGATCTTCACCAATTTGAACGGCCGGCATATTTAATTTGTGAATGAAACGCTTCACGTTTCCTGTCATAGAATCATATGCAACTAACATTTCCGACCCTCCCTCTCCAATCTATACTCTTTGTATGTCATTTCTTAATTTCTCTATATATTGTATTACGTTTCAAAATAAGACACAAGATATATGTATAAATTCTTTCTTTTTTTAACTTTTACTTTTCGACAAGACCGCCGATTTTTTTCAATACAATGACTATGAAACAACATTCTAAAACTCATGTCAATAAAGTGCTTTTCAAAAAAGTTGTCAACGAATTTAACCTCATTTTAAAAAAAGTTAACAATATATTTTGTCATAAAACGGCAAATGCTGGAGGAATATATTTCTCCAGCATCACGCAAAAAAGAACAGACATGAAACGATAATCTGTTCTAACAAACGATTACATTTATCAATTTTACTTTATTAAATATTATACATATACTTTCGTTGCTCGTTACATACTAAAAGATAACTATTATAGAAAAAGATTATTATTATGGCGTTTCAATTTATGTATGAAAAGTTTATTCAGAGTGCTCAATACGCAAAATATCTTTTACAAATATGTGATGCGGATTCTCATCTTTATCAAGCATTGTACATACAGGAGCTTCTTCATCAAAGGATACGATCATTCCTTCTACGTACTCATATGTCTGTTGAACTTGTACAGTTACTTTAATTTCTGCCGCTTGCTCATACGCCCTTTTTATTTTCTGAAGCATTTTTGTTGAACATTTTCGTTTCTCTGGATACATAACCATTCCCATACATCTATTTCCGGCTCTATCTTTCCACATATAATCCCAATGCGGTAAAATGCCTTGTTTAAAATCGCCCATAATTCTCCTCCCCTTTATCTTCTATTTATGAACGTGGCGTTTTTGAATATGTATAAATTACCTGTCCGCCGCGTTGTGCATTCCCAATAATATGTTTAAAATCTTCTCGACTTACTACAACTTTCCTAAACGTATAAAATACATCTTTCATTGCAACATACTCCTTTATCTCACCATTTTTCAGCTGATCCAAAATTGTATTTGCTAGTTGGGCTCACCATATCAAAAAAAGAAAATTGTACGTTTAGACACAAATTGGACAGATTTTAACCAGTTCCTTGTACGTTAAGGAACTGGTTATTTATTTTACAGGTGTTTTTGCCCATACTTTGAGAAAGCAAGCTACATGTAATTTAATCGGTATTCTCTGGTTCATAGTTAATTCAAATCTTCTATATTAATTAACATGTTGATAAAAGATGGGTTAAACCTTAGGAGTGTTGTTCTTTAATTGTAACTGTTTATCTCTTCTTTCAAGAATACCTTTAATTCATCTTCTAAATTCATTTTCCTAATGAATTTATCATACAACTCAATAAGTCTTGCTACTTCCATTGACTGTTCTAATACCCGTGTATTATCAGAATTAATTTCTATAATATGATTATCCCGCCATTGTATCTCTTCTTCTAATTCTTTTATTATTGATTCCAATTCCTTTACTTTCCCCATACCCCACCACACTCCCAAATATTTAATTTGTGATTATTAAATTATAATATAAGTAATTCTCTTTATTATATATTTGTTGTTTCCTGTTACAGAATCCTTATGATAAGGATTCTTTTTTTATATGAAAAATCACAAATAAAAAAAGATAAGATCGGCGAACACGATCTTATCTTCAGCACAAGGAGTAAACAAAAGGATAACCATCATATTTTTATTATAATTTATTTTTTGTTAATTTTGAATATTATAACCTTAATTAACAAGTATATCTATATTGAGAAATTTTTTACAAAATTAGTTATAAAATGATTCAAAACTCCAATGTAAACTTTTACCCGAAAGTTTACTTTCATTTCCTCTTAAACATTGACTTCCATCTGTTTTCATTGATGTTATAAAAAAAGATATAAAAGTATACATTCAAATCATTGGAAATAAAGGGATTAAAAATCAGATGAATAAAAAGCAACATTTAATTGATGTACATCCAATTCCGAGCAAAGAACAACTCGGAGATATGAAATAGTCTCTTAAACGTCATTGTTCAAATCAAGATTACATTTTATTCTTGATTGAAATCAATACAGGATTACGTGTACGTTATTTAATTAAAATGGAAACGAGTAAAATTTTAAAACTGAAACGAAAAAACGAAAAGAATTTAAAGTGAAAGAAGGAAAGACCAAAAAGGAGCGTATCATAAATATTACATCCATTTTGGAGGAAGTACTTCCATACGCTGAAAATCTAAAAAGTACCTGGTTATTACCTTCTCGATTACCCATTTTGAGATATAGATTAACATATCAGATAATATGTTAATCTATAAAATAGTAGTTTAAAAAGATCTTTTTTCGATGGGAAATTGTGTCTGGTTAGAATATTATAAAAGTTCTAAAAGAGAAATAATAGAAGTAAATAAAAAGAATATATAAACACCAGAGAACAAATAGTTCCCCCTTATTTTACATTCTATTAAAAGGTGTATTTTTTGTACCGACATTTTTAGGCATGAAATGTCGGCTATTATTATCTATTATATATTAAAGTAAATATTTGAAAGGAAGTAAACATATGGATTGGCTAGAAAGAATGAATAATGCATTGGACTACATTGAGAATAGTTTGGATGAAGAAATGGATTACAAGAAGATTGCAAAGGCAGCTAATTGCTCTGAGTTTCATTTTTCAAGAATGTTTTCTTCAATCTCAGGTGTGTCGCTTTCAGAATATATTAGACGAAGACGTTTAACGCTTGCAGCATTTGAAATTCAAAAAAGTGATATTCGGATCATCGATGTAGCAATTAAATACGGTTACGTTTCTTCCGATGCTTTCTCACGTGCTTTTAAAAAAATACATGGGGTAACCCCTTCTAATGCTCGTAATAAAGGAGTACAGTTAAAAGCCTTTCCGAAAATTTCCTTCCAAATTTCAATTAAAGGAGGTACCGAGATGGATTACAGAATTGAAAACCTTGATTTTGAGTTAAGAATTGTAGGAAAGAGTAACCCCGTAAAAACAAGCAGCGCATTTAAAAAAATCCCTACACTTTGGAACACTGCGAAAAAAGATGGATTTATGCAAGAATTAATAGATATGTCATGGGAAACCCCAAAATGCACGCTTGAAAGCCTTTTGGGGGTTTGTGGAAAAGAAGCCGCCATAACAGATGAAGAGTTCTCCTACTTTATGGGTGTAAGATATGATGGAGAAGTATCAGCTGATATGGAAACATTAATTATTCCTGCAAGTACATGGGCAGTTTTTCCGAACATAGTGGATGCATGGAAACGCCTATATTCTGAGTGGGTCCCAACCTCTGAGTATGAACTTGCAAATTTACCATGCATAGAATGTTATTACGGTCCGAAACATAAACCGAGACATGAACTCTGGGTCCCTGTTATACCAAAATAAAATACACATTCAATAAAAAAGAAGCTATTTATGAAGTAATGAAAAAACGCTCTCAATTTAAATGCTTAGAAATTTGAGCTTTTTATATTGTGAGTAACCAAATCATGACCCAAAAACTTACGTTTCCGTTATACAAAAGCTAGTTTTCTAGCAAGTTCTTCTGAAGAATAAGATATCGATGTAATTCTTCAGCAAATAATTGGAGTTCACTATGAATCGAAAGATTCATAAAAAACGTCATCCTTTCTAATTTAACTTGTTTAGAGAGAATAACGTTTTTTTTCAATTGGGATGAAATTAATATTCTTAAGTTGATGGGCATGGGGTTCGACTTAGATATACACGTATTTCGGCTGTACCCCATGGCCATCAAGCTAATATTTTTAACTACCCCTATTATGAAAATTTTACATCTTTGTAAATTTTATTTTTTCGCAACTAAAGGACAAATAAAAAAGGTCCTTAACAATTTGTTAAGAACTGCGGAATAAAACCGCAATTTGGGTTGAAACCCAATCAGTTTGTAGAAAATAAATTGCGATTATGATAGCAATTGTATTCCCAAAAGCAATGTTTCAAATGGATTTTAGCATACCTGTAACTATATTGGTATCAACAAAATATGGTTTGAATTACAAATAGTGGTTTCGAATATTAGGAAGAGTTTAAAAGTTAATTACTTCTCATGAAGAAAAAGCGTTAAGAAGAACTTGTAACGATAAGTTTCTAGAAAAAGCATCCATAGCGGATGCTTTTTTTTTGCTATATAAAATTTACATAATAAATGAGAAATTTACTAGTCGGACAATTGAACACGGGACATCATAATACATTGATTCATAACTAAAATATTTTAAACAAACGTTTGTTTATTTTTCCTATACCTACTTTCTTCATCACATAAATAAAAAAGATAAGAATACCCCATTTACATATATTCATGAATTATATTTAGTTAAAATATGAAATTTATTTTCTTATAGTTAATTAATCTTAAATAGAAATATATAGTTTTCTGTAAGAATACCCCATTCTTCCGTAATAACCTATGATTATATATAACTATAGTTCTTAAATATATTCAGAGCACTGCAATTCTAATCATGCGCTTTGATAAGAATTGGGTTTGTATGCTTTTTACAATAGTTAATGTGCCTATGAATTTATTAGCAAATAAAATTCATAGACACATTGGAAAATGTTATCATTTCAAAAATTACTTTGCTAAATATGGATGCTAATTTTTGTAGATATTATTGGAAGTGGGGTAATGTTGTATGAAATCAATAAATGTAAATGGAAATATATATCATATTGAATGTGTTCCTTTTGAAGATAAGAGTGAGCAGGACGAAGAGGGATACTATGAATATTTTTACAAAGGAGTCAATTTATCGTTTCACTCCGGCAAAGAAACAATAAAAGCCCGAATTTATGACGGGGAAGAAGTAATATATTTTTTTTAAAATCCAATTCTTACTTTGGATATAGATTTTGAAGCGATAAAGGTATATATAATTAAAGAATATAATGTGAAAAAATTTAAGATTCCGGGTGGGGAAAAAGCCTATATAGAGTTATAGTCATAATCGATCTCTGTCTTTATCATAATATATTAAATGCAAAAGGTAGGTAGTTATATGATTCGTGAAGCTAAACCAAAGGACAGTAATGTAATTGAAAATCTATATAAAAAATTAGCACCACATAGCAAAAATATTAAGGTTTTACCAGAAAGAATTGAGCAGATAAGGGAGGATTCTAATAATTTTTTGTTTGTCTATGAGGAAAGTGGTAAGGTCAAAGGAAGTATATTTATGACGTTTTGCCTTGATCCTGGATATCAATTTAGACCATATACTGTTTTAGAGTATGTGATTGTAAATGAAGATTTTCGAGGTAATGGGATAGGGGAAAAGTTATTGAAACATGTAGAAGAGATATCTATTGCAAGGGGATCCACAAGAATTATCTTATTAAGTAGTGCAGCTAGAATAAAAGCACATAAATTCTTCACTAAAAATGGATACATTGGAACCATAAGTAAGGGTTTCAAGAAGTATATACCAATTAATTAAATTTTATTATAGTTGTTTTTTCTTAGAGTGTTTAGAAAGAATAACGTTTTTTTGTACTTAGGGGTAGTGAAAATTCGTAAGTTAATAGATATAGATTATTAACTTAAAACATCATAATTTCAATGGTCTAAAGACAACGGCCTTTCATTAATATAACAAATGGAAGGTTATTTGATTCCCTATTTTTGGATATGCGAAATTGCATAAAAAAACATGTTTAAATAAGACGCGCTTTTATATATAACTAGATATAGAGAAGGAAAATTATTGTTTAGGGTTAATTTAAAATTTTTAATTTAATCGATGTGTGGTTGTATTCCTTTTAGAGAGAAATTAAGCAGTTAGCCTTTGCTAATCGCTCTTTTATTAGAGCTATTTAACTGTCGTTGTTAAGATGAATATCCGCATAAGAATCTTTATATTTAGGAAGGAATAAAAAATGAAAAAAATCGTATCAACACTATGTATAGCTGGAGTGACTTTAACTATTTTAGGAGCATGTCCTCAAAGTAGCTATGCTCATCTCGATCAAATTGATTTAAATGAGAATGATCCTATTACTGCAAGATGGTCTGCAGAAGCTCCGTATCATTCTGATAAAAGTACACATTTATGGATTGCAAAACAAGCTATTGAAATTATGAAAACAGAATCTAATATTGAAGCAAATAAGCAGGCTGTGGACTTTTTAAATTATCCACAATATAAAGATCTATTTTCTAAAGGATTATATGATGCAGATTATAATGCAGAGTTTAACGATGGTGGAACAGGAATAGGCGGCGTTTTTAAAGGCGGATGGAAATCTCATTTTTATGATCCTGATACTAAAGAAAATTATAGAGGAGAAACAAATCCAACGGCTCTTACACAAGGTAAGAAATACTTTTATGAATCTGGAGAACATTTACGAAATAAGGACTATGAAAAAGCTTTCTATTACTTAGGAGTAGCCACGCACTACTTTACAGATGCTACCCAACCTATGCATGCAGCAAATTTTACTGCAATTGATACGAGAGCTATAAAATATCATAGCTACTTTGAAAATTATGTTACAACCATTCAAAATCAATTTGCAGTCAATACTGGAGGGAACTATAACAATTCTCTATCCACACCTGAAGAATGGATTGATTATGCAGCTCGAGTAGCTAAACCTGAAATCCAAAATATTACTAATGATAAAACATTTAAGTATTATAATAGTGGTAAGGCACAATTGTGGCAAGAAATGGTTACCCCAGCTGTGCAGCGAAGCTTAGGAGAAGCTCAGCGCAATACCGCAGGTTTCTTAAATCTGTGGTTTAAAACTTTTACTGAAAATGTGAAAGCTCCAAGTATAGAGACTGCATTAATCTATGATATAGAGGGAAACGTCATAGAAGCAGGGAAAAACTATTATATCGTACCAAGTGAATCTCCTTATCAAGGTCTAACATTTGAATGGTATATAGCAAATCGTTACGATTATGTCACACTTGCAAATAAAGAAAACAATGGTTTATCTGGTACACCTATGGAATTTGAATTCTACAAAGAAAATGATGCAAAGCTACACCATGGGGAGAGTATATATCTTCGCATGAAGCACTCAAATTACGACCAATTCCAATATTTAAATTGGTCTAATTATTCTAGTTGGATTCACCTTGCTCAAAAATCTGATAGTTTAGCTGATTTTAAAATTAAAATTAACCTGGATAATCCTACAGAATATAATATTTTTACAGATGACTATCCATTAAATTATGAGAATATAAATGCAAAGAAAAATTGGATTGTACTAGGTGAAAAAAAGCAAAAGCCTAGCTCATGGAAGTTTATTCCTGTTAGATAACCTAAAAAAACACTCGTCCTTAATCAGAACGAGTGTTTTTTTTATTCCGTATAATACTTTAAATCAATAGTTATATCACAATGAACTGGTAAAAAAATATATAAAGGTATATAGAAAAAAATGAGATACTTCCTAAAAAGGATACCGAAAGGAAATTAACAAAAACAATAGATGGTATAAGGCATAAACATGGCAAGAATTCAATTATGAGGAGTATCAGCTATATTAAAGGACCTAAACAAAGTGAAAGAAATGGAAAAGTTGGTGGACATAAAGCATACGAAGCAATACAGATCATGATTGGTAGGACTATGATGGGATGGGTATCAATAAAACAAGGATTTAAGAATTAAGTGAAATGTATTAGAGACAAAATAAGGTGCTGATGTCTATTTTAGATGAACAAAAATTAGAGTCTATAAATAATATTTTGTACTGTGCGATTGCTGAAAATAAGAGAGTATGTATTTCATATCAAATACAAAGCATGTTCCGAATGGGAGGAATTATGATTGAATGTCGAAATAGTAACAATTTTGTTACTATTTGTTGATATATGTCGTTTTAAATGTTATATTTATAACAACAAAGAAAGAGTAAACAAAAAACCCTTATCAAGTTTTATTTCAGAATTTTTAGTTTTCTCTACCTATGTACTTCTTGTGTCGAAGAAGTTTGTGCATTTTTTTCCACTCTTTCTTTGTTCACCCTACATAAGAAAGCAATCTGTTTTTATACAGGTTGTTTTTTTTTTGCGTTATAACGTCCAGCAAAAACATGGAGTGGCTTTGCAATATGTTTTGTAATTAAACTTGTAGTTTACTTCGATTACGGTTTAAAAAAATAATAGCTTACAAAAGGGACAAAAGGAAAATGCAGTATAATGAAAAGGCTGTTGTCCTATTAGGACAGCAGTTTTTGTCGTACTGGTACAAAAAATAATATCAATGTTTATACTGAAAGCAATGAAAAAAGCACGTCACTTTTTTTCATTACTATGATATGGATTGTAAAGAATTATGATTAAATATCGAAAAAGTAACAATTATGTTACCTTTTGTTGATATATGTCTTTTTGATGCTATATTCATAATAACAAAGAAAGAGTAAACAGAAACCCTAACTAGTATGATATCAGAATTCTTAGTTCTATCTAATCGATCTACTTTTTGTGCTTTATAAGTTTGTGTCTTTTTTGCCATTCTTTCTTTGTTTTACCCTTAAATGAAAACAATCTGTTTTTATACAGGTTGTTTTCTTTTGTAAAAATATAATTTATTTTATTATTTTAAGGTTAAAGTAAGACATGTACTATGAATTATAATGTTCATTGCTTGTTTATCATATAATTATTATATGATAATTATGGGGTTTTATTTTAAAAAAAGATTTTTGCTAATAATTTATATATCTAGTATGTTATCTTTTTCTTTTTTAAGGAACAAAAAGATGATGTAACATAATGGAAAAGTTGCTGTCCTAAAGGACAACAACTTTTTTCTATACTGGTGCAAAAAAATTAATAATTTCATTGAGCAAGAGAATCATTATTTAAATTGTCTGGGTTTCAAAACTTCGCTATGATTCTCGAATAATAAACATTCATAAATCGGTAATATAGATCAAAGTATTGGTTCGAACTACTGATTTCTATAATACTGCTCGTCCATTAATTGGTTGAACTGGTCGGTTATTCGTTGGGAATAATTTATGGAACACTTTAATTTGTTTTTTGGACATCTCTATTGTCTGTTTCATCACAATCCATTGGACATTTTCAGTACAAGGAGGTGTGGTCAAAGACCCCATGTAACGGAATGATGAATAATCTGAAGGAAGAATCTGTTTTATATCAATGGTATGTTGCACATCGGCCTTTATATTTTTTCTGTGCGGGAGATTTTGCCACATTGCTGCAAAACCTTCGTTTTTTTGTCCTTCTTTTATCATAATACCTATTACTGCTAACTGACCTTGATCATTTTGATGGACTAGATGTAATTCCATATCAGCATGTTTTCCTTCAAATTGGTGCTCACTTGGTGTATGAAAATGGAATTGTTTTAATGTGTAACGATTTCCTCCTAGCGTGAGATAATCATCAGAACTATTTGCTTTTCCCTCAATACTATGCCCATTATTTTTAATAGAAAATGATATTGGTTGATAGTTTATTTGCAAAAGATTATTATCAACTGTTGATTTTATTTGTTCTGCTTTGATATCTATCGGAGATTGTTCTTGACCATTTAAACACATTTTGTATTCTGGTTTCAATTCTCCCCAGTGCTCTGGACCTGTAGTCCCTTTATATGACCACTGCGTATTTTCCTTCGTAGATTGTTTTTGCGGAGCCTCTTGTTTTGCTGTGTTACATCCCATCAACACTACACTCATTGTTAATATAAGGGGAGTTTTATAAACAAACTTTAAGCCTTTCATACTGTTTCCTCCTTAGATGATAAAATATTGTATTTAAAGAATATTGCTTGTAACTAAAGGTTCTGTTACAAATTCGCCAAAAATATTAAGAATTTAGAGAAGCATTCCTCGATTGTTATGCAATTTAAGTTATTGAATAGAAAAATGGAATACGGAAACTATACAGTTAATTTAGGGGAAAAGGAATAACTACGCTTCTTACCCAAGTTAGAAAACCTTTATACAAAGTCAGGTTGCAGGCGATAATTTTTAAATACTATGAGAAATGGAAGTAAGAGCATATTACATTTCTATCGTTCTATTTGTCTTCATGTAGGACTAAATAGAATAACTTTTTACCCATACCCAAAATCGATTATGTAATCTAATTATGATTCAAATTACTTAACCTGGTCATATTTAGTTGGCATTACTGTATTCATTCCGAAGCATGGATGTTTGGTCATTCTTATATTCATCATCCTCATGCCTAATTGATATTGACTTTCATTTTATATTTATTATAATTATATATAGATTATTAAAAAAAAATCAATATAGATTTATAATCTTTGATGTGATACTATGTATTTCTGGTTATGTTGAAGAGTTTTCAACAAGAAGTTATTTTCCTAAATCTACGAAATAGAGAAATCAGTTTAATTGGATCCACCTTTCATCAACATCAAGCTAAAAAACAACCCAAATATAAAAAGATTGAATTCTCAAGATGAAAATGCACAATTTTGTTTTAAGTGCGTCATAAAATTTATAAGTTGATGGAGAGATAGGGTGACCTCTACTAGGTAGTGGTAATATTAGTTTGTGAAAAAAATGTCGAATTTGTGAGAATTTTGTGATTTTTTGTCTTGTGATACTTTATATTTAGTGCTAAACTCATAATACAAAGAAAGAGTAGCTGAAAATATCCCCATCCGAACATAAAAGACTGAAGATTCAGTCTAATCAACGAATGAATAATATTCATGTTTACTACTCTTTCTTTGTTTTATTTTATATATAATATTGAACATTATGAATAGATAGCGGGGTGAATGGAATGTAATTATTCGGTAAAAGTAGAGAATAAGTATTCTGTTGTTTGTATGACATCTTAATGTATAACATACTTATTACAAATATTTGTAGAGAGAATTGAGACGGTTTTTTCAATCTAGCAATGAAAAATTTGAGTTCATACAAATAATTATGAATCTAGTCAACAAACTGAGAATTTCATTGAAGATTCGGTATAACGAGATTTAGCCATGGAGTTTATTATTCATGCAGATTTTAATTAAGATTCTAAATGCATAAGTAGACCAAAATTGATAAACGTTTTTGGTAATCTTTTTGAAAATTATAAGACTATCTAATTAAAAATCTGAGAAATGATTTCCAAGTGACATTTGAATAAACAAAATTATTTGTGATTTATATTTTTACTAAATGAATCAAGAATTAGGTAGTGGTTTAGAACAATTATTTAAGGACAATATTTTGGTGTATATAGGAGGGAGTATAAAATAAGGATCTTATCTCGAGGGGGGTATTAATTTACGTTTGGTTTCTTTAATTACAAAATCAATTACAAAAACTACAAAAACTATCTTTGGCATTTAAAAAGCCCTATATTACGGATGGGAGCATGAAAGAATGCCTATAGGAGGGGGAAAAAGATTCTGGTGAATAATGTTATAAATCATTTAAAAACGATATCAAAAAACTGAATATATTGATATTATGAATATAAAAACAATAAAAAGTAATATCAATAAACTAATAACGTTGAAATAAAAACATTATTAATCAGAAATGTATGCTCAAAATAAGACGGTAGATATGATATAAAATCTCGGGATTTTATAGGAATGATGAAAAACGTAACTTCGCCAGTTACAATTATATCAAAAATTGTTTAACTTGTAAATATTAAACTTAGTGAAATTAATGTTACATTTTAAAAATGAAGTTTAGTAGAGTACAAGAGAATTATTTATAGAAATTTGTTTTCAAGCTTTATGTGTATAACGATTAAAAGAAATGGAATACCATCAGCCTATAAAGTCATTGTCATTGCATATTCATATTAGAGCCATCTAATTATAACTGATAGGAGAATGACATGATCAAGAGAGTAACTGCGATTTTTTCGATTCTAATGCTTTTTATATTTACTATAGGTCAGAGTTTTACATCCATAATAGCAAGTGCACAGGAGTTAAATACAACAGGATTTGTTGATAGTTTTACAATCGATAAAACGACGCTTGATTCCGCAGAAACAACAAGAATAGCAGTACAGTTTAGTGATAAATCTGGGAATCAAATGAAAGCTGGAGATACACTAACATTAACGTTACCTTCGGAATTGAAGGGATATAGTGGAACGATTCCATTAAATAATGATGTAGGTGCTAATTTTGGTACTTGTCAAATAAAGACAAATAATGTCGTATGTACATTTAGTGATACAGTTGAGAAACTTCAAAATATTAGAGGGAATTTTTATTTCCAAGTCAAAGCAATTAATGTTGCACATGGACAAACGGTAACAACTGAAACGAATTTAGGTACACAATTAGAAAAGAAAACGGTAACGATTATTGGCCCGACTGATGGTGGTAGTGGTGGATCTTCACCGTTTTCGTACAAAACAGGTGATATTAAACCAGAAAACACTGATGAAATACAATGGGTTTTAAATGTAAATACGTCAAAACAAAATGTAGATAGTGATATTGTTTTGGTTGATACTTTACAAGAAGGGCAAACGCTTAATCAAGATAGTCTCCGTATTGGAGGATTTGCAGCTCCAATGACACCACAAGAATTCCAAGCGCAAGGTTATGGAACGGTTACATTTATTGGTGATAATGGATTTAAGGCTGTTATCAATAAAGATAAAGCCAATGGTCTTACTTTTGTTTTTGAATATAAAGCAAATATAACTGATAGTGGAAAGAAATTAGCAGCATTTTATAATAATTATACCGTAGACTACAAGGTTACAGGTGAAGAGCAAGTATCTAAATCAGATAGTGTTAGTGTTAAAAATATAGATCAGGGCGGCGGTGCGCAAGGCGATTTACCTCCTAAGGGAACGTTAAGAATTGTGAAGCATATTGCCGGTGATGAGACAAAATTTATACCAAATGTTTCATTTAACTTGTATACGGAGTCAGGTCAGCAAATTGGTAGTACGTATATAACGGATGGACAAGGTATGGTCGAGGTTCCTAATTTAGATCCAGGGAACTATTATGTGCAAGAAGTTTCAGCTCCAGACTATTTGGATTTTGATTCTAAAGCAAAAGTAAACTTTACAGTTGATGCGAATGCTCAAAAAGGTGTAAAGCTTATGATTCCAAATAAAGTGAAAATGACATCTGTTTCAGGAACGAAAACATGGAATGACAACAATGCAACAGATCGTCCAAGCTCAATTCAAGTAGAGTTACTGCAAAATGGAAATTCAATCAAAACACAAGAAGTAACAGCAGTGAATAGCTGGAACTATACGTTTGCAGATTTACCTGCATATGATAATGATGGTAATGCTTTTACTTATACAATAAAAGAGAAACCAGTAGCGGGATACAAATCGGAAGTAAATGGCTATAACATTACGAATACAAAAGATGCAAAGACATCTGTTTCAGGAACGAAAACATGGAATGACAACAATGCAACAGATCGTCCAAGCTCAATCCAAGTAGATTTATTGCAAAATGGGAACGTAATCCAAACAAAAGAAGTAACAGCAGCAAATAGTTGGAAGTATACATTTGCAGACTTAGCACAATACGATATGAATGGTGTTGCTTATACGTATACAGTAAAAGAACAACCGGTAGTGGGATACAAATCAGAAGTAAATGGCTACAACATCACAAATACAAAAGTAGCGAAAATGACAGTAGCAGGAACGAAGAAGTGGAAAGACGGAAATGCAACAGATCGTCCAAGCTCAATCCAAGTAGATTTACTACAAAACGGAAATGTAATCCAAACAAAAGAAGTAACAGCGGCAAATGATTGGAAATATTCATTTACAAATATAGAATCATATGATGTGAATGGTAGTGCCTATACGTATACAGTAAAAGAACGACCAGTAGCGGGATACAAATCAGAAATAAACGGTTATGACATTATAAATACAAAAGTAGGTCAAACAACGGTAGAAGGAATAAAAACGTGGAAGGACGGAAACGCAACAAATCGTCCGACAACAATCAAAGTAGACTTACTACAAAATGGTCAAGTAGTTGCGACGCAAGAAGTAAGTGAAGCAACAGGCTGGAAATATGGATTCAAAGACTTAGCAGCATATGATGCCGAAGGAAATGCGTATAAGTATGAAGTAAAAGAACAACCGGTGGATGGATATAAAACAGAAGTAAACGGTTATGACATTACCAATACAAAAGATGCAAAAACATCTGTTTCAGGAACGAAAACATGGAATGACAACAATGCAACAGATCGTCCGAGCTCAATCCAAGTAGATTTACTGCAAAACGGAAATGTAATCCAAACACAAGAAGTAACAGCAGCGAACGGTTGGAATTATACATTTGTAGACCTAGCGCAATATGATGCAAATGGTGTTGCTTATACGTATACAGTGAAAGAAAAACCGGTAGCGGGATACAAAACAGAAGTAAATGGCTACAACATTACAAATACAAAAGTAGCGAAAATGACAGTAGAAGGAACAAAGAAGTGGAAAGACGGAAATGCAACAGATCGTCCGACAATGATCAAAGTAGACTTACTACAAAATGGAAATGTGATCAAAACACAAGACGTACTAGCAGTAATAGGTTGGAAATATATATTTGCAGATTTAGAAGCATACGATGCGAATGGAGTAGCTTATCAATATGAAGTGAAAGAACACCTAGTAGCGGGATACAAATCAGAGATAAGCGGTTATGATATTACGAATACAAAAGTAGGCCAAACAACGGTAGAAGGAACAAAGACATGGAAAGACGGAAACGCAACAAATCGTCCAGAAATGATCAAAGTGGACTTACTACAAAATGGTAAAGTAATTGATACAAAAGAAGTGAGCGCAGCGAGCGAATGGAAATATGCGTTTACAGACTTAGCGGCATATGATGCCGAAGGAAATGCGTACAAGTATGAAGTGAAAGAACAACCAGTAAATGGATATAAATCAGAAGTAAAAGGCTATGACATTACAAATACAAAAGTAGCGCAAACAACAGTAGAAGGAACGAAGACGTGGAAGGACGGAAACGCAACAAATCGTCCAGAAATGATCAAAGTGGACTTACTACAAAATAGCAAAGTGATTGATACAAAAGAAGTGAGCGCAGCGGGCGAATGGAAATATGCGTTTACAGACTTAGCGGCATATGATGCCGAAGGAAATGCGTACAAGTATGAAGTAAAAGAACAACCAGTAGATGGATATAAATCAGAGGTTCATGGTTATGACATTACGAATACAAAAGTAGCGCAAACAACAGTAGAAGGAACGAAGACGTGGAAGGACGGAAACGCAACAAATCGTCCAGAAATGATCAAAGTGGACTTACTACAAAATGGCAAAATGATTGATACAAAAGAAGTGAGCGCAGCGGGCGAATGGAAATATGCGTTTACAGACTTAGCGGCATATGATGCCGAAGGAAATGCGTACAAGTATGAAGTAAAAGAACAACCAGTAGATGGATATAAATCAGAGGTTCATGGTTATGACATTACAAATACAAAAGTAGCGCAAACAACAGTAGAAGGAACGAAGATGTGGAAGGACGGAAACGCAACAAATCGTCCAGAAATGATCAAAGTGGACTTACTACAAAATGGCAAAATGATTGATACAAAAGAAGTGAGCGCAGCGGGCGAATGGAAATATGCGTTTACAGATTTAGCGGCATATGATGCCGAAGGAAATGCATATAAGTATGAAGTAAAAGAACAACCGGTGGATGGATATAAATCAGAGGTTCATGGTTATGACATTACGAATACAAAAGTAGCGCAAACAACAGTAGAAGGAACGAAGACGTGGAAGGACGGAAACGCAACAAATCGTCCCACAATGATCAAAGTAGACTTACTACAAAATGGAAATGTGATTAAAACACAAGACGTACTAGCAGTAATAGGTTGGAAATATATATTTGCAGATTTAGAAGCATACGATGCGAATGGAATAGCTTACCAATATGAAGTGAAAGAACACCTAGTAGCGGGATACAAATCAGAGGTAAGCGGTTATGATATTACGAATACAAAAGTAGGCCAAACAACGGTAGAAGGAACGAAGACGTGGAAAGATGGAAATGCGACAAACCGTCCGACGACGATCAAAGTAGACCTACTACAAAATGGCAAAGTAATTGATACAAAAGAAGTGAGCGCAGCGGGCGAATGGAAATATGCGTTTACAGATTTAGCGGCATATGATGCCGAAGGAAATGCATATAAGTATGAAGTAAAAGAACAACCAGTAGATGGATATAAATCAGAGGTTCATGGTTATGACATTACAAATACAAAAGTAGCGCAAACAACAGTAGAAGGAACGAAGACGTGGAAAGATGGAAATGCGACAAACCGTCCGACAACAATCAAAGTAGACCTACTACAAAATGGCAAAGTAATTGATACAAAAGAAGTGAGCGCAGCGGGCGAATGGAAATATGCGTTTACAGATTTAGCGGCATATGATGCCGAAGGAAATGCATATAAGTATGAAGTAAAAGAACAACCAGTAGATGGATATAAATCAGAGGTTCATGGTTATGACATTACAAATACAAAAGTAGCGCAAACAACAGTAGAAGGAACGAAAACGTGGAAAGATGGAAATGCGACAAGCCGTCCGACAACGATCAAAGCAGACCTACTACAAAATGGCAAAGTAATTGATACAAAAGAAGTGAGCGCAGCGGGCGAATGGAAATATGCGTTTACAGACTTAGCGGCATATGATGCCGAAGGAAATGCATACAAGTATGAAGTAAAAGAACAACCGGTGGATGGATATAAATCAGAGGTTCATGGTTATGACATTACGAATACAAAAGTAGCGAAATTAACAGTAGAAGGAACAAAAACGTGGAACGATAACAACGCAACAGATCGTCCAAGCTCGATTAAAGTAGACTTACTACAAAACGGTAAAGTAGTAGATACAAAAGAAGCAACAGCGGCAACAAACTGGAAATATGCATTTGCGGATGTAGAAGCATATGACGCAAATGGAGTAGCATACAAGTATGAAGTGAAGGAACAGCCAGTAGCGGGATACCAATCTGACGTACACGGTTATGACATCACAAATACAAAAGTAGGCGAAACAAAAGTAGAAGGAACGAAAACATGGAAAGACGATAACGTAACAAATCGTCCAAGCTCGATCAAAGTAGACTTACTACAAAACGGTAAAGTAGTAGATACAAAAGAAGTAACAGCGGCAACAGAATGGAAGTATACGTTTGAAAAGCTACAAGCATACGATGCGAATGGAGTAGCGTACAAGTATGAAGTAAAAGAACAGCCAATAGCTGGATATGAACCAAAAGTAAATGGTTACGACATCACAAATACAAAAGTAGGCCAAACAAAGGTAGAAGGAACGAAGACATGGAAAGACGATAACGCGAAAGATCGTCCGGAAATGATTACAGTAGACCTTTTACAAAATGGTACAGTGATTTCGACGCAAGAAGTAAGCAAAGTAACAGGCTGGAAATACGAATTCAAAGATTTAGCAGCGTATGATACAGAAGGTAAAGCATACAAGTATGAAGTGAAAGAGCAAGCAGTACCAGGATATGAATCAAAAGTAAGTGGTACTGACATCACAAATACAAAAGTAGGTCAAACAAAAGTAGAAGGAACGAAGACATGGAAAGACGGAAATGCGAAAGATCGTCCTGCAATGATCCAAGTAGACTTACTACAAAACGGTAAAGTAGTAGATACAAAAGAAGTAACAGCGGCAACAGAATGGAAGTACACATTTGAAAACCTCAAAGCATACGATGCAGAAGGTAAAGCATACAAGTATGAAATAAAAGAACAAGCAGTACCAGGATATGAATCAAAAGTAAGTGGTACTGACATCACAAATACAAAAGTAGGCCAAACAAAGGTAGAAGGAACGAAGACATGGAAAGACGGAAATGCGAAAGATCGTCCGGAAATAATCAAAGTAGACTTACTACAAAATGGCAAAGTAATTGCAACACAAGAGGTAAGTAAAGCAAGTGAATGGAAGTACGTGTTTACAGATTTAGCTGCATATGATGCCGAAGGAAATGCATACAAGTATGAAGTAAAAGAACAGCCAGTAGATGGATATAAATCAGAGGTAAAAGGTTATGACATTACGAATACAAAAGTAGGCGAAACAAAAGTAGAAGGAACGAAGACATGGAAGGATGGAGATGTAAAAAACCGTCCGGAAATGATCAAGATTGATCTACTACAAAATGGCAAAGTGATCGCAACAAAAGAAGTGAGCGCAGCAGATGAATGGAAATATGCGTTTACAGATTTAGCGGCACATGATGCCGAAGGAAATGTATACAAGTATGAAGTGAAAGAACAACCAGTGGATGGATATAAATCAGAGGTAAAAGGTTATGACATTACAAATACAAAAGTAGGCGAAACAAAAGTAGAAGGAACGAAGACATGGAAGGATGACAATGCGAAAGACCGTCCGACAATGATCAAGGTAGATCTACTACAAAATGGCAAAGTGATCGCGACAAAAGAAGTGAGCGCAGCAGATGAATGGAAATATGCGTTTACAGACTTAGCGGCATATGATGCCGAAGGAAATGCATATAAGTATGAAGTGAAAGAACAACCAGTGAATGGATATAAATCAGAGGTACATGGTTATGACATCACGAATATAAAAGATCCAAGTACGGATCCAAAAAATCCAAGTACAGATCCAAAAGATCCAAGTACGAATCCAAAAGATCCAAATATAGATTCAAAAAATCCACCTACTCAAGAAAATTCTAAGACATCAGTATGGCTTCCTAAAACAGGTGGAACATCAATGGATATGATTTCATATATTGCTGGAATGTTGTTATTGGCTTTAGGTGGATTCGTATTTGTTCGTCAACGAATGAGATAAAAAGACTTGTTATGTTGGTTTGAATGATAGCTTGATCAAAGTATTGCTGTAAATATTGATTTTATAAATAGAGGAGACCCACACATTTTGAAAAAAGTTTAATCAAAATGTGTGGGTCTTAATTTTAGATTTCTTAAGTTTTTATAATCAATTGTGTTTACTTTCATTTAATCCACCCTCAGAGAGTAGATATAGGTAGATCTATATTGACTGTTGTTCCTTTTCCTACTTCACTTTCAATAAATATCTTTCCTTGGTGCTTCTCAATAATTTTATAACAGATCATTAATCCTAAACCAATACCATTTTCTTTGAGACTATAGAATGGTTCTCCTAGGTAAGGTATACGTTTCTGTTCAATTCCACACCCATAATCAGTAAATCGAATGTTTACTTGATTTTGATCAGGTGCATATTCGATTTGAATCAAGATTTCCCCTCCCATTGAAGTTGCCTCAATTGCATTTTTTAAGATATTTATAAAAGCTTGCTTTAATTGATTACATTCACAAAGTATGAATGAAGTATCAGATGTAAACTGAGTTTTAATTTGTATGCAATTCATTGTCGCTTGAGGTTCAAGTAACATTACAACTTGCTTCATTAATACATTCAGGTCATTAGTTTTAATTTCTAATGCTTCAGGTTTTGCTAATGTCATAAATTCGTTAGTAATACTATCTATACGTTCAATCTCTGATAATACTATATCAATGTATTGCTCAGTGCCCTTATTTCCCATTGATTTTAATAACTGCATAAAACCTTTCATCGCTGTTAAAGGATTTTTAATTTCATGAGCAATTGCAGTGGATAATTGACCTACTACAGCAAGTTTCTCCGATTTTCGTAATAATTCCTCTGTTTTTAGCCGTTCGGTGATATCTCGAGAGATACTCAAGAAAACTTTTTTGTCATTCAAGTTAAACACACGAACAGAGAATTCAATTGTCATGGTCTTTCCTTTAGGAAAAGTAAATTCATCTTGTAATGTGAAGGTAGTTTGCCCTTCTCTAATTTTTTCAATTATTTTTCCTACCATTGGAGAATCTGGTGGAACGTTACTAGGAAATGACATCGAAAGAAGCTCTTCTCTACTATATCCAAATCTTTTACACGCAACAGGATTTACTTCGATAAAGCGAGTTGGAAGTTGATCCTCATTTAGCTCCACTACATATACTGCATCAGTTGCTTGTTCGATGAGTGCACGATATTTCATTTCACTGTCACTTAATTGCTGGTGTAATTTACGCAGTGCTCTTTCTGCTTGTTTCCTTTCAGAAATGTCCCTAAAAATCCCTGATAAAGCAATTACATTACCCCTAAAATCTAGAATAGGTGAAATCGTTAGGCTTACATCAATAAGAGTTTTATCTTTTTTTTGTCTAACAGTTTCTAAACAGGTGATAATCGGGTCTTTCGTATTGGTATTTTTAATGTGGTTTATATATTCCAAAGTTTGGTCTATTAAAAATTCAGGTACGCAAGGTAATTTTTTTCCTATGGATTCTTCTTCTGACCAACCAAATATCCTCTCATAAGCTTTATTCGCTTGCAATATATGTCCATCTAAATCAAATATAGTAATAGCATCTACGTTATGATTAACAAATGATTCTAATCGCTCTTTCGTTACTTTCAACTCATTTTCCGCATTTATTCTCTGCGTTATATCAACAGTAGAACCAACTACTTCAATCACTTTTCCCTCTCTTTTAACAGGCCTTAGAGAGAAAAGGACACCCCCCTTATCATTTGGCCATGGTACTTCGAAAGTAACATCTTCACCATCCCATGCCCTGTGATAATGTTTTAGTAGTTGAGGAACTAAATGAAATGGAACAATGGCGGGATCTAAAGCCATTAAACTCTTCCCAACAACTTGTTCAGAGTGAAACCCTTGTTGATAAAATAATTGTCCATCACACAAAGTATGAACTATATTCCCATTCACTTTTTTAAATTTAAAGATACCTCCTTGCAGTTCATGTACAGTTTCTTTTAACTCTTGCCTTGATTCTAGTAATGTTTCATTTGCTTTAGCTAATTCTTGTGTTAAAGAATATAATTTTTGATAGGATTCCATAAGAAAAATACCAATCAAGAGTCCACAAGATATAAATAACGTACCTTGAATGTCAAGAAGTATAAGTGGTATAGACGGATAAAAGAATCCAAATACCAAATGGATTATAGCTATATAAACAGCTAGATAAAGAAAGATACTTTTAAAAGCATGGATATTTTTGAGATATGTTTGAAATAAGGTATATATAGTAGCTATTCCTAATGCAGCTATCAAGGCGGGTATCCAATCGCCATCAAGGTAAAAGATACGCATAAATAAAATAAACATTAATGTAATCCAGCCGGCTGTACGACCAAAATAAATAAACGAAATGATAAGGGGAACCGCTCGAAGGTCATAAAACAATCCCATGTGCTCAAAATTAAAAATCATCAAAATAGCAGCTATGATACCTGCAAATATGCCTCCAAATAACTTTAGTGATTTGGGATCCATTTTCCTTATAAATACTTGGATAAAAATAGCTGAACTAACTAAGAAAGCAAAAATAGATAGATTAATGAAGAATCCTGTGAAGAGCATATGATATTCCCCCTCGTTAAGTGTGTTGGAAATATTGTGAATTTTTTTATAGTAATTGTGCGATGATTAGACTTGTTATTTAGAACAGGGAAATGAGTAGTAATGAAAATTTAGCTCCTTTTTATCTTTTTCCAACAGAAAATCCCACACTAAAATATTGGAATGTATGAAATGTCAATTTTAGATAGAAAATGAATGCTGGTAGACTTATATATTGAAAGTATCATGCAAGAAAGAGGGGCACAATCCCATGTTAGTAAATAAAGAATATAAGTTTCGTATTTATTTAAATAAGCGATAAGAAATATAAATTACTAAAATCATTGGTTGCAGTCGTCTTTTAACTGTAGGAACTACAAGAATAGCTTAATGAATAAGAAACCAATAGGTTCCTATACTTAACTCCCACTTCAAACAGTCGATTAGTATTTTAAATAGTGCGTAATTTAAAATATTTTCTTTGTTAATATAAAAATAATAAAGCAGCTATTAAAAAAAGAAAACAATTTGGATAGGAACAAATTGTTTTCTTCTAGAAGGGTACAACAAAGAAAGAGTAGGGAAGCAATGCACAAACATGCCAATTAAACGGAGTGGAAAAAACATTAAAGACTGAAAAATCAGAAAATTAATTCAACTAAGGGTCCTCTTTAATCTCTTTCTTTGTAAGTACAAGTTTAACATTAAAAACAAGATAAAACAACAAAAAAATACAAAATTCTGATAAATTCGACAATTAACTAACTACTAATCAAAGTGGTCTATTTTCATATAGATTTCTGGGTTCTGTTGCGAAAATGACTTAATCTCCCCACTTTAATATTTTATAATTGCTTTATTAAAAATCAATGAAATACTTTTGTAACATTTATGAAAGAGATATGAAAGATGTTTAAAGTAACATGAACTTTAGAACATTGATTTTAAATTATTCAAAAGCAAAAAAACGTACTAAGAAAGCACAACAAAAATAAAAAAATATTTAAAACAAATGGGATAGGAAAGAAAACAATTCCTGCCACAGCGGATTAGGTATTTTTGTAGAATATATTTGATATAAGGAAGTGCAATTATGAGTAATGTAAAAATTATTACTTACGTTTTAAGTAAACCAGAACGAGATCATGAAGATCTTATTAAAGCTATCAAAAATTATGAAACATGGGAAAAAATCACAGAGTTTACTTGGATTGTTGCAACCACTAATTCATGTATTAACATTATGAATATTTTAAAGAAACACTTGCATTCTAATGATCGCATGTTTGTAGCCGAGCTTACTGGTATTTCAGCTTGGAAAAATATTCTTTGCAAAACTTAATTTTTAAAAGAATATCTTTAATTTAGAATGAAGATGGTTTCTACGGAGTTAACTGTGTTTATACATTGGAATCAGTTAACTAATCAATTTGGAATATTGATAACTGGGTATTTAATGAGAACGTAAGAAATGACCATTAGTTCCCATCATCTAACTTAATTCTACGTAAGGAGATCCTAACATCAGGTTTCCATATGTAGTGTAGTTAAAATCTAGAGCAGACAAAGGATTTCTAAAGAACCGATGAAACGTATATCAAAGAAAAGGCCAATGGATATATCTGTATTATGCCGTGGATTACGAAGAAAATACGATTGATTTTTATCTCAGTAGAACAAGTGACAGCAGGACTGCAAGGCGATTCTTCAAGAAAACTTTGTGGTATTTTCCATATTTTTAAGTCTCGTATTATAGCAGTCTATAAGAATCCAGTTTATCTAATAGTAGTAATAGAAGATTTGAAAAAAGAGAACTAGATGACAGCAGGCATCCAAATCAAGCAATTCAAATACTTGAACAACATAGTAGAATAAACCCATTGATTTATTAAAAAGCGAGTTCCTTCTATGTTAGGATTAAAATCTGTTTACACATTAAAGTTCATTATTTATAGAATAGAAGTGATGCATCTTGTGAAAAAACAGTGAAGTATTTTAAGGAATTAGTCTGTTCAAAATTAGAAAGAATCAAGTAATTATTTGGTATTACTGCATAAGCTTGATCCCCTTAAGATATGTATAATTTTCCAAGAACATAGCATGTTTATACTGGGACCTTTAATCTTCTAGAGATTAAAGGTCCCAGTATTTTTGTGTTAAAGTGACCATCTGGCTTATATAATTATGATTTCTATTGAATGTACGTTCAATGTGTTTTATTCTTAATTGGCAATAATATTCTGTTACGTTTATATGAATAACTTATGTATTCTTTAAGAGTAAATAAGAAAAATATTTTTTCGTTATCAATAAGAGAACCGAGGAGATTTTAAGAATGAGAAAAAGAATTGCAATAATAGAAGATGAAGATAATATTCGAGAAATATGCAAACGGTACTTAGAAAGAGAAGGGTATGAAGTATACACAGCTGTAAACGGAGAAGAAGGTTGGAATTTATTTCAGCAATATCAGCCAGATCTCATTATTTTAGATTTGATGATGCCGAAAAAAGATGGATGGGAACTATGCGAGGAAATTCGTCAACACTCCAATGTTCCTATTATTATTTTGACTGCTAGGGAAGAAGAAAGAGATCGAATTTTGGGATTAACAATAGGTGCAGATGATTATGTAACAAAGCCGTTTTCGCCTCGTGAATTAGTATTAAGGGTACAAATTGTATTACGGAGAGGTCATCAAGCAACAATACAAGTACAAGAAACAGTATCAGAAATAATAAGATTCCTAGATTTAGAGATTCACCCAACTAAAAGAAAGGTATTTGTTTGTGGGCACGAAATTGAGTTAACAGTGAAAGAATTTGAGGTACTTCATACTATGGCAAAGCATCCAAGACAAGTATTTTCAAGATCTCAACTTCTTGAAAAAATTTGGGGTTTCGATTATGACGGATGTATAAATACAGTAACAGTTTTAGTAAGTCGCCTACGTGAGAAATTAGAAAAACATACAACAAAGAATCGTTGGATTCATACAGTTTGGGGCATAGGATATAGCTTTGAACCAGATGGAGGAAATGAAGTATGAAGTTACGTTATCAATTGTTGCTCATGAATTTATTAAGTACGGGTATTATGTTAATCTCTATCTGGTATAGCGAAAGAAAAATGCTACTTAGACCAGAACAGACAAGGTTATTTATAGTAATCGTGATTGTAGCACTAATTATTTCAACAATTATTTACTGGTTAATGACACGTCCTATTATGAAATCGATCCAAAATTTAATTGCATTAACCAAAGAGTTTAGTGATAGACATTTTGAAACGATGTACATAATTGGAAAAGAACCGGAAGAGTTTAAAGAATTAGCCACAGCTTTTCAAGAAATGGCAAAAAAATTAGAAGAAAGCTTTACTAAGTTAGAAAAAGGAGAAAAAGAACGCACTGAGCTGATTGCGAATATTTCCCATGACTTACGAACTCCTCTTGCTAGCATACAATTGATGATAGAAGCGTTACAGGATGGTTTAATTGCAGATGCTGATATGAAAAAGCAGTATCTAACGACAATTCTAAGCGAAATACAACGATTAAATGGATTAATTAATGATTTATTTGAACTGTCTAAGTTAGAACTTGGACAAGAAGCATTTCATCCAAATTTAATACATGTAGATAGTATTCTATTAAAAGTAATAGATTCACATGCTATCATATTGAAAGACAAAGAAATTGATTTGCAATTACATGTTTCGGATACATTGCCAAAACTTTGGATTATGCCATGTAAAATAGCACGAGTTATCAATAATTTGCTACATAATGCGATTCGTCATTCTTCTATATGTGGCAAAATCGAGTTAATTGTAGAGGAAAATAAACAAAAACAGCAAGTTATATTCACTTTGCGTGATGAAGGGGAAGGGATTTCCTATATTGAACAATTACGTATATTTGAACGCTTTTTCAGAACAGACCCATCAAGAAGTTCACAATCTGGAGGATCAGGACTTGGACTTGCTATTGCAAAATCACTAGTGGAAATGCATCAAGGAGAAATTGGTGTTCGGAGTCGTCCAGATGGAAAACAAGGATGTGAATTTTGGTTTACTCTTCCTGTTACACTAGAAAAGAAATAATTCGATTAAAAGACTTTTTTGTCAGCAATCAATGTATCTAAAAATGAAAAACATTCGAATTTTCTGAGTTTTTTATTTGCATAAGCGAAAAAATTTGAATCCCAAAAGAAAAAAGAATCCCTTATTTCTTTTGGGATTCTTTTTTCTAAAGCTTGCTCATACAAATAATCTGCACATCAATTCATCTTTGAGATACAGATCATTTGGTTGGTTATTTATATCTTGATTTACTAAGATAAAAATCAATTGTATTTTCTTCTGAATCAGCAACAAAATACAGGTGCATCCATTGCTTTTTGAATTTGATATATGTTTCATCGACTCTATAGGGGGCATTTGGTTGTTTTAGATCATGTCGGATTCTTTTGTCCAAGGCTGATGAATCCAACGCATAATTGTTATAGAAGTAATGGATAAATTCCGTTATTCTAACGTTTTCAACAAGTTATGGAAACTTAATATTGATGTAGCCGTAGTACATAATGGTTATTTGGAAAAATACCACTTCTGACTATTATATATAATAGTTAACTTTCCTCTATATGGATATGCAATTTTACATATCCATATAGAGGAAGAAATAAGTGAATAGTATTGAAAAATTATACTAAAATAATTTTTGGAAATGAAAATTCACCTAGTTAAATTAAATTAAGTACCTTTTTATCAGTATTATTAAATTATAATTATTTTAATTATGGAAGTGTAGTTGCATAGCAATTTTAGAAGTATAGTATTTTAATTTGTACACATATTAAATAATTAAGATAAAAAAACAAAAAAGGACAAAATTATACAAAAATCAACAAAATTTTACTATATACGCAATGAAAATTTGATGTTTTAATAAGGGCACAAGATGTTAGTTACATTTTAAGACATATAAAATCAAGATTATCTTCGTATATGCCTTTTATGTAATGACTTAGGAAATAAGTTTATAGTAGGGCATTATGTACAAATGTTTACAATCTATATTTATATTCCTAAAAACTCATCTTTAAAATAATCTATACAGATTAATAGTTACAATGTTAGATTTCAAATTAATTAAAATTTAGTCCAATTATTTTATCAAAAGACACCAATAAATGGGAGGGATCACCATGAAAAAAGCGTTAGTCGCAGGGTTATTAGTTACAGCAGTATCTACAAGTTGCTTCTCACCTGTAAATACTTTTGCAGAAAGTAATACAACTTATTTACAACCAAGTAGTATACTTGGACCCGCTATGGATAGGTTATCAAATTCGATTACGAACTTAGGATCACAGACGCCATTAATTCAAGGATATGGGCTAATCATATTACAGCAACCAGATCTTGATGTAAGTACTATATATGGAATAACAACTGATCAAGGCACTGTAAGAAACCATGTTCGAGACTGCCTGGATGTAAATAACCACAAATTATCCGTTGTAAATCAAGAGATACAGAGTTTCGGAATAAGATTTGCAAATTACTACAATAAATTAGTTGAACTATCTGGAAAGATCAATGAAGATTCGGAAGCAAGAGCATTATTTGTACGTATTTTTAACTTACTTCAAGGTGACGTGCAAAAAATTCAGTATAATATGAAAATAACTTCAGAAGACTTAAACGATTCTAAAAACGAATTGGTTGAAGATAGTAATAAATTTTCTAGTAAAGTTAGCAAAGCGTTTGAATCTTATAAGGGTTCCGACGGAGACATTGAAAAATTAAGAACGGAAATGGGACAACTTAATGCAGGCATTCAAGAAGATTTTGAAAAACTTCTAGCTCTACCAAAAGAAAATCTAGACGGTTCTTTAAATATTACAAAGTCGGTTATTAATATTTTGAAAGACGGAGTTAAGGATAAAACTGTAGACGTGTCTAATTTGGAAGCGGTTTATAACCAATATGGACAACTCACAAATGATAAAGTAACAGAACTGAATAAAGCTATTGCACAGAAGCAACAGAAATTAATTCAATTGGTACAAAATTTATCCAATATTGAAGTGCAAGCAACTCAAATGACACTTATTGAGCAGCAATTAAATAATTTTACAAGAACAGTTAAAAAGCAAACTCAGAGTTTTGACAATCTAGTAAGTAGTTGGGACACCTTTAATATCATAATGATTGAAACGGGGACAAGTCTTAATACTGATGCAAAAATAGATTCAAATTCATTACAAGCACGATTAAAAGAGCTTAAACAGTTTACGGATGAATTGAAAAAACAAGCAACGGAATATCAAGAGAGTGTTACAAAAATAAAAGTAACAGGATGAGATTTGTAGAATTCAGAACAATAATTCTTAGTAATGTAAGGAGAGAAAAATGTGATGAAAAAACCTTATAAAGTAATGGCTTTATCTACATTAATTGCAACAATCGTAGCGGGTGGCATTATGCCATCATATGCCTCGGCAGAGGCACCTGCACCTATTTATGCAAATCAAGACTTTAAATACCCTAGTTATTACCTTGGACCAACAGGGCTTGATAATGCGATGAAGGACACTAAATCCAATATGTTGGTAATGGACCTGTATGCTTTAACTATTCTTAAACAAGCAGATATTAATTTGGATGGTTTACCTTCAGTTGGCGATAATTTAAAAACAGCCATTAAAGCCAACCAAAATCTTACTAGAGAAAATGCAACATACTGGTTAAATAATTTGAAATCAGGGATAGTTACGACGAATCAAAATATTATCAGTTATGATACAAAATTCCAAAATTATTCTCGTTATTTATTACAATATAAAAATGATCCAGTCAAACTAACAGCTTTGCTTACAAAGTTGAATGCTGAAATTTCACAGAATAAAGATCAAGTGACCAAATTAGTGGAGGATTTAAAAAACTTTCGCGGCAAATTAGAAAAAGATACACAAAATTTAAAAGGGAATGCTGAAGAAATTGTAAATGTTTTAACTGGTCAAGAAGCTGGAATTCCACTGTTTCAGAAACAAATCGAAACAAATAAAGCATTAATCGATGAGAATAACAAAATTTATATTGCATCGTCGGTTGCAACTGCTGCTGGTGCATATTTAGTTCTTACACCTTTTGCGCCCATTGGTGCACCTATATTAGGAGGCGGGATATACGGAGTAGTTTCATCGCAGCAGCAGATAATCAAGGCACAAGAAGAAATTATAACGCTAACACAAAATATTTCAATGGCGCAACTACAGTCAGCTAGGTTAACGATAGTGCAAAGTGATATTAAAAATTTAACAGATACAATTGATAAAGCTATTGTTTCTCTTGAAAATATAAAGACTGCGTGGGATGGAATGGGAACAAAATATGACTCATTGATTAAGAGTGCTAAAGCTGTTGACCCAGAATTCCTTGCTATGGATATAACAGCAGATCTGGATACAGCGAAGGATCATTGGGCGGATATTAGAAAGTATGCTGAAAATATTCAAAGTAGTGAGATTTCATTCGTAGAAGATAAAAAATAATATTACTTCAAGAAATTGCCGAAGTAATGAAAATATAATATACTGAGTTTCCTTTTTGAAGAACATATAATGTGAGTCTCCTGTTCAAGTATGAGCAGGAGACTTCCTATATAGTTATGAAACTTAATAAAGATTATAGAATAAGAAAGTACGAGAATCTCTATTTTAATATGTTGTTTTATTTAAAATAATCGTAATTCATTTGAAGTAAAGAATAGAAGCTTATGAATTTAATAAAATATGTGATACATGTGAAAAAGTAGGTGAAAAAGATGAATAAGAATTTATATAAGAAAATTATTTTGTCAACAATCATTACGGGAATGGCAGCGAGTAATGTAATTCCACTTCATACTTTGGCAGCAGAACAAACTGTGTCCCAACAGCAAGAAAGTTTGAAGAACTATTCCCTTGGTCCTGGTGAATTTAAAGAAGTAATGGGAAAAATGGTAGCAAATATCCTTACAATGGATTCATATGCCAATACAATCAGTAATCAACAGATGACAGATTTAAGTAAAATAAGTTCTATAAACGGTGATTTACAAGCAAACATGATTAAGCATCAACGGGATGCAATAGAGAATGCCGACTTTTGGTTCATGTATTTTAAAACTCGTATTATGTACACGCATCAGAATATTGTAAGTTATAATGATACGTTTCAAGCAAGTTATAAGCTTTTACTAACTGCTATAGAGCAAAAAGATACAGAGAAATTAAAATATGAACTAGAAAATTTGTACAATAGTATTTTGTACAATAGTCAAAAATTAGATGTACTGTTAGAAAAATTGAAAAATTTTCAAGGTGAAATAGCAGAAAATACAAGAAATTTCAAAGAAGATTTCAATCAATTGGAGAATATTCTAGAAAGTACGAACGCTGGTATTCCGCTTCTACAACAAAGAATTGAGAATTATAATAATACAATTAAAGAAAACTATGATAAACGTGGTGGCTATATAGCTTTATCTGTATTTATGCCTCCGATTGGTATACCATTGATTGTTACTACTGACAAGAATATCGCATCTGCACAACAAGAAATAGAACAATTAAAGTCCAGAATTTCTGGAGCAGAGGCAGAAGTAGTTATTTTGACTGATGCCAAAAATAAAACGGAACATATGGCTGCAACAGTTGGTACAGCTGTTACTGCTCTTGAGGATATAAAGACTCAGTGGGGGACAGTGGGGAAAAAATATAAATCATTAATTGACAGTGTTAACGATATTAATCTAGACCTGTTTGATGAGATTATAAGAGCAGATCTGGATACAGCGAAGGATAATTGGCAAGACCTTAAAAATTATACGGATAAATTATATGAAGGTGCTAAGATTGTACAAGGAGAATAGATTATAAAAGTAGGCCCACCAGAAGAACGAATTATACAAATGGCACCGGATTGCTACTGAATACGTGTAAAATAACAAAATATACGTTATATAGAAAAGATAGTTTAGTTGTTTCAGGTTCTTGGAATGTAGGAGACATTATTTATAATGAATCATGTAGCAAAGGAAAAGGGATACAAAAAGGGCTTAGAAGAGATCCAAGATAAAAAATTGAGAGATTAGCATATAGTATATAGAAATTGCTTAACAAAACCGGCTAAAACAGTAGATTTCTTTTAAGCGCCTCAACAACTCGAATTAGAACTTTAAGATATTTTACATGTATTTGTATTAGTTTGTTTCTTAAAATCTGATACATACGAATCTGAGGGTCTTTTTTTGAGGGTGACTAGATGAAATATTGAATGTAATATAAAAAATGGTATTAAATCACAAAGAGGGCGGAATAAAAATATTATTTCAGATAAATATGAAATAATAGAGGAATGATAGAAATATAAATTGTTTAACCTTCTAATAAAAGAAAAGGTTCTGTTGCAAAGTTTTTTAACAGACAAAAAGGTAAGTTATGTACAATTAAATTTTATACAATAGCAAGTAATCGTTGTAATTCATTGTACGTTGAAAAAACGAAGTTTGGTCGCAAACTTCGTTTTCGTTTATATATAGCATGAATTGTTCCGATTCCTTTCAAGGTACGTGAAGCATGGCAAAGACTTTGAAATCCTGGGGATTTAGCTAGCCGTCGCTTTATATGTCTATGATCCTGTTCGATGAGATTATTCAAATGTTTGAGTGTACAATGTATTGTATGCTTATAAAAGCCTTGTTCTTTCAATTTATTGAACGCGCAAAGTAACGCCGGTGCTTTATCTGTAGTGAGAACCGTTGGCTCTCCAAACACTTTTACTATCCTTTTCATAAAGGCATATGCTGCCTGATGATTTCGCTTTTTACGAAGTTGAATATCCAAAGTGTACCCCTCTTTATCAATCGCACGATAAAGGTAACACCATTCTCCTTTGACTTTAATATAGGTCTCATCCAATTTCCAAGATCGTTGCGCATGCTTATTTTTCTTTTTCCAAATCTGATAGATCAAAGTCCCATACTCATGAATCCAGCGCATAATCGTTGTAGGATGAACAGAAATACCACGTTCTTTTAAAATTTCAGAGACATCACGATAGCTTAAAGAAAAACGACAATAGTAGCCGACGGCTACTAAAATAATATGTTTCTTGAACTGTTTCCCTTTAAAATATCGCATTTGTGATTCTCCTTACTCTTTTTTCTAGAGTGTAGTCTCATTTAGAAAACTTTGCAACAGAACCTATGAGAGCGTATTATCTGGTATATCTGTATTTATTAATAATAATCCCTCGCCTCCTTTTTTAAATTACATTAAACGTAAATCTAGGTTCCACCTATTTCTCTTATCCTCCCTTCGATATATCTTACCATTATGAATAATCAGTCTAATGGTGGTGTAATTTGTAGGAATTCATTCCTTTTTGTCGAATATGTTCAATAGAAGGGGGGAGTGTATAATGTTTGCAGGATTTTTCACTAATCTATCTATTTTTGCTTTTCTAGTAAGTTTATTCATTTTTATCCAAGTGTTTGTAATAAAAATGAATTCTAAATCAATCCCGTTATTTGGAGGTATATATGCAGGTATCATAGCTGCTATTTTGATGTTCTTTAATTTTGAGCACATGGGATTGTTTTATGACCTGCGAGTCGTTCCTCTTATCATTTCATTTATTTATTTTGGTCGTACAGCCGGCTGGATTACGTTAATGTTTATTTTATTTATACGTATTTTCTACCTTGGTGGTGATTGGGGTCCAGCTTTGATAGCTGCTATAGGAATAGCTGCTATATATACTATATTTAAAACATATCTAAAAAATATTCATCCCTTTAAAAGCGCTTTTCTTTATCTAGCTGTTTATCTAGCTATAATTCATTGGGTATTTGGATTCTTTTTTCCTTCTATACCGCTTATACTTCTTTACATCCAAGGTACATTATTTATATCTTGCGGACTCCTGATTGGTATTTTTCTTATGGAATCCTATCAAAAATTATATAGCTTAACAGAAAATTTAGCTAAAGCGAATGAAACGTTATTAGAATCAAAGCGAGAATTAAAGGATACCGTACATGAACTGCAAGGAGGTATTTTTAAATTTAAAAAGGTAAATGGGTATTTTATTCATACTATGTGTGATGGACAATTATTTTATCAACATGGTTTTTACTCTGAACAAGTGGTGGGTAAAAGTTTACCTAGTATAGATTCTTCCATTATTCCATTTCATTTAGTTCCTCGACTGCTAAAATACTATCAACAGGCATGGAGTGGTGAAGAAGTCACTTTTGAAATACCATGGCCAAATGAAGAGACTATTGTACTTGTCTCTCTTAGGCCTGTTAAAAGAGAGGGAAAAGTGATTGAGGTGGTTGGTTCTACTGTGGATATAACGAAGAGAAAAAATGCGGAAAATGAGCTAAAGGTAACGAAAGAACGACTGGAATCATTTATTAATCATAACGTAGATGCTATCACTATATTTGATTTAGACGGACATATGATACAAGCGAATAGAGCGTATGAGAAAATATTTGGTTGGTCAGAAAAAGAATCTTTTGGGAAAAAATTACCTTGCGTACCTGGTTTTTTAATGAATCAAACTTTAGAAAGTATAAAAAACATTAAAAATACCAATATAAAAGAACCTTTTATTAATAGGTTAGAAACAGTTAGACAAAGAAAAGATAAAACTTTAATTGATGTTAGCTTGACAGTTTCACCCATTTTAGATTTAAGGGGACGTGTAATTGCTTTATCGGCAATTTGTAGAGATATTTCTGAAAGAAAGCGAGCAGAAAGAGAACTGCAGAAATTACATCAACAATTAAAAGACAGTGAGATGAAATACCGTGCACTCATCGAACAGGCAACTGATGCAGTATATGTAGTGGAGCTAAATGAGGATCAAGTTCCAACTCAATTCATTGAAGTAAATCCTGTTGGCTGTAAAAGATTTGGATATAGTAGAGAAGAGCTCCTCGCCATACCATTTCTCAATATTGTTTCTCAAGATTCTCCAATGATCAAAAAAATATTAGCAAAAATTAAAGAAGGACAGTCTTTTTTTACTTTGCAAGATGAATATACTTTTCCAACAGGAGAAACAAAAACAATAGAATTTAGCATCCGTATTTTCAGCCTGAATGGCAAAAAAGTTTTCTTAAGTATCTCTCGAGATATCACTGAACGATTAAAGACAGAAGAATTATTACGAAAATCAGAGAAACTTGCTGTAGTAGGTCAATTATCAACTGCAATCGCTCATGAAATTAGAAATCCTTTAACAGCAATGAAAGGATTCATGCAATTACTAAAATCAACAGAAAATAAGAGCACTGAGTATTATATTGATATCGTTTTATCAGAGATAGAGCGAATAGATAGTATTACGAATGAATTTATGGTGTTAGCAAAGCCCCAAGCATTAGAAATTAAAACAAATGACCTGAATGTATTAATGAGGCAAATTGTAATGATACTTCAGCCTCAAGCGATGATGAACAACATACAAATTACAACCGAGTTTACATCTGATACTTCATTCGTCCTTTGTGAAGGAAATCAATTAAAGCAAGCGTTTATAAATATTTTAAAAAATGCGATTGAAGCATCACCAATGGGAGGAGAAGTTTTCATTCAAATCGAATATATACCCGATAAAAACCAGGCAAACATTCGATTCACTGATTACGGGTGCGGAATTGAAAAAGAACGTTTACCTTATCTAGGGGAACCATTTTATAGTATCAAAGAAGATGGTGTTGGTTTAGGATTAATGATCTGTTATAAAATTATTGAAAAACACCAAGGAAAGATACTTATTGAAAGTGAAGTAGGCAAAGAAACGACAGTTCATATAAATCTTCCTATATCTACTTTCGAAAATGAAAGCTCTTACTCATCTTATTAAGTACACCCTATCACCATGAAGTGTATTTAGTATAATCATATAGGCTCTTTTGCAAAGTTTCTCAAGAAGATAAACAAAGCCATGCATGGATAAGGGAATATTATGCATCTACCAGTAATTGCTGTAATTCATGATACACCAAAAAGGCGGAGTTTATTTGAAGACTTCGCCTTTTTGTATATAGAGCATGAATCGTTTCAATTCCTTTTATTTAATGCTTGCATATCATTCGTAATTATTAGGGCCGTTTCTCGTGTTTTTGTACCAGTTCCCTGTATTTTATAATACGAAAACTGAAATAAGAGGTTGCAAATCACTTACTCTATGCAATTGATCCTCATAAGAACATTCAAGAATTTCTTCTAATTGATTAAAAATACAGCTCAAGCAACATTATATATTGCTTCTCCTATATTCAAGCAATATGTACATGTCTTCTATTTTCAACAAGCTATAATCATTTTAACACTTGTTGACACATATTTTCTTAACATGTATTTTAATCTCCTTACATTAATATTTAATACCTTCCTTATTACAAATCAAACTCAATGAAAGACTTTTGTAACATTTATGAAAGACTTTTGAAAGATATTGAATGTAAGATGGACTTCTACATATCAATTTTAAAGTGAAAAGTTTCACAAAGTGAGGAGAACAAAATGAAAAAGAAATTTAAAACAACTGGTATTGGAAAAAAGATAATCCCTGCGACAGCAGCATTAGGTATTCTTTTTTCTGTAGCTCCTATTGGAGAAAATAAAGCTAGCGCCGGGATAGGTGCAGTAGTAGATATAGGTATTACTGTATTAGGTGCTGTAGCAAACACTTATGAAACACTTGGAATAAGCCCAGGGGATCGAGACCCAGGCACCCACATTGATGTATATGCGGAAAACGAAACTTACCAGGCTCCTAGTTTTACATCTGGGGAATTTAATATTTCCATGTATCATACAAAAGGTGATTTGAATTTTATTAAACAAGTTAAAGTCCGCTATCCAAATGGAAGAATTGAAACTCATCAACTAAAATCTGGGCAGCAGCTTAAAATTACTGACGCAGGAGCAATTATAGATTTAAACCCTAATGCAGCAAATGTCTCAGAACACGATCTTCTTTACATTACACAAGCACAATTAGACGAAGGAAAGACCGGAGTTGTGATAAATCAAGGCCAACATGC
>NZ_JBBOVC010000004.1:0-126464 GCF_038006385.1 Bacillus sp. FSL L8-0099
TCAATTTTCTTTACCCAAGAACCCCAGTCATTTAATCCGTTGTCTTGGGTATTACCCATGTCTTGGACTGGTTTTAAGTTAGCATCGTTCATCTGTTTCGATAAAGTATTCATTAACTTTTCGAACTTACCAACGTCACCGTCATCTAATGCGGTATTTGCTAACCATTGAGTACGTGCCATATTCTTATAGATGTTCTCTTGGATTGGGGTGTCGCATCCATAGGCGATTGCGAGTCTATCGAACTCTTCTTGCAGGAACATATAATCGTCCTTTTGCAAGTTTCTTCCCCATCTCTTGACAATAGTTTCGGTTACCTCGAAATCTTCATATTCGATTTCGGTCAGTTCGGCTCTATTTGTTCTTCCTGTTAAATCATCACTATCTTTGAATCTCTTCTCTTGATTCTGCTTGAGTGAATTGATATTTTTGAAGTAAGTGCCGACTGTCTCTGTACTAGCGTCATTTGCTACTTTCCATTGCGATTTGAAATACGGAATATCCATTGTCCGTAAAAAATCAACCATTGTGTCCATGTCGTCTAAATCGACATTCTCTTTCACACATTTTTTACAGAATCCAAATCTTTCATTGATTAACGGATTCCTGTGTGAATAAAAAGAAGAAACCGCATATTCTTTACCGCATTTCAAACAAGTCTTTTTTTCCGATGGCTGTCGCGCCATACACATCACCGCCTTGTGAAACACGAATAAAAGGAAAGGAGATTACTCCCCTTCCCTAAATGTTTTCTGCAATTTTTATTACATCTGTTAATGCGTCATAAACAGATTCTAGTTTTAATTCAATTCTAAATTTACTACCACTACCAAAGTGTTCTTTAACCTCTTGCGGTAAGTAATGCGGTAGAATCATAATGTCTGACTCATGGTCAATGTATTTCTTATTAACGCCCTTGATATCATCTGCGTAAAAGGCATTGCCTTCATCCCCAATATCAGAGGTAACAAGAAAGTATTCTTCAGCACCCAAGTCAATAGCCCTTTCATCATACAATGATAGGTCAATTACTTTTAAAAGTTCAAACGTATCATTCTTATCTAGGACAATTGCAATATTGCGCTTTGTTTCTCCATATGGATGTCCGCCAATGAAGTAAGCGATATGTTCCATCGCTATTTTATGTGAGTCTACTGGCATTTCATATTTAACTTGGTTCACCGTTAAGTAACCTCCCTGCTTCTAAATGATAAGAAGATTCTGCAATGTTTTTCTGCATTTCAACATATCGTTGCATATCAGAGATTTGTTTAATATCAATACTTTCATGACTCTTAATGTCATTAATTTTCTCTTGAACGAATTCCCAGTTTGAATTTAGGGACTCTTGTTTTGTTTTAATGTCTTTCATGTCTATGTTCCCTCTCTCTCAATAAGACATTTCTACAGTGCGTTAGGCTGTGAAGCACGAAACTTCACAAGGTAAACACAAAGGAGTGTGCGAGAATAACGAGTGCAACTAAAGATAAATAACTTTAATACACAAAGGATTGGTGTACTACACACCCTAACGCACTGCAGAATGCTTTGGTCTAATACGATTTAAAAGACCCAAATAATAAGACCTCTCTTGGAGGAATTCAACGCACCGCATATAGCAGTGCAACACAATATTTAATTTTAAAAGAACTTACAACAGGGGCTGTAGGAATCGAACCCACACTGGAGGTTTTGGAGACCTCTGTTCTACCGTTAAACTAAGCCCCTAAGATGGCATCCCATACAGGATTCGAACCTGCAAATCCTCGATAGAAAGTCGAGTGTGTTAGCCAATTTCACCAATGGGACATGATTCGGAACGATGGATTTGAACCACCCCTTCTGTTGACAATATGTACACTTATTCAACAGATGTTCTTCTTTAAACTATTCCGCAAAAAAAAATGCCGACTGTAGGAATCGAACCCACGACCTGTTGCTTACAAGGCAACCGCTCTAACCTGCTGAGCTAAGTCGGCAATAACTGAGATATTTGCCGATATCTCAGAACGACCAATTAAATATAAAAATAGGAGGACTACAAATGAATAAAAAGGGACATGAGGGAATCGAACCCTCGTCATCTGGTTGGAAGCCAGAGATAATAGCCTCTATACGAATGCCCCATGGAGGAGAGAGTGAGATTCAAACTCACGAATAATAGGGTTGCAACCTATCGCGTTAAGCCACTTCGCCATCTCTCCATGTGGTGGGAAAGGTAGGATTCGAACCTACGAAACATAAAGTAACTGATTTACAGTCAGCCTGCTTTAACCTCTTGCATACTCGCCCATATAGCGCCTATATTTCAAGGCGCATGTAATTAGTTAATTTCAATAAAGTTATTAATCTTAGCTCTAAATTGAGCATTCATTTCTTTGCCTTCGTTCGCTCTATCTACAGAGCTTTGCAAAGCATCGATTTCATTTCGCTTCTTAGCGATTTCAGATTGGGCTTCTAAGATAACTGCATCAAGCTCAGCATCAGATTTATCAACCGTTGCGATTGCATCTGAAAATACTGTCTGTGCGTTCTTAAAAATACCTTCTGCCTTTGTAATCTTTGAATCATAATTAGTTGTTCTCTTTAGCATAACTCTCTCATTCTCCCTTGTTTGCTAATTTAATGGTACAGGTGGCAGGATTTGAACCTGCGTGACCTCCGCCCCAAACGGAGTGACTGACCTCTAGCCTACACCCATATAATAAAAGCTACCGTTATTTTAAGCCCCTATAGTCCTCTTAATAAGAGTCCAGAAGTATGCTTTCATGAGAACCGTAGCGAAACTCTGTGTGTGAAAATATAAGTAAAGAAAAGGAAAAGACAGGACTCGAACCTGCGCCACTAATAATAGTGCTAACTGTTTAGCAAACAGTCCTCTTAACCAACTTGAGTACCTTTCCGTTAAGCTTCGGTGGAAGGGGTCGAACCTCCAAATTCTAGGGTCAAAGCCTAGTGACTTTACCAATTTGTCTACACCGAAATAATGTGGCGGAGAGTGAGGGACTTGAACCCCCATCGGCTTTTACACCTACGCTAGTTTTCAAGACTAGTCTCTTACCAATTAGAGTAACTCTCCACATTTGGCGAGGATAACGAGATTCGAACTCGTGCTACATGGTAGACAGCCATGTGTGTTAACCGCTACACTATATCCCCAAGGTTGTTCTAGCCACCACAGCTAGAACAGGAGGTAGGAGGTTTTAAAATGAACCAAGATTAAGGTGATTATCAATTGGCTTAAACCAATGTCAAATCATATGGAGTTCTGTAGGTGGGAATCGAACCCACATGACAATCATAGGTACTCGCTTTTAATTAAGCTCTTACTGGATATTGTCGCTGACCTTCACAGAACATAATGGCGTGTCTAGATGGACTCGAACCATCGACCCTCCGCTTAACAGGCGGATGCTCTAACCAACTGAGCTACAGACACGTAATGCGGATAGTACCGTTCCTATCCGCAAGACATATAACATATATAGTAGGAGGAAAATACATGTCGAGAAAAAACAAGCAGGTTGCAACTGGATTTGAACCAGTTATTATCCAACGAGGACAACCATGAAAAGAAGCCACGCCAATCAGCATGACTCCTTGGGTATGTTTTGGAGAACAATGTCTCCAGTTATGTTTGTTTTAAATTAGAATTTACGTAATGATTTTGCTAATTTAGCAGATGCTTTACGGTGTGCAGGAACAACGATTTCTTCACCAGTTTGAGGATTACGAGCAGTTCCTTGTGCAACTTCTTTTGATACAAATGAAGCTAAACCTTTAAGTTCTACATCTTCTCCGCGAGTTACAGCGCCAACAATTACTTCTTTAAAAGCATCGAAATGTGCCTTTGCGTCTTTCTTAGTTCCACCTGTAATTTCTGCCATTGCGTTTACTACTTCTGTTGTTTTCATCATAATTTGATATCTCCCTTTCTCTCTCATTCCATTATGAGATTTAATAAAATATTTGTTTTATTAGTTTTGTAATAATTTTGTTTGAGCCGAAGGTGGGAGTCGAACCCACTCTACCATCTTACGACGATAAGCATATCCCTTACTTCTCTTCGGCATAATAAAAAGCCCAAGCTAGGAGACTTGGGCAAATTTGAGATACAACGATTTAGGAGGCAATCATTAATTGCTAAGTTTTTAAATCAATTTAACCACTTCTGCAAATCTTTTGCTTAGTGGCTTACACTATATATAGCAGTAGCCTCCGAAATAGTTCGTATCATTTCTCATATTTTTTTTATTTATTTTTGATGGCAATTTTATAAAGCTCTTTAACATAGAATTCTGCTGACTTTTTAGCGATTCGTGTAATCGTTTCGGAAACAGTATTCTTCTTGATTCCTAGCAACTCTTCCAGTTCTTCTTGTGCATATCCCTGTCTGAATGAGTCAACAATACTTTGCTCACGAACAGTCAGAACCATTCTATCTAGCATTCTATTGTAGTCGTAGATGATAAGACCTAGTCCATCCTCATCCATCATATCTTCTCTATTAAGCATTCTCAGAAGCTCTTTGTTATTTACAATATCAGAGAAATCAATGGCATCTAACTTGTTTGCCACGCCCTCATCCTTAAGCAGATTCTTAAATTCTATAGGACGCTTGATAGCCTTTTTAATAGCAATCTGGTTATCTTTCGCCTCGCGAATCCAACGAGTTACATAGCCTTTTACGTTTTTGCGAATTTTTAGGAGTCTCGCACGAGCTTCTTCATCCATTATAATAGGAAGAGATGTGTCAATTCGATTTTCAATCATCTTTACAAACGAGTCGTCTCCTGCCTTTTCGACTAGGTCTTGTAATCTACCAATCTCTACTATCTCCCTAATATCCTTAGAAAGAATGCTCATACCCTTAACTATCTTCTGATTCTTATCTTCATTAGAATAGAACATGTCGAATACTTCTACTTCTGAATTGCCCTCTCCAGTTTCGAATGCTGAAGCTACAACGTTCTCAGACTCTTTATATTGTTTGAATTCTCTCTCACTCTTCCAGAATCGGTACTCTACCTTTCTGTTAGTATCAATATCTTTTGCATTAAGAAGATATGTACCTAGCATCTCTAACGTTCGACATACAGCATCCTGCTCAGCCATCCAACCTTGTTGTGTTGGGCTTACATCGTAATATTCACCAAAGTATGTAGAGAAGAATTCATGCACATTTCCTTCCCCATCACCAATTACTTCATTTATTACTTCTAATCTATCACCGAATTTTTCAACAGAATAATCCTGCTGTTGGAAATCCACCAATTTTTTACCTGCAATTGAACTACTGAAGTACTTCACGTTTCATCTCTCCTTGTGCTTTTCTGTATGTTTTCATCTTTGTAATAAATCTTGCTGTTGCTCTCATTTCTCTTTCTCGCTCAACATCGTCATACATCTTATCTAGCTCGCCACTTAGATATAATGCATTCACTTCATCTGTTGATAGTGTCGCTAGATAATTCTCTAACGGACGGTATGAACAGAATCCTCTTATCATTTCCATACTTTTGTTTAGCTCCTTTGTTTAAATTCACCTTTGTTTTATTCGCCTTTGTGTGTATATCATATAACATTTATTCATTTTCTGCAATACTTTTGTTTAATGTAGAACTAGCCAGAAGCTCAAGGCTTCTATAGGCTTATTACATCTTTGGTTCTTTAAGAGTTCCCATTTTTTCAAGCTCACCAATTGCTTTTAGATATGTCTCTCTATCCATTCTAAGCTCTTTATGGAATACTTCTTTCCCATACTCATCTCTTTTAACAGACTTATTTGTATTTCTATCTGTAGAACGGTATGCAAAAATCATTTCGTACATTCTCTCAGTTGGTGTCTGTATATATTCAATCAACTTTTGTACTAGCACTCCGCTTGGTGCGCTTCTATTGCCAATACAGTTCATATAGTAGTTATAATTAACCTCGAAAACATCCGTAAATTCTCTCTTAGATACGTTTTCTGCAGTACGTTTAATTTCTCCTAATCGAAGAATTTCTCTTCCATCCATTGTTTCTAATAAATTCATTTGCAATTCCTCCGTTAACCTTATGTGTTATAGTGTTAGTGTAACACAATCACACTAGATTAACAACCGCTTTTTTGAATTACTTTTCTTAATTCCTCAATTTCCTTCTCGCGGTTCTTTATCTCCTTCTCAGCCTTAACTTTAATTCCTTTTAATATAATGAATCTGAGATTCTCCATTATATATAGAAATTTCTCATCATCAAGGAAACTGGCGTATATCTCATTTGCGATGATATGACTAATCTTATGCATGATGAAATCGTCTTTACTACTATGATAAGGAAGCTCATCATAGTCTTCTCTGGACATTGGATATACAGAATCTACGAATTTATAGAATCCGTCTTCCATATCATATACGCCTGCAAGGTCGATAATTTCAAATACACGTTTAACTCGCGTATCTTTTAAGTCTCGATATTCATCCATGAAAGTTGCCCATAGTTCCAATATCTCATCTTTCTTCTGTTTGTATTGCTCTGTCGTGCCATTTTTAATTACTGCCAACTATTCCACCTCATTAATAGGATTGTTATTTCTATCTAATACTTGGATATAATGAGTTTCATTGCTATAGCCTAGCTTATCCATAGCATCCTTTATATAGACAAAAATCGATTTCGCGCTATCCCCTACTCTCCAGTAGAAGTTATGTGTCTTAGAAATGCTTTTATTCTTAACCTGCTTTTTGGCTGTGAATCTCATTTTTCTAAAATCGATAACATTGAGTTCATCTTTTAATATATAGATGTACTTTGATACGGTCTTGTCGCTAATACCTGTTTCTAACTGAATTGTTCCTTGAGAAATCCAAGACACCTTGCAACTTGATTCGCTCTCAAATATAGGAGATACGATACTAGCGTACACTGAGAATACTCCGAACTTCTTCTTCTTATCCAGTGTCATAAATTTCTTGATAATATCCACATCAAACATTGTGAAGTATCCACCCTTGTTAGGCTCTACCATTCTAATAAAGTATAGTGTAGAAGGCTTCATCTTAGATGCCTCTATCCTGCACATTTCCGCTTGGTCTTCGTATACTTCAATAAATTGATGAACTTCTAGATTGGTAACGAATCCTTTCATCTTAGATTTATTCCTACTATCTGAGTGATTCATTCCCATCTGTTTGAGAAGGTTTACGATACTAACTGTAGCAGAGCCAGTTGGATTATTGGCTCGAATGACAGCGTATGTAAATTTCTCTTCTGATGTAATTTCTTCGTGCTTGATTAGGGAGTCGCTAATTTTAATAAAGTTATTATGTTTCAAATTCTATCGAATTCTCCTTTCCTGCAATATTTTTGCTTAAAGTGTAAAGTCGAAAGCGCTACTGCGCGTGACTATGCACTTATCTCTCTCTTCTTAATATGGTTCTCCTCTGCTTAAATGGTTCTCTTTTATTAGACCCCCAGATTTACACCAATAGGGGGTGTATATTTCCGCCCACCTATCGGAGATTTACACCCCCTATTGGTGTAAAATTCCGTATACCCTCGGAGATATACACTAGTAAGGGGTGTAAATCTCCGTATAGGTTAACTTATGAATAAATTCTAACAGAGAATATGATATTCTGCAATACTTTTGTTTAATAGGATGCGTTTCAGTAGTGGGAAAAGAGCGCCACCGCGCGACCCCACTACTATCTCTATCTGCTTCGTCTGGTTCTCTTATTATTAGACCCCCACATTTACACCCTCTAGTGGTGTAAATCTCCGTATGGTATACGGAAATACGCACCCCTAGAGGGTGTAAATCTCCGTATCAGTGAGATGTATAGAAATTTGGGTGAGTGATTTTTGCAGTATAATAGAAGAAACTCGATTTGAATCGAATGAACCAGAAATTTATTGTCAGATTGAAGGGGATTCTGCTACAATGAATACAACAAACAAATCTTGAAAAAGCAAAAACGCCCTATCCTTTGTAAGTTTGCCGACCTGCAAGGATAAAGCGTCCGAGATGAATCACAAAATAGCAATTCAGATTTCATTAATTTGTTACCTCAATAATATCACATGTGTTAGATTGAGGTAAAGTAATTTTGTGATTTTTCTCTCCTGCTTTTTCTATAAAGTGGAGGAATTAAATATGGCTAGACCAGATGGTTATGATGTCGAGGGCTACATCCATTTTATCGAAAAGAGAGTAGATGAAAACTACCCTATTGATGAGAAAGATGGAGCTAGAAAAATGCCGAATAAGGAGGCATACGAAGTCCCATTCAGCTATCTAGAAAACTTGAATTTGAACAAGGTTGGGAACGAAATCCCTTCTAGAATTCATAGTATGTGGAATGTAGATAGGTACATGGCTTACTATTGGAAGCAAATAATGGATGCTGATTGCATATTCGTATGGCAACACCTTTGGGAATATTGCGATAAAGATAGTGCTATTGATATATGCTATCCGAAGATGACAGAGTTGGCACAAAGATGCGGACTGTCAAAGGGAACTTTGATTTCTAAGATTAAAAAGTTGGAAGAGAACAATTTTCTTATCCAAGTACATAGATTAAATAAGAGAAATGGTAACAGAGAAGATAGTCCTGTATTTAAACTTAGAACTACTATACCTCTTCTTTCGCAGGAACAGTATAAGCAGTTGAAACCATTTATGCAAAAGAAACACGATGAGTTTATGAAGAAGTTTGCTTCTGATTCTCAGATGGATAGATTCAATCATCATAATGGCGAAGATACAATCAATAGCCTTATCGAAACTGTTGGAGACAAGATTATCTCTAAGAAAGATAGAAGAGAGATTGATATATTGCTTGAAAATCAGAAAGAAGAGAATTATATACTTACCAATCTACCTGACAATATGCAGGATACATTGATTTCATCTGATGAATTTAAAGATAGATTAATTGAACATGGATGTACTAAGCCTACAGCAGATGTATTCTTTACTGATGTAATATCCGTATATAACAAAGAAATACATACAGTACATATCATTGCTCGCGATGATTCTAAAAAGGAATTTCTTGAGAATCTAGATGGAAGCATGAAAGATATACTATTTAAAACATTGGACGGGATATACGATTCAATTGGAGACGTTAAGTATTTCACCGCTAAACAATATATAGTTTCAATCTTGAAGAGCAAATAATGCTCTTCTTTTTTTGTCTTTTCGCGTTCACAATTTGGACACATTTAAGATTGTTTTATAGTGTTCAATTTTTGAACTCTATGTTTTTTTTATAGTGTTCAATTTTTAAACTCTAGGAGTTCAATTTTTGAACACTATAGAGTTCAATTTTTAAACTCTATAAAACGTCTCACTTATCCACATTTTCTGTGGATAAAATAGTGTTCAATTTTTAAACTCTATAAAACTATAGTGTTCAATTTTTAAACACACCCAGTTCAATTTTTGAACACCCTAAGTATTTATGATTCTATATATCTTTTACTTATTAATTAATATAAGATTCCATAAGAATCATAAGTATAGAATTTTCAGAAAATAGAAGCCTTCTATAATACGAATCTCGAATCGATAGGTACATAGACCCTCCAGAATACCTCTCTCATCTCCATACTGACTCACTGATGCGTTCTACGAACGAAGTAGTCCAATTACATCTGTAAAAAATGCCCCTCCCCTATGAAGCGCTACGTATCTTAAAATTTATTATTTTTTTATTAAACAAAAGTATTGCAAAATTATAAGGTTATAGTGTAGTATGAAAGCAGTAATAAAACAAAGAAGGTTTTATATTAGTGAGTTACAGAAATCTATTAAACAAAAGTATTGCACGAAATGTTATGATGTGTTAGCATAACATTAACGATAACTAGGAGGAATCATTATGAAATTAACAACAGAACAACAATTAGCAGTAGATACTATTGATGGGAACGTTTGTACAATCGCAAGTGCAGGCTCTGGAAAGACTAGCGCCTTCACCACTCGTATTGCAAACATGGTAAACAATCACTATATTAATCCTACATGCATTCTAGGAATCACGTTTACGAAGAAGGCGTCCGAGGAAATGCAGAAGCGACTTAGCAAACTTATTGGCAAAGACACAGCGAAGAAGGTTGTGCTTGGCACATTTCATAGTATCGCTTACCGATTATTGAAGGTTTTAGATTCTGAGTTTGATAAATTGCAGATTGTCCCAGATTGGTGGAAAATGTCGCGTCTCAACGATTTATGCAAGCCTCGCGATGAGCGAAACCATTTAGGTATGAATCTAGGAATCAAGGCAGGAGAACTTGCTCAGTTTATTTCTTATCAAAAAGCGAATATGGTGAAGCCAACTGACAATCTCATTATTAATGAGCAAGTTGAATTTGTAGACGGAGTGTCAGAACCCCTTCTCAGAGAGGCGTATGCCACGTATGAGCGACTTAAATCAGAATCTAGACAAGTAGACTTCGATGACATGTTACTGCGATTCTACGAGAAACTGAGAGACGACAGCGCATTCCGTTCTCGTATTGCAAAACAATATCAGTACATCATGATTGATGAGTATCAAGATACATCGACTATCGTGCTTGAAATTATTAAGCTTATCAACTCTCGCAATGTATTCGTAGTTGGGGATTTCCGCCAATCCATCTATGCATTCATCAATGCGAATGTTGAGAATATCCTTAACTTCAAAGATGAATTTGAGAATGTAAAACTAATTGAATTAAACAAGAACTTCCGCTCAACTCAGAATATCGTTCACCTATCAAACAAAATTATCGAAAATAGTTCGATTGAAAAATATAAACAATTCAAGCCATCCGAGAGTGTTGGCGAAGTTGGAGATAAAGTTAAGTTTTCTCTATACCAAGACGAAGGAAAGCAGATTGTTGGAATCGCTAATCAGATTCAAGATTTAGTGGATGGTGGTATGCCATATAAGGAAGTTGCTATTCTAGTTCGTGCAAATGCGGATACAGCAATCATTGAGGAAGTACTGGCAGATAAGGATATTCCTTACGATGTTTCCAAATCTCTATCCTTCTTCGACAGAAAGGAAATCCTAGATTTACTGAGCTACGGAAGACTTGTAGTAGATAGCGAAGATGACAGCAGTTTCCGCAGAATCATCAATTCACCGAATCGATATTTAGGGAAGCAGTTTGTCGAGGAACTGGAGCGATTTGCAGGTTCGCACGATATGAATTTAATGCAGGCGTTACGCGTAACTCCTCAAAATGCTGAATGGAAATTCAAGCGAGGAATCGATAACTTCACTAAGATTATTGGTGATTTACACTACCAGTCTAACTCTAGCACGAATGCAGGGCGATTCCTTCGTAATGTAATCAAGGCAACTCGCTACATTGAGTTCGTTAATGAAACGACTCCTAACGCATCTGCTATTGAAGAGAAATTGGAATCTATTGAAAAGCTTTGCTCTATGGCTTCTAAATTCCCTAATATTAAGGCATTCTTGGCACATGTATCTACTATTAAGGATAAGCAAGCGAAGTCTAAAGGTAAAGATGCGGTGCAGGTTATGACTAGCCATGCCTCAAAAGGATTGGAATTTGACGCGGTATTTGTTCCGAATGCTAACGAAGGTCTTATTCCTCACAAGATGAATCCAGACGAGGAAGAAGAGCGAAGACTTTTCTATGTATCATGTTCTCGCCCTCGTAAGAAGCTTTATATCAGTTGGTTCTTCTACGATTCTGAAGCCATGCTTCAAAATGAGAGTGTCTTTGTACAGGAATTGCTTGGAGAAGATACAGTACTAGAAATGAAGAAAGACCTCTTCCGAGGAAAATCGGAGACCCATGTGTGGTATCCTTCAAAAATAAATTAAAACAAAAGTATTGCACAGAAAAGGAGAATTACTATGAAAATTATTCCAGTGTTAGCGCCAAGCTACCAAGAGTTCAGATATTTTGTTAAAGAAAATCAATTACGGTTAAATCAGTTCGCCTACATTAGTAGGTACGAACAGATTAGAGGATATGCAGGGGTTGTTATCACTCTTCCTACTTGGCAAAGAAACCCCAATTTCGACACAGAGTTCAGAAGAACGCTTATAGAAATGGAGTCTATGAAGTATATCTTTTTAGCGAGGCATGTAGAAATCTAGGGGAGTTTCTATCCCCTGCTTCGCAATACTTTCTATCTAAAATCTCTATTTTTTTGAACAAAAGTATCGCGAAGCTCTTTATATAATTAAACTAAACTATTGCGAGGATTGATAGAATGTTAAAAAAATCAAAGTTTGATAATAATGAAAATATGCCTTCATGGCATAACATGATGATGACCGCTACATTAGTAGATGGTAGAAATGTAGTAATACGCCCCTCTCCTACTAGCGATGAAGAAATGCTATGGAGATTCGCGAATGGATTTGATGATGAAAAGAATGCAGGGATTACATTTGTATATCAATGGAACAGAGCTAAAATTATGGGCAAAGCTAAGGTATTTAAGAATACTACGACCTGCTATATTGAAATTGAAGGCAATAATATTGTACTCAATTTGCTAGAGGACTAAATTTTTAGTCCTTTTTCTTATTGTCCAAAACTTTGGTCAAGTATTGGTGCGCAGGGGGTGAAATTGGTGTTTTTTAAGATATTTTATAGAATTATAATGTAATAGTTTACCCATTGGTTGCCCAAAACTTTGAACTTTCTGTTGCAATTACTATTTTGCGAGTATATAATTCGTTGTAGAGATATAAATTGAAGGAGGCGCTTATAAATGGCAGGTAAAAAGAGCAAGAAAAAGTATGATAGAATCATTGGGATTGATTTAGGGAACGGACTAGTAAAAATTAGAAGTATCACAAGAGAGGGTAGACCTTATTTCAAAACACTTCCTAGTGCATTTGCTTTCAAGAAGGACGCAGGAGAAAGTATGAACAATAAATCTCTAGATGTAGATGTTTTTGAAATAGATGATGTTGAATACGTATGGGGATTAGAGATTAGCAAAGTTGATGATATTCAAAACGTGTACGGGCATGAAGGGAGATATAAAACTGAAGCCTTCAAAATCATGGCTAAGATTGTAATGGCAAAAGTGGTTCATGACCTAGAGATTGCTCCTACAGAGAAGATTTTAATCGTAACAGGTGTACCATCTGGTGAAACTGGAACATCATGTGAAGAAGAGATTGCTGATGCTTTCTACGGTGAGGATGAAAGAGGCATCCATGAAGTTGCTGTTAATGAGGATGAACATATTTTTAAGGTTGAGCATGTAGAAGTTCAAGCGCAGGCTCTATCTACTGTAATGGGAAGATATTTAGATGAAGAAGCTTCTGTAGAAGAGGAAGGTTACGAGACTTGGAAGGTTGCTGTTATCGATGTTGGTAGTGGAACGACTGACCTAGATATAGTATCTGAGCTTAGAAGACAGAAGACGTATCATAGTGTTAAAAAGGGGTTTAGAGACGTATACAACTCAATTAGAGAGTGTATTAGAAAGGAATTCCCTTCACATACTGTAACAGACTATGACCTTCTACATATATTAGAGGAAGTTGAGGAAGAGGCGACCAAGAAGGGGATTACATACAAAGATAGAGAATACATATACAAGCCTTCTAAACGTGCGAAAGCAGTTAACTTTAAGAAGGCAATGGAAGATGGAATTAAAGAGGTTGTCATTGGCATTCAAGGAGCTATCATGGACAAGTGGAAAGACCAAACAGACATCGATGAGATACTACTAGTAGGTGGTGGCGCTCACTTATTTGAAGATAAGATAAGTAACATTGTTTATGGAATTACGATTCCTGCAAATAACGGAGATAGCAATGTAGAAGGTTATTATAGATATGGTGTATATCTGAATAATCTGGAGGCTGAATAATAATGGAAGAGAACAATGAGAATACCAAGTTCTACAAATTGCCTTGGGACGAGGTAGCTGACAAAGATATAGGTGAGTGGTTGAAGTCTATCCCAAGAAATAAGAAGGCTGAAGTTGTTAGATATGCTATCAGATTCTATAAGGCTCATTTAAAAAAGGGAGAGTTTTTTGCTATACCTAATATGGCTAACATTAATACTCCTTCAGAACCAGAAGCTAAGCCAGAGTCTAAGAAAAAGGTAGGAATCAAAAAACAGCCTAGCGCTTTAATACAGACTATGAAAACTCCAAAGGAGGACTAGCATGAGAAGAGTTTTTTACGAGATGAATGTTATGACCAAGGGCGAGACGTTCATCAAGAAATTCTCTATAGAATACGATAGAGAAGAGTATGACGGGAATTCTGAGAATTTAGATGCTGAAATTATCTCATATAAATGGAGCGAACTAGTTAAAGAATATGGCATAGATGCATTTCTAGTTAGCTATTCAATAGAAAGAGAGCTTTAAGTCGAGTAGAGATACTCGGCTTTTGTTTATATTTGGATAAATTGTAATGAAGTAATGTGTAAAATATGGAAAACCGAGACGATTTTGTGGTAAAATTGTAGCAAATAATACTGTCAGAAGCCCAAATTCGTCTTATTTTTGATAATATGAGTCGAAACAGGGGTAAAAAGGTATAAAAGCGTGACAAAAGTGCTAAATAACGCTTAAAAAGGCTGATTTATGGCTTGTTATAGGCGTATTGATGAATAAATGATGAAATAGTGTTAAAATGGCTTTCGAATGACCCTTAACGTACAGATACAGGTAATAGAAGGGGTTAGTTGTATTTAAGTACCTATTTTATGTCGTAAATAACCCCCTCTGTATGGTTAAATAGGGTAGGGGAAGTAAGGATGTTGACGAGACGCTTTACGAGAGGGATAAAATAGAAAAATAGTCAATGGTTGGTAAGGTTAAAGAAAGATTCGTATCGCAATCGGTAAAATATTTGTGGTGTGTGGATGAGGGTACATAGGTCGGTTGGCTAGGAAACGCCCCACCAAAATGTGGAAAATAGCCCCCCACGCCTGTCACACTATTTCCTATTAGTGCGACACGTACACGCCACACATGCAGGTAGGCGCACACATACGCGCACACGTACACGCGCGAACGCATGGGAAGAAATGGAAAATACAGAAAGGTTCAACGAATGGCAATCGTTTCCTATACGTTGTTTATGCATTGCGTAACGCGCGCGAGGGAAACCGAAAATTTTCCACCGACCCAATAGGGACAAGGCTTCTCGGTAAGGAATGCATGCGGTGTGGAACATGGAGCTACTATACATAAATATACAAAATCACCACGCATCACCACGCCATACAACCTCAAATATTTCCAGCAATACTACCACCATGAACACAGTAATACCAACGAATCATCCACCATGACACCAACCATACAACTAACAATAACCACCACTGCATAAATACTGTATATACAACGATATTAATTCCAACAATTACCAAACAACATGTATCGCCTATACAACCTACTTGTATACATGACACCATCACATACCACACGAGGGTATCACCAGACCAGTCATGCCAAGGGTTTAAGCATCCAAGTAACATCAACACATCATCATCACTCATCATCACTCATGCTCACTTGTCTGTCACCTTACATCACTACTACTCATCATCACTCATCACTATCACATCAACGTTCATGCATACATACATCATCACTATCACATACACATAACATGTATAGAAGTATGCAACTATACAACCATATACCATAGCTAACACCATATGAGGGTATCCCCAGTATACGCCTCTCATATGCCCATATATGGAGACAACGCCTATATACGCCACCTTCCTAACAGTCCTAGTAATACCATAGCATTACATGACCCCTAACACGCTTAGAGAGGACGCCAGACACCTTAAACGCTATATCGTATATGCTCAATATAGTTGAGGTTTATATGTAAATAAATACCAACGAACTATTTTGAATCACCCTATTGACAAACCCTATACATATATGGTATGTAACGCCATCTCATAGGGATAACCGCATATCGTACCATGTATACCACCACCTGTCAACACCCTTTCTTCAATGTTACAGTAGTGTTACACAAACCCACCTTATTGTTACAATCATGTTACAACAACCACTTATTACTAATCCTTTCCAGTTATCTAACTGTTACCACTTATTACCAGTCAATCCCATCTATGTAAGCGCTATCACCTTACTCTCCCAACGGTTCAGCCCTTGTTTATCCACATATCGCTCATTTACACCTTCTAATATTCAGAATACTTTTTCTTTTTCTTTTTCAAAAAACCTCCAATCCCTTGGCGCTGTAAGTATCCCTCCACTTATCCACAAGTAAAATAGAATCTTTTCTGCAAATCTTTTTTATAAAGTCTTGAATTCCACTTGGCTCTAAGGCTCGTCCCTATTTTAAGCGAATTTAAAAAGTATTTTTTTCAATTTGTGAATCATTTTTTTGAAAAACGCTATAAATGTTGATATAACGCGGATTGTAGCTGTTTTGAGTTTGTGAATTAAAGAAGCGAAATTATTAAGATTTTTTACCATTGTGGATAACTCGATTCGTCCTTACAGCCACAAGGTATTAGCTACCCTTGATTCGTCAAAATCCGAGCGAGTTTCTCCTATTAAATATACGTGCGCGCATACACAAAGGGAATCGTCAAAAATCAATTTGAAATTTATTTAAACAAAAGTATTGCAAAATGTATTTACCCTATGTTACATTATTGATGTGCCAGTGAGACACTAACTCACAAAACACAAACAAGTTATCTAGAATGCCCACTGGGGCGGATAACACACGAGCGACTACAATGCCCAACTGGGGCGGTTGCTCATTGCTACATAAATAAGAAATTGAAGGGAAGTGAAGGCGCAACGCCAACATATCACCGAATACGTAACATGCAAGGTGGCTAAACAAATAGCATGAATCTTTGACAACTAAATGACAGGCTTTAAAGTTTTGGGCTAAATAGACTGGAATGCTCAAGGCGACTAAAGGGAACATGTCGAGAAGCTTTGCTTTAAATTGATGGGCTGAAAATTTCAGAATATGAATTTAAATCAAAATTAAACTATAAAACAATGAATTGGAGAGATTAAAATGAAAGAACTAAAAGTAGCAGAATTAAAACAAGAGGTAAAAGCATTTCGTAACATCATTAACATGAACTTATCAGCAAAGGAAGAACTTGCAACGGAATTAACAGGCGCTGAAATTTCAGCTCTAAAATGTGGTTATAGCGCTATGAAAAAGGCTGAATTAGTAGAATTGTATCAAGCGCTTATCGCTTTACGTGACAGACTTGATAAAGTAGTTGCTGAAATTGCTGATGCTGAATTTAAGGCGGAGGAGCAAAGCGCTCCTTCTTGTCCTGCTGTTGAGAATATGCTTGCAATGGCATTAGGAAAGAAACCAAAAGTGAAAAAAGAGCCAAAATATGGCACTGTTGAAAAACGTACAAAATTAGTAAATGATAAATTAGAGCTTGCAAAGCAAAATACGAAGGATGGGGAAATGAGATTATTCTTCGGAAATGGTAACAAGAAATTAAATGGAATTTTAACTTTCTCATTACCACCAGTTGCAACATGTCCATACGCAACGGAAAATTGCATCATGAAATGTTATGCGCTAAAAGATTACTACAGAAATTGGGATAACGTTTCAAAATCTCAAAATATCAATTTCGAGATGACAAAGCGCGCTGATTTCGTAGACATGGCAACAAAAATGCTAAAAATCGAAGCTTTAAAACATGAAGTAGAAAATACTGTAAACGGCACTGATGAGCCTTTAACGGTTCGAATTCACGTTTCTGGTGACTTCTACTCTCAAGAATATTTCGATGCATGGGTTCAAATTGCCGAGAATCTAAAAGGATTACCAATCCAATTCGGATGCTATACAAAATCAATTCCATTCATCAAAACGCACTTAAAACGCGAGGGAAAAAAATTATCTGACATCAACATCAATTTCATGTTCTCTTTATGGGACGACACAAAAGAAAAATTCGTTGCAATGGCTGAAGAAATGGGAATGAACATCTTCACTGCATACAACAAAAAAACTTCTGATGTACCTGCTGATTATGTAGCGTGTCCAGATGATGTGAAAAAAGGAGCATGCGGAACAACTTGTAACATGTGCTACGAAAAATCACCACGAAGAAAAAAGATTGCAATTGCGATTCATTAAGCATACAATTAAACAAAAGATTTGCAGAGCGCTTGTAAAAGCAGGCGCTCAAAAAAATAATTCAACTATAGAGGAGAAATTAAAAATGAAAAAATTTATCAAAATGTTATTAGTGGTTATGGTTACAGCTATCAGTGTAGGGATGTTTACAAAAGAAACGGAGCAAAAAAATATTTCAGTACAAGCGGAGCAAATGAGCGCTCAAGAAAAAGAATTGCAAGACGTAAAGAAAGAGTTAGCAGACGCGAAGGAAAAAAATTCTCAAGCAGAAAAAATTACTACAATCAATCACTTCATTATTGACAAGGTGGACGAAAAATTTGCTTATGCACTCGCAATTGATGATTATGGAACGTTTGAAGAAAATTATGTAGTAATCGAAAAAGAAGATTATCACGGTGTAACGTACAAACAAGGCGATATAGTAACAATTTCATTCGATGGGTTTGGAGAGTTAGGAGACCACGAGCGAACGACACAAGGACAACTAGAGATGTTAAACGATGGATTTGGTGGAATCATAGAGAGTTATAAGAAAGGTTTTGAGGCTGAAAAGCCTCAAGCCTAGTAACAGGCGAGAAAAAATTTTTAAAGGAGAGAAATAAAATGTTAAATTACTTCAAAAATAGAATGGTCGAAGAAAGTCAAAGGGTTAATTGTTTCTGGAATTTACATCTTAATGTATTTAGCTTAGAAGGTAGAACGATGGAAAACGGAGCGAAAAAAAATCTTGTGTTAGCTCATGGAAACAACATCATCTTATTAAATGTAAAATTTACGGTTCGCGAGTCAGGAAGACAAAAAGTTTTAAGAGAGCAAAAAAAGAATGTACATGCATTTGTAAAAGGGAATTTTATGGGAATTGCAGGATACAATGAGAAATTGATTTTAGGCGCAGGGATGAGAGAGGCGTATTATAACCCATACAAACAAGATAGCTTTACAGATAAAGAGACAGGAAAGAAATTAGAAGGCGCTGAGATTGTAATTTTAGCTGATAAGAAAATCTATTACAAATAAGGGTAGGTGTTTATATATGAAATGGATTAAAAGCCTATTTAAAAAGAAATTGACTATAGATGAACAGGTTAACGCGTGGGAAGAATTCAATAATAAATATGGAGGCGTGGAAAATGAAATTAAATAAATATGTTGGGCTTGTTATAGATAGCATGGTTATTACTGGAGTTGAAAAGTATTTTGACTTATCAACAGGCAGAGAAGAGAAATGTTTTATTGTAAATGATAAATACGGTGTCAATTGCGAATTATTTATAAATCAATACATGTAATTTAAATTAAATTATAAAGGGGAAATTAAATATGAAAATTGTAAAATCTATTTTAAATGCATTAACTAAGAGAGCGGAAAAAGCAGGCGAAAAGAATTTGAAAAAGGTTTCTGCTACGATTCGTTACGATGTTGTTAAACGTGCTATTGAGCGTGGGGAATTTAAGAGCCTAGAGTGCGCGTACAGCTATACAGATGATTATCTATATGATAATGCCACAAACTTCGGGAAACGCCTTGTAAGCGCTGAGGGACTGCTTAGAGAGTTTAGAATTTTAACGCCTTCATGTTGGGTTCGAATCAAAGAGAAAGACGGAAAAGAATATTATGAAATTAGTATCAGCTTTCATAGTAATTTAGCATATGACATGATAGTCCCTATGAATTAAGATAGATATATATACATACCAAACTAAAAAGAAATTTAACTATAGAGGAGAAATTTAAAATGACTGCAACGGAAATTAAAAAACAAATTAAAAAGGCTATGCATGGAGTTTCTAAAATAAATGTAACAATTGCGGAGCATGAAGGGAAATATGATTTAAATGTAAATGTATGGGGCTACGATAGATGGTATAACGAAGAATTTGAATGTTATACAGAAACAATGGAAGATGAAAAGAAAGCTATTACAAAGGCGAAAAGAATGGCAACAACGCTTGTGAATAATGGTTATAAAGCTAAGTATACAGGATTCGAAAATTGCTAATTAAAATATGAATGGAGTGATTTAAATGTTAAATATTCAATGTACTGCATGCGATGGTTTTGGGAATCAAAAATTTATTGATGGCAAATTGGTTCATGAATGTACAGAATGCACTGGAGGAGCTATACAAGCCCCAGAGGACATGAAAGTATATGTAAGTGTATACAAGGTTACTAGAGAGTTTGGAGGACATGAGGAAGGTGGATGGTGGTTTAACTGGTATCAATTACTTGAGACAGTCCCATGTAAAAATAAATTTTCAAATGAAATTAAAAGCGATTTATTGGAAGAATATAAGAATGTTAAACATGGAAATATTTACTCTGTATTAGGTGGCGCGGATGTAGAAGTATTTATTGAGCGGAGAGCAGGAGAAAACAAAACAACTGAAAAGCCTATATATGAATAAGGAGAAAATAAGATGAACTTAATAGAGAAACTTAGAAGGTTTAAGGATGACCAAAATGAATTAGAACTTTCTGGTCAAATAACTGCAAGAAGAAAATCTTGGTTCAAATTTGTCAAATATGAAAACAACGTCCATATACATGCATATGTGGGAGGGAATAACGTGAAGATATTCGATACATGGGAAGAAGCGGAAAAGAAATTGAAAATGTGGATTAATATGTTATTTGGTCATTGAGGCGAAACGCGTGGGAAATCACGCGTATATGGTAGAGTGGTAATCTTCATACTGATGAGCCAAACCATAAATGAAAATAGGGGAGTTGTATACAGATGAAAAATAATTTAAAAGAATATAAAAACAACGCTGATTTTATCGCGGAGATAGTTGAAACAAAAGAATTAAATAATGAAATTAGAATGACTGACGACAAACAATATCTTGTAACGCTCCAGAACGCCCACGAGGACGTAAAGGCAGGTAGAGATATATTATGCGCTGAGGGAGATTTAGAACGTTGTGTACAGGCGTTAAAAGGCAGTAAAAATAATTGGGTCGAAAAGATGGAGTGGAAAAAGTTACACAAGGGCGACTATAAATATTTTTACGCGGAGAAAAAAATTGATGATGTGGATTTAGCCAAGGTTCAAAGGGTTAAAGAAAAATTCTTTAACACTGGCAAAAATGTTGTATTCATAGTTAGAGATAATGGAAGAGTAATAATAGCATTTCAAAATAAGGTGGTTTATGAAGATTTTTTACTTGTATCGATGCGTGGGAAGTATCAAGGTGAAAATTGGACTCAATATGGCGCGGAAAAAATTTTCTCGTGGTCTGATGAAATTGATAATTATAATGTGGCGGTTGCTGAATTCTGGACAGATGAGAAACTTGATGATGAATTGAGCGGAGACGCGGATGCAGTGTATCGAGCGCATTGGGGAATACAAGAACCTACTGATAGACCACGTTCACCGTTTGATGTATATAGTCATAGTGAATTGTTATAGGTTAATAGGCGAAAAAATTTTTTTAAGCACAGGAGAGATTTGAAATGAATGAGAATCAACGTCAACGATTAGAAAAGATTGTAACACTGTACAAGGATAGCTATAAACGTTTTGACTATGTAACTGGTCAATATGAGAATATGGAATGGTTAGCATGCTTTGAGCAGGGTAAAAAATTAATCATGAAAATAATTGGTGAGATGGATAAACAAAAAATGGTAGCTGTAAATATATTCTACATGCTTGTAGAAAAAGAAAGTTGGATTCCTCATCCAGACAAGGAAATTAGAGGAGAGGACTTTGGAGAGTTATTTCATAGCGCTCTAAATAAGTTAGGCTTGGAATATGATGTTGTGGAATATGACTCTGGTGGAAAGAATTACACGTTAAAAGGCTGAAAAAATTTTTTTGGCACTTGACTGTTATGGTGTGACGGTGTAACATTGTATTATAAATTAATTAATGGACTGGAGAGATAAATATGAAACTTAGAAGATGGGTAAAGGTAGCGTTAGTATTAATGGCATTTGGAGCAATTGCAGGAATATTCAAAAGCATGGTATTTGCACAGACAATGGATGATAAGCCAGAATACAAGGTATATCATGGAGTAATTGAAATGAATTTAAATGGGAAATCAAAGCTTGTAATGTTAGATGGTAAAATAGGCGAGGATGTCGAAGTAAAGGTAAAAGAAGAATATAATAAAGGACAGATTATTACAGTAGTGTTTGAAGGTAATAGAGTAGTTGAGGATTATATTACAGAGGGTAAAGAGTTAGATAAGATTCTATATGAGAATCAAGTTTCGATTGAAGAGGTTAAAAGTAACAAAGTATACTTGATGCGATAGCTTTTTTTATTTGAATCTAAAGTGTGAAGGTGTCACACGTTAACATAAAAGGCGAAAAAAATTTTTTAACACATAAATAAATAAATAAATAAATGGAGGAATTTAAAATGGAAAAATTATTAGCATGGTTAGAACAGGGAGTATCATTAGGAAAGATTACAGGTTATGCATTAGCATTCCAAGAAGTTCGCGAACTAGGATTGAGAAGATATATGGTAGGCGTACAACATGCAAGCATGGGAGAAATTGAGCTTAATGTAGCGATTCAAGGAACAACAGTATTAATCAGTCATGAGAATCGTACAATCGAAACTATTACTTGGTAATTAAATAATAAAATACGGGTTTTATTACGAGGAGAAGAAAATATGTTAGGCAAGATTAGATTTCATAAACCAAGTATTTGTATGACTCTGGAAGTCGAGACAGGAAAGCAATTATCTTTCAAGAGCAATTGTATTAAAGAAGCGTCAGAGCGCTGTACCAAGCATTTACAGCGCTTAGGATTAAAACAGGGAGTTTTACGCGAGACAGTTACAAAAGAAATTTTACAAACGTTCGATTAAACAAAAGATTTGCAATGAGATTAATTTAATGATATGATGTATCATAGACACACAAAATATAATACTGGAGGATGATTTTAAATGGCAAAAACAAAAAAGCAGTTAGTAGATGAAATTAAGGTTTTAGATGAGTGTATTACAAGTATGTCATTGCAATTGGCTCATGCGTCTGATATGGAAATTAAAAAAGAGGCTCGTAAAGCAACTGATAGTATTTTAGATTGGAATGGCGTTGTAAAAAGAGTTTGTTCTACCAAGACTGGGGTTAATTCAGTTTACAAAGAAACATTAAAGAGAATCCAAGAGGACTTTAGAAGAGTCTATATGGAGCTTCTGGAGCTTAAAAAGAAAGTTCATACATATATCTCTCATGGCATTGAATTTGTTGAACACGCGGAACATGTGGGGGTATCTATAGTAGATAACAATCCAGACTGGAAAATGTTTCTTGCAAATGTAATTGTTAAATTCAAGAAAGATATTGTGTTTATGGTTCGGAAGGGTAATCTAGTGGAAGAAAAAATTATGCGCGACAACAATCTATTCATTGAGAAAGAGCTTAAAAACTATCATCAATGCTTTATTGAATATAAGGAATCGGAAATGCTAGAGCATTGGCAGGTTCTCATGGGCTGATTCTATGAGAACCAATTTAATCTTAATCATAATTAATCTCATTCTATTATTGTTACTGCTGAAGAAAATTCTATTTGCCTAGAAGGGGATTAATTTGAATATTGCAGAACTAACAGAAAAAATTGTAAAACATATTAAGGAATCAGAATTTAAGCTCCTTAATATCAACGATGTGAGCGGATTATTAAAAGAGGTACTAGGAGATTCATATGACAGTCAGATAGCGTACAGCGTAAAACAAGCGCTCATAGAACACGATGAAATAGATTTCTTTAAAGAAGATACATATATTCATCACCAGAAGTTTTATTATTGCATTGGTACGTGGCTATGCTACAAAGGTATATATGAGAACCCAGTACAGGCAAAGCAAACTGCAAGAATAGTTGACTACGAAATATTTGAAGATTAATAACATCAGAGAAATAAATTATGAAGGAGTTGTTTTAAATGTTAACAAGAGCAGAGTGGAGCGATATTAAATTTAAGTTGGAGATGACTGCTATTAAATTCTTGAAAGAGAATTATGATATGAAGCTAGGAATTCCAATCATTCTAAATGGCAAATTAAAAAGAACTTTTGGGAGATTTAGACATGCCCCTCATAATCAAGAGAGATTTTCTCATAGCATCGAACTTTCAAAGACTTTCATAGAGTATCAGCCTTGGGAGAACGTCTTGTCAACTCTTAAACATGAATTAATACATTATGCACTATATGAGCTAGGTGAGCCATATAGGGACGGAGAAAAGCTATTTGAGAGTGAATTAGCTAAACATGGCTCTCACAGTTCTGGAACAGTCAGATTTAGAGGCGAGGTTAATGTATATAAGTGTATAGGTGGATGTGGAACAGAATACAGAAGGGTTAAAAAGTACCCTAATAATGCTGAAGGCTATGAGTGTGGCGTATGTGGTAGTCCTATTTATTACGATGGTAAAATATCTATTTAAATTTTCATTTGACTTCTTAGTGTGATGGTGTTACACTTATACACAAGATAACGAATGAATAAAGGGGAGATTTTAAAATGTCTAAAATTGCTAACCTAGAAGACAAGATTGAGAAAGCGGAATTAAAAGTTGAAAAGTGCAACGGTACTATTGAAAGACACAAGAAGCAATTAGAAAAGAAAATTCAAGCTGTAATTAAAGCTATAGGCATTGACCTAACTGGTAAGAGCAAGGAAGAAATTGAAGTAATTAGAGAACCATATAGAACTACTGATGACTCTTGGACAATTTACGAAGTTGTAAGTAAGCTTGATGATATTAAAGGCGCTAAAAAGAAATTGAGTGAAGCTGAGATAGTATTATCAAACTGGCGTACAAAACTAGATGCGGAAATTAATAAAGAGAATTTCATTCGCGACAATGCTCCACAGGTAATTAAAGATTTTCTGGAGGAATGGAAGAGACTGGCTTTTGAATGGCATATCAAGCGATATCAAGATTATCAAGATTTTAAAAAGAAGCTGAAACAAAAAGTATTTGAAGCTCAAATGGAATGCATTAAAACTATACCAGTGTATGCCGAATACTTAGATGATAATGGAGAAGTTCAAGAAGAATATAAAGATGAATATAATCTAATGAATATCCGTCCAAGAAATCCTATGAAGGAATACCTTGAAGAGCGCGACCTTGATTACAGTGGCGTTCAAGCTAGAAAGGCTTCATATGCAGGAGCTATAGTGATGAATATGGATACGATGAGAAGCGAGCCTAAACGCATAGAGTATCTAGAGAAAACATTAGAGCATGATAAGCAAATGAAAATGTTCGATTTAATCCAACGTATAACTAAAGCTGTAGGAGAGATTACAGACGCTTCTAGCTTAAAGGTTAACCAAAAAGGGAATTTAGATGGTATTATCATTGGCGACAAAGGGAAAGCGAAACTAGAAACAATTGGAGCAGGTGGATGGAATATTGTTTGCTTCCATTACAGAACATTAATCAAGCCAATTAAAGAATAGGAGCGGATTAGAATGTATAAGAGAGCAGAGCCTGTTTTAATCAACGGAAATACTTGGGTGGAGGTTAACGAGGGTCACCTCGTTCTCTTCCAGAGAAGTAGTGTAGATGGACAAATTAAATATATTTTGATAGATGATGAAGGCAAAGAAAAGTTACGTGAGATTATAAAATAAAACTTTATACAAAAGATTTGCAGAGGGTGTTGACTTCTGGAGAAACATCCTTTATACTTTTAATCAACAAGTGATACGGTAACACAGTGACACATTAAAACATGAAGGAGAGATTTTAAAATGAAATCAGATATCAAATTAATTCAAGAAGATAGCTTAAGAGTCGTGGCAGAATTTAGAGAAGGATATATAAACTTCATTAAAGAAGATAACGGTAAGACGAGCATTGTAACAATGAGTTATGACGATTTAGAACATGCATTAAAAGGAATTAAAGAAGGTAAAGAGGGTACAGATGAAGCTCGCAAAGGTTTGGAGATGGAATTCTTCAAAGATGGAGTAACTATCCATAGACCAACAGAATATGTAACATTATTTAGAAGAGAAGTAGAAATTGTCTATAATGAAATTAGAAAGAGCGAAGGATTGCAAGAGGAAGATAATAAGCAAGATGAACTTGAAATTACTAAGCTCCAAGCTCAGAAGGAAATATTGCAAGAACAAATTCAAATGATGCATGCAAAGGAAAGAGAGCTAGAGGAGAAGATTGTAAAGCATCAACAAAGCATCGAGCGCAGAAAATATAAAGGGAAAACGTTCCACGAGTATTTAGAAAGTGTTGCAGGACATTATGAAGAAGATGGTTTTAACATCCAAGTAGGTTCAGCGTGGGATAGAACAATCTATGTATCAGGTATGAACGGAGATTTTGATGTTAATATAGATTCTTCCTACGATGACAAAAGAGGTTATAGTTTGAAAGTATCTAAAGATACTGGTGTTAGAAGTTACTTCAAAGAATATTTTGAAGGTGAAATACCAAAAAATCACCAAAAGATATATGATGAAATGGTTGCTATTAAGAATAAATATGGAAAAATGATTATAGATGGTGTGCTTGAGCCGAAGGAGGCTTAAAATGAGTAAACCATGGGAAGTATTTCATAATGAAATAAGCCCTCGTATCAAAGAGGTGGAGGGCTTAGAATTTAAAATGACTTGCTATACGCCAAAAGACTGGGATGGCGTAGGGGTAAATACTAATAAAGGTATGATACATATCTTGAGTGACGGAACTGTAATTGACGAAAATAACTTATTAGGGGAGAGATAGGCATGGGAGAAATTACAATTGAAGAGGCTGTTGAGCTTCTAGAGGACGGTATGGAAGTAACGCTCGAATGTGACGGTTATGATTATGAAATCGCACCTGCTGATGGATTTGTAGGTGGAGATGGTATGGAAGGTTTTATCAGCGTAGCATTAGGAAACGTTGTACATGATGAAGCAGAACATGTATTAAATAAGTCAATTAAATTTCTAAAAGAAAGCGGAAAAGAAGTTACAATTAAAGCATAATAGTGGGGGGGAAGTTATGAAGAAGGCAATCACTTGGGTGGTAAATGAGTTTGGAGATGTTGAAGTATTTCTAGGTGAATTAGATTTAAATGAAACTGCAGAGGCAAGCTGTGATTATTATTTTCATAAGGAATCGAATAGAGATAAATTTTTTGAAATAATTGGCGTTCACGAATATGAAATTGGCGACTGGGATAGTGCAGTATTCGATGAAAGAATCCCAGAGCTTTATACAGGAGTATAGGAGGAGACAACATGCTTTTCGTAAAGAAAGAATTTGCATCAGAAATTAAAGAGGCAGAAACGTTTGAAGAATTCTGTAAGCTCTATAAGAAACTAGGGAAAAACAATAATGCAATTCATCTCAATGCTTTTGATATGATGCAACCATACGCACAGAATTATATTGGCAATCCAGATTATGTAGAGATGGATTTTGTAATGGAGTAATTAATAATATCGGACTTTTATTAGGAGGTGATGACTTTGTGGGTGCAAGAACAAGAGGAAAACGAAAAACGAAGAAAAATTGTCGTCTCCTGCAATGAAAATAATTGTGATGGAACATTCACTCATATAAGTTGGCTATGGGACTACTCACCGAGGGTAGATGGGGAATGCTCGAAATGTAAGAGGTTTATTTCGGTAAAGTTAGCGAACATAGATGAGTCAAGAATTATTAGTCGTAAAGTGATTGATTGAAAATTATTAAACAGAAAAGGAGGGTTAAAATGTTTACGAAATTCAAAGTGAAATCAGAGGCAGAAAAAGATTTGCCACACTTATCATTCTTGCCTCATATAAGCGAGGTAATTATAACAGATGGCGAAGGCAGAGATGTTGTGGATGTCGTAGATATTCATGATGGCATTGAATTTAGAATCCATAAGAAGTATTTAGAATTAGTGTAGGAGGAATTGTCATGCAAGTAAAAATAACTAAGCCACAGGTCAAGAAGCTTCTGGAGAAAAATGGAGAGGTGACACTAGACCTATTTGAAAGAGGTAAAGACCCAAATTATTTTATGACCGCTATATATCAAGTTACTATAAAAGATATAAATGAAATAGAGGGTAGAGTATCAGATGGTTTCAAGGACTTCTCTGGTCACAGAAACTTTAGCATGTCTATATGGAAAGATGAGGAGGAAGCAGAAAATGAGTAATATTCATGATTCAAAAAGAAGACCTGAGATTGGCGTTAAAGATATGGACAAGTACGAAAATGGAGGACTAGAGGTCGAAGAGCGTCTAACGAATGGATATTTAATGTACGTTCCCTATGGGATTCATTGTGATATTTTCGAGTCAATTGAAGTTGGCATTCGTTTGATGTCTAAAAGAATTGAAGAGTTAAACAAAACTCTTGATGAGATTGCAGATGATACAGGCGTTAACCCATCTGTAAAGAGATTGCTTAAAGAGCAGGTAGATGACATGAAGAGACATTTACATGTGCTAGAGAAGATAACTCCAATCAAACATGAGATTTAAACAAATTTATTGCAATGCATATTAAAAACTATTAAACTGTATGAATGGATTAATAAATTTAAAAACGCGGAGGAACAGAATGAAGAAGTGGACAATTTGGGGAATCATCTTTTACATCCATTCAGCAGTATTACTTTTCTTAGGGTTTGATAGACTCGGAGGATATCAAAATTCTGAAACATATACCGATACGAATAAATATGCCTATGTTGGTGGAGATGCGTATAACTACATAATCAATACGAATGTACTTACAGGTTATCTTGTGCTTAGTGCATCATTCTTTGTAGCAGGTACGATGTTAATCGCTACAGGTTCAATTCTAAGAGCTATTAAAGGTAATCAAGAGAACATTAAGCAGGTATCAAGTACTGTAAGCATAGAGAAGTAATAAAACATTGCAATGGGGCTAATAGAAGGCTCATTGCGGTTCTTATTCAAACAAAAGATTTGCATAAAAAGAAGTTAAATGCTACAATAATCTCTAATGAGAGGTGTTAGTGGCTATGCACATAAACGAAGATAAGGAAGATTTTCGTAATAGCAGAAGAAATATAGACACAGCAGACTACGTTCAATTTAAAGGGATGTATGATGTTGTGGCAGGGATAAGAGTAATCGTTGCTCTAGCATTAATACTAGGAGTCCCGTTCTTACTATTTGCATTTACAGAATCTATAAAAGGTATGCTTATCTTGGGAGTAATTTTTATTGTACTACATCTTATATGTAAGGTAATGAAGAGAAGCTTCTTCGGATAGTAGATAAGGCTTGAAATAAAATCAGGCTTTTCTATTGACTGTTTAGTGTTATGGTGATACACTAATACACGAAATAACTAAAGGAGATGATTTATATGATAGCACAAGTAATTGAATTGAACGATTCTGAAGCAGTAGATTTACATAATTTTAAAATCTATAATATTTTTCAATCTTTTATAAAAGCGCATGCGATGAACTCAGAGCGAACAGCAGGGGAATATCAGAGCAGAATTACAGAGTTCTTTCAAATTGTATTAAATAAGCCGATTCAACTAGTAAAGGAAGAGGATGTTATAAATATTGAAAGATTAGATATTCAGAACTATGTTAGCAAGTTACTGGAAAACGGAAATTCTAAAAAGACTATAAAGACTAAGCTCAATAGTGTATCTAGTTTTTATAGTGAAATGATGAAGAACAAGATATTGTTAAATCCATCGATTCTAAGAGTCAATATGAAGACGACAACAAAACATCATGATTCATTATCATTCCATGAGTTAGAAGAACTATATGAATTCATGGAAGGCGAAAAGGAATTGTCTTTGGAAAAGCGTCTCGTAACGAAGTTTTTTGCTACAACAGCAAATCGTAGGAGTGTTACATTCAATATGACTTGGGATAACATCACACAAAAGACAGACGTTATGACAGGTAGAAAAGTGTGGGTAGTAACAGTAATAGCAAAAGGTGTGAAAGAATCAGAGAAGCCAATCTCAGATGAATTCTATGAGGAATTGCAACAGTTGAATAATGGACAAGATAAAGTATTTAACCTATCCTCTAGAACGTATGAGAGAGCCTTAGAGAGATTTTCTAAGCAGTTGGGCAGGAAAGTTACTATCCATGGATTAAAGGCTACAGCAGTTACTATAGGATACCAGATGACGAAGGATATTAACCTTTGCAAGCAATTAGCCGACCATGAAGATATTTCAACAACAGGAATCTATCTAAAGGAAGAGAAGTCTTATACCAATCAGCTCAGCTATAATATGAGTAGGAAGCTAGATGACTCTATTTTGAAAGATATGAGCAAAGAAGACTTATTGAGTTTTCTAGAGAGTAATGAGGATATCAAGAATTCAATCTTAATGAGATTGGGTGTATAGCCTAATCTCAGGGTTGACACCATTAAACAAAAGTATTACAATATCCTTCGTTAAGCATTTTGTTAGAGGGGATGAGATGGTGTATCTATTAGAATTTCACTTTCCTTATACGAAAGAGACTGTCCCAAAGGCTCTTATTGATTCGCAGGAATTATTAAATCATCTTACTATGCTGTTACGATTAGAATTAAATAAAAGTGGACTAGACAGGCATATATGTCTTGTCACATCTGATTCTGACAGTTTGTATGATATATTTACAATCAAAAAAGAAGCTGATGTAATTATGTTCATTTTCCAATTCAAGAAACAATATTGTCTTCTCAGATGATATATTAGACAAATCATTTGAAAATGGTTGAATTAAAAGCTGTTTTCGTTTATAATTTAACTTAAGCAAAAGATTTGCAGGAAAGATGTGAAATCAGCATAAATTTTCTGGATTCACATATTCAATTAAACGAACTAACCAATCGTTTTAAAAAACTTAGGAGGTTTTACATTGAATCAATCTATTACTAAGCACATAATAAGGAAGGAAGTAATCAAAAATGAGAGATATTTTAAATTTACAGGCTTTAAAACATAGCAAAAATAGAAAGCACAATAAAATTTATGAAAAGGCGCATCGCATCATGTCAGAAGGCTATGAGACCCCAGAGCTTACAGACGATGAGGTTATGAATATTGCAAAAGGCTTTAAAATGCTTGATGTTACAGTGTTAATTAATGGAGACATAAGAGTGATTAGTAAGAAAGATACTTGGATGATTAGAGATGAAGGCAGGTTCTATACGCTATATCATAAGGGATTCACTTTTACAAAAGAGAGGATGAAGGAATCTTATCACGTTCAAGATGTGTTCTATGACATAAACTATATTTTTGCAAGCATCGTTAGCCACGATGATTACGCTCTTGGAATAAAATGTCGAAAGCCATCTGATTTGCTAAAAATTGTCGAATCATGTCGAAATTAACATGATTTGGACAGATTATCCTGTAAGTTACTTGCAAAACTTGTCGAAATTAACTGGGTAAATAATCCAAAATTCTTAAAAGAAATTATTGAAAACCCCTTGCAATCCTTAAGCTAATGTATTACAATCTACCTATAAGGTTAACTAAAACGTTATATAGGAAAATAATAATATATTTAATAAATAAGATATAATAATAAAGGGGCGTTCAAAATGACTAAAATTATAATCTCAGACAAACTACGACAAGAATTGGATGGTCTACTAGATGCTATTAATCATCCTATGTTAAGGGAATCAAGAAATCATTTCGAAAATAAATTATCTCAAAGTGTTGATTCTAATAAGGTTAAGTCTATTTTAGATAAAGAAGATACTATTGATATTCTAGATAAAGATGAGGCTATCGCTTTCTTTGAAAGTCTAAGAATACATTTTAAGAAAGATGCGTTCAGCTCAGATAATATTAAGTTCGTTGAAGATTCTTCAGATACTAAAAAGGGATTATATAATGAAGACTTTAAAGAGGCATACCTTGATAAATATAAAGATAACACTAGAAGAGTTAAACGTATTATTTTTGAGAAATCTAGAGCTTTAGAATTAACATATGGCAAAGATTTATATGATTTCAACTTTGAACAATTAGAAGAAGTTTTACGTAGTCTTAAAGCAAGCACTGTGAGAAGTTTACAAAATAGCGTTGCTACTATTGCTCAATACACTAAATTTGCTATTAAACATAAGAAGAAAAGTGACAAGATTAATTATATTGATGGTTTCACTAAAGATAGAATTGAACAATATCTAGACAAAGAGAAGGAAGAGAATATGATTTTTCCTAAAGAGGAGATTATGTCAATCGCAAATGATGCAGACAATCCTCAAGATGGAGTTATCCTTGCTTTAATTTTTGATGGAGTGAGTAATAAAAATGAGTTTGAGGAATTAATTAATTTAACTGAAAATGATGTTGATTTTGACGACAAAGTTATCCGACTTGAAGATAGGGAAGTTCCTATTAGTGAAGATACTTATACTTTAGTTAAAGGTGCTATTAATGAGCCTAAATATCAAAGTGTTACTGGAGGAAGAACTCGCGAATATAAATTAGCTGACAGCGAATATATCTTGCGTGGTCTAAGAGATAACAAGCAAATCAAATGGCAAAATATTAGTCAGCGCATTATCAGACTTGCTGAACAATTTGGTTGGGAGAAGACTCTGACAGCAACTAACGTTTCTTATAGTGGTCAATTGTATATGGCTGAGGAATTAATTAATGGACAGGGTATGGATATCGATACAGCAATCTCTGTAATAATAAAAAGATTCGGAATAAACGACAACCCATCAGCACACTTTTACTTAAAAGAAAGAATCGAAAAATATCTAGATTTAAAAAATAAGAGCGAATAAATACATCATATAGAAAATAATTGTATTCACATAAAAATAGTCGTATTAAATAAAAAAGTAGCATAAATAGTAGAAGATAATAATAATTATTAATAAATGTAATATATTTATATACAAAACACGCATGTAATATTTAACCATTTAGTTTTTTAAGAAAAGGTATTGCAAAGAATGTAATATTAATGTTATATTCTTTCTTGCAACCAATTTTATATTTAAACCTTTATAAAGAAAGTTTAGTCATATGAAACTTTTATTCATTTTAGTGATTCTTCAAAATCAGCTTGAGCGCCAAAATATAACACAAGGCGAGCATCAAGCTGATTATATAAGACCTCTAAAGAGAAAGTATTACAAAACTCCATATTAACTTCACATTTTCTTTATAAATTTCATGTTTTTATATTGCGTATCACATTGATGCGAGAAAAATTATAGTTCTAACATAGCCAACATTAGACATTATAGGAGGAATAGAAAGCATGCGACTATGCCATACATCAATAACAATGGAAAGTTTATCTACGATGAAAGGGTTCAATGAATTGACTCAAGGAGAAGAGCGTATTGAAAACATGTTGTTAGATAATTGCCTTAAGCTTCGTGGTCAAAACGTTGGATTCAAGAAGACGCGAACGGATGTTGTAACAAATGAATTTAGCAGAAATACGTTAGAAGACTTTATGAATATGGCAGTAACAGATTGCCACACTAACGAATTTCTGCTCATGGGTATGAGAACGCAGGCTGAAAGAATTATTCGATACGAAGTTCCAATTAACTGGGTCGAAGACTTCGCAGAGACGGTTAAAACTGCTGTTGCCCAGTTCGGATTTGAAGAAACATGCAATGGCATAGAAAGATATTTTACATGCGGAACGTTAGGAACGGTGAAAAGTACATATAAAGTAGCTCGAAAATACTTAGATGAGGGGGTGATTCCCGTTGAATCAAGACCAAATTAATAGTGATGACATGCAGAAGCTTGATGAGATTCAAGATTTAATTGAGGAAAGCGAATTAAAAATCCAAGAAGTAATTTCTTTAAAGATGTTAGAGGTCGGAAGACCTGACGAAATAGACACTCTGATGAAGAATATGGACAAAATGATTAGCATTGCCGAATCAATTGAAAGTCTCGACATCAAGACAATAGCGGAAGAAAATATTAAGTTTTATGACAACACGCTTCATGAAAAGATGAAGCAAATATAAAATACGGAGGGGAAAATATGTTAGAAGTAGTAAGCATTTTAAATGAAATCGGTTCTACCACAAAAAAGAAAGAAAAAGAAGAGATTCTCTCGCGAAACAGGGGGAATCAGCTTCTGCGAGATATACTGTATTTCATCTACAATCCCTATATTAAAACGAATATCGCCCAGAAAAAACTTTCTAAGAAGATAGCGGTGAAAGAAGATGCTATCATCATGTATTCTTCAAATATCAACGTGTATGAGTTTATGAAGCGACTTGAAGAGGGTAGCGGTAGAGATGAGGATATTTTATTTGCTCAACATGTAATAGAGAACAGTGCGGAGGAAGTTAAGTGGCTTTTGACAGCTATGGCGATTAAAAATCTGAAAATTGGAATAACTGGAGTTACCATTAACAAGGCATTTGAAGAAAACTTTATTCCACAATTCGATATCATGCTTGCTGATAAATGGGTAGATGAGAAGCGAACAACTGATAAGCAAACTGGTGAAAAAATTGTGAAGGTTATTGAAAACTGGAGACAGTATATTGGAAAACGGATTATCGCAACGAAGAAACTTGATGGAAATAGATGCACCGTTTTCACCAGAGAAGAGGGAATAAAAATTTATTCTCGTGAAGGTCATCCTATGATTGGATTTATCGAAATAGAACAAGCCTTTGAGCAGTTCCCAGTTGGACAAGTATATGATGGTGAATTATTGGCAACAAATGAAGAGGGACTCAATTCACAAGACTTGTTCAAGAAAACATCTAAGATTGTCAAGAAAAAGGGTAACAAGGTTGGTCTTGAGTTCCATGCATTCGATGTCCTGCCTATCGAAAAGTTTAATGAAGGTGGATTTAGTGTTGAATGTGAAAAGCGTAAAGCTGTTTTAAAAACTCTGGTTGAAAAAGAAAATCATCCTCTAGTTAAATACGTAGAGCCATTATACATTGGAGAGTTTGACAAGGAATTAATCGATAAGCTTGCAGATGAAGCAAAGAATAATGGTGAAGAAGGTATTATGGTTCAGCTTGCAGATGCTCCTTATCAATGTAAACGTACCAAGGACATCTTAAAAGTTAAAGCATTTCATTCAGCAGATATCAAATGTATTGGCATGTATGAAGGCAAGGAAGAAAGTACAAAAAACAAACTTGGTGGACTTGTACTTGAATTCAAGGGGTATCCAGTAAATGTTGGCGGTGGATATTCAGAGTCAGAACGAGAAAAGTATTGGAAAAATCCAGATTTGGTGTTAGACAAAATTATCGAAATTAAGTATTTTGAAGAGTTTGAAGACGAAGATGGAAGCCTAGATTTGCGATTTGCTACATTTAAAACAGTGCGTGAAGATAAGACAGAGCCTAGTTATTATTGAGATTTAAAGATGAAACAATCTAATCTCAATTGTAATAATTCTGTAATACAAAAGTATTGCAGTGTGTGATATACTTCAATGGTAGCAAAAAATCGAAGGGATTTGGTATTATGGTAAAAAATTCATCATCAAAGAGAGGTGTTAGTGGCAGGCGTATTGCGCTTGTGGGTACTTTATCAGCATTAATAGTAACAAATGGTGGACTATGGTATGAAAGTAAAATGGATTACGATAGGTTGGAAAGCACGTACAGTACTACGAAAGCTAATCTGTTAAAGCAAGAAGGTAAAGTGGCTCAACAGGAGAAGGAGATAGAGAATCTTAACTCAAACTTGAAAACAGTAAGCAAAGAAAAAGAAACTATCATTGACGAAAAAGAGTCTGTAACGCAGGAAAAAAATTCTCTAACTCAAGAAAGAGATGCTTTGATTCAAGAAAGACAAAATCTTGAAGCAGAACTTAAGGCAGAGCGAGAAAAAAATTCTGCAAAAAAGACTAAAGAGTATTCAGACGCTAAAGAGCCAGAAGTACAAAGCGCACCACAGACGAAAGCAGAAGGTGGTGGTGGAGGATATCAAGGTTGGAATAAGGTAAATGTAGAAGCGACTGGATACTCGAATGTAGCTGATGAACTTGGCGGTGGAGATTTAACTGCTATTGGGACAGGTGTAAGATGGGGAGTAATTGCGGTAGACCCAAACATTATTCCTTTAGGGTCTAAGGTTTACATACCTGCATTTGGACAGACGTTTATAGCTGAAGATACTGGTGGGATGATTAAGGGTAATAGAATTGATGTATTCTTTAATCATGGAGACCAAGCTAGAACGTGGGGAAGAAAGAACATTGAAGTATATGTACAGCCAAAATAAATTTTTATAACCTTCCATTAAACAAAAGTATTACTGAGAAAGGGGAGATGAGTCCATGGCTCTGTAAAGGGCGAAAAAATTTTTGGAGGAAATGTTATGAAACTTATGATTTGCAATTATATCGCAGGAGCAGGTAAGAGTACGGTTGCCGATTATCTGGAGCAGAAGCATGGATTTAAACAATATGCTCTTTCAGATGGAGTATATAAGGTTGCCGAAGAAGTATTTGGCATGAGTGTGAAGGATAGACCTTTATTACAGGATATCGGAGAACTAATGAAGCAAATTGACCCTGCAGTATGGATTAAAGAAACTCTTCGCAGAATCGAAAAGGATGGTCATAAGAAAGTTCTTATCACAGACGTTAGATTCCTATTAGAGTACTCATATTTGAAGTATAAGGGCTTTGACGAGTTCATGTTGTATTGTGAGCCAGAGGTTGCTATAAAACGTCTTGAGGAGCGAGATGGAGAGGCTCATGCCGATAACGTTGTGAACAACATGATTGAAAATCAACTGCGTCCATTAAAGGATAGTATGAAGCTTATTGATGGCACACAGGACTTTGAAGATGTGAAAAAAGAACTGGATGCATATGTACGTGTATTAGGAAGGAAGTAATCATGAAAAAGATAGCTAAAATTTTTATGGCAGGATGTATAAGCATCCTCATGGTTAACTTAGTATTCTGGGGAGTAATTATCTGGATAATTAGTATTATGGTAGGTGCGCTCTGATGACAGTATTAATTTTCTTGAAAAATATAGCACTGGCATTTGGTTTAAAAGGCATATTCAAATTAGCTATAAAAATGAATAAGAAGCGAGGAGGCTTCTTATGAAAGAATTTATAATGGGAGCAATTGCATGCGCTATAGGGTTTTCCCTTTATGACTTATTCGAATATAGCGTGAAAAAAATTTTTAAAAAATATTAAGCAAAGGTATTGCAAAAGAACAAACGTTCTGGTAAGATGGAAACATCAACCAACGAACAAGCGTTCGCAAAAAGGAGAACATACCAATGCTAATTAAAAAACACTTAAATAGACAAGCAACTTACTTTACTAAATCATTACTATTCTACCGCGAGAAAAAGTTGTCTCTAGCAATCGGATTTTCTTGGTCGGTGAACGGTGCGAAATGGCACGATGAAAATAAAGTGGCTCATACTTTTGGATTATTCAAACAAGTAGCTCCATCAACAATTATGAGAGCATTAGTGCTTGGTAGATTACGATTAAATTTTGTAACAGCAAATAAAAAATAAAAACCTTGGAGGAAACAACTATGACACAAACATTACAAGCACTTTTCGGAAGATTAAAAGCAATGGATGTCGAGGCGATTATTCGAAACTATGAGATTGGAACTGAAAATAAGGTAGAGGTTAAATTACTACTATCTCAAATTGTTCCACTCATGAAAGATATTGAGACATTAAGAGACACTCAAGAAAAATTGATTACAGAGCTTCAGAAAGCAGATGAAAATATTAAGAAATTAGAATGGACTCTTGTGATGAGCAACCTAGCTAAAATTATCGAAGAGGTTAAGAAATCGCGAAGAATTTATCCAGAGGAGAACGTGTTCGTAAGCGAGGACAAAGAACTTATTGCGGATGCTAAAAGGGTAGCTAAATTATCTGAACTTGAAGATTCTCCACGCATGGATTACGTTAGAAAGCAGTTTCATAATGCAATTCGAAGAAGCTTTGGAATCAACAATGTAATAGCTGTAGCGACTAATGAAGAGGGAACTGAAGCGCAAGTTATTTTATTTGATGTAGAAGCTACCGAGAACAATCAATTTACTACTGGATGGGACACAGAAAAGAAACTACCATACATTGAATTAAACTAATAAAAGATGAGTTTTATTATGAAAGGGGAGATGATAAGAATGAGTAAAATAATATGTTTTATAATAGGACATTCAGATTCTATCTATTTTAAAAATACTGGCATGGCGAGAATAATAAAAGGCGAATGTAAATGTATGAGATGCGGTACTAAATATTGGATTTGATAATGTTTATGAGAAAGATTGAAATTTAAACAAACGTTTGATTAACTGGGAGGAAATTAAAATGTTAGCAAAGCAAACTACTGAATATATGGAGCAAATGAATAAGAATATAGATGATAAATTACGCATCATGGACTGGATTACTGGAGACCGAGTCTTGGATGCAGGATGTGGAGGAGGAGAGTTCTTACTTCGCCTACACCAAAGTGGATACGATGCATATGGATTAGATTTCTCATTACTATCGTATAAGGAATTGTACAAGAAAGGCTTGAATAGATGGTTTATTCATGGAGATATCTTGAACATGAAAACATATCTAGAAGGAATGAATATCGATACAATCGTGTTCTCATCAGTATTGCATGAAGTATATTCATACAATGGATTTGATATCCAGAAGGTAATTGAAACTTTAAAGAACGCTTACGATGCATTACCAGTAGGTGGCAGAATCATCATTCGTGACGGAATTAAAACAAAAGATGGACATAAGAAAGTTCTTGTTAGATTCAAAGATGTGAATGATATACTATTCCTTACAGAGTATTGCAAGAGATTTAAAGGTAGAAAGGTAACCTTTGAGCCAGTAGATAAACTTACTTACAAGATGGAATTAAATGATGCAATGGAATTCTTATACACTTACACATGGGGATGGGAATCATTTGATAGAGAAGTTCAAGAGCAATTTGGTATTGCAACGCCTAATGACTACGTAAACTTAGTCAAATTTAACCTACCTAAAGCAAAAGTATTGCATAAAGAAAACTATCTTCAGCATGGGTATGTAGATTACTTAACAAATAAAGCATGGGTTTTACATGAGGATAAAAGTCTTGCAAAATATCCAGATTCAACATTCTTAATGGTCATTGAAAAAGGGGAGTAACACTCTCTTAAATATAAAAAACAAAGCAGAGGAGATTTTCAATCATGACAACAGAAATCGTAATGGCGTTACTTTCAATCATTCTAATCGACATCGTATTAAGTGGTGACAACGCGGTGGTTATCGCACTAGCCTGTCGTAACCTACCAGAGAAATTGCGTAAGAAGGCAGTAATTATCGGATGTGCAGGGGCAATTGGATTACGAATCGCGCTTACATTCCTAGCAGTTTACTTACTAGAAATTCCGTATGTTCAATTTGTTGGCGGTCTAATGTTATTGTGGATTGCGGTTAAGCTTTTAAAAGGCGAAGAGGATAGTCAAATTGAGGGTGGTAATACAATTTGGTCAGCAATTAAAACAATCATCGTAGCAGACTTTGTAATGAGCTTAGATAACGTTGTAGCGGTAGCAGGAGTAGCGAATGGTCACACAGGATTATTAGTAATTGGCTTATTAGTAAGTATTCCATTAATTGTCTGGGGTAGCCAAATCTTAATCAAACTTATGGAACGATTCCCAATCATTGTAGCGTTCGGTTCGGCTTTACTTGGATATACAGCAGGAACAATGATGATGCACGATAAGGTTATTGGTGGATGGATTACAGAAAACTTTGCTAATACTCAATTCTTACCAATCTTAATGGCAGTAGCGGTAGTTGTAATTGGGAAGTTAGAAAACAAGCGCTCTTCTAAATAAGAGCCTTGCGAACACTTAGGAGGGTTAATTATGGCGCAGATAAAAATCGATATCCAAAACTGTGAGCAATGCCCACATTCACAAACGTCTAGAGTATGGACTCCAGATTCATGGGAAACAGTGAGGAAGGTTCATTGCAAACTATTAAACAAGGATGTTCATTCTTATCTAGATTGGTATGACAAGTCACCAGTCCCAGATGAATGTCCTGCGAAAGCATAGGAGGAGTTAACAATGTCGTTAGTTGCAGGGTTCTTTCAAGCGCATAGCGTGACGAAAAGAGAGATGAATAAACAGTTTAAAAGCAAAGGATATAACAGCCTTAAGGTAAAGAGATTTATATTTGGAAGAGTCTTAGGATACGCTCCAAACATCAAGGACATGACTATTAGCGAGATGGAGCAGGTTATTTATTATCTAAAAAATACACAATTAGGAGATTCTTAATATGATGAAATGCACAGATGGAACTAGATTCAACGGAGTACTAAAAGAAGGTCAAGTTTGGGTGAAAGGAAGAACTGTCCGAGTTATAGTTCGATTCGATGAAGATGTTATGGTTTATAAGTCAAATAAGGATTTTAAAGATGGTACGGTCACCACAGTTCGTAGAAGTGTATTTCGAAGATGGTTAAAGAGTGGAGAAAGAGCGATGTTACAAGTGGGAGGCAATATATATGGACTTTGTTGATTTAAGGAAGCTAGATTACGTTGCGAAGAGATTAGAGAATGAAAAGGAAAATCTTATATCTCTCCTGCCTTCAAGGTTCTCTAGTCGATTAAGAGAAGAATTGTTTGTCAGTGGAGGATGTATATATAGCCTGTACAACAATCAAGAGCCAAAAGATATTGACACATTTATTAAAAGCAGAAAGCTAGTCAATGAAATTGTAGACTTCTTTTCTAAGCAGAGATTATTTATGGGGAGAAGTATTGGAGTCAAAAAAGGCTTCTATCATGGTTTAAATCTTATAATGACTGATAATGCAGTGTCACTTGGTAAATATCAAATTATTACTAGATTCACAGGGACACCAGAAGAAGTTATTTCTCAGTTTGATTTTAAGCACAATATGTTTTATGTCAAAGATGGTTCAATTAGCACATTAAGCAATTTCTCTTATCTATGCGACAACAAGCTTGTCTACAACGATGAAAGAGCAAGGGACATTTGTGGGACTATAATTCGTGTTGCGAAATTTGTAAAACGTGGAATGGATATTACCAATGAAGAAATGTCTAAGATGCTATTGAAACTTAATGAAGTAGGATTTAATGAGAGAGAGTTAGAGATATTAAGCAATCATCAATCCAATAAAAGCTTTGGTTCATAACATTTCATAATATGGAGGTAAACAAATTGATTAAATCAATAGTAGTAGGCGACAAAATCAAGCCAAAATACAGCTTAAGTTACATGGAGATTTACAACATCTTTAAGTACAAAGGAATTAAGTATGTTGCTTATATATGGCACAACGAAGATGGCAGTCGTTCAGTATCTATTCCAGGCTCTATGCATTTCTCAAGTCATGTTTCTGAACTTGAGAACTACTTAGAAATCGTTGGTAGTGGAAGTCATTACAAAATTTAGAATGAAAATTAATAGAGTCCTTTTACTAAACAGAAAAGAGGGGAAATAGCATGCCAGAATCAGATACGGTAAAAATTTTAACTGGAATCGTATGCTTTATAGCAGGGGTTATTGTTAGCAAAATTACGAAAAAATAGGAGGAGTTTCATGAAAGCATATCAAGTAAGCGATGGCGAATATTCACGCATAGCATTTGCAGAAACAGCAGGTCAAGCTAGACAATATGGAGCGAGTGAATTTGGCATTGACTTCATTGCAGTAGAAGTTAGAAGAGCAAAGTGGGCAGATGAGTATGGAAGTGAACATCTAGTCCCAAAATGGGCTTATCTTGCAAATGGTTGGTGGTGGGAGTGCCAATGTGGATTTCCACAGTATGAAGAAACAGCAGTTGTAATTAGAGATATAGTTTATTGCGAAGCATGTAAACCAGATTAGGAGGAATAACCATGGCGAGAAAGATTAAGAAAGAAGTATTTTTGACAACGGATGGTGTACCAGTATATGTAGATGAGTTTAGCGTCAAGAGATTGATGCAGATGGTTACAAGAGCGGATATTGTCAATATGTCCACCAATGTAACTAAAGAGGGAGTATGGTTTACGTATTCAACTAGCTACAGCCATGGCTCTATGTTTTTAAATAATTTAGTAAAGTAGGAGGAAATGTAGATGTACTACGATGGCTACGAACCCAACAGGGCGACATTAGAACGATGTAAATTGGTAGAAGGTGTGAGAAGAGCGTTTGTTCTTGAGAATGGAACAGTGGTTCAGATTGGTAATTTATTATTAGAATTTGAAGACAATGTCTTTCACGAAGTTGAACCAGAGTCACCAGATAATATCTTTAATCCAGTCTACAATCGCACAGGAAGACGCTTTACACCAGAACAAATTAATGAAATGACATTTGAATAGGAGGAGCAATAGCATGAATAAAAAAGAAAAGGTTGAAGCATTTCTTGAAGAGTTAAATACTCTATCTGAAAAGTATGGATTTGAAATTACATCAGAAGGTAATTCTCCTTTGTTATACGATGTTAATAAGCAGGAATATGTAGGTGAATTCTGGATGTCGATATTTACAGGTAAATATAAAATAGGTGGAAATGAAATATCTTGTGATTAAATCATTTGAATAGGAGGAAGATACAATGTTAAATTTTATCGGTTGTGGAAGTGCGTTTAATACTAAATTAGGAAATAATGGGGCGTTTATAAAGAGTGACGACATGTTGTTTTTAATAGATTGTGGAAGCAGTACTTTTGAGAGAATTCAAAGAGCAGGGCTATTAGAAGGAGTTAATCATATAGAGGTTCTATTAACACACACTCATCCAGACCACGTAGGTTCATTAGGAGATTTAATTTTCTATGGGTTCTATTCGATGGGAGAATTGATGAAGCCAAGCGTCACTGTATTTGCTCCTTATAACTTAAAGATTCGTCACTTGCTAAAAATGATGGGGGTAGATGAGGGAACTTATAAGCTGTGTCAATTTGATAAGACAGCAGGCATTCATTACGGAGATTTTCATATGAATTTTGAAGCAATCCCTGTAACGCACGTTGCAGAATTAGACTGTTTTGGTTATCTAATTAGCTACCAAAATAAGTTAGCCTACTATAGCGGAGATTCTAATGATATACCACAGAACATCCTACATGATTTTGATAAAGGTAAAATCGATTTGTTTTATCAAGATACTTGTAAAGCTGATTACGAAGGCAACGTACATTTATCGCTAAGAAAACTAAATGATTTAATTTGGGTTAATCGAGATAGAGTTTATTGCATGCACCTAGATAATGGATTTGATGAAAAAGAGGCAGAAGAGTTAGGGTTCAATATTGTAAGACCGATTATCTAAAAGGGGAGGAATCGTAGTGATTTATTGTAATCTTTATAATACTAAGTGTGATGTTGAGAAATCAAATGCAGATGAATATATGACACCATGTTACTGGTGCAATAGTGGGAAAGGAGAATCTCATAAAGAGTATTTCGTAAAAGTGAATAAACAGGAGTTTTACAAATCAGAGCATCAAGATTTAATCAATGAATAAAAACTACATTTTATGAAGGGTGATAATATGTCAATGTTAATGGAAAAGAGATTTTCTTGTAAATGTGATGGAGATGAAAAAGATTTCTTTATGGCTGAACAACAAGAGTTTCCAAATCATGGTTTAATTTGGCTCACTGGGAGACAGAGAGATGAAGATACAGGCAATGTTAGCTTCACTTGCGTAGCAATAACAAGAAAAGAGTTTAAGGAAATATATGAATCTATTAATTGGGATGGCATTGAACACGATTGATACAAATTACTTTAATAGGAGGCAAGTAAGGATATGGGCGTACAAACTACTTACGATGAAATGAGAGATAGATTAAGAGATGAACTTAATGATTGTTTAAGACTAGCAAAAGAGTTGATGGTAGGCGAAGACATTTGGGGTTACGAGGATATGAGAGAAGATTATGCAGTTGATGTCTATCAAGCAATTAAAAAAGCGAGGGATACAGTTTGAAATCTTTAAATATGGAATGTAAAAAAGAATGTTGGAATTGCAATGGGAAGGGTAAGATTTCACAGGTAAGAGTTATTGGAGCGCTAGTAACAACTATCAATGTAAGTTGTCATTATTGTAATGGAACAGGATATAAAAATAGATAAGACTACATTTACAAAGGAGATATATTAATGAGCAAATTAATCGACTTAAATAAGAAGGCACAGATTGTATTAGAAAAGAAAGCTATTTTTGGTGAGAAGGCACAGGTTGTATTTATTACCGACATTTCAGTTTCTATGGGAAGCCTTTATAGAAATGGAACAATGCAAGAACTAACCGATAGAACACTTGGAATTGGTATGAATTTAGATATTGATAAAAGTATTGATATGTTCGCATTCGGAAGACATGCGCACGAGATTGGCTCTGTAACAGAAGGTAATCACCAAGGATTCGTAGACAATGTATTGTTACAAAAAACATCATTAGAAAGCTCAACTTATTACGCAGAAGTAATGGATATGGTTGTAAGGAGATATGGACAACCTGTTAAAAAGGGATTACTATCACGAATAATGGGGAGTAAAAATACTGAAAAGCCTACTATACCTACGTTAGTTTTCTTCATCACAGATGGTGATAACTTCGATAAAAAAGAGGCAGAAGATATCATTCGTAAATCATCTATCCAACCAATCTTCTGGCAATTTGTCGGTATCGGTGGGGCGAATTTTGAGTTTTTAAGAAAGCTTGATGATATGTCTGGTAGATTCCTAGACAATGCCGACTTCTTTAATATTAATGACCTGCGAAGAATCAGTGATGAAGAGTTTATGGACAGGGTTTTAAATGAGTTCCCACAGTGGATTAAGAAAGCAAGAGCGAAAGGGGTATTAGCATGAGCGAACAACAAAGAGAGTTAAAACCAGTTAGAGTTAACTATAATTGCGATGAATGCAAGGATACAGAGCTGAAATTTACAGGGATGATAAAGCCAATAAGCCCTCCTCTATACGTCCATAAATGCACTAAATGTAAGAAGATATTTAATTTAAACAAGCAATATCCATCAGTAGAATATAAGGAGATTAATACTGTTGGAAAAGCACTATTTAAAGTTCCTATAGGAGATTGGTCAAACGATGGACATAATCAGTCAGAAGATTATTATGTATACTGCAATTACCCTGTAGAAGCGATGAGGCAAGCATACAAGGATACGTGTAAAAAGATTGGGTTGCAAATGAATCACAATGAAAATTATACAGGGATTGAAGGCTTAGGATATCGTACATGGAGATACTTATTAACGGAATATGAAGAATCAAACATTAGTGTAGATGCGGTCGAAATCTTACTAAACCATGGGTTCAAGTTTAGCGAAGATGAATTGCCTAGTGATGAATTTGAACATCATGATGGAAGATTTATAGCTGTTAGTTCAGTTAGCGCATCGACAGAAACGGTATTTAAACTATTTATGTGGTTCATTTCTTACAGTATGCCGAAGGATTTTGAGTGGGAAGAACTAAACCTTGAAGCAGAACCAATTGTTGGGTATTGGAACAAGGGGTTAAATCAACAAATTGGATATGGAGTATTTTCTTAATACAAAATAAACAATTAATTTGGAGGGCTTTTATGGTCAAAGTTATTGTAGCAGGTAGCAGGAAGTTCAATGATTACAAGAAATTAGCTACGAATCTTGTAGCCTACTTTATGAGAAAAGGATATTATCCTAAAGATGTTGAGATTGTTAGCGGTACAGCAGGTGGTGCAGATAAACTTGGCGAGAAATTTGCGAAAAAGGCAGGTTGTAAGCTTACTAGAATGCCAGCAGATTGGGATGGGCTAGGCAAGAAGGCAGGGTTTATTAGAAACTGGGATATGGCAAAATACGCAGGCTCAGATGGTGTTTGCTTCTGCTTCTGGGATGGGAACAGTAAAGGGACTAAACATATGATTGACCTTGCACGTAAAGAAGGATTAGAGACACATGTTATAGTTTTTTCTTAAAAACATTAAGCAAAAGTATTGCGGAGAAATAAAAAGAGATATATAATTAGGAGGAATCTTAAAGCAAACTAAGGGGTGTTGCTAATGCAATATGCACTGGAAGTATTGCAAGAAAGAAGAGATATCATTGAAAAAATGGTTAAATTATCTAAGGCAGAAGATAACTGGTACGAATTCGATGGTATTGAAGAAAAGCTTCGAGACCTCGATGAAGCAGTCTACTGCATTAAAATGGGAGGATGTAAGTATGGGAAGCATGATTAGTATTGGTGGAGTAACTTATACTGGAAGAAATATTATTGTCAACAACGGTCAAGTCATTGTCGATGGGGTTATCCAAGGGCATAAATTAGAAGAGAAAAATATTATTATTAATGCCGATAATTTTCAAGGAACTTTGAAATGTGGTTATAGCACAGTTGTTAATGGTAACATCAATGGTGATGTTGAGTCTAATGGCTCAGTAACATGTGATGGGGTTGGTGGTTCGGTGAGCGCAGGAGGCTCTGTTAGATGTGATGATGTTAAAGGAAGTGTATCAGCAGGAGGAAGCGTTAATTGTGGTAATATTGGTGGTTCTGTAATGGCAGGCGGTTCAATTAAACATCGATAAAATATTAAACAAAAGTATTGCACAAAAACAAAAAGTAATGTAAACTAAGGGGTAAGTGAGGTAATGAAAGTGTTTAGCGAATATCAGGAAAAATTAAAGCAATTACAATTACAAAAGCAAAGTATGCAAAATATCGTTGATGTTGTATGTGATGGTGATAGAGACCATGTTAGCTCTCAACTATCCATCGATATCAGAGGAGTATATACAATCGAAGACATGCAGAATATGCATGAGAAAGGCGGTTTTTAATGAAAGGTGTAGTAAGATTAACAGTAGTAATTGATTACGAAAAAATGTTAAGAGCAGAAAATCTTAAAGCAATTCAAGACTTTACTGGCGCAGAAACAGAAGAGGAAATGATGAAGCTACATATGAGTCAGCTAAGCGAAAGCATTGTAAGCATAGTTCAGAAGCCTCTTATGGAATATGAATTAGATGGCAAGTTTATAGACGACAATCATGCTCAACAACAAGCCCCTACAGAATGGACTCCTTCAGAGGAGGATTATAAATCTGTAGAACATGAGGTTGAAAATGTTCAAGAGATAGCTGAGCCAGATGTGGAATTTCTTGAAAAGAATTTATCTCTTGTGAAAGAATTTGAGGATGATATCGAGCGTGTATCTACCGAGCTAGGCATCCCTAAATCGATTCGTATCAATGGGGATATGCTACAGGCGATTCAATCTGGTATAGACTATCTAACAAAGTCTCAAACAGAGAATGGTGTGCTGACAAGATATAATGGCTTCCCTGTTGAGGTTCAAGGCATGGAGGAAAAGTACCAAATATTATATCAAGAGTATAATAGCCAAACAAATGGAGTCTACACTCATAATAAATAACATTTTAAATCGGCTATCTTAAACAAAAGTATTACAGATAGCCGATAATAAAGAAGGGAAGTTAAGATGGGAATTGGAATGATTTTGCAAGTAGCAGGAACAGCATTGCTACTAGGTGGTTATATGCCACAAATTATTAAACTTCGTAAGACAAAGAATCCAACTGGAATTAGTACTTTATTCTGGGTGTTAATCGCAGTAGGAGCAACAAGTATTTTAGTTAATATGCAACTTGGAGGGACTCCTATAGAAGTTCGCATAACTCAAGTATTCAATGCAGGATTCGCTTGGTATACTCTGTTTCTAGTAATAGCATGTAAGAAAAACTGGAAAGGGGATAGCAAGTGATGACAGCACAAGAAATTGGTTATATCTTTCAAACTATCGGAACGATTTGCTTGTTAGGAGCTTACGTACCGCAAATTATTCATCTATTAAAGGTGAAAGAGGCTGAAGGCGTAAGTCGTGGGCTATGGGTCGTATTAGGAAGCGGACTATTCTTAATCTTAGTTAATATGATTATCGGTGAAACTCCAATTGATGTAGTAGTTACCGAAGCAATTAACGTACTATTAATCTTTTATCTATACTGCTTAACGGTTTATTATCAAAATAAAAAACTTAAAAATAAGCGTTGACATTATTAAACAAAAGTATTACAATTGAATATGTGACGAGAGATTTCATTCTCTCTCACATATAAAAGTGGCAAAGTAATTAAGCTAATATCTTAAACAAAAGATTTGCAGATGTTAGTTTAACGAGGGTGACCACTTCTGGGAAGAAGATAAAATAAATTAACGAAAGAGGTAATCAAGTATGACAGAATTAAAAAAGCGCATTTCAAGTATCACAGTGGTAGGGAAAGCTAAAATTAATGATAAAACATTTAGCGGTGAAACAGCTAGTCCGACTACTGGGTTCAAATACTGCAACATTAACCTAGGTATCGAAACTTCAGAAGGCAACATAGTTTACGGTAAAATGATGGGCGGATATTCTCCTAAAAAGCCAGTTATCTACGGAATGGACAAGGATAATAATCAAATGCTAATCAACTGGAATGACCGATTTAATGAAAAGATTATCGATTCAAGCGCAGATTTCAAAATACATAAGATTGGCGTAGAAAAAGATGATGACGATAATACGATTGTAAAACGATTCTTATCTCCATTAGACGTACACAATTATCTGAAAGAACATTTAAAAGATGGAATGATGATTTGTGTAAAAGGCGGATATGAATTCAGCGAATATAACGGGAATGATAAGCGCGAGTTCAACATCAAGGACATTTACTTGAGCAATCAAGAAGAAGGTTTTGCTAACTTCCGTCAAACAATCTTATTAGACGAGTATGCTGTCAGCAAGGAAGCATTGCAGGCTTCAAAGGAAAGCGGAGAAGTCGTTGTCCAAGCTAAAGTTGCTCAATATGTAAGCAAGCGTGATGGGAAAGAGTTCAAAAAGACAATTCCATTCTCACTGCCAGTAGTTGTTAAGGTAAATCAAGAAAAGCCAGAGATGACTAAGAAAATTCTTGATGCATTATTCAAGGTTAAGAAAGGCAAGATTCGCGAATTAACAATTGAAGGTCAAATCATTGAAGGATTCGAGAAACAAGAAATCTCTACTAAGGACATTAAGATTTCTCCAGAGGTTCAAGAGTTAATCGACATGGGATTGTATGATGAGGAAGAAGCTCTTAAAAAGATGACTGTTCAGGGGAATAAGACACGCAAACTAGTATTCGCTAAGCCATTCTTAAAGAAAGATGCTAATGATGAAACTAAGCTTGTAATTGACCTAGACGATACGAAGTATACTCCTGCAGACTTAGTCGTTCCAGAGCCAGAGGAGATAGAAGAGAAGAAGGATGAAATCGATTTAAACAAAATCGCTGAAGATGCAGGTAACGAAAAGCCTAACGATATCCAAAATGACGACATGTCATGGATGAGTGCTATGGGTCTAGGGAGCTAAGATAATTAAATATTGGGGGTAGTTTAATCTACTCCCTTAAACAAAAGATTTGCGCAAAAAATGAAAAACTATAAAACTATAAAATAAACGAAAGAGGTAACTATATTATGTCATTATTCCGTAAACCATCTACTAAGAAAATTGGATTAAAAGCTCTTGTCATGGGAGAGACAGGCTCTGGTAAATCTGTATTCGCGTTATCATTCCCAAAAGTATACGCATTAGATGCTGAAACTGGTATGTCTTGGTATGAAAACGATAAGAAGTGGGGTTCTAACTTACTAGGTGTAGCTAATACTCAAAGTCATGGAGAAATGTCAGAGGCTATTGATGAGATTTCAGAAATGGTATCGTTTGACGAAGGTTCGGTTGGTACATTAGCAATTGACTCTGAAACTAAATTCTATCAAAACTTAACTGACTCTGCTCTTACAGTAGAAGAGAAGAAGGCAATCGCCAAAGGTAAGGATGTTATGGATTCAGCAGTTTCTATGCGAGGCTATGGACGCATTAAGGCTGTAGCAACTAGATTACAAAACTTAAAGATTGACGTATCTGCTAAAGGTGTAAACGTAGTATCTATTGCACAGATTGATGATATTAAAACTAAAGTTGGCGAGCAGTTCGTTAAAATTGGTGAGAAGCCTGTAATGCAGAAGAATTCAGAATATGACTATGATTTAGTTGTTAAGCTATTTACTGAAGTAGATTCAAAAGGGAAGACAATTTACAAAGGTGAAATCAAGAAAGACCGTACTGGAGTTACTCAAGTTGGTCAAATCATTGAGAACCCAAGCTACAAAATTTGGCAGGCATATGTTGAAAGTCGTGACGGTGCGGATAAGATTGAATCTAAATTAGCTCAAGATGCAGGCAAATCTATGAAAGTTCTTGAAAAAGAAGATGCTGAAAAAGAGAAGAGTTTATCAGATATCTTTAAAGAGCTTATGAGTAAATCAGAAGCTCATCAAAAACGAGGAATTGAGCTAGTCAGAGAAAAGGGTATCAAGAACCCAATGAAACCAGAAGCTAACGAACATGATGCTTTAGAAGCAATTGTAAAAGAATTACAAGCTATCTAAATACAGAAAGTTTAAAGGGGAATCTTAATTGATTTCCCTTTAAACAAAAGTATTGCAGAAGGAGATGTTTTCATATATGATGAGAAGGCAGAGACAAAGGAAGCGAATTAAGAAGCGGTTCTTATTCTTGATTGGGAGCATATCTCTGGCAGTTATATTGCCATTATTGCTATGGCTAATTTTAAAATTACTTGAATTTGCATTTATGGCGGTAATCGTCTTAGTCGATATATTAATGTTTATCTACAGATTGTTTTAGGAGGAGATTTACAGTGGCAAAACCAAAAGCGAAGAAGCAGGAGAAGCCAATTAAATGCTATTACTGTGGGAAGATTATTGAACGAAGTAGTGAGCATGTTATTAAAAAAGTCCCATTGGCTACGAAAGCAGGTATCAGAAACTATAAGAGACAGCTTCATCTAAGCTGTGTCTCAAAATACAATGAGAAGCTTGAAGATACGGATTTAAGGGTGCAGGAGAACTCTGACTGGGATGCTGTATACCAATATTTTAGAGGCAATGTCTTAGGACTGGATTCAACAATCCCATTAGACGACCATACGATTCGTAGATTACAAGGTCTTCGCCTTGGTCAATTCTATCCCTCTGGGAACAATACCAGACTATTACCACGAGGGTATGATTTTAAAACGATTCTAGTTGCTATGAAAGTGGCTAACATAAAGATTCAACCCTATCTAAAGACAGCTAGTTTTAAGGACGGAAAACATCGCGTCAACACTATCATGAGATTTGTAACGGATGAAATCAATGATGTGGCAATGCGATTAGAATCACAACGTAAGGCTGTTGAGAAGCTTGAAAAAGATGAGGTTACAGAAACATTTGATTACATATCTAAGCTGAAAGAGAAAAAGGAAACAGAAGCAAAACAAGTTGAAGAGAAAACGGAAACGCAAAGTAATATTGAAGCATTATTTGGAGGTTTACTATGAGTACAACAGAACAGCGCAATGAATTTAGAGAGATGTTAAAGAAAACAAAGAATACAGCAGAGAGCTATATCGTACTTAGTATCTACAAGAAGCCAGATTTATATTTTGATAGCAATCTATCAGCAGATGATTTTCATGAGAATGAGTGGAAGATGTACTTTGCTGTTGCAGAGAAGCTTATCAAGCAAGAGAAGAAGGTTCTAGATGATATTGTAGTAGGATTATACGTATCAGAGAATGAGCTGTTACAGAAGATGTATGATGAATGTGGTGGATATCAGACAATCGCAAATGGGATTACATTCGTAAAAGAAGAAAACTTCCCAAGTTATCTAACCGATATTAAGAAGACAAATGCATTAATTAAGCTACATGATTTAGGATTCCCTATCATGGAGAAATTCGAACACTATAAGGTAATGAGTGTCGATAAGATTCAAGAGGCATTAGAAGGAGTATTGGCAACTATTTTCGCTGATGTTGACGTTGAGGAGAAATTAGAAGATTTAAGCGACAATCTATTACAGGTTGTTGAAGATGCTCATGCAGGTAAAATGCGTGGATTCCCATATGCATCACCGTTACTTACTGACGCTGTAAATGGACAAGTATTAGGGAATATTACAATGTTATCAGCAAACTCTGGTATTGGTAAAACATTCTTAACTCTAGCACAAATTCTACCAAATATGATTGAGTTCCAAGAGAAACTATTAATCTTAGCCAATGAGGAAGATTCAGTAAAATGGAAGCGCGAAATTATCGTATGGGCAGTCAATAATATGACGGATGGAGATTTCCAAAAATCCAGATTTAACCGAGGAGAATTCTCTAATGAAGAGATGGCTACTCTTAAGGCAGGAGTAGATTGGTTAGATGACAAGATGAAGAAGGGGCTTATTAACTTCGTCAACTTTAATTCATTCAATATGAACAAGGCTATTAAGACGATTAAGAAGCATTCTGCTATTCATGATGTTAAATACTATGTATTAGATACATTAAAGCTAGATAGCGATGCTACTAATGAAAATATGCAGGCATGGCTTCAATTACAACAGAACATGGTTAAACTACATGATGTTGTAAAGCCATCTGCTCTGAACAGACACGTATGGGTGACATATCAGTTGGGTAAATCTGCCATGCTAACACGTCATCTAAATCAGAATAGTTTAGGTGTTTCCAAGAACGTAGTAGACGTAGTAGCTACACTAATGCTTGTCCGTAAAGCTCTAGATTCTGAGAAAAAGGGCGGTAGTAACGAGGTAAAGGTAAAAACAATGAATGGTGCAATCGTTGAAATGAATCCAGATAAGGAGTATTTCATTATCTTCCTTGGGAAAAACCGTAATGGCGAGACTCATAGACAGCTTGTATTAGAGGTTGATATTGGTCGTAATATGTTCAAAGACTTAGGAACATGTAATATTCCACTAGATATTTAAAAATTATTAAACAAAAGTATTGCAGAGATGCTGTTAGTGTGATAGTATTACATTAACAGCAAAGCAGTACAAAAGGAGAGAATAATATGAACGTTAAGGTCTCAGCAAGCGTATTGGTTCAAGCTGAAGAGATTGGCTTAATCGGCAGAAAAGAATTAAGGATTAATGTAAGATATAAGGTATTAAACAAACGTATTGCAAAATTGTTGGGGAAGAGACATAAAATTATGGAAACACTATTAAGTTTTGATTCGATAAGCAATTTATCATTCTATAAAGAGTGTATAAAAACCCTAAATTCTATGAATAAGCAGGAGACTATTACTTATATGGTACAAAAAGATATCGATAGCAAAATCTCTAATCATAAAGACTCCATTCTTGCAGACGAGATGTTTAAGGAATTGTGTGAGGTTTCCAGTGATTTTTCTAATAATGGTAAGCCGATGAGTATCGACATCGAAATCAAAATGTAAGAGGAGAGATTCTAATGGACAGTTGGGAACTAGCAGTCAAGATTCTCGCAAAGATTGAGGATAAGCTCAAATGCGATGCGGATGAATTAACTGAAGAAGTTTATGAAACAATCAATAAGTACCGAGAAGAATACTAGGAGGGAAATAAAATGATTAAAGTTGTTGAAGGGGATATCCTACAGGCTTCAGAAGATGTTGTTGGTCATCAAGTTAATTGTCAAGGAGTTATGGGTGCAGGGTTAGCAAAGCAAATTCGAGATAAATATCCAGATATTTATAATATCTATGCAAAAAACTGCTACAAGACGCATCCAATGAATTTAATGGGAGATATCCTAGTAATTCAAATTGAAGGAAAGCATGTAGCTAATATCTTTTCTCAATTGAATTATGGTAGAAAGAAGGGTGTAAGATATACAGATTATGTCGCGTTACATACTGGGTTAATGCATCTAAGGGAATATGCCGAAAGTCGAGGATTGACAGTCGCTCTACCATATAACATTGGTTGCGGTTTAGCAGGTGGAGATTGGGATAAGGTATACGCGATTATAGATAGAGCCTTTAAAGATTATGATGTGACTCTTTACAGATTTGGAGGGTAAACATATGTTCAACGATAAGAAAGAGCGAGAAGAATGGATATCAACTCTTAAGGTTGGCGATGAGGTAGCTATTGAAAATAGCAGGTTTGCTTATTGCAAGTGGCTTATTTATAAAATTGTCAAGGTGACACCTACAGGTCGTTTGAATCTTGAAAATGGGATAGTAATTAATAAAGATGGCAGTATACGCGGAAATGATTATTATAAAATTTATAAAGTAACAGATGTGATTAGAAAGCATGTCTGGAGATGTAAGGCTGAAATAATGATATCTAAGATAGATGTTAAAAAGCTATCCGATAAAGAGATTATGACGATGTTAGGTATATATAAAGAACAGAAGGGGCGAAAGAGTGATGATTAAGAGATTAAAAGCATTTAAGGTGAGCGATTTTAAACTAGCATTTGCAATTGGAATGGTTGGATATGTGTTTAACAACTTATTAATAAAGAGAAGCGTTGAAGCTGAATGGTATATGTGGCTAACTGCTAATACTATGAGCGCAGTTACTCATATCCTACTTATCTTTGTATTGGTTAAAGTAGCTAGAAAGATAGATAGCATCATCTAATAAAATCATCATTTTATGAAGTGTTGAAGTGTTTTCAAATTTGATTTTTATATTGCAAAAGAGGTGAAATAAATTGCCTAAAAAGAAAAGTGACCATAAACATGATTATGAATTAATTAAAATAAATAATGACGGTTGGTTTACGCATGAAAAGAAATGCAAGATATGTGAGCATGTCAATAATAAAATCAGAAAAATCGATTGAATAATATTGTTTTCGAACAAAGCGTTATTTTAATAGAAAAGGAGAATTAGAGATGACACTTGTTAAATTAATAGATTTAGATGGTTTAAAATCTCTACGAACTAGGCGTGGGGAAGAGTATTTCGAAATGTCTGTACCACAAATCGGTAGCTTTATAGAGTATCACAAGTACGATGATGGCGACATCTTTAAAGGAGAACCAGTCTTGTATGAGGTTGATACCGTAACACAAGAACTACAAGAACATTTTAATGGTAGTTACAAAGAAAGGTTTAAAGTAGAGTTGGTCAAGATATCTGAATAAAAGAAAGGTGAGAAAGTTATGAGAGCGAAACATGGCTTAAGTCAATATCGAATTAATCATGCAAGAGACTATGCTAGATATATGGCAGAAGGCGTTGCCAAAATAGAGATGCTATTTCAGTTATCTCAAGAAGGACATATTGATGAAGAGAAGGCTGAAAATGGCATTCAATATTGGATAAGAGAAGTTGAGAGTAGTACAAAAGAACTGTTGGGATACATAGAACAGCGAGACGATAAGAATGCGAAAAATTAGTTGGTACTGTATAATTTTTGGTCATTATTGGTCAGAAACATTTGCTAGACCAGAAACTCATTGTTTCGCATGCAAAAAGAGAAAACGTAAATAGGAGTAGTTAATATGAAAATTATCTGTGTGGATAATCTTAACAGAGAAACCTACGATGATAAATTGGTGTGCGAGAACATCGATAAGTTCTATGGGGAGATTGTTGTAAAGTCCCTTAATGATAAGCTGTCTGGTGAGTATAGCGGTTCTTACTTTAGGCTAGTTGAAGATGATTATAAGTTATATAAATATGAATGGTAACGAGGAGAGAAAGGCAATGACAATTTACTTCACAAGCGATACACATCTATTCCATAAGAACATATTAAAGTTTGAAGATAGACCGTATGATTCTTATGAAGAAATGACAGAGGACATGATTAACAAGTGGAACAAACAAGTGAATGATGACGACATAGTCTATCACATTGGAGACTTATCATTTGGTAATTGCGACCAAACGATTGAAGTGTTGAAGCGACTAAAGGGCAAGATTATTTTAATAAAAGGCAACCATGACCTTTCTAAACATTATCAAAAAATCAACGAACTTGGATTGCTTCATGAGTATCATGAAGTTGGAATCACATTGAAATATAAGAAGCAACAAATGTGGCTGACACACTATCCTCTTGAGATTGGTTTAAGACCTAGAAAGTGGTCGATTCATGGTCACATTCATAGCGAGGAATCAGCATGGGAAAATCAGATTAATGTGGGAGTAGATAGTCCTCATTTCAAACATAAACCATTCGGAGAATTAATCACAATCGATGAGTTGTTTGAAGTAATGGAGCAGAGACTTCCTTTAATAATAGAGAAGTACGAGGCTCAGAGACATGGCTAATTTATTTTTAGTAGATAGCCTATATAAGTCATATCTATTAGTTGCAGAAAGCATGGATGATGCTATAAGAAGAGCTAATGACAAAGGGAAGTATCATAGAATTACAATGGTTGAAGAAGTGGATAGCCATAAGATTCAGCTAAATGAAATAAAGCGCAAGGGTTGGGTATTTGCAGGAGATGAAGTTATAGAGTTAGGCAATATCCATATCAGACACGATTAGGAGGAATTGATTGTGTGGAATTTTGCAAAGGAATATCCGTTCTTTTTCACAATAATAGTGCTACTAGTTCTATTCACAGTTGACAATATGGTCACTAATATCTGTAAAGCTTTATCAAACTAATCGAGGAGGAATCGTAATGAAGAAACGTAATATTGAATTTTTAGCAAAGAAGAAGGCATTGGTTGGAGTAAAGAAGGGTTATGGCGTTATTGTTAATAATGTAAAACATATCCATGCTTTTGAAAAAGGTGACATAGTAAGAATTGTGCATGATGGCGTTGACTTCGGGAAGAATTGGGTGAACTGCGAACGCTTAAAAGGTGGTTTACATCAGACTGTTCCAGTTGAAGATGTCTTAATTAAGGAGTAAGCATATGAAAGAGTGGCTTTATAACTCATACTTTGGACACGAACTCAGTCAAATGAAGTGGTTTAGAAAATGGTACGGTGGAACATGGTGCAAAATTATACCAAGACCATTCCCATATCTACACTTTTGGTCAAGAGAGTACTATGTTGACAGAGATATAGAAATCATTACAGAAACAGAAAAATACTAAATCGGAGGAATTAATTATGAAAACTATTAAAAATGACATGATTCAAGCTATGAAAGACAAGGACAAGGTAAAGGTTGTAGCATTACGTATGTTGTTAGCTACATTTGAGAAGGAGCGTATTGCATTAAAAGTGCCAGAGTTAAATGAAGACCAAATTATCACTTGCATCAATCGTGAAATCAAAGCAATTGACCAAGAGATTGAAGGATTAGTGACTGCAGGTCGCTCAACAACAGACCAAGAATATCAAAAGACTGTATTACAAGCTTATTTACCAGAGCAATTAACTCAAGAAGAAGTTGTAACATTAGTTACAATAGTTGTTGGTCGTACAGCTAATATGGGTATGGCAATGAAGGAATTAACGCCTCAATTAAAAGGCAAGGCTGATATGAAGCAAGTGTCACAATTAGTTAAAGAGGCATTTTCAAAATAAACCATTAAACAAAAGATTTGCAGAATTGCTGATATTGTGTTAAGATTACAGTATCAGCAATTTTATTGTATAGGTGATGAAATTATGAATGCATATGAAGTGAAAGAGTATTTAAAAGAAGACCTACAGAGAGTAGAGAGGCTTCTTGAAGAGGTTGGATGCCATGGTATGTGGCGTACTGGTGATGAGATTCGTTGCGCTCCACCAGATTCTGCAAGTCATACAGCCATCGCAGTCAATATAGGCACTATGTATTGCTGTTGGTATAAGCAGGACGATACGTTTAGAGGTGATATTCTATCTCTTATTCAATTGTTACGAAAAGAACCATTTTCAGAAAGTTTTAGATTTGTAAGAAGTCTATTTGGATTAGGTGGTTCGTTTAAAAAGGAAGATAAGAAAGACTTATTGGCAATGTATAAAGAGATTAGAAAGCAACATAGGGTGATTGAAAATATTGATGAGATTGAGACTCCTAAGTTCGGCATGGAAACTTTAAGAGATTTCATTATGTTGCCTCACATGAGTTTATTCTATGAGGGGATTATGCCACAAACAGCAGAGCTGTTTAATGTTTGCTATGACCCAATGTTAGATAGAGTTCTATTCCCACATTCTAATTACGATGATAAGAACGCGATTGTAGGAATAACAGGGAGGACAACACTTGATACGAAGGTTCTAAAAGAGATGAAGATACCAAAATACTGGAACTATATAAAGGGGTACAAGAAGATGTATAACTTGTATGGATTCAGTCACTCGGTAGAATTCCTGTCAGAGCATAAGAAGCTTATTATATTTGAAGCAGAGAAGTCAGTGCTAAAGAACTTCACTCAAACCAGAAATAAAGGATATAGTTGCGCTGTTGGCGGTCATGAGATTAGTGACGTACAGGTTCAAATTATCCTACAGAACGTTCCTATGGATGTTGAAATCATTATAGCGTTCGATAAAGATGTTATGACAATGGTTAACAAGGAAACAGGAGAGCATATTGGGGAGAAGTACCTTATTGATACAGCCAAACGCTTCTCTAAATTTAGAAAGACTAGTTACATTTATGACGATAACGATGTATTAGGCGAGAAGGATTCGCCAATTGATTTAGGATACAAGATATTTCACGAACTATTGGAGAGTAGGAGAGTTGTATGATGGAGAAATTGTACATTATTAAGTATACGCATATTATGACAGGTACAGGCAAGGATGAGACCAGAACGCATTATTTTGAAGAGTCTCAAAAGGCTCAGTTCCTAGCAAAATATGTGGCATTAAAAGAAGCTTGGTATTGTTATAACCTAGAAGCTTATAGAGCAGATAAGGTCACAAAATTAGATGTAGATTCATTATTAGACTTTTAAACGAAAGTATTGCAGAAAGAAGGAATAGAATGGCAAAGGTTTACTTTAGATATGGGACGATGGATTCGTCTAAAACAGCAAGATTAATTATGGATGCATATGATTATACGTCCAGAGGCGAGTTTGTACTGCCTATTAAACCAGTAGCAGATTCTCGCTCTAAGAAAGGGAAGATTGAGAGTAGAACAGGATTGTCAGTTGACTGTCTTGATGTAGAGAAGGACTATCATATTTATGGTCACATTGGGATGTTATTAAAGAACGATATCAACATTTCTTGTGTATTAGTTGATGAAGCGCAGTTCTTAACATCCGCACAAGTATTACAGCTTCGTCTTGTAGCAAACCATTTTGATATTCCAGTGATGTGTTATGGATTAAAGACGGATTTTAGAGGAAATATGTTTGAAGGTTCACAATCATTATTTATCCATGCGAATCGATTAGAGGAAGTTAAGACGATTTGTCGTGAAGTAGGATGCAAACATAAAGCAATGTTCAATGTTCGATACTTTGATGGTCAACCAACGTTTAAGGGCGACCAAATCCAAGTAGGGGATACAAAAGCAGAAGAGAAGGCTTATTATTATGTACCTAAATGTTCGGCTCATTTCCTTGAGAACTTTGAAGCACATTTAAAAGAGGAAGGTGTCGTACAGTGAGATTAACTTATGAACAATTAAATATGATTAAAGAGAAAATGGGAGTAGACATGCTATGGTCATTCTCAAAAATGAGTACTTATCTACAATGTTCTTGGCTATATAAGCTTAAGTATATTGATAAGATTAGATTAAAAGGTGATAACTGTTACACACATTTTGGTACAGTATCGCATGATATTATCCAAGGATTATACGATGAAGTTCATACATATGAGCAGATGATTCACAAGTTTAACGATGAGGTAATCAAATGGCAAATTAACGATGACCCTGCGCTAAAATTCAATTCTGATAAAGAGCGTGATGGGTATATCGAAAACCTTCGACATTACTTTACTCATACAGAGCAAATCCCTCACAAGGTAGTTAATGAGAAAGCTGTCTTAGCTGTATTCGAAGGCGCTAAGAAGTACGTATTCCAAGGTTATATCGACTCCCAGTATACAGATGAAGATGGAATCTTTTATATTCTCGACTACAAAACTTCTAGTAAGAGTGGATTCACTGGCAAAGACTTGTTGAAAAAGGCTCAGCAGTTAATGATTTATGCAGTGGGTATCAATCAGTTCCATAAGATTCCTATTGATAAAATTCGACTTCGTTACGATATGATGAAGTACTGTAACGTATCGTTCATGCAGAAGAATGGTAAGATGAAGACGACTAAAGCAGAGCGTAGCTTATGGGTTGCTCACATATCCAATCAGTTACGCAAAGACTTTGAGGATGTCGAGAAGAGTATCGAGAAGCATCAAAAGGAAATTACAAAGATTGAGAAGAAAATCAAGCAGAAGAAGACTACTCCAGAAATGGCAGAGGAGTATCTGGCTATGATTAAGATTGAGGAAGAGTCTATTAAAGAACTAGAGAAGTTCGTATTTAATCCTCTTGAGATTAATGAAATGATGGACACAGCTATGAATAACAATACTCTAGAAAACCTACCTCAGTTTATTCAAGACAAGTATACAGTTGAGAACTGTTATATTGATGTTGAGCTGACAGAGGAAATTGTAGAGGAATTTAAGGCTGAATTAGTTTCAGTATTAGACAAAATTATTGCAAAGACAGAAGAAGGCAATGCTGATGAAGCATTTGACCGTAGCAGAATCGACAACTCTAATTCCTTCTATTGCAATACTCTATGCGATATGAAGAGTAAATGTAAGTTCTATGAGGAATATAAAGAGAATAGCTCTATGTTTATAGAGAAGAAGGTTGACCAACCTAGCGATGAAGAGATAATGGCTATGTTTGGATTAAGTTAAGACGCGGAGAAATCTGCGTTTTTCTTTTTTAAAATTATTAAACAAAAGTATTGCAAAGGATTTAAGGCTATGCTAATATTAACTTATCGAAAAGAGGGGGAGTAAAAATGAAACAAGTTATCGATGCAACTAATTGTGTATTATTTATGAAGCCATCAGATGTTATTGGAAGTAATGTTACTTATATTGGGAGCGCGACTGTAAGTATTGAACCTGTACGTGAAAGCAGGCTACCAGATATCGATGAAGATTTCATTAACTTGTCAGTTAGTGAAGTTATTTTAAAATATATAAAACAAAAGTATTGCAAGAGATGTACTTGGGAAGATGTTGTCTTAGCCACTTATGGAGAAGCGGTTCTAATCGCACCTTTATATTGGACAGCAATGGAATACTTAAAGAAGCATAAATAGGAGGAATACAATGTACGATACACTGACAGCAGTAGAAAAGACATATACACCAATACACTTGCACGACCATCATAGTAATATCAATATGGTTGAGGTCGTAACGAAGTTTGAACAGTATGTAGAAAGAGCAATTGAGCTTGGGCTTCCTACGATTGTATGTACGAATCATGGAGTTCTTACAGGTTGGTATAACCGTAAAAAGCTTCTCGAATCGAAAAATATGAAGTATGTTCACGCTGTAGAAGCTTATGTCACTTGGGATTTAGAAAACAAGGCTCGTGATAATTTCCACTTATCATTATTTGCTAAGAACTTTGAAGGATTCAAGGAGCTGAATAAGCTAGTATCAAACTCATTTAATAGAAGCGACAATCACTTCTATTACAATCCTCGTATCGCATGGAAAGACATTAAGAATACGAGCGACAACATCTTAGTATCAACTGCATGTTTAGGGAGCTTTATTTGGAAGCTTAAGGATGATGATGAGAAGTATGCTGAAATCCTACAATGGATTGACAACAATAAGCATCGCGTATTCTTAGAAGTTCAGCCTCATCGACATTTAGAGCAGGCAAAACTAAATAGACATCTAATTAATTTGGCTAGAAACAACGGATGGAGAATCATTGCAGGCGGTGACGTTCACGCGTTAAACAAAGAGCATGATGAAGCTCGTAAGATTCTTCAGAAGTCAAAACGAGTTGAATTCGCGGATGAAGATAGCTTTGATTTAACATTAAAGAGCTATGATGAAATCTTTGAACAGTTCCAATCTCAAGGAGTATTAACAGGCGATGAAATTGCAGAGGCATTAAACAACACAAACGTATTATTAGATATGGTAGAGCCATTTAAGCTTGATTATTCTAAGAAGTACCCTAAGTTACATGCTAATCCAGATAGAGTACTTCAAGAGAAGATTGCAGAGGGCATTAAGTTTCGTGGCATTGATAAGATACCCCATCATGAGAAGCTCATCTACGCACAGAGAATTCAGCATGAATTAGATACTTATAGAGCGAATGAAGCTGAGAATTATCTGCTACTAGAGGATATGGTTAAGACATATGCTAGGAAAAATGATATAGCATATGGATATGGTCGTGGCTCTGTAAGCGGTAGTATTATCGCGTATCTAATGCAAATCACAGAGATGAATTCAATCGAGCGAGGTCTCAACTTCGAACGATTCATGAATAAAGAACGTATCAGTTTAGCCGATGTTGATTCGGATTATGACCCACAAAAACGTTACATGATTCAAGATTTCTTAATGAACCATCCAGAGCTGTACTGCGCTCCAATCATGACATCTAATACAATCGCTATGAAAGGCGCTATCCGAGATATTGGTCGAGGCTTAGGCATGCCACTTAACGAGGTAGATGATATTGCTAAAGGTGTAGAAGAGGCAGAGAATTACTATCGTGATAGATACCCAGAGCTGTTTAAATATGTTGATATCGTATTGGGAACAATCACATCAATTGGACAACATGCATGTGGTATCTGCGTATCTCCGATTCCACTAGATGAGAATATGGGGTTAATCACAACTAAAGATTCTCCTTATCCATTAACAATGCTTAATATGAAGGAAATCGATGACCAAAACTATGTAAAACTTGATATCTTAGGCTTAGATACTACGTCTGTAATCAGCGAGGTTTGTAGATTAGCAGGAATAGACTTTGTAACTCCTCAGAACCTAGATTCGGAAGATGAGAAGGTTTGGAATAGTATTCTAGATAGCAATGTTGGTATTTTCCAGTGGGAAAGTGACTTCTCGCATCAGATATACAAAGACCTATTCAGCAAAGAAACAATTGCTAAGATTAAAGCGCAAAACCCTAACTTCTCATACATAGACTTATTCTCATTAGGTAACGCGATTCTGAGACCATCTGGTGCATCGTATCGTGAAAGTGTATGCCGAGGTGAATTCTATGATAATGGACATCCTGCATTGAATGAATTCTTAGCATCAACGCTTGGAAGATTAGTATATCAAGAGCAATTAATGGAGTTTCTGGTGAAATTCTGTGGGTACACGATGGGACAGGCGGACTTAGTCAGACGCGGTATAGGTAAGAAGATTAAGACAATCATAGATACAGAAGTTCCTAAGATTGAAGCGAAATTCATTGAAACAATGACAAGAGATTATGGATTATCATATGAGGAGGCAGAGCGAATCGCCAAGCCATTCATGCAGGTATTCTTAGATAGTGCCGATTATGGCTTCTCTGTAAACCACTCAGATGCTTATTCTTGGATGGGATATGCTATGGCATGGCTAAGATATTACTATCCAATTGAATTCCTTACAGCATCGTTAAACGTAAACATAGGGAAGGAAGATAAAACTAATAAACTAGTTGAATATGCGAAAGAGAAAGGTATTAAGCTAGATAGTATTAAATTCCGCTATTCTCGTGACGGTTATATGTTTAATAAGGAGACAAACTCTATCTATCAAGGTATAGAACCTATTAAATTCCTTAACTCTCAAGTGGCAGAAGGATTGTATGAACTGCGTAATAAAGAGTATAAATGTTTTACAGATTTACTTGTTGACATCAAAGATGGTATGGTGTTACACTGTAACAGTAGCTCACAAGTGATGGATATTAAAGATTTACTTAAGATGTATGAGCCAAAAGAACTGCAGAAGATGGTTAAAGCAGAAGAAATTGTAACTGTCGGCTCTAATGAGGTTCAAATCAACTCTCGTCAAATGGCAATCTTAATATCTCTGAATTACTTCTCAGAGTTTGGGCAAAATAAGAAGTTATTACAACTATTTGAGTTCTTCGAGAAGACTTACAAAAAGACTCTCACACTCAAATCTAAAGCAGAGCGTTATGCAAAAGTATTGCAGAGAGAACAAGAATTAGAAGATGAGAAACTTTCATTAGTAGAGCAATATGAAAGAGAGCTAGAATTCTTAGGACATATTGAATCGAAAGATGAGTCAATGCCACCTAATATCATGTTTATCACTGAGGTTACTAAGACTAAGACCTATGTTCGTGCTAAAGCTCAACAGTTCCATACTGGAGAGTCTAGAGAGTTTAAGATTGGTACAAGAACATATGCTTATGTACCATTTGAAGAAAAAGATGTAATTCAAATCATTAATGCACAAGTTAAACCAAAAAAGAAAAAAATCAACGGAGTGTGGGCAGACAGCAACGAGAAAGAGCTATGGCTTAAAGACGTTAAGTTTGTTCGCAAGGGAGGAAATGAATAATGACTAAGACAACTATCAAAACAATCGAGAACAACGTAACATTTATCAAAAAAGGTGACAAGGTTAAGAAGAATGGAGATATGTTCGTAATCTCACCAATGGGTAAACAGAATCCAAGTAGCGCTTTTGAAGGAAGAAATATTGTGAGAAACGAGCCAATTAACAGTGCATTATTTGGAAAAGAATCAACGCCAGCGTATGTAACACCAGTGTATGCAAGTCAAGCAATTGAAGTATATGCATTAGTGAGTATCACTACTGGAGAAAGATATTACCCTAACCCTTGTTCTTTAGAAGAGCTTGTCCATAAGATTTCATATGATGGCTTTAAAAAAGTAAATGAAGTAGAGATTATTGAAAAATAATAAAACAAAAGTATTGCAGAGGTGAATGAAGGATGAGTCCAACAGTATTAGTAATATTATCATTTGGAATTACATGCATTTCACCGTTCGTAGGAATAGCAATTGGAGCAATGTTGGATACCGATGGTATGGGAATGGCATTGCTCGCGTTCCTCACAACGATATTAGGATTCTTTATAACAATAGCAATGATAGCAGTTAACTACTAAAACACAAAACAAGAGGAGAATGACAATTATGAAAAAGGTTTATATCGCAGGAGACATGTTAACAAAGGGTTCACAGATGCTACGAGCGCAGGAACGTGAGCAAATCAAGGATATCGGATTACCATTCTACAATCCAATGGACAATAAAGAAATCAATGATAAAGCTAATCTAGATAACAACGAAGGTCTTGCTGAGAAGATTGTTCGCCAAGATACAGATGCAATCAAAGAGAGTGATGTAATTATCATTGAGCCACAACCATTTGCTATGGGTACGATGACTGAACTTGGTCAAATAAAAGGCATGAAAGATATGGCTAAAATGATTCTCGGATTAGCAGAAGAGGGTAACAATCCGTTAGTTATGTTAGGAGAAATCCTTCAACTAGCAGAGAAAGTTAACAACCAAAAGGTTCTACCGCACTACGAAGATATCCGTAGGTTCGCAGGAGTAACGGAATCTGGAGACCGAAGAAGCCTTGGGATTAATCAATATGTATATGGTGTCTGCTTAGATTTAACAGATGGCAAAGGATTCTATGAATGGGATGAAATCCTAGAAGAACTACAAAAAATCAAGAGTGAAGAAGTTTAATAGAAGAGGAGACTGAATAATTATGACAACTACAACTAAAAAAGCAACAGCTACTAAGAAAGGGACAGCAGTTCAGACGGATGCTAAGACTAAAAAGGATATTGTTAAAACGATTAATGAAGCGCCAGAGGGTATTACGCAGACTGCAACAAAGGTTGATTTAGGCGGTAAGATTACAACTGATGACCTAAAAGTCAAGGCAGGATTAGAAATTGGCGGAGGTAGTATTACAACTGGCACAATCAAAGCTAAAGACATTAAGATTCGTGGATTTGAAGTGGCAAAAGGATTCGAAGACAAAGGTATTAATCTACCAGAACGCCAAACAGCTAATTCAGCAGGGTATGATTTTGAAGCATCTGAAGATGTTGTAATTGAGCCTCTATGGAAAAACCTGTGGAATCTATTCCGTAAGTATACGTATGGTCAAGATACAAATGAAAAGATTTTAAAGCCAACTCTTGTCCCAACTGGAGTCAAATCATACATGCTAGATAACGAAGCATTAGACCTGTATAATCGCTCAAGCAACCCATTAAAACGATTCTTATTATTGGGGAATGGCGTAGGGCTAATCGATTCGGATTATTACAACAATCCAGATAATGATGGGCATATTATGTTCCAATTCATTAACTTTGGATTCTTCCCTCAAACGATTAAGAAGGGCGAACGAATTGGGCAGGGCGTATTTCGTCAATTCCTTAAAGCTGATGGAGACAATGCGACTGGCGCGCGCGCAGGCGGTCATGGTTCTACTAAGAAGTAATTGAAAGAAAAGGGAGATTTTTTCTCCCTAAATCTTTCTTTTTTTATTGACCATTAGTGTGATGGTGTGTTACTATATAATTGTTAGAGGAGATGATTAGTAAATGAATAAGAAGAGAAGAATCCAAATGGGAGCATATATCGCAGTGCTTGGTGTATGCTGTGCAGGTCTTGTATGGGGATATAATTACAAGCTGAACGAAGCTAAAGCGGAAAGAGAAAGAATAAGAGCGATATCCGAATCAGTGAAAGAAATGGAAGAGAAAACTCTAGATGATAGAATAGAATATGAAATTTACAAAGTAGAAGGCAACACATACTTTGGGGTAAGTGACGAACTTGATAGACGTGGTATACATAAAGGGATAGAGTTCGGAAGGCAATTAGTAGTGAAAGAAGTGAATGTTGGAGACAAAGTTGTTGGGTATTGGCGAGGAAACAAGTTAAAAGGCGTTATTCTTAAAGAAGTCTAAATGTAAGAAGGAGTGTAAGTACTATGAACGAATTAAAGAAACTCGCAAAAGAATTGGTTTGGATGCAAGACGAATTAGAAAAAGATAGCCTTCGTGAATGGGAAAGAGATGAAGTGAAAAAGCAAGCTGACGATATCAGAATGAGGGTTATTAATGAAGGTCATAGCGTTGACTTATTCGTTCAGTATATGGAAGAGTACAGAAATGTTTCTGTTGTTGATTATAAAGACTGGATTAATAGCTAGTATTATTTATTCTAAAGAAAAGGAGAGTTAAAAAATGCATCGTAAATCATTTACTGACAGAGCTGGAAAGAAAGGTAAGATAGGGAGTATAGTACGTAGCAGTCCATACAAGGAAGATAAAACAGTAAAGGAGATAATTAGCAAAGGAGCAGGTGGAACAAGAGTCTATTTTGAAGAAGGTGGATACGATAAAGCGTCTTATTGCGAAGTTGTAAAGTATTAATAAAAGCGCTGTTTTATTAATAAGGAGGGCGAGCTAATATGGGAGCTTTAGAGATTACTATGACAATTAAATGCGGGGAATGTATTACGCATAGCGACTATTCATTAAAGCGTGACGATATGGACAATGTATTACAATTATCTGATTCAATTAATGAACATCATATGGGGCGTTTTGAAGCTAAGCAAACATATCCAGATGCAATTCATATTACATGTACGCAATGTGGTCATGAGGATGAATTGTATATTTAATTACAGAAGCAGGAGGATGAGTTAAATGGGAATGCGTAAATGCGATTCTTGTAGCGGTTGGTACAATCAACAGGATAAGGAGAAACACTGTTGGTCATGCCAAGAACAGGGGAAGGATAGACCAGAAACAGTACATTTAGTTTATGAAGAAGAAAATGTTGGACATGCAAAAGTAGTATTTGTTAGAAGGAATGAAGTTGACGCAAAGGCTGATGTTGATTTTCGCGTAAAACAAAATATTAAATCTTGGTATGAAACACATTTCTTGCGATAGGAGGAGGGGTTATATGCCAGTACCATTTAGTAATATGGAAGACATTATATACTGTCATAATGAAGAGTTAGCAAATGAAATATTCGAGTTTCTCAGACAAAGGGGTTATCCAGTTGGTCTATCTGTCTCTATGATAAATACAGGTACGCATGGAGAACAAGTCGTGAAACGATTAGATGTATATAAGAAGAAAGATAGTGAGTAAGGAGGAGAATGTCGTGGAAGAGCCAAAGCAAGAGAAGTTCTGGTGGGAAGAGCTGTACAATGCGGACGAAAACTGTGAACATGATATACAGCCTGCAAGTGGCGGTGGAGTAAAGTGTACAAAGTGTAGTGGTTGGTTCTGTTTTTAACATTTGACTAGGGGGATTTTCATATGGATGATAAAATGAAGAAGACAATCATAACAAAGCTTAGAAATGGCAAGCAGTTAGTCCCAGTCGAAAGAACCGCGCTTATTGATTTGTTGAAGGGCAAAACTAAACCAGAGAAAGAGGTTGTTAGAAAATGGAGCTAAAAATCAATCCATTAATCAAGGAATATATTGAATCAATGAATTTTGAGCAAGTAGAAGGTTCTTCGTTAACAGTTAAACAACTTGAGAATCTAGAGTCTAAAAGAGGGTTTGTATGCTCAACAGGTTCAGTAACAGACTTATGGATTCACCGTCAATTAGCAGTGATAGATGTCTTGGGGATTCCAACAGTAATGGAAAGTGCAAGAGGAGAGTATGTGATTATGGATTCATTTGGTCTTACACTATGGGTAGACAGAGCAGAGGGAACTCTAGAATATATCCAAGGATTTATGGGATAGGAGAGATGGTTAACGCTGTCTCTCTATAAACTAATTTTTAAATTACCTTAAGCAAAATTATTACTTGACGCGAATGAAAACAGATGATAATATTAAGAAGTCGTAAAGATAAAGATTTGCAACACATACACAATGGGGGAATATACATAATGAAAACATTTGAAATAAACAAAGCAGAAGCAATCATAATTACACAATCATTATTAAATACATTGAAACAAGTTGCACCACATAAAATCAAAGATTACATTAATGGAGAACAATTTCAAGAGTTCCAAGATGCGATGATTGAGCAGAAATTACAGCTCGGAAACGAAGAGGAGCAAGACGTAGTAATGAAGCGATTATTTAATAACATGTTTGATGCTATCGGTATTGCCAGATAGTTTTTCAACCACACTTAAACAAAAGTATTGCATAGGAGGAAATTTATGACAACAATTAAAGGTATTGCTACATTCAAGAGAGCTATATTCTCAAAAGGCGACTTCGTTATCGGAGCATTTGAGCCAGTGTCAATTGAAGAAGGCGAAGTAGAAGTTAACGAGTCGTTTGGCACTTTCTCGATGAAAGGTGAGATGCCTGCCATGCAGAAAGAAGCTCAATATCACTTTATAGCCGAAGAAGGTCAGAGACATCCTCAGTATGGGATTTCTTACGACTGTTGCTTTATTAGACAGGATATTAACCTTGAAAGTGGAGATAGCAAAGATATTAGAAGCTTTCTAGAGGTAATCTTAACGAAGAGACAAGTAGATTCGCTGTATGAGGTATTTGAGAATCCGTTAGAGGTAATTAAGGAGAATAATCCAGAGAAGCTCACACAAGCAAGCGGAATAGGTTTAAAGACAGCCAATCGCATTCTAAAGCATTACGACTCTCAAAAGGATTATACAGTTGCGTATGTGGAACTTGGTAAATTTGGAATCACGCCAAACACTATTCGCAAAATCGTTGGCTTCTATGGCAGTCCAGAATTAGCAGTTCAGAAGATTAATAACAATCCATATGAGCTTATGAAGATTGACGGCTACGGATTTAAGACATGCGATGAGATATTCTTTAAAATGGGCGGAGACCCTAATGATAAGATTCGCATTAAGTCATTCCTACTATTTGCATTACAAGAGGAAGCAGGAAGAGGGCATACATGGTCAGCTCCTTCAGACCTAATTCATACAGCGTTAGAGTTTATCCCAACTGCAGACCAATCATTAATAGGTCGAATCTTAATTGATAATGAAGATGATGAATTCTATCTAACACCAGATAAAAAACGTATCTCATTAAAGCCATTCCAAATGTTAGAAGAGCTTGTAGCAGGGCAGTTATATCGCGTTCTTACAGCTAATAACACATTCGAATACGATGGATGGGAAGATGAAGTTGCCAAAGCCGAAGAAGAGCAAGGTTGGAGTTTCACAGACCAACAGAAGGAAGCGATGCAGATGATGCTAGAGAATAACGTTTCTATCTTGCAAGGTTATGGTGGCACTGGTAAAACGACAAGCTTAAAAGCTGTTGCAGATATCTTAGAAATGGTTGGATACATTTATGCACAATGCGCTTTAAGTGGTAAGGCATCAAATAACTTGGCTCTGGTAACAGGTCGAGAAAGTAGTACGATTCATAGATTGCTAGGCTTTGATGTTGGTAGCGGTGGATTCCACTACAATCACAAAAATCCGTTACCATATGACATTGTTATTGTCGATGAGGTGTCTATGGTGGATGCTCGACTATTTGGTCATTTATTACTAGCAATTCGCTCTGGTGCAAAACTAATCATGCTAGGGGATAGTCAACAGTTAGAGTCTATTGGTATTCCAGTTATGATGCCGATGCTAGACAGTCATATGATTCCTACAATGACATTGACTCAAATTCATAGACAAGCACAAAAATCTGCTGTCGTAACGGATTCTATTGCGATTCGACAAGGTAAGCAGGTGGTGAAAGAGTCTATAGGGCGCGTAGTCCATGGAGAACTGCAGGATTTAGAATATGAGCTAGTAGAATCAGACGATGATATCTTCCTTAATGTTGTAAGAGAGTTTCATAAACATATTCAAGTAGAAGATATTAAGGACGTTCAAATCCTTTCTCAGACTCGTAATAAAGGCAAAAATTCATGCCTAGCAATCAATAAAGCATGTCAGAAGATTTATAATCCAGAGTCGGAAGATAAGGATGAAATTCAAGTTGGTAAGGAAGATACTGGATACGTATTACGACAGGGTGATAAGGTTATCAATATCAGAAACAACTATCAAGCTGTTGATGAGCATGATATGAGTTGCCCTGTATTCAATGGTAATATTGGTATTCTAGAAGGTTTCTATACGGATGATGATGGAGATAACTATATGCTTATCGACTTCGAGGGTATTGGACGATTAAAGATTTACGAAGATAAGTACAGCACAATCGAATTAGCGTATTGTATCACCGTACATAAGAGCCAAGGTTCTGCTTCTAAGATTATTATCGTAGCATTTCCATATCATTTCTTATTAAATAGTCGCCAATTAATTTATACAGCAATTACTCGTACACGAAAACACTGTGTAGTTATTGCTACTAAAAAGACTCTTGTGAAAGCAATTCAGAAAGATGATGTGTCAAATAAGCGCACATACCTTGCCGAATACCTTCATAAGCTTGACAATTCTAATTAAACAAAAATATTGCATAAAAATGTTTACAAGATGTATGTATGGATGGTATAATTGATTTTGTAGTGATGCGTAGGTATCTATTTCAATTATACCATTAAACAAAAGTATTGCAGAGGTGTAAAATGATAACAATAGCTTATGCGTCATTAACAAACAACGTAAAGAGTTTCGTAGAAAGACTGAAGGAAGAGCTACCAGAAGCAAAGGTAGTTAAGATTGACAAGGAAACAGTTATCAATGAGAAGTTTGTTCTTATTACATATACAACTGGATTTGGTCAAGTTCCTAAGGAAGTAGTATCTATGCTCAAAAAGAATAGAGAGAACATCGTTGCTGTAGCAGGTAGTGGTAATCGGAACTGGGGTTCAGACAACTTCTGCAGAGCAACTGATATTATATCACAGCAGTACAACGTTCCATTGCTTCATAAGTTTGAAGTAAGAGGACTTAAGAGCGATGTGGATATTGTAGCAACAAAGATTAAGAAAGGAATGAAGCAGTATTGGCAAAATATATCGAATTAAATAATGAGGTCAAAATTCCAGATGAAAATGGTAGACTTCAGTATCACAAAGACAAAGAGGCGGTTCACTCATACTTCCTAGACCATGTAAATGAAAAGATGCGTTACTTCCACGACAGAGAAGAACAGCTTGATTACATGTTCAAAAATGACTACTATGACAAGGCTATTTTCGACCAGTATTCATCAGCAGAGGTTAATGAAATCTTCAACATGATTTATGGAGAAAAATTCCGATTCCAGTCATTCATGAGTGCGTATAAATTCTACAACAACTACGCTTTAAAAGATAACAAAGGCATTAAGTATCTAGAACGATATGAAGACCGATTAGCTGTAGTAGCATTATTCTTGGCTCAAGGTGACTTTGAAAAGGCACAAGAGTTTGCTGAGGTACTTGTCAAACAGGGTTATCAACCTGCTACACCAACATTCTTAAATGCAGGACGCTCAAGAGCAGGGGAATTAGTATCATGTTTCCTAATCGAAGTTCCAGACAGTACAGAAGGTATTATGTATGCATCTGAAGCATCTGCTCAACTTAGTCGTATGGGTGGAGGAGTTGCACTTAACTTATCTAAACTGCGCGGTGCAGGAGACGCAATCAAGGACATCGAGGATGTATCAACTTCAATCGTAGGTATTGCTAAGATTCTAGAAGGTATATTTAACAAGTTTAATCAGCTTGGACAGCGACAAGGTAGCGGTGCTGTATATTTAAATGTATTCCATAGTGATGTCATGGACTTGCTAGATACAAAGAAAATCAATGTTGATGACAATATTCGTCTTAAAACATTGTCTGTAGGATTAATCATGCCAGATAAGTTCTATGAGTTAGCAGAGAAGAACGAGCCATTCTTCACATTTTACCCTTACAGCGTATTTAAGGAGTATGGCGTACACTTAGACGACATGGATATGAGTGTTATGTACGATGAGTTATTAAACAACCCTAACGTTCGTAAGAAGCAAATGATGAATCCTCGTAAGTTCTTAACAGAGATTGCTAAGACTCAAATTGAAAGTGGATATCCATATCTTATGAACCGAGACAACGTTAAGAAAGCTCACTTGCTAAATGATATTGGTGAAGTTAAAATGTCGAATTTGTGCGTGGAAATCCTTCAGCTTCAGCTTCCAAGTGACATTCAGAGCTATAAAGGTGTAGATACTTTTGGTAGAGATATCTCTTGTAACTTAGGCTCATTAAACATTGTAAGTGTTATGGAATCTGGTATCTTTGCAAAAACTGTAAGAGCATCAATGGACATGCTTAATGCAGTGGCAGACATGACTTCAATTAGCGAAGTTCCTACGGTTAAATTGGCTAATGACGACTTCCATTCTGTTGGATTAGGTGCAATGAATCTGCATGGCTACCTTGCTAAAAACTCTATCTCATATGAATCTGAAGAGGCAAAGGACTTTGCAAATACATTCTTTATGATGGTTCGATTCTATGCTTTACAGCGCTCTATGGAGATTGCTAGAGAGAAAGGAACTGAAAAGAAGAGTAAGCCATTCAAGGGATTCGAAAAGTCGGATTATGCAAAAGGTACTGCATTAACAAAGTATATCGAGAATAGTTATGCTCCTAAAACAGCAAAAGTAGCTCAGTTATTCGAAGGAATCTATATTCCAAATCAAACTGACTGGAGCAACCTAAATCATGAAATTATGACTCATGGTATTTATAATGCTTATATTATGGCAATCGCTCCAACTGGCTCAATCTCATACGTACATAACGCTACTCCATCTGTTATGCCGATTGTAGAGAAGATTGAGACAAGAACATATGGAGATTCAACAACGCATTATCCGATGCCATATCTATCTCCTAAGACATTCTGGTTCTATAAATCAGCTTATGACATGGACATGTTCAAAGTAATCGACCTTATTGCAACGATTCAAGAACACGTTGACCAAGGTATTTCATTTACATTGTTCGTAGATGGAGATGAGATTACTACTGGTAAACTCGCTAGAAATTACATTTACGCTCACAAAAAAGGTATTAAAACACTGTACTACACTCGTACTAAGAAGTCTTCAAATGAAGAATGCTTATCTTGCGTAGTCTGATAAAAGAGGGGGTTACTTTTAACCCTCTTAAACAAAAGTATTGCAGAGGGGTAATTAATAAACATGACAAAACGAATTCATAAGGCAGTAAATTGGAATAAGAAAACAGATGACTTTACATTGATGTTCTGGAAGCAGAATATTGCTCAAATGTGGACGGACGAAGAGTTCTCTCCTGCAAAGGATGAATCAGATTGGGCGAAGCTGTCTCCACAGCAACAAGATGTTTATAAGAAAGTATTGGCAGGATTGACTCTATTAGATACGAAGCAATCTGAAGTTGGTATGCCATGTATTAAGCGACATATTGAAGACTCGCAACGTAAAGGCGTTTTATCATTCATGGAGTTTATGGAAGCAATGCATGCAAAATCATATTCTACTATCTTCACAACATTGCTACCAGACCACGAGATTTCTGATATCTTAGAAGAGTTTGTAGAGAGCAATCAATATCTACAATACAAAGCAGAGCATATCTCCCATTACTATGAAAATATTACATCTAAAAAGTCTTTATATCTAGCTATGGTGGCATCAGTCTTCCTAGAAAGCTTCTTATTCTATAGTGGGTTCTTCTATCCATTGTATCTAGCAGGACAGGGACGTATGGTAGCTTCTGGAGAGATTATCAATCTTATTTTACGTGATGAGTCAATTCATGGGGTTTATATTTCAATGTTAGCGCAGGAGTTATATCAAGAATTAACTCCGCAAGAGCAAGAGGAAGTAGATTATGAGACTAAAGCGTTGCTTGAGGAGTTAATGGAGAACGAATTGAAGTATACGGAAGAGATTTATGCACCAATTAACCTTGACCATGATGTAAAGAACTTCCTTTACTATAATGCAAACAAAGCAATGATGAATTTAGGTAAAGAGCCTCATTATGAGGAGAAGAAAATCAATCCAATCGTAATGAATGGCTTAAGCACAGAAGGTAAGAACCACGACTTCTTCTCTGTAAAAGGTAACAGCTATGTTAAGGCTGTACACGAAGATTTAACAGACGCAGATTTCGTATTCACTATCTAGAGGCATGGAGGTATGAAATGAATAAACAATTATTAATTCAGATAAGAAATGAATTCTTTAAAGAAATGGGAAGTAGTCGTTTGAAGAGGGTGTTATTCTGCACCTTCTTCATCGCTAACATATGGTGCTTCGCTGATTTATTAAGTGGCAGTTTAAGCATCAATTTATGGCACGATTTAATATGCCTCGTACTTGGAATAGTATCTGAAAGACTGATTCCTTGGGGTAAATAACACACGCTTTAATATGTAATTTTTACATAACTAGCAAATAAACTAAAACAATCGAAAAGGGGATTATCCAACTATGAAATTAATCAAATTTGAACAAGACAACTGTACACCATGCAAAATGTTAGCAAAGGCTCTTAAAGAAGATTTTGGCAAAGTAATCGAAGTAGATGAAGTACATAACCTTACTACAGGTAATGATGAAACATTTATGTTAGCAGGAGAGTTTTGCATTGAGAAAACACCTGTATTGCTATTACTCGATGATAATGGCAGAGAAATTGACCGTCATAAAGGTGTAGGCATTACTGGAGTATCACGCGTATTATCTAAGCGAGGATTAATCTAATGAGAGAGCATATTAATATCAAATTCCAAACAGGAACAGTCCAAGAGCATGGAGTAAATGGCGCACAAATTGAAGATGTAATTGATGTATTAGTAGAACGATTAGAAGGATTCCAGAAGGGTGGATATCCTTGCAGAGAGAATGCATTAGCTATCACTAAGCTAGAAGAGGCTAGAATGTGGCTAAATGAGCGCACACGTAAGCGTCAAGAGCAAGGTGTAGAAGGTAAGTATACTAATCACAAGTAAATAGTAGGGAGATTAATTTCTCCCTATTTTTTATACCCAAAAAGAAGAGGAGAAACCGACATGAAAAAAGGATTAGAACTATTTGAAGAGGTATTTGGAGAAGACGTTACAATCGAAGAGGTTCGAGGCGAAGAGATTGAAGGTGCTGAAATATCATATGAGAATGAAGACCATAATGGATGGTGGATTTATCAAGATGTAATCGTAGACTATAAAGGTAAGAAATATTCATTCAGATATAGAGAGCATGCATCAGATAACTGCTGTGACAACGATTGCTATATTGATACATTTGTAGAAGTCGAGAAATCTTTTAAGCTAGAATTGAGCCAAGATGAATACGATTTAATTCGCGAGATGTGTGAAGGAGCATATTATTCAGCAAAAGACGATGGCAATGCAGAGAAGATGGGTAAGGTAAATAAGCTAGAGAATAGACTAATTGAGCTATATTTAAATTAAAACAAAAGATTTGCAAAAAGTATTGACCTATCTCACTAACATGTGTATAATCAAGTTATAAGTTAATTAAACAAAAGTATTGCAAAAAAGAGGAACTTACAGGAGGAAATATAATGTCTAAAACAGTAGATACATTAAAGGATTCGGAATCATTAGAAATGATGATGGCAAAGGAGTTAGCACAAGAGAAGGTCAAAGTGTTCTCTCATAATGATTTAGATGGAGTAGGTTGCGGTATTGTAGCTTTGATGGCACATCCAACAGCAGATGTTGAATATTGTGCCTACCACGATATTAATGACAAGGTTAAAGCGTTTATTATGACTAAGGGTTATGAGATGTATGACCGAATTTATATCACAGATATCTCAGTAAACGAAGAGGTTGCAGAGTTAATTGAAGAGCATTGCCCTACCAAAGTTAGACTTCTAGACCATCATGGTACTGCTACATGGTTAGATGACAAGTATTTCTGGGCTTTAGTTGAAGAGAAGCGAGAGGATGGCAGTATTAATAGCGGTACAAACTTACTGTTTGAAGAGCTTCAATTACAAGGATACTTCAAGGGTGAACGATATCAAGATGCATTAACTATCTTCGTAGAAATGGTTAGGCGCTATGATTCATGGGAATGGAAGAACATCTATGATGACCAGAACCCAATGCAGTTAAACAATCTATTCTTCTTAGTTGGTATTAATAAGTTTGTAAAACGATACGTTGACCGATTCAATACACTTGAATTATTCACTGTTAGAGAAGGTTACTGGATGGAGATGTTTGACGAGACAGATGTTGCTGTATTAACAATCGATAACAAGAAGAAGGAAGCCTACATTAAGCGCAAAGAGAAGCAAATGATTAAGGCTAATCTGATTGGATACGATGTTGGCGTAGTATTTGCAGAGCAATATATTAGTGAGTTAGGCAACGAATTATCTGAGAGAAACCAAGACTTAGAGTTTATTGTTATTATAGATATGGGAGCTAAGAAGGTGTCTTATCGCACAATTCATGCTCATATTAATCTAGGTAAAGACGTAGCAGGATTCTTTGGTGGCGGAGGTCATCCTAAAGCATCTGGTAGCATGTTTAACGAACGAGTATTAACATGGGCATACAAAGTTATATTCGGTTTAGGCTTTATCGGAAAATTCAAAAATATTGTTGACAGATTTAAAAAGTAGTAGTAAAATAGAAGGTGAGGTTAATAGGTTAGCCTTTTAGCTTCACCTTAAGCAAAAGATTTGCAAGAGGAGGTGGGAAAAACAATAAAAGAAGAGGAGATTCATTATGAAAGAAATGATTAAACAATGGGGGACAAGTGAGATTGTAGAGTTCCTAAATTCATATAATAGAGTTTTAGAAGTACATAAAGAGGTATCAGAGCCTTGGAAGGTATGGTACACAGTAGCAAAGCAAGAACTTGATAACAGAAATCCATTAATAGCTATGCTATATAAGTAGGAGGACGTTATGAAACTAGAAATCTTAAATAATATGCTACATCAAAATTTAACATTAAATACAGGCGACTTAATAATCGCTGAAAGACGCAATAAATACAGACACTATCAAATCATACAGGATGGAGAAAGTGGTGGGTATAAACTGCTTCACCTTGAGAGTATGACGGTGTTAGCAACGTTTAATTCACACGAACCTAGTGATGCAGTAAAGTTTGTAAAAGAAGGACTTGCAATGAATATAGTGTCGGTTATTCGCTCAAAGAATATTAAGATGGGGTTGGTATAGTGGGTAATCATAATGATATTATCGTAAACAAACCAAAATTAGATACGCATCAAATTCAGTCATTTGACGGAAGGGGCGTATGCGAATACGTTGCTCATAAGTTACGATGCGAGGCAGATGTTGTTGAAGATGTAATCATAGAGCATATGATGGTAGATAAGGAATATGGACTTGATGGCATGCTAGTAGAGTTGATAATCGAAGAAGAAGAATACTGTAACGATGAAGGCACTTATCATGCTATCAAAAGAGTTATTGCAGAAGACTTTGGTGGTCACATCAATATCAATTTCTTAAACAGTACAGCTTATATGTAGAAACATCTATAATTTCATTTACCGTAAGGTTAATAATAGAAAAACAGTAAATAAATAGGGGGATTAGCGATGGTGAAGGTTACGAGACAGATGTGTATGAAAAGTATGCGCCTTGATAGAAACGGTACTTTTATTGAAGGGAAGAAGTATTGGTGTAGACATTCAAGATTTGGAACTTCAATTTTGATGCTAAGTGAAGAGAAACAATGGATTAGAGTAATGGATTCCAAGATGACAACAGGCATTCAGCCCATATCTTACTTCACATCTACCGATACATTCTTTGTAAAAGACAAGAAAGAACTAAACGAATTAATTCAAAACTAATATAGCAGGAGGCATTTATTATGTATACGAATATTGACAAGGTGATTGCAGAACGCGTTATGGGATGGAATCACAATGGTGAGTATCATACTTACTATGTTGCAGGTAGTAATTTAGAATTTTCGCCATCAACTGATATGAACCATACTCTATTGGTAATGGAGAAGTTAAAGGAGCTTGGATTCAGCACATTACTTCGAGATTGCTCAAATGAAGATTGTGGGATAGTGAAAAGTAAAGAAGCTACTCGTGATGATTATTACTGTAGTATTAGCACTGGTAGTATATATAGTGAGAAATTTAGATTCAAGAGCATTGCTAAAACGCCTCAGATGGCTGTTTGCTTATCTGCATTAAAGGCAGTGGGAGTGATTGATAATGACTGAAAGAGTTGTAGTTGTTGTGTTTGTAGAAAACAGCAAGCAAATGGAAAGTTATTTTAAACTATTCAAGCTTATGGTAAAAGATAATATACAAAAAGCATATCTAAGTAAAAACACAGCGTTTATTGAAAGTGATATATTCCACATTGGGTTTCATATATTAGGTATTCATTCTCGTGGAATTAGAGCGCATTACGTTATTAACTTGGTTCAAAACAAGGATATGCATCATCAAATTGCGCTACCATCAACTGTTATCCACTATTACCTAAAAGATGACCCTAAGTGGGCAGAGTTATTCTAGTTAATAAAATCCATATTTTAATAATTATTAGGAGGGAATGCAGTGAGACCAATTATTGAAGAGTTGAGAGTAAATAGAATCACTAGAATGTTAGATGAAAAAGCAAAAAGTCTAGGTGTTGAATTCAGGGTTAAGTACAATCTCCCAGATGATGAAGCGCGTATCAGAATCAAAATGTGCGATAACGCATCACCATTCGCGAACTTTGCAAGTAATGAGATACTTGATAATGAACTTGCTAGAAGTGTTAGATTCACCTACCCAAAACATCGATTATAAAATTGAAGGAAAACAATATGACAGTTGAAGAGCTTATTGAGGAACTAAAGCAGTTAAATCCTAAGGAAACGCCTTTCTGGGTTGATGAGTACGGAAACAAACGTATTATCAGCTCTGTATATGAAATTGATGGCGAGACAATGTTTGACTTAGATTACGAAGAAGAATAAATCAAATTCCGTTAAACAAAAGTATTGCAAAAATAAACGAAAGAGGTATAATAACTATGACAACAAAAGCTGAACTTAAAAGAGAGCAAATTTTAAAACGATTACGTAACCGAGGAGAGGGTGGAGCTACTAATGCAGAGCTTTCACATATCTCATTACGATATGGAGCGCATCTTGGCACGTTATATCAATTAGGATACAAAATCGAGAAGGAATCTCTTGGAGAAGGTTTGTACCGCTACATCTTAAAAGAAGAGCCAGAAGAAGGATTTGCTAAGATGCCAAAAGCATTAGAAGCTCTAAAGCAAAAGTTATTAAATAACGGATATCCGTTCCTAGCTAAGAATATCGAGCTTATGCTAGATGATGCAGGAATTGCAGTAAAATACAAACCAAACACTTATAACAACTAATCTGGAGGATGATAGTATGAAACGCACTATGGATGATTTAACTAACTGTTTTAATGAAGCAAGTAAAGCAAATTCAAATTATGTATGTGTAGTAGTAAGCATGGCAGGATTCCCAAAAGAGGAACTTATCATTAATCAAAGAGAGAACTTTGAAGGCAAGCTAAAGTACTATCAAAACGTGTATGACAAAGGTTTAGACCATAAGCATGCCACAGGAGTTCGAATCATTGGATTCGCACATGGCAACACATTGAATCAGATTCACAAAGAGCTAGTTCTTAAAAACTTACTCTAAAACAAAAGTATTGCAGAAGAGGTGTAACATGTTTTCAGCATTCGTACTTCTAGTGTTATTCATACTCCTTTTGACAGGGGTATGGTACACGCTAGGCAAATTAAACGTATTTGAGAAAATCGGAAACTTTATTTTAAATCTAAAAAATCTATTTAACGAAAAGGAGTAATTATTATGTCAATCAAAGCAAAAGTTGGAGCAGTAGTAGTAGCAGGAGGATTATTAGCAGGTGGAATTTTAACAGCAATGTCAGTAACGGTTATCGACCAAGGTCATGCAGGTGTTATCTATTCACGTTCAACAGGTGTGCAGGATGAAATCTTAGGTCAAGGATGGCACATGGTTAGCCCATTTGAGCGTGTAACAGAATATCCAGTGGCAACTGAAACTGTAGATGTTGATACATTCAAGGCTCAAACAAGAGATGGTAAGGCTCTGGATGTTAGCTTGTCATATGACTATGCAAATGATTTAGAGAAACTTCCTTACCTTTATAATAAATTCAAAGGTCAAGACCCAGAGACTACTGAGAATGGATGGTTACAGAAACGTATTAAGAAGGCTACATTAAACGTATTCTCTCAATACTCAGTTCTAGACGTATTCCAAAAACAGGGTGAAATCAACGAAAAGATTGAGAAAGAGTTTAAGTCAATGGTAAATAAGCATGGATTCGATGTTGATTCCGTAACAGTTAATGCTCCAGACCCAGATAAGAAGACTCGCGGTGCAATTCAAGGAGTTGTAGATGCTCAACAAGAACTTGAGAAGTCTGAAATTAAGAAGAAACAAGCTATCGTAGATGCAGAGCGAAAAGTTGAAGAAGCTCGTGGTGAAGCTGAATCTGAGCGAGTTAAAGCTGAAGGTACTGCGAAAGCAAACGAATTACTTCGTCAATCATTGACTCCAGAAGTAATTCAGAACAAGACTATCGAGAAGTGGGACGGTAAATTACCACAGGTAACTGGTGGTTCAACGCCAATGATTACAGTTCCACAATCTAAGTAATGAAGAAGAGAAATAAGAGCAAGGGGAGCGCCATTGGGGCGTTCTTCGAGCTTCTTGGAGCATTTTTAGAAGCTATATTCGAAGGATTATTCAAGATATTCGATTGAGGTGATTAAATTGGAAGAAAAGACAGTGACAATGAGTCTTAATAAGCAGGAGATACTTATTATCTCTAAAGCTTTGACTAAAGAGCAGTTATCGAAGATGCAGTTTGACACAGAGTTAGATGAGATTACAACTAAGATGGCTGTATCATATATGGAATTAACAAAAGAATAAAGAAGGGAGAGGAAGGCTCTGAAGCAGTTTTTAATACGCTATGATGAACTTCCTCCTTCTGTAAACAGCTACATTAAACCGAGTGCAAAGGTGATAGGTGGCAAGGCAATTGTACATATGTACGAAACGTCTCAAGCAAAGGATTTTAAAAAGAGATTTCAAGCTTATTTAAAGCGAGAGGTGGCTAAACAGGGATGGGATAAATCATCCACTGCAGAAGGACACTTTTACTTGGATTGTGTATTTTATCAGTCTAGAACAAATCAAGATAATAATAACTACTATAAAATACTGTGTGACGCACTTACTGGAATCGTAATTGAGGATGATAAGAACATTCTAATCCGCACTCAATGGGTTATGTATGATGCTAAAAACCCGCGATTTATGGCTGTATTGCGACCAGTTGAATACAAAGGAATATTTAGAAATCATGAGTCCTATGGCAGATTCTTTGAGGACAACTGCTTCAATTGTAAGAAAGATAGCGAAAAATGCGCTATTCTTCGTAGGGCAAAGGAAGGTAGGATTCAAGAAGATATCGAACAGGATGGTAAAGGTTTTGTTTGTAAAAAGAGGAAGAGATAATCTTTCTCTTTTTTTTATCGACTATAGTTGATTCTTGTGTGTTAGTGTGATACTATGTAATTAGAACATGAGGTTAGGAGAGGGTGATAAATGGTAACAGAAATTGAGAAGATGCTTCTAATCGATAATAGAACCAAGAAGCGAATCGGTAGCAATATCTTCTCTCGTGCATCCACAAGAAAAGGTGGGACTAACCAAGCGTTAAGAACACCATATTTATATATGTCTACAAAAGAACGTAAGGCACTAAATGGGGAGGTCAAGAGATACAATATGAATGATATTATTTCTTACAAAGAGTTTAAAACAAAAGATTTACAAGAGAAAAGAAGGTTAATGAACCATTGGAGAGACAATTATAAAGTTGTTGAAATCAAGAAGCAAATGGGTGGAATCACTGATTATATTTTCTACAAGATATTAGATGAGCTTGATATGAATAGAAATGCTTCTGGAGGAGGAGACACTAGAGAACTATTAGAGATATCACCAGAAGAGATTGAGCAATATAAGAAGGAATTTATAGATTATGAAATGTTTAAGCATCTTCCTAGAGAGATTCAGTATGAGCTATTTAATGCTTATTACGCGAAGACACCTGTTGTTAGCGAACTTGCTAGGCAGTGGGATGGCGCAGAGGCAGGTTATTTATATAACGTTAAAAGCAAGTATATGAAATTTATGAAGGAGCAGAAAGCTGAAAAGGATGCCAAGGAAGCTCCTAAATCAGAAGAGACTCTAGAAATCAAGAAAGAAAAACCTGTTGCTAAAGCAGATAGTTCTATCGAAGAGAAATCCCCAGAGTTATTCAAATTTGACCTTAAGCCAGAACCAGAGAAAGTAGAGACAAAAGTAGTTGAAGAAACCGCTGAAGAGGCAGTGTTACTAGAGAAAGGCGCGGAAGAATCGTCCGAACTAGTAGAAGAAGCTCCAGTAGAGAAGGTTGAAGAGAAAGAAATCAAAGAAGACAAGGAAGATAAGGAAGATAAGGAAGATAAGTCTTCTTCAAATAAGAATAAATTATCATTTGAGCTAAAAGGGAACTACAGTACAAAAGCTATTATGAAGTGTCTTCAATTTACTTTGGAAACTCTAGAAGAAGAAGAATCATTGACAGATATAGAAATCAAGGTTAAGAAGAAATAGGGGCTAATAGATATGGTTGAAATGCTGAAAATTAACTATGAAGAAAGTGTCAGAGTACACAAAGAGAATTTAAGAAGGATAGAGAAGAAGATGTGCTATAACAACGTCTTTAATGTGATGTCTTATGTTGATGACAAATTCCATAGTGGAGAATGGCGTGTAGCCTACGGTTATTGGACTGCAATAGATGGCATTATGGCTCGACACTGCTATATAGTTGATAAGGACAATAGAGTAATTGACCCTACAGCACCATTTTCTACTACTAAAGATATTAAGAATGTAGAGTATCTTACGTTTAAGATATTTGAAGATGCTGACGAATATCTTGACCTATTATGGGAGCATGACAGAGAGCCTGCTTTATACAAAGCTTTTCTAGAAGAAGAGAAGAAAGCTCATGAACATGCTATGAAGAACAACTTAATTCTAATCACATAGCAATATATCTGTAGCTATAAATGTCATGAAGCCTATTGTATAGCAATTTGCTTTGTGACATAATATGGTTACAGATATACTATTAAGTATATACTGTTACCATTAGAGACACTAAGGAGGATACGAGTATGAGTAGAAAAAAGAGAGTACTCAATCCAGTAGAAACTAAAAAAGATGTAGACTACACTCCACTAGGGAAAGCATTCGATTTCTGGAACAATGAGGGAGACGATATTTATGACGAAATCTATGGAGAAGACAGTGAATCAGGGAGAGGTATGGATAGCAAGCGTTAAGTTCGTTCAAGACAATCAAACTAAGGTCAGACCAGTCTTAGCAGTTAGCTTAGAAATTGATGGGGATGACGATGTTGTCGTCCTCCCTGTCACTTCCCAAAATCCAAGAAATGACTATGATGTAGAAGTTTCGGATTATGATGGGACTGGATTGCTAAAACAGCCTTCATACATAAGAACATCAAAGCCATTGACGATTGAGAAAAAGGCGCTTAAGAAAAAGATAGGCGAAATCAATGATATAGACTTGGCTAATGCATTGGAAAAATTACGTTCATTATTCTGATTCGAAAAGATAGAAGATTCATATTCTTCTATCTTTTTTATATGGTATAATTTTCATAGATTAGCAAACTATGAAAAGAAGGGATGAATTTGGTTCAAATAAAAGTTACACCAGAACGTCTAGAGCAATCAGCAAAGATGGTTATTAATTCTAGGACTTTACTAGAACAGATGCATAAAGACCTATATCAGCAAACAGAATATATAGCTTCACAATGGAGTGGAGCAACTAGCGATAGGTTTTATGCAATGTTTAATGATGCAAAGCCATTGATGTTCAATATCCTTAAAGAGTTAGATAAGATTGCAGAAGAGCTACATCATTCTGCCGAAAAGTTTCGTGAAGCTGATACATTATATGGAGAGAATTTGGTTAGTGGAGATATTGAAGAAGGTGCAATGTGTGGCAAACCAAAATCTGATTTAGAGAAGGCTTGGGATGGTCTTTATGATGGGTCAGGGAAAGGTGTCGGTGATGCATGGGAAGGCTTTAAGGCATTGGGAGACGGTGAAACATGGTCAAATATGTGGGATGCAGTTGTTAATTATGACGAAACTCTACCTGCTATGTGGAATGCTTTCTCTGATTCTTTTATGGATGATGTTTGGTACGGAGATGTTGAAAGTGGTTTTCGTTGGGGTTCTTATCTTGTGACATCGGTTGGCTTAGGACTTCTTGGAGGAAAGGGTCTGGATAAAGCTTCAACACTTGCTAGAGGGGCTAGGTTCTCTAAAATAACCCAGATTACTCCGCCACGTTTACAACCTGCCTTTGCTGGTGTCGGTTTAACTGGTGAAGCTATGCTCAGTGCGCTACCATCATCGGGACACTGGGGAAATTATTTGAGTAGCTATCTCATGTTTGCTAGACCACATTGGCGAGAATCCGAAAAACATGCATATGAAAAATATCCTAATTACAAAGACCAAGTATCATTTAAAGATAGAGAAGAAGTACCGTATGCAAGTAAAGGCAGTACTAGACCAGACGGTTTTGACCATGACCTAAATAGTAGTTTGGAAGTTAAAAATTATAACCTTACTACCGAAAGAGGAAAACGCTCGTTAATTAATGTTTTACTAAAACAATTTGAATATAGATTAAAAAATTTACCAGAAGGTGCAGAACAGATAGCTTTTATTGATGCAAGAGGTCAAAATGTATCACTTCAAACTTTAAAAGAAATTAAAGAGGAGCTATCACAAAGAACATTTGGTAAATTGAAGGTAACTATCGAAAGAGATTAGATAGAAGGGAGATGTATTTATGGCAACAGGATTTAAAGCAGACTTTCTATGGTATAGATTAGGTACATCTGATTTTGTACACTCATTTTTCTCAACCATTAGTTTTCATTTAGAAAAAGAGGGTTGGGGAACAAAATACCCACATTTGATGAAAGAGCTATATAACGGAAGGTTAACGCTTCAAAATATCCCAAAAGCAATCGAAGAAGCAAAGGAAGCTCGTGAAAAATTGAAATTATTTTCACCATCAGAGGTAGTATGGGATATTGAAGACTTATCCAAGCAACCACCATGGGGAGATAATATTTCAACAGATATTACAGACTTATCTAACTATTTTTACACAAGTGGCGGTAAAGACATGTTTGAAATGCTGTTTAAAGCATGTAACGAAGCTTTAGAATTAGAAGTAGATTTGGAAATAGAGAATTTATAAAGACATGAAATTTTTATCATGTCTTTTTTTGTCCTGTTCCCACATTTCAAAATCTTCATTTCATTTAAATTTCTTTTTTTATCTCAAAAACCAAGAATACTTATCTCTAAGAGATACGAGACGTAATCCAACCTAATTTATAAAAATACTTAATATCTCATAAATATAAGTAATCTCAACTTTCTGAGATGTCTTACAACCTCAAAAAATGACTTCCTATAATAAAGGTTATGTAAACTAACTAAAAGTAAGTAGGTAAATAAAGCAAAACCCTCCTGCATGAACAGGAAGGTTGTTTTAGGATTCTGTATATTTTGTTGTATATTTGTTATGTAGATTTTATATAGCTATATGCTACCAGAGCGTCCTCTGGTGTATCGATACTCCCCTATTGTACTAAATGAGAGAGCTAATATCAATATCTAATTTTTAGTTGCTTTCTTAGCAATATTATTAAATTTCTTAACTTCCTCAATATTCAAATCTTTTAGTTCTACATCTCTAACAGAACCATCAGTATATATTCCTACAGGTATAAGATGACCGTTCTCGTCTTTTCTTGCTCCAATAGTTACTCTAATCATTTATACTTCACCTCTCCTCATTTTATATAATAGCAAAAAATAGCCTCGCTCACTAACTTAACTTTTCTTGACCGATTGGTTAAGTTTTGTTAAGATATCCTTACTATATTTTACAAAGGAGAATCTACATGTCCGATATTGCTCATGTCACCGCTAAAAGAGTTAAAATGTTAAGATTAAAGAAAGGTTTAACTCAAAAGAGTCTTGGGGAATTAGTTGGGGTATCCGAAGCATTTATATCTATGATAGAATCTAGGTCATCTACTAACAAGAGACCATCTGGGAAAACTATATCTCTTATAGCAGAAGCCTTAAACGTATCAACTGATTACTTATTAGGATTATCTAATACAGAAGATTTATTACCTTACTCTGATACAAGGAGAGAATTTGAAGCAATTATTGAAAAGGTCGAGCAATTGGATGAGGATAAGCGTGTAATGGTTATAAAGATGATTCAGTCTATGGTCAAAACATTATAATTGCTGTTAACGCATAATATTACGATGCAATGGATACACTCTTATTGGAGGTGTATGATGCTATTCAGACGGGGTAAATCCAATAAAAAAGAAAAAGAGTTTAAGGCAATTGAAAATATGTTAATTGATGCCAAGATGAAAATCGACTCCTATAATCTCGATTTAAAAAACGTAGAATATACTGAGACAAAAGAGTTGTTAAATAGAGAAATCCGCCATCTAAGAGAGTTTATAGATACACTAAAGATTACATATACTGAGTACGAAAAGAACATGCAACGAAAAGAAAGATAGTATGGTATAATATGTATGAGTCGCGTCATTTTTCATTGCCTTGGCTAACCCCCAAGGTTTCTTTTTATTTTTCTTAATATTCTGAATAATATTGAAAAATAAGGCTATTTCACTTCCACTTCATTCCCCTACTATATAATAGGAAGAAACATGACATATATATATGGATGAAGGAGGATACTATGAACGTCCCAGTCAAAGGAAACGAAAAGATTACGCAGTTATTAAACGAATGGTACATTGAAATTCGTGCCAGACGAATTGGTCAAGCTCATAGATTGAAAGAAGAGATTGATAAAAAGATTGATAGTATAGAAAAAGACCAAACTCTACTATTGTATTACTCTCTCTTAGACTTTCGATTCCAGTACATTTTAGACAATCTAGGAGTCTCTGTTAACAGCTTTGATAAGGTTGAAGAGTTTGAGATTCCAACGAACAACTTTTTAACTTATTACTATCACTTCTTTAAGGCTATTCATGCTTCTGGTATTGGTAACTACATGATAGCAAAAGAACACTTTGACAAAGCTGAATCTCTTCTTGAATTAGTTCCAGATGAGATTGAAAAAGCTGAGTTCTACTACAAATTAGGCGCTTTCCACTATGACATCTACGAATCACTCCAATCAATTAAGTATGTTAACAAAGCAAAAGAAATCTTTGAACAGCATGAAAGCTATGAACGAAACGTTGGATTCTGTGAGAACCTTCTTGGAACTGCTTGTACAAAGCTAAGAGAATGGGCTTTATCAGAGGAACATCTTATTAAAGCTATGGATATTTTCAGCAAGCATGGTGAGGAAAAGTACACTCTAATGGTGAGACATAACTTAGGGTATATGTACTCTAGCCAAAACTTATCTTCACTGGCAATTAGATACTTGTTAGAAGTGACTACTCATAATCCTAGACATCATAAAGCTTTATTCCTGCAGGCTAGAGAGCATTACAAATTAGATGAACTTGATGTTGCAAAGGACTTAGCTGATAAAGGATATAGTATTTGTGTTGAATTAGGTAATGCAGAATATAAGCACTTGTTCGCAATCTTAAGATGTCTTATCTCGAATATGTCTGGTGATGAGTTAGAGAAGGTTGCAATTGAAGGAATATCTTACTTTGAAAGCGAATCACTATATGAGTATATAGAAGAGAGCCAAGAGTATATGGCTGTTAAATTCTATGAAGAAGGCAACCATACTAAATCTAGTGAATACTTCTATCTAGCTTCAAAAACGAGACAAAAAATTAAGGAAAGGGAGTCTTTAAAATGAAAAAAGTAGCATTGGGCTTAATGGGAATTTTAACAGCTTTAACTATGATTGTGGGCGTTCAGTCTAATAATGATAGTAAGCCTGCATCTCCTACTATTATGATGATGGAACATGGAGACCATGGTGGTTGATAAGAATATAAAATGAAATAGCCAACCCACATTAAGAGTGGGATTGGCTATTATTTTCTTTAAATTTCTTTACGTATTTTATAAAATCGTATAGTTGGTTTGGGGTCATATCTATTCCACGAGTTCCGCCTCTAAGAGAAAGCTCTTTTAAAGTGCCTGCCTCTTCCAATACGACAAATACTAGTTCGGAACATATGTAATTATTAGGATTATTGAATTTATTCTTACCCTTTAATCTTAATAACTTGCTAATCATATACCAGATAATTTGCATATAATCGTATTTTTTACCAACCATTTTCGTGCCTATATCTACTACCCTACTTCTCTCTTCTTTATTAAGCTCTAAATCAATTACTTCTATTATATTATATTGTTCCTTATCGAATGGGACTATAGAAACTCTTGTATCAAAATCCGCCTCTAATATATGAGTATCAGACATGGCGATTGCTACATGACTAAATGTTCCCTTATCGAAGAATCGTACAGCTTTTGATATAAAGCTTTTGCCTTGTAGAAATACTACGTCACCTTGTTTCAAAGGAATCTTCCTTTCTATTTGCGCTTACGATATTTTAATAGCAATGAAAATTCAATCGAACATAAAGTTAATGCAATCGTATTTGTAATCATAAATGCTCCTGCTGTATGAAGAACGAACCACATATAAATGGCATAAGCCTCCATAAATGCTACACCTAAACAGATTCCGCCTAGATAGGTTACACTAAAGTCGTCTACCGATTTTGTACGAATGAATTTAATGATTTGAGGAATATATCCGAAACTTAATATTAATCCTCCTATTAGCTGTAAAGTGTTAAAAAATTCTGTCATTGTTTATATATCTCCTTATCTTTTCTTTCATTTAAAAGGTTCGAACATAGCGTTAGCTACATCCGAACCAATAGATTAATAAAATCTAAGTTTTATTACTTAACGTGAACGTAAGCAGGACTTGCAGTAATGTAGAAATACTTACATCTGTACATCTTAGAACCGTTAACTGTTAATTCTTCAAGGATTGTAAATGCTTCACCCTTCGGAACAGTTTTTTCTTTTGCATTCCAATCTGGAGCTGAGTAAACCCATAACTCTGGAGCGTCTACTACAACTAATTTCCCTACATTGCTAGTTTGTCTACGTGCAAAACGAGTGTAGCTAGGGTCTCCATACACCCATGAATTACCAACATTTAACCAACCGTCTTGTTCAGCCCATACAACATAGCTTTCTGGAGCGTTTAATTTACGAATTACTTCACCGCTTGTACTTGGAGTCTTACGTAGATTTACGTTTGTTCCAGTGATATAAACGATACCTAGACCTTCTGTTCCTGCATCTCCATTATTAGTTGGAGGAGCGATTGTATTACCGCCACCAGAACCATTACTACCTTGAACCATGTTTTTAAATCCTTCGAATCCACCTGCACGATTTAAGATTGGTCGTGGGCAATATTTACCAGACCAACGTTGGTGAGGTACTACATTTCCAATTCCGATACCAGTTTGTCCCATTAAGAACTTAACTAATTTAGCAACGTTTGCTAATGTTTTCTCAAAGTTCCCATCTGAATTTTCAGCAGTTTCGATACCAATTGATTGACGGTTACCTGTTCCACTATTACCGTCTCCTGCATGCCAACCATTTTCATTAATCGGTAAATGTTGAACGATACGATTACTATCTACTGTGAAATGCCAAGACTTTCCGTCTCCACCGTTAACTAAGTAGTTCGCATGCGCTCTAGCATCTGCACCTTTTTCTGTATTTTCAGTTGTGTGAACCGTAATATACTTAGGACTCATAGGATACTGAGGTCTATTGTTATTACTTGCAGGAATAATCTTCGTTTCAAAAGGTACTCCACCGATGTTGCTTACATTAAATACTGTCATAAATACTCTCCTTTTCTTGCCTTTTGGCAAGCTCTTATTTTTTTGTTTTATATATAATAGGAAGAAACTCGTTTTAAATTAGCTCTCCCTACCGATATTTCCGCAATACTTTTGTTTAATAATCTATTTTGTATAAGTGATTTTTAACTGAGGCGCACCCCAATCGCCATACCCATTGAAAATACCGTAGTATTCTCCTGCTCCAGTATTAGCAAATATACTAACACCCTTGTAATAGCCATCTCGAATTCCATAACCCAGAGCTACTGGAAGGTTAACCCATCCTGCAGTTCCTCTATCATAAAATTTCTGATAAGCTTTACCGTATTCTGAATGGCTGAATGTATTTGGCTTACTAGAGTGATTGTGAAATCCTGCAACTACAGTACCACCTGCGTAATAGTACCAATGCTCATTCTGCAAATATAGCTCTACCTTATCAATGCGCGCCCCTTGTAATTCATTCCGAATTCTAGCTCCATCATCAAATCCAATTAAAGAACGCATAATCCCCCAAGGTTCATAAACATATCGACCTTGACAAATCTTTTCACTACGATAGTCGGTACGCTTTGTCCCTGCTTCACGATAAGTTTGAGTAAATGTACAGCCCCACGTTTTTGTATACGTCTGAGAAGTCATATTAGACCATCCAGAGCCATCCCATTTATAAACTTTAGCATCCTGCCAACTAGAACCATTCCATGATTTCACGCTTGCATCGTACCATTCAGAACCGCTCCATCTCTTGATATTACTCACGCTAACACTCCCTCTCTACACTTGAATCCAAATATCACCATAGGTAGCATAAGTTGGAGCATCCCCTCGAATGTGAAGTCTTTTGCCTTGTATTTTAATCTGGTTATTGAATTCGATAGAGCTTTCATTTCTATTTGCTGTGAAGAAGTATCTATCATGTTGCCAATCATACAATCCCATTTGCTTTGAATTGTTATTCATGTAGAATCCCATACCAACATCACTATCATTCGCTTTGAAATGAACTCTTGTCTCCTTGTTCTTACTATTAAATTCAATTCCATAATCAGATGTAATAACCCCATCCCCTCGAACCCTCATATCTCCATAGAATTGAGAGCGAAGAACTAGAGTACCAGTATTATCAACGAATACACGACCAATCTCACCGTTTCCACCTTCTGCAAATATAAGGTCTCCCGAATTCATAGAGCCTGCAGGCGCACGAAGTATAATGTCTTTGCCATCTGTCATAACAAGATTCTTTTGGAAGTTAGGCTCTGCATCAACCCTAGCAAATTGACTAGCGTGAATACCATCTAGCTTATCAGCATCTAAGCCACTCATATGACCAACATTCCCTGTGTGCCAAACAGAATGCTCATCTGTACCATCATAGAACTTTAGAGTCTTCTTAGTGCTAGTATGAATAACCGTTTGAGCATTTGTATCACCAATAATAACCGCATTTGCTGTGCTAATTCTACCAATGTTTATCTCTGCGCCACCTGTATTCTTGCCAGAGAAAGATTTATTATTAGCCATAGAAATATTGCCAGTTACTGTGCCACCAGTTAGCTTAACGTAAGTGCCATCATGATTATGATTAGTAATATCTTTATTTAACTGAGAGATGGCTGAAGCATTGTCTGATGCTTTCTTTAGAGCCATATCGACTTCTGTTTGAACCTCATTAACTGCGTTTACAACGCTATTCTTATCAGAAGTTTTTAAGTTTGCTATTGAGCCGATATTTGCATTAATTGTAGCGATTGCATCGTTTGTTTTCTTACCGCCTGCACTCCATGGACTAACTGTAGAGCCTACAATTGCTCTTTGATGAGTATCATTCCCTGCATGGTCGTAAAATGTTTGTAAAACAACTGTATCTACAGCGTCTACTCTCATAAGATAAACAGTTGTGGCTACCATTCCAGATGGAGCATTTGTACAGCCTTTAACTCGGTACAATCCATTTTCTTTAACTGTATTTAGGTTTACTCCTTGAATGAGCTTCCCTGTAAGGAACATTTCATTAAAATCCGATGTAATGCCACTAGCACCCATGATTTTAACTTGTTCCGCTTGCGTTTCATAATGGAGCGTATCATAGCTTGTCCCATTATGAATATTAGCTTTAGACTTTTTAATCACCAAGCCTATCATTCTCCTTTCTTACTCAATTTCTAATATTACGTTGATTGGCTTTTGCAATTCTTCGTCCCATAATTGCTCTATAGAACTTACGATTCTATCCTCAATAGGGTCATAGATATGAAACATATCTTTATGAAGAGATGAGATTACTCCTTGCACAATCTTCTGAGCGTTATTATTCCCAATGTCCTGTACGATTACGATATCATCTACATCGATAAATGAAACTAGATTGTAAGGTATGATACATTCAGATTCACTGCCAAGAACTTCAACAATACATCGAAGACCTTTTACATCTCTTACAATGCCAGTATATGACTTTGTAAAGTTTACATTTTTAAGTCTTTCACCTGCTAGAATTTGAACCGTTTCTAACAGGCTTTGTTGAATATCCTTTATCATTGCTTCGCACCAATCTTACTCTGTACGAATTTTTGAACGCTATTATTGTACAGGTCTTGTACGATTACAATATCTCCTACACCAATTTGTGTATGGAGATGTTCTGGAACTTTACACGTTGTATCATTTCCATATAGCTCAACAATGCAATCAAATCCCATTAACTTCTTAACAAGACCAACATGAGAAGATGTGTAAGATGTACTCTTAACCGCCTCATCTACCATGATTTGAATAGCATCTATCAGGCTAGTCTGCAGGTTTTTATCCACCTCACATCACCTCTTTAGTCAATAATTTCAATCCACATCAAACCCTCTTGCTTAACAGTAGGAGCAGTCTTACTTGCAATAAATCTATCAAATAAGAACCAATATGCCGAATCAGTAGGCGCTTTACCTGCTGTTGTATCCGTAGAGCAATAGAATAAGTTTCCTTGATAAGATACTGCATCCCCTACTTTATAAGTAGCAGTTGCACTGTATTGTCCTCGGTAATAGGTATTTAATCCCACATCCCCCTTATCACCTTTCGTAGAAATCTTCTGCCAGTAGCCAGTGTTTGTTGGAACTGTACCTGCAGGTGTATTCTTCGTACATAGGTATAGGTCGCCATTATACGTAACCATATTTTGGAACTTATATGCTACAGATGCACTGTACACACCTTTGTGAACAAAATCATTTACGTATGTAGCCCATTCTGCCTGTTTCGTATTGATGTATCCATCTACCTTATCTTTAAAGAACGTTTCTACGTTGACGATACAATCAGCCATCTTATTCCATGTTTCTGGAGTAATGATATAGCTATTTAATTGAGTTGTTAAACCATTTAATTCATTTTGCTCCGTCTGATTTAACGTAGGCTTAAGCTTTAATTCTTGATATCGCTTAGCTTGATTAAACTTACTAGGAGGCATGTCATAAAGCTCGACAAATGAATCTACTTTACTTGGAAATTGACTTCTATTAGCCAAGATATCTCATCCTTTCTGCAAATCTTTTGTTTAATAACCTCCATACGACACCGTTCAAATGTCTATTACAATGATATCATATTTTGGAGGTTATTGCAATACTTTTGTTTTAAATTTATGGACGGTCAAATTCGATAGAGAATCCATAAGATATGATACCATTTGCTTCACTATTTTTGAAAATATCTTCAGCATTTAATGGAACTGTTCCGCGATGGTCTGAGCCACCGATTGAACCAGTATCTAATTCATCACCTGTTAGATTTAACGATACGCCTGTCTTCACATAGTTAACTGCATTAGCAGAGAAGTTATTTACAAAGTCTGTAAATGTACCAAATGGTGTATGAGCCACAATAGCATCTTTAATTAATTCGTTTGCCTTATAACCCTTCTTATCAGAGTCCTTTATGTGCTTCATAATATCCTTCATAGTTTTACCGCTAGAAAGATTCTTATCTAAATACTTCATGATAATGTATCCTGCTCCATAATCATCTGATAAGCTCTCCCATTGTCCGCCATTCAACAGCCTTGTAGCTCTTGCAATTAAGGCATTCAGTCTCGTGTCGGAAATTTTACCGCCCTCAACGATAATAGTCTTTAATCGTTCATCAGCACCATGGATAAACTCACCAGAACCCTCTTTAAACCATTCTTGCATATACATCGTTTTATCCATGCCAAATGCATTATTCATAACAGCATGAACCATTTCGTGACCGAGAATACGGTCATTATGGTCGCCTTTACCCAATTCATTATCCCCACTCTCTCCTACTCCTGTGCCGAAATCTGCTAGGTCAATAGTCAAGGTTTGGATATCAAATCCTAAGTATCCAGTTACATATGCTGTCGTGCCACCTACTGATTGATGTTCAAATCTTATAACTATTTTAGATTTATTTCCTTCTAATCCATAGAAGTCTTTAATTCTTTTTTCTCCTAATGAGAGCCAACCTTTGTTTTCAATACCGTCGATAACTAGTTCGATAGCTTCCTTGTACTTCTCAGAAGCATCTTCCCCATCAAAAGCGATATCATAATACATCTTATGACAGCCTATCTGCATCGTATCGCTAACTCCTAGACCAATAGAAATTGATTCTACTAGATATTCTTCAAGTTCTTTCGTGGCATGATTAGTTACAAGAATAACATTATTTGCATCTAAGTAATAGATAGGCAACGAATCAATATTCAACTTTTCTTGCATATTACTATTCTTAAATAATTCAAATCTAGCGCGAGATTGACATTGTTCTGGTAGGCTATAGTTTCCATCAGATACAACCATCTTTCTTAGACCTATTTCATCTTCATGGAAAGGAGATTCTTTGTTGGTAATAGACGAGTCTGCTTTGGGCGTAATACCAGTTTCACTATTTACTTGACCAACTACAATGACTTTGTTTTTTACACTTTTATATGAAAATGTCTCAGAGAAACTTGTAATCAAATCCCCTTCATCTGAGAAGTTCCACATGATAGGCTCTCCGCCCTTTTTCTGGATTTTCATCTTTCTAAAAATGAACTTTCCGCTCACATCGTAGAATGCTTCCCAGTCCATATACAAGTCTCTTATTTTTGTAATAATATCTACAACATTTTGACCTTCATTAAATTCTAGCGCATAGGGAACTGTAAGGTCTGTCCATTCTATAGATGTATTAAACTCTCCATTCTGATTCAATACCATACTCATTGCAATATGAATAGGAGTTCCTGCAGGAATGACAACCTTATTCTCTAAAGGAGAGTCTTCCCATTTCATCATATAATCCTGTAAGTCTATTGTTATTGAACGACTGTCGTTCCCAATGCTAATGCTAGGCTCTGTAATAAAGAATGTTCCCAAGCAGAAGTGTGTAACCGTATTGTCTTGTGTTGCCAAATTTTCGATACCTGCATAAACACGAATTTTATTCGTCATCCATAAGAGACTTTGTTTTCTTGGCAACAGAGAGTCAAAGAGGACGAAGGACAGAGAGCCTGTCCGTCTAATTAGGCTACCGCCCTCAATATTAATATTTCCACCTGTCGACAAGCCTTGAATAGTCTCAATAACCCTATCGTTTTTATCAATCACCTCTACTGTGATATGAAGCCTTCTAATGGATTGTAAATGCAAGTTCGCATATTCGACTATCTTACTATGAACATCTTGATTATTCATAACGATATTACCTTGAATATAATTGCTAGATTGCACTAATGATTTCCCCCTCATCATCAAATGTAAACTTTCCTAATTCAGCAGTTGAAATCAAATCATTCTTAAGCATATTACTAAAGTTTAATTCGCCAATTTCTGTGTAGTCAAAGGTTACTGATGCCAAATCTCTTAAAGCGCCTTCCTTATGCTGAGATGAAACATTTTGTGTAGCCACCAGAATAAGAACTCCGCTATCCATCCGCAATACTTTTGCTTTATGGTTATTTAAGAAATCAAGCCAGTCTTGACGATTGATTTGCTCTGCTAACTTATCAATCCCTCCACCTGCCATAGCAATTGTTTCTCTAGACAATGGTAGTGTTGATAAGTTACCGCTTCTGTAATTACTATTGCCAAATGTTACAATTGGATATGCACCATTAATAGGCTGATTTACACTAGATGCTTGGTTATATGTTACATCCCCTAATGAGATATCATATTCAAGTCTCTTATTTTCTTTTCTATCCGTTAGGAAAATACCTTCGTACTCCGACTTAATCTGGTCTGATTTAAGCATATCTCCAATAACTTCATTTGCTACTGGGACAATTGCGTACTGGTATGTAGCCCCATTCTGGACGTATCTATCAACGTAATTGTACACATTGTACTCTTTGTTATAATCAAATTGTGCGACTAAATCCCACTTATTACTTCCATACACAGAGCGATACAACTGAATGTGAGTTACTTTAAATCCTTCTGCACCAATAGAGCCTGCATCTAAGTCTCCTGTAAACTTGGAATCCATGATAGTAGTCAGTGTCCACATGAATGGCTTCGCTGTATCATTCGCGATTTGCGTGTTTAAGTCGATATAGATTTCATCGTATGTACCTTCATTAATATTTAACTCATCCATCATATCTGTACACACTGGAGTATCAAATATAGTCCCACCATGTTCATAATTGAAGAAGTTGTATCCAATAATCACATTATCACCTCTCTTATAAAATCTTTAATTCTAAATCGATTCTATGTTCTATTACTTTTACATAAAGCATAAAAGCAGTTCCCTTAGGGATTGTCACGATATTTGAACAATATCTTGCTTTGACCCCCTTATATTCTTTGATAGCAAGAACTCTATCCTTATACTTCCATAGTTGTATAGGGAGGTCATTTTTAGTGCCTTTTTGACTCATCTCCATAAACATAGTGTCGTTTGGAATATCTTTGCACCAAACCTTCATAACGAAGTCTGAGGCGCGATTCATTCCTAATCCTTTAAACATGATTGGTCTTTCTTTTGGAACGACAATCCAATCATTGTCGATATACTCATAGTTATTACTATCCATACCATCATCATCTACTTGTGGAGTACCTTCTACTTGCGTACCAAGAATCTGTTTTAAGTTGGATGCAATTCTAATAAATCCTTCTTCAGAATCGTTTCTGGTAGATATGACACCGTTAATAGACGGAACGATGTATAAAGGGATAAACCTCTCTCTGTGTGAGTGGACAAATCCATTCGTAGTCTCTACGATACATTCTATAAAGTATCCTTTACTTTTCTCTAATCCAGTTACTGTTTCCGTTAATCGATTTGGAGAATCTATGGGTATTCTTAAAGGGAATTTCTCAATTACATCTTCATGCTCATCATACAGGATGAATCTATAATTCTTTACAGCTTCACCATTCGCCTGTGAATACTTGGCTATGAAAGTTACATTAGCATTATATACATGCCCTAGACCATCGATATTATCAATGTCAAGAATAGGAGTCTTGACTGTCGCAAACACTACTTCTTGTGAATAAGGAGAGTATGTTGAATCGGAGAATTTTACTCTGATTTTCGCTACATATTTCTTACCGTTTTGTAATGCTCCGTCTGGTATATGATGAACTCGCTCAAAGCTACTCCACTCATGGTCGTATACAGCCATACCTGTATTCTTGTCGTAAATATGAAGATTGTTAACCATCGACTGTTGACTACCAGTATATGTGAAGTAAACACTTGTACCTTTGGTTGCATCAAACGGTTCTATTCTTTGTAAAAATGGTTGAATCTCTTGAACCTCTGCCATTTAAACACCCTTTCTCTGCAATACTTTTGCTTAAAGGGAGTGATTAAGCTCCCTTAAGCATCAATTATAGTTTATTCTTGCTCTTTTGTAAAGCGATTTGTGGAAGAGATAGAATCGCATCCTTAATTCCATCAGCAGTCTTAATGTTAGGGAATTCAATATTATCGATAGTGATTTGAGTTGGCGAACTCGCAACACTTCTAGATACTGCCTGTGCATTAAACGTATTTGGTAATCGAGACAGCAATGCATCCGCGAACACCTTTCCTAGCTCACTGCTGATTTCAGTGAATGTCTTTTTCAATTCCTTGTTAAAGTCATTAGAAATAGGCTTCATAATGTCTTCTACTGGCAATTTAGATAACACATCTTCGTTACCTTTGATGTATTTAGAATACGCATCAACTAACTCTTTTACGTAATCTGATTGGATTTGTGGGAAGTCTCCCAAGATAGATTCGAATGCATCGCCAAGTTCTTTAATTGCATTTTCAAACTCTTTAACAGTTTCGTAATCTCCGTCTTTAGCATTAGAAAGAATCTTATCTAATTGGCTCAAGTAATCCTCTCTCGCCTTTTCTTCCATTTTCTGAAGTTCTAGTTTGGCTTTTTCAAGGTCTTCTTTCGCTTTATCAAGTTCCTTTTGGTCGGCTTCATAAACCCAATCCCATTGACCAAATTCGTTCTGCTTTAATGTCTGAACTTTCTTCTCTTGGTTAAGATTATTAATCTTATTCTGAAGCTCGACGATATCAAGCTGTTTATTTAGATAGTCCATTTCGAACTTGCTTAGTTTCTCTTGTTTATCAAGAAGAGCTAGTTTATCCTCGTTAATAGAAGTTCCAAGGTCAGCCATTCTCTTATACATTTTCTCTAATGCAATTTCTCGTTCTAATCCTTCTATCCACAGCTCTTGATGTTGTTTCCAAGCTTTCTGGGTCTTCCCTCCGAACAACTCTTTCTCCATCTTGTTAGTGATATTATTGAATGAGTTATCCATAATATTCTTGTTAATCTGAAGCAGTTCTTTATTACTATCGTTAAGTTGCTTATTGTATTGCTCAACTTGTGCATTGATTAGATTCCACTCGAAACTTCCTTTCTCATACAGACCAAGCTGTTGATTTAAGTAGTTTAGGGACTTCTTAATTTCAGCATTCTTATTTCGCTCCACGTTAAGCTGTTCACCTAGAATAGTACCCTTTGTTGTTGTATTATTCTTATCTAGTAAGTTAACAATGCTTGTGAGGTAATCCAGACTAGCAGATGCCTTATCGTACTCTTTAACAGCTTTACTAAGTAGGCTAAATTCAAATTCGAATCGCTTCTTAATAGAATCTTTAATGCTATTTTGAGCGCCTACATTATCCTTTTCATAAGTAGAAATTTGCTGTTTAATTTTTTCAACTTGGTCATCTGTTAAGCTTGTATCCTGTAACTGACGATTCAATTCTTCAATTGCCTCATTGTTACCTTGGATGTTCGCTCTCAGATACTTCTCTTGTAGCTTCATGCTGTCGATAATATATTTATTAGTTAGAGAGTCTTTTTCATCTGGATTTAGAGCTGAAGCGAGATTGTGTTCATATTCTTTTAGAAGTGCCGACTGCTCTTTCTGAACTTCTTTAATATACTTTGTAAGTTGTCCTGCTACAAAAGTACCATATCCTGCATCAATCTTATTGATATCACCCATATCTCCCAACACTGAAGATGACACTCTTGACATCGATAAGTCTTGACCGTTCTTGTAAGCATATTCTAAGCCTAAAAGCTGATTGTACATTTGTTTATTGATATCTAATATAGAATTAGCAACCCACTCTGTTCTCTCAACGTTTTTCTTAGCATATCCTTCTAACGCCTCTTGAACTTCTTTTTCAAGATTAATACGTTCTATAGCCATTTGCTGGAGTCTATTATCTCTAGATAGGTCAAGCTCAGTAATATTGGAACTGTATAAGTCTCCAACTCCAGTTCTGCTTAAAAGACCATCTTGTAAGTTCTTTACAACATTATCAATCTTAGTATTATTTTCATCGATTGCAGAATTGAATTTGTTCATATCTTCGGTGATACGACTAATTTCAATATCGTTCATCGCTTGACGATACTTTATAACAGCATCTGCCTGAGCCAGAATTGCAGAACTAACTTTCTGTAGCTGAGATTGAATTTGAGAGCCATTCTCCTTGAATTGTACTGACATAGTAGATAGGCGATTAAACTCATTAATCAATTCAGACATGTTCTGCTTAGATTCATTTAAAGCTCTTGCATTAAGATGTAAGGCAAGTTCCTTATCCTGCGAGCCAACGAAACCAAGTTTTCTAGAAGTTATAGCATCTGAATTCGTTACTTTCGTAAGAATTGCATCTACCCTCTTCATTGTAGGCTCAAGTTTTTTTAGCTCTTCTGTAATTTTAGCTTTCTCGATAGTATCATCAAGACCTTTGACGTTAGAATTTAAGTTAGCAATGGTATCCTGTAACCCACCTATTTCGGTATAAAGGGATTTCCATCTATTTAGCAATTCCTCTGCTTTTTGGGCAGATTCTCCTTTAAGGTCTTTAGCATGATACAGATTGTTAATGTTATTGGTATCTGTATCTACCCAAAATCCATAATCACTAAGTTTGTTAAGGACTTCATCCAACTCTTTATCTTTGTAGTAAGACAAAATTTCATTATGAGACACTTGTTTTTTCAAAAGAGCTTGCTGTTGTTTGTAGAGCGGGATAAGCTTCGACTGGTCGTCCTTCGCTTCATTGATGGCGATAGTAAGGTTTTTTAGCTCTTTTTCAATGCTCGCACCTCTATACATTTCTTGCCCCCAATAACGCCAAACAGACTCACTCACCGTAGCATTTTCATTTGAAGAGTTATAATCTCTATCCGAATTATACTTAGAAACACCAGATACACTTCTGCCAACGCCTTTTACTGGAACTCCATTGGCACTTATAGAAGAGCTTCGGCTAGAAGAAACATTCGCTACGCTTGAAGACTTACCTTGCTCTGGAGTAGCCGATACAGACGAGTCAACTTTTGCACCAGTTCCACTTCCTGCAACTTTGTCCAACCAACTCTTAGCCGATTTAGCCTTTTCAATCACCCAGTCCAGACCTTCAGCAACAACACTAGTTACAACCTTTGCAGGAATATCTTTGTATGCTCCATTCAAGTCTTTAACTTTACCTTCTGTATCTTTCGATGCTCGACCAGTTCCTTCAACTACACCTGTAACGTTTTCTTCTGCGCCTACACGTTCACCAATAGCATTGATAGCTTCTTTGGCAGTGTCGATTGTTGTACCTTTTTCTTTTAGCTTAGCATCAATATTATTTCCAATTTCTTTTTGCAATGCTTTGTCAGCCGCAATTTTCTCTGGTGCTACACCTGCATACTGTTGAAGCTCTCCACTAAGAAGGTTCATTTCTTCAGCAGACAGTTTGTGACCCTCAGCAACTTTCTTCTGAACGCCTGCCAATTTATCAGAAGAATCTCTCATCTCTCTATATTTGGCAATCATAGCAGGGTAGATAACCTTAACTTCATCTGCAGTTAAGTTTGAGGCTTTCATATTTTTACCCTGTTTTAATAGAGCCTCTGCAGACGCATTGATAGAATGCTGTGCAGTATCATGCTCTTTACCTGCACTGTTGATTTTTTTACCCAATCCATCATATTCAGATTGTAGAGTTTTAAGAGTCGCTTGTAAACGAGTACGTTGAGCCTCATCTTCTGGTGTGTTACCAAGCTTCCGCATAGCGCCTTGGATTTCATCCATCTTGCCCTTTACTACGTCTTGCTCGCCTTTTAACTCTGCAATTGTTTGCTTAGACTTTTCAAGTTTATCCCAATCACCTGTTAATTGAGATGCAATTTCAACAGTAGATTTTTGAGCTAATTCATCTTTCTTTTTCTTTAACTCGTCTAACTTAGCTTGTATTTCTTCATAGCTATTTACTGTAAGCTTGATATCTATTCCAAGGTCTTGACCTTGCTTCTCTATCTCATCTTTAATCTTGACGAACTCATCCTGTTCTAGCCATGCTTGAGTACCTTCTTGATTAGGGTCTTTATCAACTTTCTTAGATTCGTCTATTTTCGCTTGCAACTTATCAAGGTTAGCTTGAGTCTTCTCAATCATTCCATTTATGATGAAGTTTGTTGATTCGAACTTCTTAACAGACTGTTCGTACTCTAAAGCCTGTTTTTCAGAACTCTTAAACAGATTGTCATAAGCCTTGCCCATATTATCAAACACAGGGACTCCAACGAAATCTAGTAATAGTAAAGCATCACCAACTAACGGAATCATACCGAGCAACTTGCCGATACCCTTACCTACAGCAGAAATCTTATTACTTGTTCCTTCTAGGACTGCGCCTGTATTGCTTAAACTTTGTGTAGCATTTCTCGCGCTATTATTTCTTTCAGCATTACCGTTGTTAGCGTTATTAGCATTATTATTTCCACTATTATTATTCCTGCCACCAGTAGTAGCATTTCTTGTCCCACCGTTATTGATGTCGATTGTAGAAATCCTTGCCTCTTGATTAAATCTCCGCTGTGCATTTGTTGCTTCGCCAATTTTTCCTGTAAGAGTTCCAAAGTAGTTACCTACTTGAGATAAATCTCTCATAATACCACTTGCACCAGTTTTCATAGCATCAGTTAACTGTCTCATTCCATTGCTCATAGCATGGATACCAACAGCAAATGCAGTGAATTTTAATGCTTCCATGAATTTTTCATTCGTTGCCACATCTGCAAGTTTTTGAAGTGCTACAGTTACTGCATCGACTAATCCTGTTAAGCCTGTAGAGTTTCCGATATTATTCATTAACTCCATCCAAGCGTTCTTAAGTTCTACCATTTTAAATTTAAGAGATGATGCTTGTTTCGCATGCTCTAAGTACGCAGAACCATTCGTACCTTTCCCAAACTGTTCGTTTGTTTCTCTTGAAACCTCTTCAACTCGCTCCCACTGGTCAATGATACCGCCAAGAATTTCGGCATGCTCTTTACCTGCTAGGTAGAATTTAGCAGTACCCTTCTGTTCTTGAGAAAGAGAACCCCACTTCTTAACTAGGTCTCCTAAGATTTCGTTACCTTCACGCATCTGACCATTAGAATCTTTAAAGTCTACCCCTATTTGTTTGAACCAAGCAAATTTCTTTTGGGTATCTGGAGTCAACTGAGAAGTGATATTTGTCATATTCATAGCAATCGTTTTAATACCTGTACCAATACGTTCTCCACCCTTACGAGTAGCTTCCTGCGCTCCTGTAATCATACCTGTTAAGTATCCGAAATCGATACCAGTATCTTTTGCAGTATTCGCAGAACGAACGTAAGCTTTACCGAGGTCATCCATTTCAATGGCGTGGTTATTGGCAGTTTCGTTCATTACGTTAATTACGTCATTCGTTTCAAGACCTTGCTTTCTAAATGCAAGCAAAGGAACTTCCATGTACTTAACCATGTCATCTGGTTTTAAGTTACCTACGAAAGAACCGATTAGTGATACCTTCGCCTTTTCTTGTGCTTTTATAAATGTTTCACCAGATGTTACCCAAGTTTCTACAGCCTTCATATAATCAGAAGCAGTTACACCGAGAGTAGAACCAACGTCAAACGCTGTATCTTTAAAGTTTTTTAAATCTTCTTCTGAAGCCTGTGCAACCTTAGATACACCGATAAATGCTTCATCAAGCTCTCTCATAGGTTCTAAGACAGCTCGGATACCTTGTTCAAAGTTCGCGTATGTAGAATAGAAATCGACAACGCCATGAGCATCGTTGCTCATTCTATCTTTCTCTCTAGCTTCTGAACGAAGACGATTTAATCTTTGCTGAGCAGTTTGAGCCTGTTCAATGGCGTGAATTTCTCTCATTCGTTCTTGAACTAGAGAGTTCTGGGCTGACAATGATGTCTTAATCGCGTCTGCCTTTGCTCTTTCGCCTGATAACGCTCTCTCAATTTCAGCTCTTTCTCTTGTTCCTGCAAAAGCTAAATCTCTACTTAGCTGATTAATATTTCTTACCACAGCTTCATATTCTTTAAGTTTAGAGGTGACCGCATCTTGTTCAGCTTTATGTTTGGCTGTAATTTGGCTACGTTCCATCTCCTGCTGATTAATCTTGCCTGCTTCAGTTAATTGCTTCTGCATTTCACGAGTAACAAGCTGAACACTTTCAAACATTTGTCTGTTTGCCTGTTGGTTTCGTTCGGCAAGTACAAGCTGTTCGCGCAATGCTCTTAATTGAGAATTTTCCGCAACACCTAGACCACCCATATTCTTTCTAGTGTCTAGTTCTGCAATCTTCATCTTTAAGCGATGCACATCTTGAAGGTCTGCTTTCATAACAGCTAGTGCTTCTTTTTGCTCTTGCTTAGTTTTTCTCTCTTCTTCAGTAAGTCTCTTAGCATCAGCTAATGCTTGCTTCTTAGCTTCCGCTTGTTGAACCTGTAGCATACCAATTGTTCTAAGATTGTCCATCTCATCTTTTTGAGAAGAGTTCATTTTCTCTTGAAGACTATGTTTTTCTTTAATCTTATTTTGAGCCTTTTCATAATGACCATACAGTTCTTGAAGAGAAGCTTTTTCTTTCTCTGTCGCATTAACCATTTGTACAGCAAGAGAGTTTTTCTTAGCCTCTAATTGAGCGACTTTTGATACAGCCTGCGCAATTTCATTATTAGCTTGTTTTTCTTGTTGCTTTAAAGCTAATATAGTTTTTGCCTCTAAAGCCAATTCTTGCTGACGCTTAAGCTCTTTTAGCGAGTTGTTATCAGTAGCATTCTGAGCATATCTCAATCTATACTCGTATTGAAGCATCTCCAATTGCTCTTTCTGAATTCCTCTTTCTCTTTCAAGGAGTTGGAAGTGCTTCCCTTGAGCATTTACTTGTTCCATTTCAATCTGATGGATTCTTCTAGTAACGCCCTCGATTTCTTTCATCGCTCGCATTTTATCTTCGACAACTTTAACGTCTTGCGTACCATCTGGCTTGTTAGTCGTTGTTTTAGATACACCAGAGCCAACATTCTCTGTTACAACCTTTGTTTTTAATGTTGTAACACTACCATCTTGATTTCTAACCTGTCGAGACAAGTTACTAATCTTCGTCCATTCCCCTGCTTGCTCTTTTAACGCCTGTGTTTCTCCCTTAGTCTTAGACTTGAGGCTATCCATGGCATCATTCATTCGTTTGGCATCGCTAAGAACTTCTTTTAGAGGAGCGTCTAAATCAATGCCTTTAACATCAATTTTTAATTCACGCTTCTTGGTTAACTCTTGGTCAAGTTGTTTTAATTCTCTGTGGAAAGTATTTATAGCCTTTAAAGCATCGCTAACATCTGCCTTTAATTTAATTTCAAAGGCATCCTCTTTTAACGCTGATTTAATTTTAGCTCTTGCACTTTTTAGGCTATTACCATCAATATCGATGTTAATCTTGCCTTCGAAACCATTTTTAACTTTTGCCCATTTCTGAGCTAATTGAGCCTGTAGTTCTCCAACCGTAGGGAATTCGACACCGACTTCAATTCCTATTTTATTCGCCACTAAGCTAACACCTTCCCTTCTTCGCAATACTTTTGTTTAAGGGAGGGTGTTATTCCTCCCTATTTTGTTTTCTAACCTGCTTTAGCTTATCACGAATCTCAGCCTTAGATTTAGGCTTAACGTAATGTTTTTGGGTCGTGGATACATCAGAGTGATTAAGGAATTCTTGAGCCAGTGTTAAATCGCCTGTCTCATCAACAATTCTATTTCCTGCTGTTTTACGAAGACAGTGAGGATGTAAGTCTGGCAATCCTAAGATTGTACCAATCTTTCTAACTCTCATATAGATTGAAGTCTGAGACATCTTTCTATATTCTCCATCTTTCTTGACAAGGAAAATTCCATCACATTCTAGATTGTCCATTGATTTACGTTTCTCTTTCCACTCTTCTAGCAACTTAGCAGAGCCTTCTTCAAAAGCAACCTCTACCCTCTTCCCACGCTTCTCTCTGATATCTAAGAACATCATATTCTCAGAATCTAGGCTAGACCACGTAAGCTTAGAGATAGCTCCGTTTCGATTTCCACTTTCAATCATAATGTGCCAGATTAATAGGTCTTGAATATCAAACTTTCTTCCCTTTTCTTTCTGGTAATCTTCATGAAGATGCTTTGTCACAATATCAATCTGCTCTTGAGTTAAGAAGTAGTGATTAATAAGTTTCTCATCGTTAGCACCTTTCATTCTATCTAGCTTTCTATCAAATGGGTGAGCCTCGATAATACCGCGCTTCATAGCCCATAAGTAGTAGCTAGATACAGCAGAAAGCTTTGTATTAATTACTTTCTTATTGTTCCCAAGCGTATCTTGACAGAAGCCAATGTACCCTTCCATAATATCTACAGCGTTTTCCATATATTCTTCATCATGAATGAAAATATTCTCCCATTCTTCTTCCAAATAAACAAGAAATTGATTGAAATAATTCTGGTAAACCTTGTATGTTGTTTCCTTTACATCTTTATTTTTGATAATGTTAGAACGAAGATATTTTTCATAAGCTTTAACACTCTTCTTATTAACCTTATCCAACTTATCTTTTGTAAAATAACGTTTATAAACTCTTTTCTGAGCCATCAATACACCTCTATTCTTGAGTAGTATGATAGCCTCCTAAATTCCTAAAATACCTTTACGTCCCATCCTTCTCTACGAAGAGCCATTGCTAACTCTTTAGGGATGTCAGCATCTAATTTATGATAAGATTTCTCCATATAATGAGCGCCATCTCTATCCCATAAAGAACCACTTGTACCTTCTTCAATCCACATTGGAATGTATTCACTAGTATCTTCTGTATACGAAACGTCAGCATGGGCGTTCCATCCAACTCCACCGAAAGCTCCATTTCTGTTGTAGGCATTGATTTTATCAGTATCCATGATAATTTCAAATGTAGCGAATTTAGTTCCAATCTTTAGATTGTCAATGGTTACACTGTTTAGTAGCTCGAATGTTCTATCATAAGCGTATTCACCTTTAGGCATATACGTATCATAAACATTCTTCTTTACATTCTCCTGCACAACCTTAATGCAGATGTTTGTAATCTGATTCTGTATAGTATCGATAATAGAACGTTTTAAATGAGCATGGAGAGCAGAGACGCTATCAAACTTCCGCACCGTCTGCTACCTCATGCTCTGTTTTCCCAGTTTTTAATTGAATTGTATCTGCTGTTTGAGTAATAGTTGATTCTGCATTTTTTAATTTTTCTTCTCTGCTCAATAATTCTGTTTTAGCGAGATTCTCAATGTCTTTTGTAGCCTGTTCAATCTTGTCTAAGTTTTCTTTTACCTTTGGATTATAATTAGCATGATTTAATAATGCTGAAGGGATAGAATTGATTAATTCTGATTGAGCCAAGATGCTATCCGCGCTTATGATTTCAGACTTCATATTTTCAGCATAAAGCTTATTAATCTCTGAGATAATTTGAGCTACTACATTTTGTGCAATCAACAGATGGACTGAAGGATTATCAATAGTCTTATTAATTTCCTCATCTGACATTCCACTAACATCAATATTCGTTAGTAATGGGAATACATCTTTCATCATTGTCATTCCATCGAAGATAATTTTGTCATTTTCTAAGCCCATTCCCTTTGCGTTCTGCAAATCGATGATTGCATTTGCGTCAACTAGAGTTGGTTCGTAAATTTCAATATTCCCTTGTGGAGCATTAACGTATTCACGAATTTTTCGAACACCCTCTTGAGCTACTTGAAGTGAATCTAATTTAATTTTTGTCATAATTGTGTATCCTCCTTGTTTGCAAATCTTTTGCTTAATTAAATAATATCAAAAAAGATGGCATGCGTCAACACATACCATCAAACTTTTCGATATTATGCAAATCTTTTGTTCAACCTAACAGCTTACAACGCTCACTGTAGTTTGCGCTTGGGTTTTCCCATATGTAATGAGGCAGGGTTACTGGTTTGTCGAACTACTACTACTAACCCTTATTCGTAATAAAACCGCTCTTTTATTAGTTCTTCTTTTCCGTCTCATCTATCGAATCAAATTTTCCATCTTTAAAAGTAGCGCGGTCTCCGCCTCTACCCTTAACCTGTGACAGTCTATCAACGAATCCTTGAGGGATTGGAACTCCTAAAGAAGCTAAGTTTTCGAGTACAGATACTCCCTCTACGAAGATATAGAACCATACAGCACCTGTTCTAAGTACTGGCGCAGTCTCTGGCATTAACCCATCAAAGAGTGTAGCTAACATAATTACAATGAAGTATCCAACTTTTGTTGAAAATCCTTCTCTCATTCTTTGGCTAGAGAAGTTTTTATCTCTCCATCCCTTTATCATACCTGTTACAATATCTATGATGACACAAGCAAAAATTACCTGTAATGGTTTATCCCATCCTCCAAGTAATGCTGTTAATCCTGTCATACCGCCTGCAAAAATAACAGATACCTCATTTAAGTTTTCGAACTTCAAATCATAACACCCTTCCGTTTTATAATAACCATCTCTTTATCTATTAATGGATATTAATGATTGCAGGGTCTCCTATATCTCGCTTAGTTCTTGCTATTCTTTAATTCTTCAATTTCTTGTTGCTGTGAAAAGATAACTGCGTCTTTAACAGCGTTGTCCCTAGTTAATTCTGCGACCTTACTACTTAAGTTATCAATTACTCTAGTAACATCAACATTCATATTCATATTGTTATTCAACTGTACCGTCACCTACTTTCTCTAATGTTACTTCTTTCTTCTCTTCTTTCTTTGGTAGTTCATCCCAAGTTACAGCAACAATTTCTGCATGAGTTTTAGCATCTGCAATCTTTTTCTTCCGTTCACTATACTTAAATAGTTGAGCTTTTTTATGCATAAATGCTTCTCTATATACTTGATTTAACCACTCTTCTCGTGGGTGTATAACGTAGTCAGCATCTTCTGTTAGCCAAGGTACTGTCTCAGTTTCTTTATCAAAGAAGATTAACTCATGAGCCTGCCCTATGAAGTTAATTTGGTCATCGCCTTTCATTCTATACGTGTGCCCATTCGTAGATTTGAATCCTGTTACAATAACCTCATCGCACTTCTCTGACAAAATAGCACTCTTCAACTTCTTATGATGATTTAAAATATACTCATCTGTAATACGTGAGAGAACCGCCCCCTCTTTTCTTGCCAGTGTTGTAATGAGTTGGTTCTTTTCTTCCATGGTCATTCTATCGAAACCAATGTCTACTAATTGTTTTTCAATTTGAGAATCGAATAACACTGTTAATCATCTCCTTATCTATTGTTTAATTTTTCTTTCAAGTATCTAACCTGTTCAGATAATTCTTGAATTGCTTTCCAAGCCAGTGAAGACATTGCATAGTTATCAACACCACGCCCGTCCTTACTTTGAATTTCTTTAGGCGCATATTCAGCAATGACACCAACATGCGTCTGAGGATTGTCGCTTTCTTCAACATCTGATTTGTATTTATACGTCACTATATTAGTTCCCATAACTACGTCCAACGCCGATTTTTCATAACTTTCAATATCTGTCTTCCAAATTAATGAAGAAGCCGTATTAAACGCTGAAGCATAAACAGGAACGAAGCCACTATCCCATTGGTTCTTAAATTCAAAGTAATTACCCCCACCCCAATATTTAAGGATACTTCTACCATTAAATTGAATAATAGGACTGTCTCCACCTTGAACGTACGTAGAAAGTCCTAAAGAACCGTTATAGAAGAACTTATGACCACCTGCATGTGAGTGATATTCATTTCCGGCTTGCGTACCTTTACCCATAGGAATAAGCATTCTTATACGACCATCAGCATCTTTCATAGACCATGTAGCATACTGAGTAGAGTATTTACCGCCTTGGAAGTTACCCCAACCATCAATGAAAATAGATTCTCGATTCTCAAACTGTATTGCAGGGTGATTTATGTCAACTTTATTCTTAACAAGAATACCGCCATTAGCCTCTAAACGTAGTCCGTAGCCAGTAGCAGTATTACCAGTAACATCATAGGAAATAGTTCCTGTCATGTTCGGAACCCAAAAACGTAGCTCAGTTGGTTCTAGTGCAACACTATATGAAGAACCTTGTTGCGCGTTAAACCTAGCGGGTTCAACATAAGCTTTCCTATCCCCAAACGGTGAACCACTTTCAGCCATTTCAAATACAGATATACCGCCATCTTTCATCTCAGCATAGTTTTGTTTCTTCGCTGTTGTATCCATTGCGCCATATGACTTGAGAGAATTGCCTTCTAATACTAATTTAATAGAAGAGTTTGAGGCATTAATACTTTCATATCTAATACCTTTAATCGTACCACCAGTGATTTGGTCTGCTGAGAACTTATAAGTTTTAAGATTATTGATAAATGCAGTGTTAGCAAATAGATTGTTAACATCAATTTGAACCGCTTTAACACTACCAGTCTCAATTTGAGCACCATTAATGGTTGTCTTATTTGGGAATATCCAAGGTTTAATAGTATTGTTTACCCCATTAGCTGTTCCTTGAGCGCTATCAGCTAATGATTTAGCTTTCTCATTGATTACCTTAACTAGCTGTGACTTCTTATCATAGTAATCATCAAATTGACCTCGGAAGGTAGCTCCAGTAACAGCAGAGGTTGTTGTCATATTCGTTAAAATACCGCCAGTACCATTAAGTACAGTATTTAGAGTGTTGTAAGCATTGACAAAGTTTGTCTTCTCTGCCCCTATGCCATATGTTGTAGCTAGGACTTCGTACTGAGGTTTCTCAGATGCCATAACAGCCCATTCCTTTTTAAGCTGAACCTTTTCTACAGGAGTAATTTTGCTATCGCTAGACATATCCGCAATAGAGTTCTGAGCTGATTGAGCTTTGCTTTCTGCGCTAGTACCAATACTTCTAGCTAGTTCGTTAATTTTTTTAATCAATTGCGACTGCTTGTCATAGTAATCATCAAAAGTATTTCTGAATGTCGCCCCATTGATATCGCTAGTAATACTTGCGTTAGAAATGATAGGCGATATTGCTGTATTCAAGGCATTATAAGCATTAATATAGTTGGTTTTCTCAGTAGTGACTCCATACGTATTAGCAAGGGCTTCATAGTTTGGCTTCTCAGCAGTGATTGTCGCCCATTCTTTCTTTAATTGTTGCTTTTCAATCGGAGTCGCTTTATTGTCGTTTGACATATCGGCAATTGCATTTTTGCTCGCTGTAGCTTTCTCATCAACGCCAGTAAATAGATTTTGAATATCTCCAGATGAAATCGTCCAATCCATTGGCTTATTACCTTTGTATAGAGCGACCCAATCTACCGTAGATGTAGTAGTATTGCTTGGATAGTTATAAAGACCTAATGACTTAGTATGTCCGCCTGCAGGCGTTACAGCCTTGAATGTTACATACGTCACGCCTTCAGAGTATTTTGTCGTTGCATAACCAACGTTACTAGAGCCACCATTCATCCAAATACCAAACTTTTGACCTGCAGGAACAGTTCCTTTAATTACAAAGGTATATTCTTGACCTGCGACCCAATTCTCGGTCAATGTGTACGTAGCTATCTGATACTCAGTAGTTGAATAATCTGCATGGGAATTTAATAGCAAGTTGTTACCACCAATAGACATATTGTCAATGGCGTTTTGACTATCTTGAGCCTTCTTGTTAACTTCAGACAGTAGCTTATCATAGTCTTCTGGAGCTAAAGTGAAATCAGTTTTTCTATTACCTTTTTCAAGTTGCATTCTCTTAATAAAGAAATCGACCCCAGACACAACTGCTGTCGTATAGAAGATAACTGTTCCATTCCCTGCTCCAGTCCCCTTGAATGTATGAGAATATTCTCTCCAAGTGGTGTCGACATCAACCGTTTTAACATCAATACTTTCAGCGCCAATATGAAGTTTATGACTTCCAGTACTTGCCTTCATCATTACGCTAACTGTATATTCTTGGTCTTTTTCAAATACTCTGGTAGCAGAAACACCGCCACCCAATCTTTGATATATGCCTGCTCTACCTGCACCGCTATTTGGAGTAAACTTGAAAGCTTTGTCTTCACCATCATCTACAACTGCTGTTTGAGCCACATTTGAATACCAATTAGTAGCTCCTTGTAGCAACCCTGCATTTAGGAATATGTTTCTGCCACCAAATGAAATATTATTAATCATCTCATCAATGTCCTCTTGAGCCAATGTAAAGTCTGTGACTACGTTGCCAAGTTCTCCTTTTACATTTCTGATTTTAAACGTAACAGGCGCGCCACTATTATTAACTAATCCAATGTTAGATTGGTCATATAGGTCAGTAGTTGAATTATCTTTGTTCTTCCAAGAAAACCAACATTTCGTCCATGTATTAGCCTTTAGGCTCTTGCTAGAAGTTTTTCTCATTGCAATATCATCATTATCATTCGTGGTAGATGTGCCAGTAACAGGGAAGTTATTTACATCAGCATTCCAATTGGCATCAATAGGAGAATAAATTTCAAAGCTGATTGTGAACCAACTTCCAATTGGGACTACAGATGTTTTATCAGTTATTCTTACACCTGCTCCCCATGAGCCACCTGCTCCACTATTTGCAGTTAAAGTCCAAGTATTCGTAGCTTCATCATATGATGAGGATGCTACATTGATAGGAGTTATTTGCTTCTTTCTAATGATGTTTTTCGCACCAAATTGCATTCCATCAATCTGATTCTTAGCATCAGCACCTGCATTAACTTTGCTTTGCATAGAAGGGTCTAAACTCTGGAATGTCACCGCACCAGTAATATCAAGATGTTTGCCAAGGATTTTAACGCCTTCCTCACTAGCATTAATAGAAGTTTTTACATTCCCCTTTTTAACAACGTTGACAGCAACCTCTTCAGCAGTTTGTTTAATTTGAGTTCCTTGAGATTCAACAGTTGTTTTCATGCCGTCTACCTCTTTTTTTACATCAGTAACAGTCTGTGAAATCCCCTTAGTAGTAACTTCAATTTCTGATTTTAGCTTAGTTGTAGATTCAGCAATTTTCCCATTTGCCTGTTCTATTGTGTATACTTTGTCGGCTTCAGCTTTAAGTGCAATACTTTCGTTTAATGAAGTAATAGATGTACTATGCTCTTCAATAGCTATCCCTTGCGCTGTAACAGACTTACTTAAATCAGTTACGGACTGCTTAATTTTCCCTGTATCCTGCTCTATCGCTGTTGTTTTCTTCCCTAAATTATCTAATCCAGTTACGGTAAGTGAAATTTCATCGTTCGCAACCTCAATTGCGCCTTCTGCAACTTCAACTCTTCCGCTTAGCTTATCAACCTTTTCATTGGATGCCTTTAGTCCAATGGATTTATCCATTTGCTCTATTTTTGTTTGTTGTGTAGAGTATTTACCATTTAACTCATCAAAGTCTTTTTTCTCTACCAAGTTAACTATCTTGCCCTCTATAATTTCAACGCTAGATTCCGTAGTTTCTAATCTATCAGAGTACTCATTAAACCTTTCCGTTTCCACCTTAGATTTAATAGCGTTGCTCAATACCTCCATAGAAGCTGATTGTGACTCCACTTTATTACCTAGCTCTGTCACTTCATTTTTTGTAGCCATAATCTTAATGCTCTCTTCTGTCTGTTTGAGGGATGTTTCAGCTTCCCTTAATCGAGCATCATTCTTGTCTCCAACGCCAATTACCGCTGTAAACTTATCGACCTGTGTAGATAATTTAACGCCTAGATTCATAACTGGCGCGCCTGTACGGTTTCCATGGAGAATGTCTACCGTATTCCACCCTGCGTTAAATCCAAGAGCAACTTTAGTTCCAACAGTACTCATGTGACCATTTTCGTATATCTTAGCTCCGTTCATGTAGATGGTCAAACTATCTTCATGAGTGACATTAAAATATACAGTTTTTCTATCTTTTAAATTTACATTAGTAAAATAATGGGTGATAATATTATCGCCTGTGAAGGCTACCATACTTGAAGCATCTGGAAATTCGTTTACTTCCTTTGCACTGAGACCTTTAATTAAAGCAAAAGATGGAGCTGTATTATCAAAATCAGTTCCTGTAACTTCATACTTTGAAGCAACCCACTTATTTAAGCCTAAGTCATGCTCATATGTAGTTCTATTTACCTTTTGTTCAAGCGCTCCATTAATATTTTCAACAGATACAGTTAAAGTATCAACGTCTTTCCCTACTTTTTGAAACTCTGTTAAGTCAGCCTTATCTCTTAGCTTACTTGTTACGTCTTTGTATTCTTTTTCATAGTCCTCAACGTTAACCTTACTGTTAATCTCTGACTCCATATCCGCAACTTTTCCTTTTAACTCATTCCCTACTGTTGATATGGCTTCGACTTCACTATTCAAAGTATTGATTAGGTCTTGTGCGGTTTTAATGAGTTCGGCTTGTTTGATTTGCTCATTTACTACGTCTGCCATCCCACCATCAATTAATGAATTAATTGCTGTTACTACATCAGTTTTTGCCAGTGTTTTAAGTTCAGATAAGTCTCCAACGTCTTTTACTGAAGCGTACTTCCATTCATCATTTTCTTTGTAACGAATATAGCGTGGCATCTTATAGCATTCCTCCTTTTCGATTTTGCGTGGACAGAAAGTCCCATATATTCATATATTTATTATAGCAGTCTAACAAAATACCTGCAATACTTTTGTTTAATAAAATTCAGATTTTATTAGGCTGATATAATACAAAAAAAATTGGGAAGACATAATGTTATGCCTTCCCAAAATTCTATTTACCTTCAACAATAGTTGACTCTTTTTCAGATACGGTTTTTACACCGCCAGAACTCTCTTCTCCGCTTGGAGTTTCAGAGCCAGATTCTACCTCTGACTCTGAAGGTTTCTCCTCCTCTGGTGGAGGGTTAGGAATTACAGGAGGAGAGACTGGCTCATCCTCTCATTCACCGATGATTTTGTAAGTAGCCATATTCTTGTCTTTATCTGGGAACAAGTCAAATGTTACTTCAAGCTTTGTAGGCTCTGTAGCAGACATTGTAATTGTAAAGTTAGATTGTGGACGAGCGTTTGGATACTCAATTTGTACGAACTCATCAGTTCCAGTTTCTTTTTCACGCATTAAAGCATCAGCAACAATGCGGTAAGCTTTAGGGAACTTATCTGCAGAGATTGAGATAGTTTTAGTCTGAGCATTCTTCGTTAGGTAGTAAACAGCGTAAGTGTCACCTACAACTGCGTCTGTAGCGAAAGTAATGTCAGAACCAGTAATAGTGAACTGACCTCCTGTTGGAGATGTAGAAACCTTGTTTAAAGGCTCATCGATATGCTCGATTAAATCTCCGCCAACTTTGATAACTGTTACAGAGTCAGCTACTGGAGTGCCTGCTAATGTAACTTTCTTGTTAGAAGTAACACGAACAACTTCGCGCTTAGCAATGTTTGCTTCACCCTTAACAATTTCTGAACCTGCTACCATAGCTAACCATTGTAGCTCGAATACTTCCATTTCAACTTTTAACGTACCTTGACGGTCAGCGTCCCAAGCGATAGAACGTACTCCTTTTGCGTTTGCGAATACACGCTCTGCCTGCCATTCGTTAGTAGCAACGTTAGCATAGTCAGAGAATACTGCAGGTTTACCTGTTGCTAATTCAAAAAGACTTAAATTAGCGCAATCTTTAATACCGTAAATAGCCACGAAACAACACCTCTTGTTTTCTTATAATTTTTTACACTTCTGCAAATCTTTTGCTTAAGTGATTATATGATAAAAGACATATAGTCTTTTACTTTCCGATTTTCAATGTTTCTGTCCAGTGTTTGATAGTATCTTTCATATCAAACTTTTGACTTAATTTGTAGCTCATATTAATGTTGAACGAATCCAATCCTACAACACTCTTATAAGCGTTCTGCAATTGATAGTAAGTCATCATATCAATCTGTGTGAGCGGTATAAATGTCGAACCGCCAAAAGCAGTAAAGTTTATAATATCTTGAAGATATATAGCTTCTCTTTCGGCTTTTCTTCTTCTACCCTTTTGGAGCTTATCCCAAATATCTTTTTGTCTAGGAGTCATATTTTTAGGAGGCTTTTCAACCTCAATGTCTTTACGCCCTACAACACTTTGAATAGCATTTCGAACTGTATTAAACTCAGCCTCATCAATTAGATAAGAATTGTTAATAACTATCTTCATTCTATTCTCTAATATTTGGACATCGTCAGTCTTAAAGAAGAATTGAAGACTTTCTTTAAGTACGCCCAAAGCGCTCTTCCCATCAAAAATACCATCTAGAAATCCACCATCTTCAGTTTTAGCAAAGAATAACTGAAATACAGTAAACTTCTCTATTAACTCTTCTTCATTCTCAACACCACTAAATATAGCATCTAGAGTCAAAGTGTAAGGCATAATATATTCACTAAAACCTCTTTCTCCAATATCAACGACATCTCGGATTAACGGTTGATGAACAAATATATTATGCTCTTCACTTACAGAGATAGGTCTTCCCATCAATAACTTTAACTTATCCATACTGTCACCTACTTAAAATCTGTAACAGTAAATGCAATGGAATAACCGCCAAACTTATTATTATGCATCCATAGTTCATTTACATATCGCATTTTCAGTTCGCCCATTCCTAGACCTTTTGTTCCCTCGAACATCTTAACGATTTCACCAAGCATTAAATCTTGTCTAACACCAGTGTCTGTACGCATTAAATCATGATGAGTGAACATATAGAAATACAATTCACCACTTAGATAGTCGTCAAAGGTTTTAAACCCTTCTTGATGTCGCCTAAAACCGTTAACACCCAACGTTAAAAACGTTTTCTGTTCATCAACGGTAGCAGGGACAAATCTATAAGGAAATATGTTCGTATGCATCAATTCGTCTGGGTCTTCTAAACTAGGTTTAAATAAAGCATCTCTAGTACTATATTTTATTAGCTTTGTTAATTTATCAGATTCAAGTACGCGATTTAAGATTTCCATCTTATACTCGCCAAGTTTTTCAACTGTTGATACTCCGTACTTTGTCAACTTTTTCACCCTCTCTACTAATATGGACTAACGATTCGAACCGTCTTAGAGCCAACTGTACCGTCCTTAGATGTGGCAACTACGTTAATAGTTAAGCCAACTTTTCTAAAGTCTTTGACAATCCTAAGCTTGATACTATTCGCTGTCCGCTCAACTATTTCAGCAGATGAATCTATATCGGCAATCGTCCAATCGACCTCTTCATCGACTTCTGTTCCATCATGGAAAATCTTAGCCTCATATTGTACAAGAGCGCCTATTCTAGCATTGTCTGCACCACTAACAATAACTTCTTTGGCTACGTTAGAAGGCTTTTCGTCTACATCCTTATCTGGATTAATAACATCGTAATAATCTGCAATTTCAAGTTCAATATTATCTCTTTCTGGATTAACGAAGTCTTGCTCTAAAAGATAGTTAATTAAACCTTTACGAGAGACATTGTCTTTGAACATTACTTGGAATACCATGCCACCAATAAAGATACGTTGACCAATTTTAATAGCCATTGTCTCCCTATTATTCTGCATGTACATCATCATCTTTCCGTTTACAATCCAAGAGTAGTAACCACTCGTACTAACCCCTAATGTATATAACGTCTGGTTCTGAATGAACGCAGGAACGCCATTACCATCGCCACAAACTTTACCATCTACCATCCATTTGATGACTTGGTTAGAAGATTTCATCTTCGCTTGTTTGTGTGAGTTAATTGTCTTGTATTCCTCTGTAAAGACCATCCAAGTCTTATCTCGCCACTCAACATAAGAACCAACCTTCATATTACTATCGTTTTCAGTGATGATATATTTATCATCCGATAGGTCTTTGTTGTTGTTCTGGTTGACATCTTGAAAAACAGCAGGTTGCTCAATTCCATCAATTTTAACCATTTCTCTATTGATTGTATTATTGAAATATAGTTCAAATTCCCTCTTCTGTTGATTCAAACTTCTTTCAAATGCAGTATTACCCTTAAGGCTCATTCTCTTTCTAAAAGTAGAATAAGACATATTACCACCCCTCTAGTGAGAAGTTTTTATATGTGTACTCAACTGCGTATCTATGAACCTCATCTTCCATGTCTTTATCAAGCTTAGATAGTTCTTTTAAATATGTAGTACCCTGTACAGCCTTAAAATCTCTGTCACCAACTGTTTTACTCATTAAGTCGGCACTATTTTTCTTAGTAGATAACCAAGCTCTTTTCATGCCAAGTGCTAAAATAAATTGCTCTTGAGAACTTAAGTCCTCCGCAAATTCACCCATACCATTTTCTTCAAAAATGTTTTCTAAGTCTTTTTTGCATTGAGGAAAATACAAGCTTCTAGCTGTATCAAGAAAACCAAAGAGAACTTCGCTTAGCTCGTCATCCCCAAGCAAGCCAAATTCATAGTCATCGATAGAAGCTAGAAACTTTTTATAAATAGAATCAAAAGATGTCGCCACTGCAACACCCCCTATTAAATTTCAATTTCATCATCGATTTCAGATTCTTCTGCATCATCGAATAGGTCTTCGTTAACATATCCTTCGATTACTTTCATCTTCGTGTAATCTCCGAACTCATCAAGTTTGAATAGTTTAACAGATGTTTCAATTACTTTAGCGCGCAATTTAGGACTCATAGATTCCATGACTTCCTTAAATTTCTTCGCACTTGTTCTCTGAATGAAGTTTTTGATAGCGTCTGGGTCGGCATCTCCATTGGACAGCGCATATAACTCATCGTATATTTTAGTCAATCCAAGGTATCCAAGGACATCTTCTAGCGTATATTCTGGGTCTAAAACCTCTGTAATAATGATTGAGAAACCTTCCAAATTCTTTCTACCAGAGTTAACCATTGCTCGTAGGTCGCTAACTGAAACTTCTGTTTCATCACCATGTTTCTCCATGTCAATTCGTTCAGTCATTCTAGAATTATCATAGAAGAATTGACCAAATGAATTATTCTTGACAATACACATAGTGTCTCGGTCTACATTTACGCGTCTTCGAACTGGTTTCTTTTCTAGTCGTTCACGATTCTGTCTTTCATTTGATTGAAAGCGCCCTTTCGGCTTACTATTGCTATAATTACGTTTTTCCATAACACAACTCTCCCTCTCTTTGTGCAATACTTTTGTTTAATTATAGAGGGGTTGCATAATTTAACCCCTCTATAATAGAATATCACAAACTTTTAATATCTGCAATACTTTTGTTTAAAACTATTGGATTTTATACATTCCGTAAACTGCAGAACGAACTACACCAAGACCAAATTTCTTCATTAATTGGTGTTCCATTTGTTGGTCGTTGCGCGCTCCTGCTTCAGCAGTTTCGAGCATAATAGACTCACCCTCAACAACAATCTTAATTAATTTTTCCCCTTGAGGAACAACTAATAACATATTGTCGTCTACAGCGAATTCCTCTGTACCAACTTTGTAAGCTTGTGGAAGTAAGATTAAATCAGTCCCAGAGAAAGTACCGATGTATCCAACTTGGTTCATCTTGTCTTTCATACCGTCTGAAAGGTCTAGCGCTTTAGAAATCTTACGTAGAGCTTTCTTAGTTCCCATTACAACAGCTTTCTTCTGAGACTTTGTTTCAACGTGTTGAATCATGCTGAATAACTTGTCTTCATCGTAAGCTCCAGTTACACCGAAAGTAGCATTTAGTGTAGTGTAAGACTTAGCGATACCTTCATAGATACGAGTACCCATGTCGTTAACGTAAGATTGAGCAATGCGGTCAACCATAGCAGTCCAGTCCACTAAACCTGCGATGAACATCTCAAGCTCAGAGTAGATTTTAGTACCGAACCAGTCAGTATCTACAGTGAAGTTACCGCTTAGTAATTTCTGTCTACGTAAATCGTTATTTCCGCCTGCAATACGAGCGATACGGAATAGAGATTTGTCTTCAACAGTGAATACTAGTTTGTCGCCAGTAGCAATGTTACGTACTTCTGCTAAGCTATCAAATTGGTTTGTTACAATGATTCCAGTTACTACGTCTACTGCTTCTGTGATAACGCGGAATAATTTATATTTATTTTCTTGGTAGTTGTAGAAGTTAAATTCTCCACCTACTGCATCAAGAATAATATTGCGAAGTGCATCTTCGCCTGTTACATCATTAAATTTAACGTTTTTGCCTTGATATACATCTAAAGCTAAACGCTGTAATTCAGTCATTTTTGCTTTCATAAAGCGTATTCACCTTCCGTTGTTAAATATAGTTTTTTAGTTTTTACAGGAGTTACCCCAAACCTACTATTCTTTCTCTTCTGGAGTTACAGGAGTAGTAGGTTCATTAGTAATTCACTTAGTAGAAATGCGGATAACAGCTAATTCTCCTGCATACATGTCGTTATCGATAGCGATAATTTCACCATGTAAGCCTGCAGGTGTGCCAACTTTAAATCCATTAGCATCAGGAACTACAAGAGCGCCTTTTGCTAGAGCGCCAGAAACGCCTTTCTTTTCAATAGAGATAATATCCCCTTCTTCAAGAACGAACCCACGACCAACTTTTCCTTTTTCAAGAACGAAGTCTAGTTCATTTTGGCGTTCCCAGTAAGTTAATGGTACAGAAGCGTGGAATACTAATTTCTTAGTTACATCTCCAGATGGAGTAACTTTTCGAGCCTCTCCGTCAGCTTCTAATGCTCCAAGAGCAACGAATTGACCATTTACTAAATCTACATCAGCGATGATAGATTCTAAGTGAGCAGTTGATTTAATCTTGTCTAAACGAACGTACACTAATATGCACCCTTTCTAATCTTCTAAATTATTTTGTGAAATATGTTGATAGCGAACCATACGGTAGATTTGCATCTGTATTAGTTGCATGAACACGATTTCGAGTCTCTTGCGTATTAGCAGAGAATTTGTCTTTCTTAAGAAGCATGAATCCAATTTCTTTCTCAATTTCTACAAGAGAGAAAGTAGCTAGGTTTGCTTCAATCGCCTCAAACTCATCCTTAGATAAAGCAGACGCATAACTAGCAAGCTTGTCTTTCTTCTCAGCCAATTCAACATTAGCTTTGAAAGTACGAAGTTCATCAGCTTCATCTGTTAAAGTCTGATACTTAGCTTTTAAATCAGCTAATTCAGCCTCTACAGCTTCAAACTTTTTCTTCTCCTCGTCTTCTTTAGACTTGTCAGCTTTAGACTTCTTCTCGTCCTCATCTTCCTCATCATCAGAAGCAAACTTTTTCTTTTCGTCCTCTTCTTCGTCCTCAGACTCGCCAGATTTAGAAGCTTTTTTAGCCTCTTTCTCTTTTTCATCTTCGTCATCATCAGCGAACTTTTTCTTAGCCTTCTCTTTTTCTTCTTCCTCTTTTGCCTTAGCTTTCGCTTCTTCGTCATCGGAAGTAGCTTCTGGAGATTTAGCTTTTGCTTTCTCAGCCTCTAATTTCTTTTTCTCTTCCTCATCCTTCTTAGCGAAGTCTGGGTTAGTATTCAGTTTTGTCAAAGTTACACCACCTTCGGAATTGTTATCTGCAGAGAAGTAACTATTAAACTCTGCAAGCATTTCTTTCATCTCAGATTTAACACTGTTAGCAACTGAGAATTTCTCAACGGTACTTGACACCATAGCAGGAGTAACTCCTTCACCTAAGATGCAAGCGCCTTCAAATTTAGCTTGTGTAAACACAAATAAGCCCTCATCGTCAAGGTAACCCTTGATACTTGAAGGGGCTAATTCCATAGACTGTGACTTGAAACCACCGTCTCTATCGAAAATCTCAGATATCTCCTTGAACTTATTCCAAAGGATTCCGTTAACTACGAGATATTCTCTTTCAATGCCATCTTCACCATACTTGGTTTCGAATCTAGCATTGTTTGCCTCTGGAATTACACCATAGGCATGACCAACATACTTGATGTTAAATTCTCCATTTTCAATTACAAGTCGCTCTTCGTGACCTGCAAAGTCAGTGCCAATATCTTCTGTTGGAGTTAAGTATCCAAGGATAGGCACATTGGCTAATGATGGAATCATAGATTCTAAAACCTGCTTTGAGAAAATGGAGTTGTTTCTGTTTTCACCAACATGTGCAATCCAGATTTTCACTGTCATGAATCTGTCATCTAGAACATTTTTTATCTGTTCAAATTTAATTGGTAGACTAGTATTAACTAATTTCACCATTTCACCACCCTTCACTATTCGGCATCTTTAATACGAACAGTGGTATCAGTTGGTTTTTCTGATTGCGGTCTCCCCTTCTCTTTTTCTTGAGCTTCATTTCCGCTCATTGTATGAGAAGTTTGTTTCGCAATCATAAGGTCATCAATCGTTAAGATTTGCTGTTCAAAGACTAGCATTGTAGCGAATTCTAATGGAGTCATTCCGCAATAAGCTAGATACTCCATACGAGAACCACCAAACGAAAGTTGGTCTTTAGCAGTCTTAATTGCTTCATCTCTATCAAAGTGTGAAATGTTTAAGAATTTCACTTTCCAAATCACTGTCTTTTTGCTTGCCTTTCTCAGTTCATAATTGTAATAATTGGTGAACATAGGAAGTAGGAAGCTATACAGCCATTGGCAATCTACTTGAATAGAACGTTCTAAAGCTTGAGAACTAGAATTGTCATCAGCGAATAGCTGAGGTGATACACCTGCACCCTTATAAAGTTGCTCAGATGTTTTATCTAGCAACGAGAACTTACCATCTTTACCAGTACCATTAAGCGTAATACCTCTCGTATCGAAAGGATTCGTAATCGCTACAGAACCTTCTGGCAAACTCTTTTTTAGAGCATTATGATATTCGTGAACTACTGGAAGCTCCATTAAAGGTCTTCCTTTGTCATCAGTTTCAATTTTAGAATGGACAATTTTGGAGTTATCAAGTTTATCTGTATCTTCCATTTTGTCTTTCGCATTCTCAATTTTGATTGCATCGATAAGAGCATTTGCAATAGGTGGTAAAGCCATACCTCCGTTAGCTAAAACATCAGTATCGATTGTGAATGCTACACCTTTGTCCGATACTTGATACCATCGTCCGTCAATCAATTTTTCAGTTTGACCATTTTTATAAGACGTATAAGCGTTCTGCAACTCTTTTGGGAATACCTCAAAGTTAGCATCAGAAATCTTTGTTACGTCAAATTGGAATCGATATACACCATCTTCTTCGTATCCGACACGACAGAAAGCTGTAGGAATATCTTGATAAACAACACCCTTTGAATCTTCCAATTTATACTGATATGTAACACCAGTAGTGAACAGTTTCTCTGTAAATATTGGGAGATTGTATTTAGGATTTAGCCTGTCTAGAAAGATAGCTGTTTGAATAAAAGATTCCTGCGTTTTCTTAATATCGCTAGATTTAATCTTCATAGGATTCGTAAGAACTGGGTAAAGAACATGGTCGAACGTTAGTAAGCTACTCATATACTTGATGATTCGCTTATACATACCGTTGACCTGTTTCATAGAAGACGATAGCCCTGCAACTTGTACAGCGCTCTTAGCAGGGTCTTGAAGCATTGTCTTGAGACGAGATTCGCTCATACCTCTTGCTCCATTATTACCGCCACTAGAGCCTTTAAAGTTTGCTGAGGCTGATGCGAACTTAGAATGTTCTAGCATCGAATTTGACTTCTCGCTATTATTATTCTTGCGTCTTCGCTTGTAATAGTTGTTAGTATTACGATTATTCAACGCTTCTTCACCTACCATAAGCAATATTGAAGTAAGTCATCGTTTCCACCAGTTTTTAAGATATCGTTCTCTAATAGAGTTGCTACATAGTTTCCATATCCAATAGAGGAGTATCTATCCTTTGTAGTTGTTCCGACTTCTTTAATTTTGATGTAACCACTTCTAACTTCATAGACAAGGTTAACAAGCTCATTCGTTAAAGCAGTTGTCTGCAGAAACGGTCTAAGCATATGAACCTGTTCTTCTGTTGTTTTCTTCATATAACCCTTACGCTCAATTAACTCTTCCTTCGCTTCAATATCATTGATAAGTAAGCGGATTTTTCGCTTTTCAAAGGCGATTCGTAATCCAGTAGCAACCTTATGGTTTAACTCAGAATTACCTTTAATTGAGTAGATGATTGGAATGGCGTTAGGGTCAATTTTTCGCTCATCCATTGCCTCATCATTAATTACTGTCCAAGCAGGATATTCTTCATCTCTATCTTTGTCATAGAGTATCTTTGTGCAAGAATCATAGATTGCTATACCGTTACCATTTGTATCCATGCCAACAAAGTCAGCTTCGAAATCATAGAATAGTTGTTTCAATCTAATTGCTTGGAGTTCGGCATGTTGTCCTGCCATACTCTCTAAATACACAACATCGCGCCTAAATTCTTCGCCTTGTGGCAATAATCTCATTAACGTGAAAGCAGTTGTATCATTCTTAACCGATTTACTGCTACCCATTAAGGCAATATCCATACTTACGATACGGATTTCTCCTGCCTGCTTAGGCATGTTCGTAAGTTTCTTTCTACTACCCTTATTCTCTACATACTCTCGGTCTGTAGGAGGATAGAAAGGTTTAGGAAGTGTTCTACACTTCTGGATATCATCTAATTTGTAGTAAGCGTTCTCATTTTCACCAACGAAAAGCGCCTCATACTCCATGTCCCAACTCATCTGGTCAAAGTCTTCTTCTGTTCTCTGTTGTTCTACACGCTTCCTAGATAGGAGCTTGTGGAATACAGATAACTGCCAAGGCAGTACAGCAACGAAGTAATCTTTTCCTGCCATCATTTGTTTTAAATACGAATTAAAAGATTCATATATCCAATGATTCTTATACCACGCTGAAGAGATATAGATTTCCTTATTCTCTTCTTCTAAGTGTTGGTATTTAGGATTTGCTAGGTAAGGTGGAGTACGGTTTACGTTCAAGAATGGACGTAAGATAGTATCGATTGTTTCTTTTGATATCAACCTAAACTCGTCAACTATTAATATATTAGCGCGATAACCGCGAGCCGAGTCACCGCTCGTAACCGCAGTAATCTTAGAACCATTAAAGAAGACTACGTAACATTCATTTGCACTAGTCTTAAACTCTTTAATCTCTCGTTCTACGTTTTTAGAGTTGTTTTTCAGAGCAAATATCTTCTCTGTAATGATTAATCTCGCCTGACCTTTTGTACCAGATGCAAGCACGATATTAGAGCCTGGGAAAAGTATAGCCCTAATTACACAGTACACTGCGATTAGGTAAGACTTCCCTTGTCCGCGCGCCGCCAAATACATAAAGAAACCATAGTGGTTCATAGCCCACAACAAAATCTTTTGATATAGGAACAAGTGTATTCCGAGATAATCCTTTGCAAATCTCTGTGGATTTGCTCTATAGAACGATGTCCATAATTTAAAGCCATCTCTCAGCTTATCTGTTTTCGTTTTTGATTCTTGGGATTTTTTAGCAACCTTAGACATATTAGTCTTCACCATCTAGTTTAACTATGTCTTCATCTTTAATCATTCCGAATACACGCTTAATTTGCGTTACAAACCATCGTTCAACGTATTTCTTAATACCGTCAACGTCTCTTAGGTCTTCGGATGCTTCTGGAATAGGCTCTGTTTCC
>NZ_JBBOVC010000005.1:0-94565 GCF_038006385.1 Bacillus sp. FSL L8-0099
TATCCCCTATAAAATAGTCACTTAAAAAAGTCTATTCTATAGGGGATTTCTTGTGTCATCGCTATCAAATTAAGAAATTGATTGTTCCCCAAAACGAAAAAAATGAGCCGAATTCTCATAAATAACTATAAAAAAATGAGCCGTATTAGTACATGTACATGATACGATTCGCTTTTTAAGTTTAACATTTTGTATACTTTATAAAATTCGTTTTCGCTTTGTAAACATTAAGCATCGTTGAAAAAAGAATCCATGATAGTGCTTTTTCTAAATGAATATGTTACTATCTAGCAGCTGGTATTCATCATCTTAAAAAATCCAGTAACTTCATCTAAAAAAATGCTCCTAGATTTATCTAGGAGCATTTTTTATGAAACATTATTTTTTATTTTCCTTTGATACACTTTATTGTAGTAACCGTGTTTTACAACTTGCATAACATCATCTACTTCAATTCCCATTATCTCTGTAATATCTACAACAATTGTATTCTGTAGAACACTCACTAAATATCCAATTAATTGTAAATTAGGATTTTTACGATATGAAAATTGAACGTAATCCCCAATTGTTACCTTTGTTTTATGCTCCATTTGGTACCCCCTAAATCACCATTAATTATTCGGTAGGTTTCCCTTTTTTTACCTCTTCATACTGTTTACAAGTCTATAAAATGAAGAAAACTTAATATCATATTTCATCATTGCTTCTATATTTAAAAATTTTCACTCTAAATACAAAAAGAAAAGCAAATACACGGGACACATAAATTATCTCATTATTCATAACGGGGAAACCATATTGATTACGGCTTGATTCCATTATATAACAAATAGGCTTTATTTTGCTCTGAGCGACTATGTAAGTATTAACAAAAAGGGAGGAATTCAAATGAAATATATAAGTTATAAATACGCAGATGGAAACACTGGTTATTATATTAATGAACCAGGCGTAAGTTGGAAATATACACATGGAAATGCTGGTGGTCATCACCTTCCAGGCGGGGGCGGTCATTAACAAATAACACCTACAGATATATCTGTAGGTGTTATTTGTTAATTTATTTATGATTGTAAAATTTCTTGTATTTCTTCAATACGTAAATTCGTAAACTTTGCAATATCTTCTATTGGCATTCCATTTTTGTGCATACCACGAATAAGCTGCATTTTCCCTTTTTCAATGCCCTTTTCAATCCCTTTTTGTTCTGCATAAGCAAACTTTGCCGCTTCATCCATAAGAACTTTTTCCCTTGCTTCGTACGCTTGTCGAAAAGAAGAATCTTGACTCATACGTTCCCATTTATTCATTGCTTTTTGTAAAATTGGGTCTTGGTTCATCGCAATATCCTCCAATGTTTGGGTTAATTGTTCATCTTCATTCGCTGGAAGTAGTAATAACCAACGAACAAACGAATCTTCCCAGGGATTTATTTGTTCATTACGCCACTGTTGCATGAGTTTTGGAATCTCCACAATGTGAATTTCTATATCATCACTTAATACCTTCTGTTGTTGTTGATTCCAAAAGATTCCTGTTGTATGGAATGTCTCATATTCAGGAAACATAATGAAATTTAACAAATTAATCGTAATTGTTTTATGAAGAGAACTATATGACATTCCCTTTTGAAGCTGGGATGTGTATAATCTTCCCCAGTAATATAAACTTCTCTTAATCATATCATGATTATTATTTAGCTGTATTTCCACATTTACTTTTGTTCCCGTGTCTAATGTTGCGGAAATATCTAAGATTGATAATTTATCTTCTTCATGTTCTCGATGCAAGTGTGGGTCTTCTAATTGCAAGGAAACAATAGGGGATTCTAAAGAACCTTGTAACATAGCATTTAAAAACGCAATTAGAATATCCTCATTTCCACTTGTACCAAATAATTGTTTAAAAGCAAAATCAATGCGTAAATTCACTAATTGTTGGTTGGACATGGGTTTTCCTCTCCCCATCTCATAAGATGTTTTTCTTTCATTGCACATAAAAGAGGGATACACATGCAAACAAGCTCTTATATCCATTGACATAAGAGCTTGTTTGACACCATACATAATTAACAGATTAGTTGTGTTTCATAGAAACTGAAAGATTGCCTACTGTAAGAAAAACTCACGTTTAGTATACAAGATACGAACAAAAATGCAAATACATAAATGTATTCAAGATAGTACATTACATTTAAAAAGTAAAACTAAGTTTATATCTTTTTATAATTTGTAAAATACACCATTAAATATCCAAATAAAAACCCATTGATCTCATGCATACATACTGATATCAATGGGTTTTATAGGTTTAACATTTTGCATCTTTTGTAAAACTCATTTTCGATTTACAAATATTAAATATGCTCTAAAAGGTGTACCTTTTGAAACCGATGCATATATTTTCTTATTCAATTCTGAAATTAATTTTGGGAATACCCCTAACCTTTTGGATTACAGCATAACGTATTGTATATAAAATAAGTCCCAAAAACTTTACTTTTTGAGACACTCCTACGACGACTAACATATTTTCAAAACAAATGCCTACAGCTGAGCTGTAGGCATTTGACTTTTTTCATTTTCATTTCACTATCTTAAAGAACTTTATCTATTTGTAATATCTTTTTAAGCAATAGCAATGGGCACCTTAATTCTATCTTTAGCTACACAAGCTTCATTATGAATAATATAACAATCAACATAATGGCTACCTCTAAAATCTGTAGTTTCTGTTATTTGCTCGTTTCCTGTATCTTGAGAGATTTCCCCGCGAATCATGTTTCTTTTAACGGCTTCTATTCCAACATTCCGTACTTTCCAGTAAACTGTGTAAGGTAATTCAAGCTCAGCTACTTCATTTTGTTCAATATAGAATTTTAATTGCTTTTTTGTCTTGAGAGGGAATCGCTTCATTATAAATTCTGATAAACTCCCCTCACGAAAACCATCCTGTAATACATTAGCATTTATCGATAAACTATATCGAATATCTACAGGGAACAACTTCTCAATGAATTGCTCAGTCTTACTGTATTCGTAAGATGCAAATGCACTCTTGGTAACCTCTTGTACTCCTTCAGGAGCTGGAAATCCTTGACCAAATAACTCTTGGAGAATATCATATATTTCTTCACTTTCTTCTGATAATGATTCTAACTTGCCATGAGCTTTCTTTGCCTTTTTAATAAAAGTTTTCTTTTTGTCATATACTTGTTGATTACTTCCCAATGCAAGCCAATACTTTCTAGTCTCACTCTGATTCTTTAAGTAAGCAAACAAGTCCTTAAGTATCGGCAAATAATCTTCAAAACTGCATTCTTTATAGTCTGCGTATTCTTCAAAAAAGTCATATACTAAAGTATCAATTAACAATCCCCCGAATTTGAAACCCGCTTCATTTTTCCAAGCGCGCATCATATTGCATATATAACGGTAATGCGTATCCGTATCTACTGTCATAGCAAGACTCTCTCTAATTTCTGGAATCGGGTCTGTTTTTTTCCATTTCCCACCGTTATTGGAATCAGGATACGTAAAACTGCCATCATTTTCTGAAAAGCAAGGGCAAACTTCTATTTGATAGTTAGAAAAACTAACAACTACAACTTGTCCATCGCCACGGACAATGGTTCTAGGATATGTTGCCCTTATTACTTCTTTTACTCGTTGTAATAACTTAGATTGACCATTCCCCTCATGATTATTATATTGCGTATACAATGCATCAGGAAGGATGAATAACATATCTAGGTCGCTGATACCTTTAATAGCAGTGCCTCTTCCTAGTGATCCGACTTTATGTGCATGTTCTTCATCACTTTCTAAATCCCAAAACGACTGATTTAATTTTTTTGTTATCCGTTTATACTTCTTATCAATATCCTCTAAATTATCTACTTCCAAACCTTCTACATATTCTGAGAATGAATCTGATAACATCAAAGTCCCCCTGTAAATGCTATTTTTAAAAGTAGGAATATTACTATATACATTAAAATGGAAAATACAAGTGATTTAGGTATTTTATCTTTGTACCATTTAAATTTTTTTTGCTCATCTATCCAATCAATCTGCATTTGACAAAAAAACTTGTAGTGTGCAAACCAATCGCTCCCATAAATTTGTTTTGACATACTAACTGCGTAAAATTCATTCATGATTTCCCTCATCTGAGTTTCTTCTTCTTGAAAATTATCTGCTGAGGAAATTTGGACTTTCCAATACAATGCTCTTAATTGATTGAATAATTTTGTAGTCTTAACACCAGCTTCTTCATACTTCTCTTTATCCTGACTATAAGGCGAAATATAAAAAGCAAATGCGCTGATAATAACTAAAATTAAGGAAATAAATTGAGCATAAGGAGCATTAGGATAGGCTAGCTGTCCAAGCCCTACCATGAAGGTTATAACGGATATGATAACGGGAATTTTTTCGACAATATCATAGGTAGCAAAGTGTTTCTTTGCTCCAAAGCCAACATTATATCCATTTGTGGCTAACTCTTTTAATAAAGCATCTTTATTCAATACACATCAGCCCCTATCTCGTTTGTTTATATATGATTTATTAAATATATATTAACACCATTCCTAATTCCTGTCTCTTATTAGCTACCTATCGACAGGGTTCCTACTCTAGCCCGCAATAAAATCTCCATATTAGTAATCTATAAAAAGTAAAACTAAGTTTATCCCCCTTCATAATTTGTAAAAAATAAATTCGTAAATCTTTTCTTTTTTTGGTGAGAGACCTTCCAAACCCGAGATTTATTGTTCGAAGTGCTATATTAATAAAGAGAGAAGAAAAAAGGAGCCAAATACATTACGTAAAAATAATTTATATTTTCAGAATTTTTAGTTAGTTCTGTTATATTATAAGTAAGATACCTTAGAAAGGAGCCAAAACCAATGGAATTAGCAAAAGGCTTATTTCCTTCATTACATACAATGGAGAACGCATCACAACGTTTTAATTCATTCCAACAGCAAGAAAAAGAGAAGAATAATAACAGGGGAGATTTCATTAATAAAATCCTTAATAATTATCACTATAGACACTCTACTTTTCATTTGAAGTGATTAGCAAATACACAATTATTATCGAAACAAGTCTATAAAACATAAGGTACAAACTAAAGGGAAACACCTTTTTTCATAGTAAGGTGCTTCCCTTAAATTTAATTTATGATTTAGCATAATAACAGGGCTTACATTGCTTTCTCCAACGATTTTCGGCATTTAGCCACCTTTTTTTATGACAAGAAGGACATTCGATACGTACTTTATCTAATTCCCACTTTAAAGTATTTCCATTGAAGTTGTATTTTTCATTTTCATTTGAAGGATCGGGAATTTGATTTTTACCAACTTCCACTATACAATTTTGACAGTAAAGTTTATTATGTAATTTTTTTAATGTAACAAAAGAAATACCTTTGAGATCACCTTCTATTGCATTACAAGCACTACAAATACGACCATTTAATTTATTTTGATAAAGCTCTAAACTATTTTTACAAGCTTCTTCATCATAATCATCATAGTAGCGAACTCCTGGTATGACCGTTGAACAATGATAACAACTTAAATCTTTTGTTCCTCCTGGATGGGTAAATTCATAATCTCCTAGTCCTTTTCTACCCATCTTATATTCAGAGCTTCCCACTACTCTAAGTATATTTTCAAAACCGCAATGAGTACATACTACAGGAAATCGTTTTGTTCTACAGTCCGAACAATCACAGGGGCTACCCCAATCACAATTTGGCATAAAATATCAACTTCTTTCCTAATCAAATTTCTAGTATTTGTATAATTAAAATATACACCCCTTTGGTAAAATGTTCTATTATTAATACATAGGTGGAATTACAATGAAAAATAATAAAAAACAAACATCATATTATATAAGAGAATATACATTGCGGAATAAAAGTACAAAATCCATAAAAGTGGAACCCTGGCGCTCTTTTAAAGAGGAAATGAGGGCGCTTGGTATTACGGATAATGACATTTTTCAAATTCAACTGATAAAAAAACATATATAACTTTAGCATACAAAATTCGTAGAATGCTGGTTGCCCCCTATATAAAATTAGTCAATTACAATTCCTAATTGATACAATGGTTCTAATAAGGGTAAAAAATTATTTATAGGAGGTTGCTATGTACGATTTAACAATAGGGCTAGAATATGACAGGGCTTTAGATTTAAGTCCGAGATACCGATATGATTTTGTAGGGATTGACTATCAAAACGATTATATTTATGGATTCATCTTCGCCTTTCGTACGATAAAAAAAGGGAACGGAACAGGTAATGTATTAATTGATTTAGTTCACAACTCTAACATCAATGCTCTCCAAGCTCATATACATGGCGATTGTCATTTCCATACCTTCGAATACAGAATGTCTATGAACAATGAATCAATTAAAATTACAGACCATATTTCTTTAGAGAAAGTAAAAAATACAACAAATGATGAATATTATGCACTTATAAAAGAACAAAAATATCGATTACTCAATAATGGTCTTAATAATCCAAAGCATAAAAATTTATCCTTAGTTAAACATCTACTATTTACAGAATATAATCAGCACGTAGCAAATGTAGATACTCTCGAATTAGCGCCAATTTTCAAGTTACAACAAGAGCATATATGGAATAACTCTAAGTATTCAGATTATATGAACGTGTCACAATTGGCTAAATTTGATGATACTCTAAAGCACTCCACAGAATGGAAACAAACCGAAAAAATTATCCAAGATAAAATGGAACATTTAAAAAAACAAAAGGAAGACATACTAACTAAGCTTTTAGAATGGAACGATTTAGAGAACTCTCGTTTGATTGAATCGTGAGAAAAACTACCTTACAAGAATTGTTTTTTTGTACTTTATTCACTATAAATCATGCAACAAGTTTGCGCTTTGCTATCCCTTATCAAAATCATTTTATGCTATACTCTTACAGAGAACGTAACAGTGACAAGTCTCTTCTATGTGTAATATCTTGTCACTGATTTTTTCTCTTGTGTCTTCTTCTTGCATCGTAAAAAAAGAGCCACAATCCCAGCCATTGGGGATTGTGGCTCTTTTACTATCTTAGTTGTTTATTATGAATTTCCTTTCAAAATAAGCTCAACTTCTTCTATGCTTAATTTACTTGCTTTTGCAATCGTTTCAATTGGTACACCAAGTTCATGCATACCTTTAATCATTTGTATTTTCCCTTGCTGTACCCCTTCTTGAATCCCTTCTTGAATTCCTTCTTTTTTCCCTTCATTACGAGCATGAGCAAACTTTGCAGCTTCATCCATCAACGCTTTCTCCCTTGCTTCATATGCTTGTCGGAAAGAAGAATCTTGACTCATACGTTCCCATTTATTCATCGCTTTTTGTAAAATTGGGTCTTGGTTCATCGCAATATCCTCCAATGTTTGGGTTAATTGTTCGTCCTCATTCGCTGGTAGTAATAACAACCAACGAACAAATGAATCTTCCCAGGGATTTACTTGTTCATTCCTCCACTGTTGCATGAGTTTTGGAATCTCTACGATGTGAACTTCAATATCACTACTTAATACCTTCTGTTGTTGCTGATTCCATAGGATTCCGGTTGTATGGAATGCCTCGTATTCAGGAAACATAACGAAATTTAACAAATTGATCGTAATTGTTTTATGAAGAGAGCTGTATGGCATCCCCTTTTGAAGTTGGGATGTGTATAGCCTTCCCCAGTAATATAAACTTCTCTTAATCATGTCATGATTGTTATTCAACTGTATTTCGACATTTACCTTTGTACCTGTATCTAATGTAGCAGAAATATCTAAAATTGATAATTTATCTTCTTCATGTTCTCGGTGCAAGTGTGGGTCTTCTAATTGCAAAGAAACAATAGGAGATTCTAAAGAACCTTGCAACATAGCGTTTAAAAACGCAATAAGAATATCTTCATTTCCACTTGTACCAAATAATTGTTTAAAAGCAAAATCAATGCGTAAATTCACTAATTGTTGATTGGACATGGGTTTTCCTCTCCCCATCTCATAAGATGTTTTTCTTTTATTGTACATAAAAGAGTGATACACATGCAAACAAGCTCTTATATCCATTGACATAAGAGCTTGTTTGACACCATACATAATTAACAGATTAGTTGCGTTTCATAGAAACTGAAAGATTGCCTACTGTAAGAAAAACTCACGTTTAGTATACAAAATACGAACAAAAATGCCAATACATAAATGCATTCAAGCTAGTACATTACATTTAAAGCTAATTTATCTTCATTTTCACTCTTATTTATGCTCTTTAGGTTTGTAACTAGATTTTATCATATTCCAATTCCACAGGAATACAGTTCCCTCTAAATGCCTAATAGCTTCATCAATTTCATCTCTTTGTTTTTTATCTTCGTCCAATATATCACGTTGTACTTTATATGGCTCAAATTGTGATGTACAACAAGTCGTAGGAATTTTCCAAGGATCAGTTTCCCCAGTAGGTAGACAAACAGTATCAATTGGAGGGTTTGATTCACAATGATCCCATGCTTCAAACAACGGTAAGTAGTTTCGACTATGTTGATTGTTAATTAACCAAGTGCAACACAACCTTACATATCTTAGCTGCTCTAAAACGTGATCATCTCGATTATCTCCATGCCTAAATTTTAATTCAGATAAAACCAATGCACGTAAATTAACAACGAGTATCATTAGGCGAACTATTTTTCTAACTCTTTCAACATTATTTTCCTCATCATATAAGTGAATTAATGGGCCAAAGACTTCTTCATTTAAATCATAAGCAATGTTCATTAATAAATCTTTATGGGCATCTATTGGCTCATATTCTTTAAAATTTTCCACTTGCCCTAAGTATAATCCCGTAAGCTCATCTATTTTAAAGTCTTTTAGTGCCTCTTGAATTGTTTGACGATTTTCAATAACATGTCTGTTTATTGCATTAATAATTTCCATTGAGCGTTGTTCATCTTCTTTTGCTTTCTCCCTTTCTAAATAAGCATTAACAGCAGCAATGATTATTTCAATAAATCCCATATTTTTACACTCCCCTTTTTCATATTGTTTTTTCATAAGTTTTCCTAAAAAATATTTTTTATTCCCTTTGTTAAAGATGTAAAAATTTAAGGGACAATCTAAAAAATTCAATACAGACAATGGAGGATTTTAAATAAAAGGGAGAGCCTCGTGATAAACGAGGCTCTCCCTTTTATTTTAATCCAACTCTATACCGACTATCCTCTGAAACACATAAACTGGCCGCTTTCACTTTTATACTACACTTTCCTAATCGCCGCTTTACTTCTGATTGTAATTTTTCATTTGCTTCCTCTAAAGAACTTGCTGAAATAATCGTAGATTGTGAGTCTGTTACCTTGCCACTATACATCACTGAAAAATTCAATTCATATTGATGTATCAAGATTTCTCCACTCCTTTTTCCCTGTATTTCCTCACAGATCATTCTTATTTGTAGCTTGCTCCTGTTGTTTTTGAAGATAGGTACGCATTTGCGGTACATACCAGCTCTTTCTTAATCGGATGATCGCAATTCCCACAATAAAAATCAAAAAAGCTTGTAGGAAAATATCTTGTGTTTCCCATAACGTGCACAAATACAGAAGACTTCCCGAACAAAAATAATACATGGCCAATACTAGGTTTATATTTGCGATTATCATTTGTTTCTTTACAATCACGGCTATTCCTGCCAAAATAAGCGTACAAACTCCTATACTTAGCAAAATATATGCAATAACCTTTAAAAAAAGCATTCCTACACCCCTTTTTCTCTAAAAACTCATTTAATCCACTTGAAAGACCGAATAAAGAGCATAATCTCATTCGATACCAAATATATTAACAGTTTATTTAAAATCAATTACAAACGAATCTGAAACGTCATTTTTTCTGAAAGGGAAACTTTTTATGTTGAAAATCATATATACTTTGTTTTCCAACACATCCAATTGAAAAACCTGTAAAAAAAGTTGCACCTATGATTTTTAATCCCCATTGCCATGTGTTTTCCTGTAAAAAATGGTGCGAAACATAGAGACATACCCCTGTACAAATAATGATCCAGATTCCATATTCATCATATTTTCTCTGTTCTAACTTTTGTTCCTGGAACGGATATACCTGGATAAATAAAAAGGCTATCAGCAAAACTGACAGCCCAATTCCCAATACGATCATTCTTTATCGCCCCATTTCCATTCGATTACACCTCTTTATAGCGCTTCTGTAACAATTGCTGTACACGTGCTGCATACATTTTAAAATAGGGAATGTTTTGCGCGGCAACCTTTCCAAAGTCCATTTGCATTAATGTTTCTTCTAACAGTTTGAACTCAAATTCTAAGAATTTATCATGTTGTTTCTGAATCGAATGCGGGATATTATGCAAAGCATCTACAATGTCTCGTACATACGTCATGCTGTATTCGTCTTCTTCTGAATAGGAAAATACATTTCGAATTAATACAAACGTTTCTTGTAATACTTCATACCCAATATGATGCAATACATTTTGTTTTATCAACTCCCCTCATTCCTTTCTCTATGGTCCTTCAATTCCTGTATTGATTTGAAACTCATAATTTTCTACAAACCATTTCTCACCCTCTAATAATAAATTTAATTTCATTGTGTGTTTTTCTTGTTGTTCAGTTCCATCTATCGTTACAAGATAATCATATTTAACCGTTACATCCGCTTTATTATCAGCGGTTTTGATGTAGTACATATCTGTTATCTTTGCTTTCGTTTGAATATGCATAGAGCCATCATCTTCTATATGGTTATGTGCATCCTCTGGCGCGTTTAATAATTTGTTTCTTGCTTCCCCTGTTATCATTTCTTTGATCTTCTCAAATCCTGGCTTTTCTTTTTGCTTGTTATCATTCTGTATTAACAGCTCTACAAACTGTTTTGCTACTTCTTGCCCTTTATCTTGGGTATTTTCTGTTAAAACTGTCACGCGCTTTTCCAATGCTCGATTCTCTGTTTTTAGCTCTTTTACTTGTTCCGTCCATTTCTTTTCCGTTTGCTCGACTTTATGCTGTAAAGTGCGATTTTGATTCCATAACCATACACTGATACCCACCAGTACAAGTATGACTAAACCAACGATTCCCTGTTTCATCCCTATTCCTCCCTTTCTTTCCGCTTATTTCGGCAAATACGGTGCTGGGTCGACTTGACCAAACGTCAAAGATGTTTTGATCTCAAAGTGAAGATGTGGCCCTGTTACCTGCCCTGTTCTTCCGCAAACTCCCACCTGTTGACCAACTCCAATGTTTTGTCCTTCCTGTACAGTAATGGACGACATATGACCGTATAAACTCCAATATCCATTCCCATGATTAATGACAACTACATTTCCATAGCCGCCAAAACCCGAACCGGAAGCGCCAAATTTCGCCCACTCTACAACGCCACCTTTCGACGCGGCAATTGGGGTGACACCGTCCTGGCAAGAATAATCAATACCTTTGTGAATGGTGCCCCAGCGTGGTCCAAATGGGCTTGTAATCGTTGTTTGAGCGATTGGACGAATAAACCCTTGTGAGCTTGCTGATCCCGTATCTACAACACCGCCTGGCTTTCCCGCTTCACAATTAAAAGTAAGTCCGCCCATTTGTGCCACAAATTTGGTTACTAATACTGGCCATAAACCATTTGTGCCATGCGGATCATTTGCGGCTCCTGGTGGTGCATATTTCGCTCCAATTGCTTCTATTGTTGTAATCCCCATACCGATATAGTTTTTATATAAGTTTCGCGCCATAGCGTTGATTCCTTCATCCAAAGTGGCAAACTTCATAAACCCTTTCATTTGTGAACTGCTAGGGTCCATGAGGCCGCCTGGGTTGTTATAGTTCTTTACTGCATTAGATGTACCGTTACCCGTTTCCAATCTTGCAATGGCCGCTAGTAAAACGGGATCGATTTGGTTTTGTGTTCCTGCATTTAAAAAGGCTTGTGCTTTCCCTGTAAAAACGCCGCCCAGGTGGGGTTGTAATTCTTCTGGTGCCACTGTTTTTCCGCCTGGCCGACAAACCGTCATTCCATTACTTGGGATGGTTGCTGGCGCTTCCTCTTCTTTTTTGCCAATGCCTTGCGCCAAAACGATAAATAAAAGAAATCCAATACAGACGAACAATCCTATTGTGAAAGTAGAACTTCCAAAAAGAAGTGTCAGTAACCAGGATTTCTTTTTCTTTTTCTTTTTTTGTTCTTGCGCAATATCTTCTTGTATCGTTTTGTCTACGACTTCTTTTATTTCTGGTCTCATATCATCCCTCCCCCTTTGCAACATGTATCAAGATTGATTGAAATACTTTCGAACAATCAGCCCATATATTAAGGCCAAAAGAATGGGTATAATCGCAAAAACATGAAATAGTAGCGTTAAAACAGTAGATTGCTGGTCTTGTATAAATTGTAGTAATCCAAAATGACCGATTCCTACAAACCAAATGAAAAAGGCTAGTTTCGCTCTATCTTCTATACGACAACATAACTCACTATGGATAATTTGAAGAGTTAGAAGAATGAGTGTATACCAGATAAGTAATCCTAAACCAATCCATCCTAATAAATCTGTCGCCCATTCTCTTTGTATGAAAAGAATAATTATGTTCATCCATCCTAAACACCCAATGCAAAGAAAAATACTGATATTCACCATTTTCATACAAGTTAATCCCCAGTGTTTCATAGATAAATCGCTCCTTTTTGCGTAAAAAAATAGTAAAGTCCTAAAAGACTAGGACTCTACTCATCTTTTTTTGGTGTCTCCAAATCATCTAAGTTATCTAAGTTTTGCGGATCAGTAGAAGGCATCCAGTTTTCACTTCCCGCGGCTACAGCTCCATATTGTATATCTGGCGTATCGATTGTCTCTGCTTTTTCTTGAATTGGCTCATTTTTGCTTACTTCTTTCTCATTTACTGGTGTCAAATCAGAAGAAATAGGTTCCGTTGGGATAAATGAGTCGGATGAATTTGTATCTTGTATAGTTGACTCGACATCTATATTAGGGTTTTTTGCAACAATTTCCCCCGCTTCATTCACTTCTGCAGAAATAGCATCTGGAATATCTGCACTTGTTGTTTCTGGTGTATGAGGTACAATGACACCTTCCTCATTTTCATCTGCACGAATTGTATCTGGTATTAAAGGTTCATTTGCCTCTGTTTCAATTGGCGTTGAAATTTCTTGTTGTGGAATATTTGTTGAAGTTTCCTGTTCTGGTTGTATTTCTTCTCTTGAAATATCCATCGGAATTTCTTCTGTTGGAATGTCTTGTTGTGGGATATCGGATGGGATTTCTTCAAATGTTTCATGATTTGGTGACACTTCCTCTAATGGAAGTTCTTGTGTTGGTACTTCTGTTTGAATCTCTTCATATGCCTCCATATCGCTTGAAACTTCTTCTAATGGTACTTCTTGTTCTGGTACCTCTGTTTGGATTTCTTCATATGCTTCCATATCAGTTGAAACCTCTTCTAATGGTACTTCTTGTTCTGGTACTTCTTGTTGTACATCTTCATGTATTTCTATATCAGTCGGAATTTCTTCTAGTGGTACTTCTTGTTCTGGTACTTCTGTTTGAATTTCTTCATATGCCTCTATATCAGCTGGCATTTCTTCTCCTGTAGGGATTTCCTCATCTTGTAAAGATACAAGCTCTGGTTGAACATCCATTTCTGATTCTTCTACCTCTGTTCCTTCTTGTTGTCCTTCCATTTCTTGTCCTTCCATTTCTTGTTCTAATGCTTCCTTATCTAAGCTGATAAGGTCTTGTTGCATTGGTACCTCTTCTTCACCTGGTGACGTTTGTTCTTTCCCTTCCTCTTCCTGCTGTGGTAAATTCCCATCTTTATCACGATCCTGTAAGGAAATAAGGTTTCCTTTCTTTTGATTCTCTTCTTTTTCTTGTTCCGTTTGATTATTTGGTAAATCATTCGGTATATTCGCTTGCACTAACGGGTTTGCTTTTGCCTTTTCGTCGTCTGTCCCTGCATTTTCTAACTGGCCGCCTGCCGCCGCTAATTCAGCCGCGCTGTTAAAATGTGCTCCCATTTTGTCTCCAATATAAGACATTGTATTTCCAGCGTACTCTTTTCCTTTATCTACAAAGTTTTCAGTCATAAGAGATATATTTGTGACTGTCTCATACACGCCACGTGCTCGACTAAAGGCCGCAACAATATTTCCTCTAAACAGGTAGCAAAGAACGAAAACAAGAATTTGGAAGATCATTGTAGACACATATCCTGCAACGCCCGCTTCTGGTAATACATACAGTAATTCTGCCACCGTAAAGATGATAACCAGCATAACAGACATAAAGATTTTTAATGCCAATGGTCTAATCCATTGTGAAGCCCAGCTTTCAATGACTCTGCGGTGTCCTGGCAATAAAGCTACCGCCATGACGATTGGTGAGATAATACTCATGACAAGGAACCATAATTGAAATGCTACAATCAGTAAACAAAACGCAATTACTGGAACACCTGCGAATGTATTCACTACATAATACATGACTGTAAATACAAGACGTTCTCCTACAGAAGAAATGACCATCATTTGGTTGCCTTGATCCTTTACCTCTTTTTGCACTATTTTTATACGATCTTCGCCTGGCGCTTTTGCCAATAATTCATCTACTCGTTTAGCTCCTAATTTTTCTTTTGAATCTTCCCCATACTGTAGAAATAGATATGGTCGTTCAACTAACAAATCCCAAATCTGCTTTTTCACTGAAAATATTGCATCCGCTTTGGAACGTCCTGGATCACCCGCAACTGTTCCTGTTGCTTTCGCTAACACCGTTACACTAATTTCAGAACTAATCGTATTTGCACTCTTTAAAATCGTACCTGCATTTCCAATGTACGTAACAATAAAAGCAATAACCAATACTGTTTTCACCAACTCACTCAGACCTTTGGAAGGTTGGCGCTTAATAAAGAAGATATAGCCCGCATAACAAGCCGATAACACACATGCAATGCCGATAATTGCTGGGAATAGTCCAGAAGATAAAAAACCGCCTTTTCCAATACCAGCAATATTTTGCATAGCCGCTCCTAACTTATCCGCCACTGTATCTACAATATCCAGATTCAATGCTTGATCGACTAAAAAGATTGTTAATTGGCCAAGAATTACATTTAACTGAAACGCCATATTGGCAAGCCATTGACATGTTGTATACAACATTCTTTGCAAGTCTTTTCCCACACTATCATCACCAAATAAGTATCCACCAACTTTTTGAAACACGTTCTTATCTTCTTCCTTTGGTTGATATGTGTCGATTTCGTAATACTTATCTTTGTAAATCCCATCTGTGTACCCACTAAATAGATTTTCAGAGATTCGCGCTCCTTTTTGTTCCTGTTTTTCTTCTGTTTTTGTATCTTCCGCTAGGGCCACATAGGGCCCTAACGGTAGTAAGAAGAATGCAAGAATCATACAAATAGAGAAAAGTTTTTTCATTCCTTTTGCCCCCATTTATGGACATGTACAGGTTTCACATCTCCCACAATTGAATTAAGACTATTTGTTGAATCCCATGCCCATTCATAATTTTTCCACTTATTATCCTTTTTATCTTTAACCATTCGGAGGTATAACCCCATTTGAGCCTTTTCTACAGGATCATAAAATTTTATTCTGTAATAAAATTCATCCTCCCCCTCTTGTAAATCATATCTATACAAATCGTAGCGCTCTTTCATTTCTTTACTAATGCCTGGATTTTTTACTCGATCCTCTCCAAAATCATATTTTTTGTACTGTAGTTCATTTAATTTTTTTCGGTCCATTTCAATATAAGCCTTTAAATAAGCAACTGCGGCTTTATCTGATTCTTTCATATCACGTTCTTTCTGGCTCTCTTGTTGATTCGCATTACTTTTGGTTTCATTTGAGCAACCCGCAACACCCGTTACCATCAACATTCCTGCTACACATAATCCAGATAACATACGAAATTTTTTCATCGTTCCATCCTCCATATACAGATAATTTAGAATACTCTTATCTGTATTGTAATACGAATTACGCCAATTGTTGTGCGCGTTCTTCGTCTGTTTTCGTAGAGGAATCAAATGCAGTCTTTAATTCTTGGAAAACAGGATCAATTTCTACAACCGCGGTTCGGCCAAAAATATCCTGGAACAAGGCTTCGCCGCGTCGTAACTGGCGTAACATTAAGATATTTTCTTCTGTGACCGGTAAGTTATAGTAACGCAACATTTCTTCCGCTTCCTTATCATATTTCAGCGCAAAACAGAACTTCATACCCACATTGGCAACCTCTTTGTTTTCAGATTGATAATCGGATGCGTTTTGTGTTCCTAAATACAATCCGATATTGTGATAACGTCCTTCTCGAATGATTTTGTCAGAAGACGCCGCACCCTCTTTATTTTTCAAAATACTTGATGCCTCATCTTGTAGGTATACTTTGAAAATACTACGGTCGGAATGCATTAAGGATTTACCAAATGCCGCTAATGCAATTAAGATACTACGAGATAATTTGTCTGTAACACTTTCATTCTTTTCCTCTGATTTCGGAATGCGTAAATGTTGAATTTGTAATACTTGTAATGGGCGTTCTAGGCTTAATACGCGGTAATCTTGACCTGGTCTACCAAACAATAAATCTCCTAGCTGGATGCCTTCTAAGGTTGCTAAACGATTTGTAAGAGCGTTTAACCGTTCTAATTCAGTTGGCAATAAGTTAGGTTCTTTTTTCATTTCCTCTAGCTCTTTACGAACCAAAGTTAAACATGCATCTTCTTTTTCCGCCACTCGTTCAATAGCTTTATATAAATAGTCATATCTGATATCCTCTAAACCTACATCCGATAGGAACGTCAAAATTTCAAGTGCTAAACTCTTCGCATCTTCTATCGTTGCACTTATTCGGAATGGGTCTAAACAGCCCGCATCCTCTTTATTCTTCCCAAGTGTCCATACTTGCAAGGTATCCTCATTGAACCCTGGCAATAATTCGGGCCATCGTGTGCGGTCCCCTTTTGGATCGATGATAAATGCCCTTCCGCCACTCATAACAATCCAGAAAGCGAGTAAGTTCATTAAGAACGATTTCCCTTTCCCTGTTTGCCCCGCAAACATAACCGATAAACTTTCAAACGCTGTCACAATGTTATCTAATGCTTTCGCCGCTAGTTCGGGACGAATAAAAACAGGACGATTCAATTTCTTTGTCTTTCCAATGTAAAACCCTTGATTATCGCCAATTTGTGTTGTGGCCCCGAACATTCCTTGTGCAAGTACGCCCGGTTCCACAAACAATTTGAAATCCGTATTATAACGTTTAGAACCTGGTAAGAACTCGTAGAAGTATGCTAATTGTTCTCCATATGGATTGAGCAATTCAATTTTCATTTTGCGATATTCTGTAATCAGCGTATTGACGCGTGATTTTAATGTTTTCTCATCTTCTGCATATACACAAAACAGTACACTTAGTTCATATCCAGGTGCTCCCGTTGTTTCAAATCGATCTTTTACAATTTTGACGCCTCTTGCTTTACGATCAATTGTTAAATCTGTTGTGCGGCCACCTACCATTGCTTGTTGGCGTTGATCGTTTAATTCCAGTTCACTGTTCGAAAGTTTTTGGGTAACCATCTGGTTTTCTAAATGATACGCTCGAATACTCATTTCAACAGGAAACTTTAATGAATGAGATTGAATGCGATAAATCCACTCTCCACCAGGAAAAGCCGATATTTCGGGCATATCTTTCACCGCAAGAAAAGCAACATGAGAGGTTTCCATTTCCCCTTCTTCATTTTGTCTTTCGAGTATCAGAGAGCGCCCTGGGCTTTCATCAATCACCGTATCCGTTAAGTGCACCATTTCTTGTAAATCTGGCCGACGTACTTTTACCGCCTTTCCTTCTTCATTTTTCAAGGTAACTGTAGAACCTACTTTCCAGTTTTGATCCCGATTCAGTTCTTTCATGCCACGTTTGAAGTTATGATGGAATAAAAAGCGCGTTGTTGACGGTTTCGCACGTCTTGTATTATGAAAGGCCCCTCTAACCTGGCTAAATAACACGTCTTCTACTTCTAAATAATTTTCAATTTCCTCTTCTAAAATATCCGTCACATTCATACCCGATATGTTTTGGGCTGTCTCTGCAAATCCTTCTCTTATCTTCTTCATAAACTTCCATGTTTCTACGACAGGGTTACGAATTTGTCTTTCTTTCTGTTCCATATTCAGTTGTACTAAAACGAAAAAGCGATATTCCATGTTCTCTTTCGCAATGGCCGCATTTCGTAAGTATTCTTTTACCTTTTTAAAAAGAAAGCGTCCTGTTGGGGCCATTGGCCCTTTTAAAGTGGAAATATGTTCATCCAGAATTTCATCTGAATTTGTTGTACGAGGAATCACAAGCAAGTGGATATCATATTCTTGATGGGTAAATAGAGCGAGTTGATTGCGATAATATACTTTTTTTGTACTTTCGTCTTGATGATCGTATTCAAATCCGTCTACTTCATACACTGCGGATACTTTTCCGTCTGTACTAAACGCTAAATTCTTTTCAACGTGCTTTAATGGTGGTCTGTTCATTGTTTTCAACATATTCAACTTCCTCCTTTTGGGGTAAAAATGTTACATCATAAGCGTGTATGTCGTTCTCTTCTTCACTGAATGAATGTACGATTGGTAAATCTTTGACGTCATGTTGTACACATACATGACCATAAAACACATGTTTTTTAAGTTTGGGTACATTCACCAAGCGACTACTTTGATGCTTCCGTAAACGAAATGTGACCCAGGACCGAACAAAAGAGAAAAGTGATTTTCCATCTGTTTTATATTTATCCGCGCCCCATACTAAGAAAAGAGGAATCACACCATAATACATGAGCCAAACTTGATCGATCATATCCCCAAATATCCATTTAAAGGGAGGAAGGAAGCGGAAGGCTACAAGCCCCGCTTCTACCGCCGCAAAATAACCAAGTGCCCTCCATGTAACTGCACGCGGAAGACGATATCCCATAATTTCGTACTGTCTTCGCATATAGTTCATATAGCTTCCAAAACAATAGACAATGATAGATTTTGATTCTTTTTCCTTCATGTAGCCCTCTTCCTTTCCATCCCTTACTTAGACGCCAAACAATCCGCCTAACCACGTTCCGATTGTTTTTAATGCATCTGGTTTGTTAATGAAGAATACAACAATCCCGCCGCCAACAATTAACGTGATCGCTTTTCCCCATGCACGCTTTGCCGCTACGATCAAGATAACAATGATAAACGCACAATATAATGCGTATGTTCCTTGTGTCTTCATCATTTCGAAAAATCCTTCCAACCCGATCCCTAACACAAAATGATTTATATTGAACATATACATGCCCCTCTCCTATTTTGTTTTTAAGTCTTTTACAACCCATTGCTTTCCATCTTGTTTTACAAACAACGTGTAACTTGTTTTCATTTTCGTTTCAGAATGCGGATCAATCATAGATACCTCTGTTTGTACCTCATACGTGTCTTTTGTTTTTCCTGGATAAATCTTAGAGGAAAGTACATTTTCAAATTTCATGGCTCCTTCTAACCCTTTAATATCCGTATTAGCTAGCACGTACGCGAGTTCTTTTTGTGTTGCGGTAGTATAGGATTTAAAGAAAGTGGGTAGAAATTCCCGAATGTCTTCTTTTACAGTGAGTTCATGGACTTCCTCTCGGTCGTTCTCTTCTTTTCCTTCTGGTACTTCTGCTTTTTCATTTACCTTGACAATTTGAGGGAATCCACTAATGACAAAAGCCTTTCCATCTGATTGAACAGGAACCGACACTTGCTGGATCACCTCCTTATCCTCTGGCCCGCTATTATCTGCTTTCATGCGGCTTAATTTGTATTTCACTTTAAAAATTACGTTTGCTTCCTTATCTGTAACCTCATCTACTTTTAATAAAGTTGCGTATAGAAAATTGGAATCCCATTGCATACTTACAAAATCTAAACCAACTTGCGGATCAAATGTTTTCGGTATATATGGATGTAAGCGCTCTGAACGCTTCTTCTTGCCTTCATCCCCTCTTTGCCATGTAAAGTATTCCTTTGCGAATCCGCGCGCAAATTCAATTGCTTCTGGACGTGAGGCAAGGTTTTGTTTTTGCGTAACTTCCTTTGGAGTAGTGCTGGCCTTTGCTGTTGTATCTCCCTTTCCTTTTACTACAGTTGTGATGGATACAATTAGCATCCAACTAAACAGGAGCCAAAAGGCCCATTTTCCAATTAAGCGCCCTTTATAAGAAGGAAGCTTTGTGGCTTTCCTTGCCTTCCCTTGTTTACTTTCAAATGTTTTTGCAAACCACTGTTTCACCTTTTGAAACATATTCATCCCCCCTTCAATTTCGGTACTGGCGTAAAGATCGTTCGTAGCAATCACAAGCGAATGAAGCCATACCAACTGCGGTTGATTCATCTTTTATTCCATTTCTTGCATAATTGATAAAATTGTTGAGTTTCGTTTGACTGCCTGTGATATAGGGAAATCGAGCATGAACCACATACCGTTTGTCTTCATCCCTCCCCACTTCAAAGGACGCTCCATCTGTAGCCCGAAACGCCCTTACAAACTCTAAACCTTCCAATTCGTCCATCATGCACTCTCCTTTTCTCTTAAAACTGTAAGAAACTTGTTTGCCTTTTCTTTAAACATCCACCCTTTGTCTATCCTTGCTTGTTGGAACATGTCATAACAGCTGATTTCACGTTCAATTTCTAACATTGCTTTTTCTTTTGTAAGCTCTATCCCATCGCACTTCCATTCCAATTCATCTGTATTTAATCCGATCTCTATTTCAATGATTTTTCCATAAGATAAAACTTCTGCATATATACATCTGTTTGAGATAAACAAATCTCATGTGTTTCCTCACAACCCATTCCCTCATAGATTTCCGTTAGAAATTGAACTTCAGTTTCTTCTAAACTTCCTCTTTCATAAGTGTTTTTATGTGTAAACATCGTTTATCTCCCCCTTATGATCGACTATCGGCCATCTTCCATATTCCTACTACCACCAGACAGAGAAGTAACACGCCTTCCCATCCCTGCGTATAGTAAATTTCCACCACTTTACTTTTCACCACTTCCCAGGCTTCTCTTGATCCTGGTACTCTTTCAAATAACCAATCTGAAAAGACAATTAACAGAAAAACACTGGCACTTATCGATAAAATAAACCGAAACACATTCTTAGAACCTCACTTTCTTATTCGAATTTTGAATATTCCGATAAATATTCCCGAATGGGTCTTGCAATATATCTTGAAACAGTGTGATATAAACTGGAATTTCTGGACTGCTTACCCCTTTTAAGTAGCGAATCAATTCTTTTTCCCTACTTTCACTACCTGCAACAAATACCAGGCGCCATATCGGTATTTCATATCCCATACCAGCATGTGTCCGATAGTCTGCCTTTTTTCCTTCTTGCGTCATGAAATCGTTATAACGGATGATCTTTTTTTCTAATACTTCTTTTGATCCGTAAGAACGTTCCATTTCCATGAATACACCAATGTTTTTATCAATTGCTTCTTTTAATCCAATTACCGCAACCCCGTCTGGGCGTATGACGCGATTTTTTCCTTTTGCATATTGGAATGTGGCCCGCGGTTCGTTAATCCATTCCTTTAGTTCCAATCTTTCTTCTCTCTTCGATACTAATGTCATGGCACATTCAATCTTTGCTAACATTAAACTGTGATACACAAAGGATGCCGAACGTTGGGACCAACTACTTTTCCAATGTACACTCCCTCTTAATCCACAAACTGTTTCTACTCCCTTTGCCGCAAGCGTATATACGTTTTGCGGTCTTCCAGATTTACGAACCTGGTTTCTTGAAACAGGTATGGGAAGTAATTCATTTTTTAAATATTTTTCTTGTACCAAACGATTCAAACGGTAGTATACTGATTTTTTCTTATGGTTCGGATATACTTTTTCTGTTATATACTCCATATCAACATAGATGTGATTGTGTATATCCATGAGTAAGTTTTGGTCTTCTTCCAATAACAACATACTGCACATAGTCTCTACTCCTTTTCCCACATATCGAAAATGCTTTTTTCTCCTTTCATAACTGCCTCCATTTCATCCTCACTTTTTGATGGTTCGATGATCGGCGTTTCTTCTGGAAGTTCTATTTCTGATTCTTTTGTTTGTGTTTTTGGCTGTTTTACTTCTTGTTTTTCTTCTTTCACTTTTACCGCTTCGGTAGCTTGTTTTCGAAATGGGATAATTTGCGCTTGATGTGCGGGTTCAACTTGCTTTGTTTCGGAAACAGGTTCTTTCACTTCTTCATTGGAGGGTGCTTTTTCTTCTAATTCATCTAGCCCCGATGTCACAACAGGTTCTTCTTTGGTTAAATTGACTTTTTCGGCTTGCTGATACTTGCCTTTTCCATATAGAAACTCATCAATTTCCTTGTCGATTTCTAATCCGGCTTTTCCATTTTGTCGCTCTAAAGAATGAATCTTTGCTCTGGTCCATTCATTTGATGCATGAATTTCTTTTTCGTTTTTGTAATTAGCCGCTTTTCCATTTGGTAGATAGCGGTCTAATGGTGGAACACGTATGGTACACCATACATTTTTTGCTTCACCTCTGATATAATCTTGTGTTTGTATGGCTACAACTAAGTTAGGAAGGTTTTGCAAATACTCTGTACGGAATTGCTTTTGCATAATGCCCTCTAGCGTTTTCGCGGAATTATGACCTTGCCTACATACAAAGTAATTTCCGCCCGCCTCTGTTAACATGTCTGTTAGCTCTCTGTCTAACTGTCCCGAAACTTGCTGTGTAATCACCCATAATCCAAATCCATGCTTCCGATCCTTCGCAATAATTTTCGGAAGAACGGGTACTGGCACGTCATGTGCTTCATCTATAACTCCTAAATGTAGTTTTGAACCATGCGGCCGCTGTTGGGCGATACGGTGATATTGATTACAAATATAACCGACTGTAAGCAATGTATCTTCTTTTCCCATACCCGCTAAATCATAAAAGATAAGGTGCCCCTCATCCATCCACTTTCGAATTTCTAAGGAAAAGCCTGTTTGCCCGTACATACGCTTTAAATACAACGTATTACGGAAGATATCTAATCGGTTTAAAATCGCCTGTGTGCTGTCTTCTAATGCGCTTCCTACTTCATATTTCCAAAAGTGAGAGTAATATTTTTGTTCTGGCCCTTGTAAATTGGCAATTACATTTGCTCGAAATAGTTCATCACTTATGAAGAGTGGGATACTTAAAATCGTATGAATTTGACTCTTATCACAAAGTAACGTCCCGATAATTGCCCTTAGTAATCGTTCTGTTTGTTGTGCTTGCCCTTGAATCATTAACTTAATCATTTCCATAATGGATTCAACCACTGTTTGGATATCTTCATTTGGAAACCGATGAAACAAATTCAAAGCTGGCGGGTGATCTGTGTTTCGAAAACGGATAAAATGAACCTTACTCCAATCCACCTGTTTCCCATCCTTTTCCGCTTTCAATAGGCGATTCATTGCTACATATGCCAAATCTTCGGTTGGATCAAATAGAGATAATCCACCTGCTTCATTCGGATTTTCTAGCCATTTATCAATGACACTTTGCATTAACCTCATGGCAATGGTGCTTTTACCAGACCCAACTTTTCCCGTAATGTAACCATGATTCTTGAAAAAGTCTTCTCGAATTTTTACTAATCGATCCTTGATATAGGGATGCATCACATGGCCAATTGAAATGCCTTCGGCCAATAAATCATTTGGTATCATGTTTTCCCCTTTATCTAGATACAAGATGTTGCGCTCTGTCTTGCTGTTTTTATCCCCTGTTACGTTAGGTAGATGGAACAAGTTTAATAGCTCTGATCCCGTCCATATCATTTTCCCGTATACGGGATGTGGTACAGCTGGCATACTACGTCTAAACCTTCTGTATCTCAACTCATTCACATCTGCCATAATACTTGCTACCATATGCCCTAAATTCTTAATAACAGGTACACCAGGATAATAGTCACTTGCAAATGAAACAGATACTTGAAATGCCACTTCATTTTTTGCAAAACGTTTATTCAATGCGCGAATTTCTTCTTTTTCAAAGGCATCTAGCCCATGCTTTTTCTTCTTTCGAATGGCCTTTTCTGCTTTTCGAATCCCTTTTGTCAGCTGATACCCGTTATCTGGTGTAAAAGCAACATCAACCCATGTCTTTTCTTCCATTGCACTTCCTAACATCGGTAATACATCACGTGTATAGCGTGCTAGTGATAACGTGGCATCTAGCCGCTTTCTCTTTAATACCATCCGTCCTCCTACCGCTTTCCTTGTTGGAAATGGCATTTCTTCCTTTGGGACGGTATAAATTTCACTGTGGGTATAGGCGCTTTGTATAGCTTGCACAACCTGTTTGATTTTATCTTCTGGACCACCTACATAAAAGCGAACACGCTCGTTTTCTCCCTCTGGACGATACATCGTCATGCGGTACCAATCGCGCCCTTTTAACAGGCGTTCTAAAGGCTTTCGGCCCGAACCATGTACATGCCGAATCATTTGCCCTAGTTTATCTGGTGTGACTTCATCATCTATGTGCGGAATGAATAATACGTATCGATACCGCTTCTTTTCTAGATATAAATAGATGCCATGTAAGACAATCCGTATGACAATTCCCAACAGGATCAATAAAGCAATCCCACGAAACACACCGACTACAGTTGGCACCAGCTTCATCAATTCTGTGAGGATTTTTTCTTTAGAAAACCAGACAAATGCAACAGCTCCTATACCTAAGAGCATTTTCCAGTTCTTTTCTATGAAGTTTTCAATTTCTTTGTCGAGCTTGCTGTGCGCCACTTCTTCACTTCCTTTCTATCCTTGAAATGGCCTTATGCAAGGGCTACTAGTTTTTCACGATGCTTTTGTGTTCGTTCTTCTGCGGCTAATTGGATCAAGATTTGAGGTTGCATGATCCCGTTTTGAGGTTTGTTAATTTGATCTAAGAGTGTTTTATAGTTGAAGAGTTCTTGCTTCACTTGCTCAATATCTAATTCACCATTTACCATGACTTGTTCTTTCCAGAACGTTTCCCAGCATTCTTGACGATTTTGATACGCTTGTTTTCCCATCTTGCTTCCTCCTTTTAAGTGGGGAGGATATTCAGTGAAAGAATGTCCTCCCATGAATATTATGATTTGCGCGCTTTTTTGTAAGGGTCTAGCGTGACCAAGAGAGAAGAGAAAATCATGCTTTTTCCCATTCTTCCCGCCCATTCTTCTGTACGCTTATTTGTTGAAGGTGTATGTGTTGTATGAGGAACTCGACCGATATAAAAACCGCGTTTACTTCGCATATGCTTAATTGGTTTCATAAGAAATCCTCCTGTATTGTTTTATCTTTCTATATCGTTAAATAGAAATATTCTGTACATCTAAGAGGTTTCATTCATTATGAAGCTACTAAATCTAATTCTTCTAAATCTGTAGAAAGGATCGTAATTTCTTGTTGGTGCTCTTTGAACAGAACATGTTGGATATTTTTTCGCAACTGAAACCCATCTTCCACCAATGCAAGTAAATATGATTTCGTATATTTCCTATCATTGATTTGATAATGTACATCAAATATGCACATTTGATCCCGCCCTCCCTTATCAGTTGAGAGTTTTTTAAACTTCTTGATTCTTACGTTTTCTAAATGCGTAAACAGCTATGATGCTACCAAGAACGACAAATGTACCACCAATCCATTTCCAATATGGATTTTCAATTTTGCCGCCTGTTGTTGGTAAATGGCTTTCTACTTTCTTAGGTTGTTCTTTCATCGGTTGTGGTTGTTTTACAATGTATTGTGGTTTCTCTGGTGTTGGTACAGGTTTTTCAATGACTTGTGGTGTTTGTGGCTTTTCTGGTTGCGGTTTTGGTTGTTCTGGCTGTGGCGTTTCTGGTGTTGGTGGAACTTCTTTTTTCTGATCTGCTACAACATGTTTGATAATCTCACCATCTGTTTTAATTTCAAAAGAGAATGTTTCTTCATTGATTAAATATCCTTCTGGCGCGAATGTCTCTTTATATGTGTATTTACCAGCTGGTAATTTCTCAAACTTTGCAATGCCTTGTTCATTTGTTTTTCCTTTTACAACTTCCTGGCCTTGCTCGTTATAAATCGTAAACTCTGCACCTGGTAACTTGTTGTTTCCATCGGCTACGTCTACTTTTGTAATTTCAATTGAGCCTTTAATCTTTGTATTCTTTGCAACTAGCTCAATTGTTTTTCCGTTTTCAGTAATGCTGAACGGAATCGGGTCTTTTACCAGCACATAGCCCGCTGGTGATGTTTTTTCGATGAATTGGTACTTTCCAAATGGGATATTATCAATTTTGATTAACCCGTTTTTGTCTGTCTTATGCTCACTGATTTTCTTGCCTTTTTCATCAGCTAGGATAAAAACAGCACCTTCTAATTTTGTTTTCCCATCTTCATCTACTTTTACAAGCTGTACATTTCCTTTTACTTGATCGTTTTTCACTTCGAATGTAAGTGTTTGATTATGATCTTTTACTTCAAATGGATACTTTGTTTGATTTAATAAGTAACCTTCTAATCCTTTCGTTTCCTGGAAGTAATACTTTCCAAACGGAAGAGAATTTACTTTCGCAATCCCTTCTTGATTTGTAGTTACTTTTGTGACTGCCTTTCCTTCTGGCGTAAATACTGTAAATTCAACGCCTGGGAGAATCTTGCCTGTATCACTTACTTTTTTAATTTCAATATTGCCTTTGATCTGTACATTTTTCATTTCAACAACAGCAATTTCACCTGTTTTCACTTCAAAAGGCTTTGGTGTAGCATCTAACACATATCCAACAGGTGCTTTCACTTCTTTTACAGTGTATGTGCCAAGTTCTAAGTTGCCCATTTCAGCGATACCGTTTTTGTCAGCTGTAATCGTTCCCATAACTTGTTGATTACTGTTTACGATTTCAAATACTGCGCCTTGTAGTGGCTTTTGGTTTTCATCCACTTTCATCACTTTTAAGGCGCCATTTGCTTTCCAGAATACTTGTAAGTCTGTGCTTACTTGTTCTGTACTGCGCTCTAATAATACAGTTGCATCTTGAATCGTACTTGTTCCTTTATATACGATTGCATGAACATTCGTTAGATTTGAAACGACTTTTAGAGATAGTTCACTACTCTTAGAGGATTTTGGTACTTGAATACGGAACTTTTCTCCTAGTTGGAATGTTTCTTTCCCTTCACCTTGTTCTGTGACAATACGTGTGCCTTGTGGTGCATTGTTCATTTGTACTTGAAATGTACCTTTTTTTGCATTTGTTTGAACGTTGTATGTTGTTGTTTCGAAATATTCACCGTTTAATTGTGCTTCTTGTTTATCCGTTGGAATGACATTCATCCAAACATCTTGTGTATCCTGGCTTTGATTTGCCGCATGAATAATGTTCTTTGCCGCTTTTTGAACAGCCGCATTTTTGAACTGTAATTCATCAATGGAAATCTGGCCAAGTGCATTCCAAAGAGCTAGTTGTGTCGCGTAATGGGCTTCTTGCCAATTAGAAACACCTAAACTTTCTGGTGTTTTCTGTGGGTATCCATTCATTAAGACACGATAGGATACATCATCTGTTTTGCCTGCTTCTGGTAAATCCTCTCCATTTGGGGATTTTAAACCGTATACCAGACAATACGCGATTTGACCACTGGCGTTCTTTAGTAGCTCTGTACGAACATCTTTCCCATACTGCGGACTATAGGCCCAATCCATCTGATACCTTTCACGATTGATTACCTCCGCACTGGCTTGATTCAGCGGAATCAAGCAGCTCATCACAAATAAAAGTACACTCGTAAAGAGTAGTAGTGTTTGATACGATCGTTTCAAAACCATTTTTTACAGCTCCTTTAGGATTATTCAGTTTTCAAAGAACGGAATATTTAGCATTTTTTCTTTCTAAATATAAAACAATATACTTTAGTCATAATTATTTCGTCTTTTAGCCGAATTTCATTTACAATACACTTAGATAGATGTAATCAATAACATGAGGTTTATTCATTCTGTGATGTGTATTGCACGATAATATGTTGGTCTGAAAAGTTTCTCGATCGGAACTTCAAGGAAATCAGCTATTTTTTTAGCTTTATTGTCTTTCAGACTCCTTCTTCCAATTTCAACATCATATAATGTGCCGATTGGAATTTTAGCGCCTTTGGAAACTTCCTTAATACTTAAACCTTTGGATTCCCTGTATTCTCGTACAACGGTTTTGTTTTCATGTGACGCTAGCATTTTTTCACCCTCCCTTCCCTTAATTACATTGTATTCGGCTTAAAGCCGAAAGTCAACACAAAACGAATAATTTTTATTCAAAAACGCAATTTTGTTTTAAAATCCATGCAAAGGAGTTTAATTATGACCAATACATTTCTAGGACAAAACCTTAAACATCTCAGAAACTTACAAAAGCTAACTCAAAAAGAGCTAGCTTCCAAAATTAATATCTCTTATTATGCTTATAACAATTGGGAAAATGATTTAAGGGAACCAGATTTGCTATCTTTAAAAAAGTTCTCTATTTACTATGATCTTCTTATTGATGAATTAGTTAATACACAAATAATTTCATTAGATTCTATAGAGATACAAAATCACAAACTAGATATGATAAAAAATCTAGAAAAAAAAGATGTACTCAAACCACTTGAAGAAAACTTAAAAAGACTAAGATCATTAAAGGGACTAAGTCGCAAAAAAATCGCCGAAGAATTAAATACTCCCTATAGTACCTATGCTGGCTGGGAAAATGGATTCAGAGAACCTGATATTTCCACGCTCAATAATATAGCTTCATACCATAAAGTAAGTATAAATGATTTATTGAATCCAGAAGCGGCCGTTAGGGATGAAGATACATTAAAGCTCATCTCGCGCTTATCTAAGAATTTATTTGAAACATACATAAGCGTTCCAGATGAGCATAGAGCTGAATTAGAGAAAAAATTGATCGCCTATATGAATGAATTTAAATCTCAAAAAAAGATCAAATAGGTTTAGTTAAAATAATTATGTTTAAATTAGCCTGTCTTTTCTATATTTTCCCCTGTACTTTCTTGTTTACATATTTGGATTAAATCCATATATAGGTTAAAAATAGTATATACATCAGTTGTACAACAATTATTCTTAACATTTTGCTCTAACCAATGAATATTTAATTCCATGACAATGCCACGTCCTTTTCTTATATTTTAAGAATCAGCGTCAAGGTGGTGTATTTTTTTTACAGAATCAAAAATCGCACCACCCCCTAAAAAGTACGAAAGACGCTACAATAAGTAGCGTCTAATCATTTTAAAATTCAGTTTTTAAAATTTAGACTCAACCAGTCCCAGGGTCTACCATCATATAAGATGAAGTTAAAGAGGGATTATCTTGAACCTTAGCAAACTTTTCAACTGGTTCATTATGTAAGGAAGTTACTGAAATCCCTAAAACAAGTAGTATGCACATTAGATATTTAGTCAACTAAATTCACCTCGCTTTTCAATAGCGCTTGTTTCACACCTCTAGCATAAAACAAGTTTCCAGATCTTTCAAAAGATATTAATGCCTCTTTTAAACCTTGTATGTCTCCAATTACTTTTGAATAAGAATATAATTGATGTGCACTAAATCCATTTTGTTCCAAAATTTTATACATTGCAAGCCCTTTTTCTCGATCACCATGTAAACATTCATAATGAGCATGTTCGCCGATATGAATATAATCAAAATCAATCTTATGAAGATTAAAATTATTTTCAATATAAAGATGTGCCAATGTTGTTTTAAAAGCAAAATATTTTTGAGATTTTCTAGGGACATGGATATTATCAAGAAGCTCCAATGCTGACTCCATGTGCATTTCTGCCCTCAAAGGGTCCTCATATATGTAACTCTCTCCTAAACACCCTTTTGCAACAGCCTTAATCATCGGAATTTCTAAGTCTGATTTTAAGATTGATTCACAGACTTCTCTACATTTATCAATTTTGTCACTCAACAAATATATATAAGCAAGCCTTTCTTTATATTGCATATATAAATGATCTTTTATATATGTCTGTTTAATGTCTTTTATAGATTTTTCCGCGTCTTTTGCGAAAGGAGCAACTGCATTTGATTCGTCCTCATCATACATAGCCACAGTATAAAGCAAATTTGATAACGCTTGACACTCTGCGTTAGAAGAAAGTTTTAAATTTTTAATTTCATCAACTATTTTTTGCCCCTTAATTTCATTTTTATTTCTTCGATTAAATAAATCATAAATTAATAGGTACTGACTCACACTATCGGTATTAATATGTTTTTTTATTAATACATCTATAATCTCGTAATCACCAGAAACATGCGAATAACACAAGGCTTTCCTAATGTTCAAAGGACTTTTTATTAAGAGTATAAAGGTATTAATTTTTTGACGTCTTACCTCTAAATTGTCATATAAGATGCTAACCACTTTTAAAAAGCTGTCTAATTTCATTTCATATTTGTTTTTACATTCAATTGCTCTAGTTATTTTTTCTCTACTTACCCCCGATAATTTGGCTATTTTACGTAATGTATATTTTTCGTTTATTTTTTGCGATATTTCATCCATAAGATGTTTCATTGTAGTTTCTTTTGTAATGATCTCGTTCATAGTGACAATTCCTCCTCACTAAACCCTATTAGCCCTTTACAAAATTTTAACATATCTTCATGTTTTTTATTTTAGAATATTAAGAATCTTTGACGATGTGGTTGAAAAAATAAACACTTAATATTCTAAAGATTCTGAAAATTTTTATTGTAATTTCGAATAGGTTTTATTCATCTTTTATTGATATTTTGCGAGGAACGTTTTACAATACAAGTATAACAACAAAAAAAATAAACCCACCTCGAGCTTTTATCTGGCTGAAGTTTGGCGACGACACCAGATAAAAGCTCCCTAACAGGGTTCATTCACATAAAAAATTTATATGATTTTTTTTAGTATCATACTTGATACTGAAATTATACCATATTGTATATGTAATGTGAATATAGAACCTCTGTTTTTCCAGCATTTTTCTGTTTATTTTAGGTGGGAAAAATAGGAGGTTTTTTCATGCTACTAAATAACTTTTTGCTAAGTACAGCAAAACGAGAATTAAGCCCACACCTGGTTCATGTTCCTCAAGGTGCTATCAATAAAACAGTACAAAAAGTAATTAAGGCTATCGATACAATTCTTTTAGATACAGAAGGTAAAACCACTAAAGATTTCTTCATACAAACACCACGCCGCTATAAGGCATTAGAGGTTGTTTTATCTTACCTAGTACAAGAAGGCTACTCTCAAATGAGACAAAATCAAATCAGTGAAAAATCGGGTATTTCTGTGCCGATCATCAACTTTATTCTGAATTGGTTAGAGGACCTTGAAGTATGCCATCAAATCAAAACAAGACGTCATGGTAAGATTGCACCATCTATTTACATATTAAGCCTCAATACCAATTATTTGAAAATCATTGAATATTTTAAGCAAAAATGGGCGTTTTCAATTGATATTTTTTCTACATTTACAAAGTTTCTATCTAAAAGACTAAGTAAAAAACAGGAGAAATCTACAGAACAAGCCGAAAAACCACCTGTGCCTACATGCCAGGGGATAGATATATTGGATACTGTTGCTCTTTCAAATGAAGAAACGGAAGAAAAAGAGCCAGAGAATACCCCTAATCCAGTTGAAAAGTTAGAACTGCGATTTCGTAAAATGGATGAGTGGATGAGTGAAGATCAACAAAAACTTTATTTATATATGTTGAGTAAAGATACGAATATTACTGAAAAAGATGCGTATACAATTGCGGTTCGTATGCCACCAGACGTAGATTGGGAAGTAAGAAAGACTTTTGAAGATTGTGTACAGTATTTTGAGATAAACAAATCACAAGACAGTACGCCTGCACATTTCATGACAATCTATACAAAACAGTTAACTGCAAATAGAGAGCGTAGAGATAAACAGGCGAAAGAAAACATAAGAAATATAGGATTGAGAAAATCAAATAAGAGTACAATCCCATTCGATTTATTCAAAAAGATGCTCGATCCAAACGCCTAAATCTCATTTTCCACAAAAAAATAATTGTTTTATAGCCTTGTTCAAAAAATCCCCCCCTAACAAGGCTTTTTGTCATGCCATTCTTTATTTTAATAGATTAAACATATTATTAATCTATTATACTTTTGTAAATTGAGGGCGTTTTTCACAACAAATCCACTATGAATTTATAATTGAATTGAACCTGCTCTTAAATCAGTAATTAAATAAGAAGAATTTTCTAATCCCTTGTGAGAGTAAGGCTTATTGGGCAAAAATAAATCCTAATATATTTAATCATTTTAATTTTTTTAAAAACAAGATTTATTATAAAAAGTATCCCATATTGGGAACTATATTTTGCTAGATTTTTAAACATAAACCTCCAGAACAAACTAAATATCAAAATAGAACTCTTTTTATCATTTAATATACAAATTTACGGAACACCGAATATCTGTATACAGTATAAATACTAATATTCGTAATTTTTACCATAAATATATAGTACAGCACTTTAAAAACAAACGATCATTCCTGTTCATTATGAGCATTTCAGTAAAGAGAATAACCTCAGAATTAATTCAGAATAATATGAGATAAATCTACAGAATTAGTTGCGACAACATACTTAGGTTATTCTGAACTTATTCTTACCTTAAACTGATTGATAGAACTAGGTTCCGCGGAATATTTAGAAACTTAGATTTACCTTGAAGCTCTCCTGGTAAGGGTATCTTGATTCAGCTATGAATCAGATTCCGTTGCCAGGCAGATTTTCATAAAACTACGTAGGCGGGGCGGCGGCCATTCCCATTCCTCGCATATCGTCCTCCTTCAACATCGGCCCATCATTCGCCTTCCACTCATTCCTACACATCTATATATCCACCTATATTACAACTCCACGCCCTGTCTAGCCATGCCCATATGTCTCCGCATAGCCCCGCAATGTCCTGGCCCTGGACTCCCACCAAGCCCCAAAGAAAACACCTCGACCTAGAATCCCCTATTGCTTGTTTGTATAGTTCTCGTATATAATTGCGGTACACAATTTTTAGGAAAAAGGAGTATATAAACATGACTTGGGAACTTTCTGTTGATGTTTTCCTTGCTGATTTGTTAAAACATGGCCGTAAATCTTCCACCGTTAAACAATACCGCTACGATCTCACACTTTTCACATCATGGATTCAGAAACGCGTCAAATCACCCCCAGAATCGTTTTTTCGTTCTTTCGATACAAATGCATTAGATAGATACTTAAAAGCCCTTAAAAAGGAACGTGGAGCGTCAATTTCTAATATCAAGCGTGTACGAGGTATTCTCATTAACTTTTTACAATTTCATGGTGCGGCCCAGGATTTAAAAAGTGATATCTCCCCTCCTGGACTAACTTCTAAACACTTTGCATCGGATCAAGAAACAAAAAAACTATTCCGCGTCATGCGTAGTTATAACGGATTAACCGACTACCAAGCAACAGGAAGAAAGTTTATTCTAGAACGTAATCTTTTATTAATTCATTTCATGTTAGATTATGGGCTGTCTATCCAGGACATTCTTACGCTTTCTATGCATGATATACACTTTGGGACGAATACCATTACCCCAGGAGGGATACACGCCTACAAGCGATCTATTACCCTTTCAAAAGAGCATGTAAAACTGGCCTTATCGTATTACAACAAGATTCCTAATCTTGTTAGGCCGCGCCAACAAACGGGCGATCCCTTCTTTGTGGCGTTTGATTTCGGCCCGCAAACGTTCCGCTGGGACTATGAAAAAGATCAACCTGCCGCTTTAACTAGAATCGCTGTACAACGCATGTTACAGAAAGAAGCGAAACGCGCTGAAATCCATATAACGCCTACTATGCTACGGAACCGTTTTATATTAAATGCGCTACAGAATGACATGAAACCCATTGAAATTAAAGCATTTTTAGGATTGAAAAGCGTTGAGGCCCTGCATAGATACGTTCAATTCTGGAATAAACAGCAATAAAAAGAAGACCAAACTAAATTTTTTCTAGTTTGGTCTTCTTTTTATTTTAAATTCATTAATAATTGCTTTTTTTACATCACTATAAAATACCATTATCAGCATTCCTAATATAGTTATAAATAAGGAAATTCCTTCAATGCCAATAAATATCCCTATAAATATAAGAGCAATACCTATAAAAAAAACAAAATCATTTTCCTCATCATCGTCTTCACACTTATCCTTATCCTTTTTTTCTAATTCCTCTCGAGTATTCGCTGATCCCTTTATTAACTCATCAATTGTTACTTCATATAATTCACTAAGTAAAATCAAATTATCAATATCAGGGTAACTTTTATTGCTCTCCCATTTATATACAGCTTGTCTAGTCACTCCAACCTTTCGAGCCACATCTTCTTGTGAAAAGCTTTTTAATTCACGAAACTTTTTTAATTGCGTACCTAAATTCATATTATTCACCTCTAAGAAAACATTACATATAAACTCCTAATTAATAAAGAAACCATTAATCTAATGCATGTAAACCAATGGTTCACATATTAAAACCCTTACTAAATTACCCTCAATATCCAACTCATAAAATGTTATTAGGGAGCACCATATCATTTAGGGGGAATTGTACGCTAATGAATACAAAACCTTATCCTTACAGTATTTTTCGAGGATAAAAACCTAAGTTTAATTGATCATAAATTGAATCAAGGGTACCTCCACATTTTGGAAAAACCCTACGCTAAGCCAAAAATACAATAAGCTGTCCATTTGGACAGCTTATTTACATAATTCTCGATATAGGAAGTACAGTATTCTATACTTAAATAAAAATATATTACTGGAGATGTGAAAGAATGGAAATTATTAACAAACAGATAACACTCGAAGAAATAGAAGTGATAAGAAACCCATTAGATAAATTGCATGAATATCATAATAGTAAATCAAAATTTTTTTCTGGTGATTATCCAAGAATTACATTTGAGGAACGTATTAAAGAATATGAAAAAAACTTAAAGTATGGAGAATACAGGATCGAATTATTGATTGAAGCGGAAACGGACAATATATTAGGATTTTATATAGCATATGGTAAAAAAGTAAGCGGGAAGATTGAGGTCCTATTTGTTGACGAAAAATACCGAAGAAATGGATTGGGTTTGAAATTAATGAATAGTGCAATGGAATGGTTTAAAGAAAAACAAATATATGAAATTGAATTAACAGTAGTGTACGGGAATGAAGCTGTATCGTTTTATGAGAAATTGGGATTCTATCCACGTTCAATTATTATGACAACTAAATCATAATTTAATCCAACTTTATTTTAAGTCTACAGGTGAATACTCTATACATGATCGGTTAACATAACGTCTCAGTATCGGTAGCAAAGAGAAAGACGTCTTCTTACTCTCACAAGGGATTTGTCTTTGTCTTTTTCTATGACTCTATGCATCTTTTTATACATTCCTATTCTGGTGCGGTTTTATGGCTCGCGTTTCTTACTGGATTAGCCGAAAAACTGTATAAAATCTTGTATGCTCTTAGCCTAGTTTTTTTCGAAATGCTGGCAATACACCATATGTTATAAAAAAAACACAAGTTATATAATGGTTTCTTAGAGGAAATCATTATTTGTTAACCATAATATAAATATGTTATGATTACATTCTCTAAAACTACCTAAAAAAGGCGAATCCCAACTTACACAGGATTCGCCTTTTTCCTTGCTACCGATACTGATGCATTATGTTAACCGAGCATGTATATCGTATACAATAAAATTTCTTCATTTTTTTCTTATCTTACTCAAACTAAAGTATTTGTTAGTACAATAATATTAGCCAAAGTGGACAGAATAATTTTAGGTGATGCTATGAAGAAAATTCTAATTGTACTAAGTATCTTAATGTTCATCATTTCCTACTCTACGTTCTCTTTTCAAGCAAATGCAAAAGAACCAGATAATGATATGGTGAAATATGCTCTAATAAGAAGCCTCAGTCCATCAATTGATAAAGCTTTAACAGAAATTTATAAAAATGCTACAGAAGGTATCCCATCCTGGGCAGGATGGGATACTGAGATTATGAATATTAAACAATTATATGGTATTGGTGGAGCTTATGATGTGAAAGTACGAGTTTCCCCCTATTATGGACCACATATTGGCTATGGTATTGATGAAATTACCGTTAGAGTAGATGCTAGTGGTCAACAACTTATTGAATATAAGCACATACAGGATGTTTAACTTTCGCTTTCGAATTTTATGTAAATAAAAAAACCTGTTGATAGCAAAAAACAGGTTTTTTTAAGCTATTGCTATAAGGACTAATAGTTTAAAAGTTTTACATATTATTATTTTTTAAATGGTGGCAAATATTTAGTTGGATCTACACGTTCACCATGAAGTGTATCTGTTCTTACTTCCAAGTGAAGGTGATTACCTGTGGCTTCTCCCGTTTTACCAACTTCTCCTATCTTTTGACTCGCTTCTACTGTGTCACCTTTTTTCACTGACATCTTACTCATATGGGCATATAAGGTATAAAGTTTCTTTTTATTGTAGGTATGTTCGATAACTACTACATTACCATAATCAGTAAACCCATTTTTTTTGCTTCCAAAATCAGCAAAAACTACTTTACCAGATTGAACAGCATCTATTCTTGTTCCTTGTGGTGCTGCAAAATCAAAACCTTTATGTACTCTACCATTCTTTTTATCTAAATTGTAGGGATCGGTGGAAGTTACTTTTTTCATATCTATAGGCATCTTTGCTATATCTTTAAATTCCGATGCCTTGACTGCACCATTAATTTCATACTTCACCGAACCATAATCCGGTGATTCAGCAAATGTATTTCCACTAACCGAGAATAATAAGCCTGTAGCTAAAGTACTTACTATCATTTTTTTAAACATAATTAATCCCCCTTAAATATTTTTATAAGTTTCAAATTAAATGTATCACTTTTATCACTTTTGTTAATATTTTGAATTTGTAGAAATATTTATCTAATTTCGGTAATATTTGAATTCTATTTTATCAATTAGAAAATGAAGGAAACCCAGAGTGTGTCAAATGTTCCATATAAAACCTATTTAATTTGATGAGAAATTGAACTGTCCCCACAGTTCTTGCGCTTAGAATCCTTATCGCTTCATTGTATAAGGGGAAATTCTTATCGAAAAAACGAAAAGATACAAATTTATTATGAAAAATAGATTCACATCAATTAAAGTTAACAATAAATTTATTGTTAACTTTAATTAACATTTAGAAATAAAAATAACATAAAAAGCTTATTTCTATAGATAATACGATTATTTTTATTTGTTAACTTTTTTCACAAATATACTTCCAATAACGCTGAAAAAATGTTATCTTGTTAACAAGATAACTAAAGGAGTGAATAGTTAATGAAAATTACTATGATGAATAAGGATTCTGGAAACTCACTTGATATGAACTTAATTGATGGTTTCTATATCGAAACTCCTACAAACGTTGTAGAAATTAGTAAAGACGAAGCTGATTCTCATTTTGTAGCAACCATTACTAATCCTAAAGAATTATTATCTCGCCTACTTATTTCAACAACAATCCCAGGAGAAGACAGTGAACGATTCTTCTTAGTTGGCGACGAAGCTGCAAAACATGCATTAGCTAACAATCATGTCAACAAACTTCATGATAAAATTACAAGCCCTATCCCTTACGTAATGTTTTTATCAGCTGTTTCTTTCTATCATGCTATTAATGAAACTCGCGAATCCGATGACAATACAGTTGAAATTGAATATTTCCAAACAATGTTACCTATATGGTTACTGAAACGAACAGCAAAATTTAGTGAAGCCCAAAATGCAATGGCGGAAAGATTTGCTGGAGAGCATGAAGTTACAATACATACACCAGGAATGGAAAAAACATTAAAAATAACTGTAGAAAAGGCAACTTGTCGTATCGAAGGAGAAATTGCACGTTTAGCAATTAAAAAGAATTTTGAATTAGAAGATCGTGAAGAGGCAAGACAATTCGATAACAACGATACAGTACTTGTTGATATTGGCGGCGGGACGATTGATCTAGTATTATCACCAGCCGGTTTAAAATCACCTAAGAACCGTGATTCAATGCAACCGATAGACAAATTATCTTATCTATCTCATATTGAAAAATTAAGAAAAGAAAAGTTCTTAGAAAAATTCTCTGATTTACGTTCATTTGAAACATTTATAGTGAACAATTTCCAAAAACCCAAAATGGAATTAGTTGACGGAAACACTGGCCAGCGTGTAGATTTAACGGACAAAATCCGCTCTTCCTTAAAAGAGTTTGCTAAGTTTCTAATTTTAAAAATCCAAGATGTAATGCCTGCACCAGCTGATAAAGTTTATAAATATGTTTATTTCGGTGGTGTTGCCCCAATATTAGAAACTAGCATTCATGAAGTCATTGAAGAAATGTATGGAGCTGAAATTGCTCAAGCAAATCATATTTTCTTACCAGATTCACGTAAATTAAATTTATATGGTCTTGAAGTAAAAAGCCGCGGTGAAATGCTGCAAAAAACAGAGAAATAAGTATAGCCAGAAAGGAGGAGCCGCATTATGGGACGTACTAAAAAGACCGAGAAACAAACAGTCTTTGGGCTTCGAACAGATCACATGAGCGAAGAAGTTTATAATCACCTTGAGCAAAAAGCCCGCTCAAAAAAGCTTGCAACTTATATTATTCAATTAGTTGAACAAGACTTAACACAAAAAGAGCCCTTTGATGCAAAAAAAGAACTTTTAAAAGTCTCAAAAAATCAAGAACAAATGATGAACGCTATAAAACAAATTACACAAACCATTTCAGATCTCCAGGTGGCTCCTGTATCTGCTGTTCTTATGCAAAACGATGAGAATACCCATAATTCTTTGGCAGACGATTTATTAAAAGACGTAGGTCAAATGGGACAATTAATCACTAATACCAACATTACAGGATCATTAGATGAAGACGATTTAGAATATCCAGATTTCTAAAACAAAAAGAGTTGCCCGTATAAGAGCAACTCTTTTTGTTTTGTATAAACTTAAAATATCCCAAATAGTTTCTTCCTTTTGGGTTCTTGATTAGAAATATCAGCTTTAGCGTTGAGTTTTTCTAATTCCGTCATAATAAGATCAAGTTTCTTTTCTAATTCCTGATTTTTTTTACGCTCCGCTTCAAGCTCTTGTTTAAATAAATCATTGCTTTGACGTTCAATTTCAAGTTCTTTTCGAAAACCTATAAATTCAGTCTTGATATCTTCTAAGAAATTTCTAATTTCACTCGATATGGATTGTAGCGCGTATTGCTCTTCTTCACTCTGAGACCTTGTCACAGCAACTTCCGAACGCGCTACACCCTGTGTCGCACGAGATTGCTGTGTCATCAACACGCTAACAGCGTGATTCAATGAAACCTTAGTTTTTTCTCTAATCTCTTTTAGAGTATTAAAAACTGTCACATCATCGGCATGATACAGTCTTGTATCGCCATCTTTATTAAACTCATAGCCTTGTTTTTCGAGTTCTAAGCTATATTTTCTGATTGTACTTTCTGCTAGATTGGTGATACGGGAGACATCTATTGTTTTTAAATACACTTCACTTACAACATCATCTCTGCTCTCCATTCAACCACCTCCATTATAGTATCGCTACACCCTTAACATAGTATCATTTTACTAATCCTTAATACCCATTGTACACTTTTTATCCTGCTTAAAAACAAGAATTTTTCATCCTTCAATTTCCGCTTAATATTTGCAAGGGAATCCCATCATGGTTCGCATTCTTTGCTATTAGTCTTTGCTTTAGTGACTCGGCGTACCTGTATCAATTCTATAGCACATAGTAATTTTAATTCTTGGTATGGGGATCCCTAATTCCATTTCATTAATTTGTTAATCATTAAATACCTTTTTCTGTCTTCCTATTACTTTAGTTTCCCTCTTAATACCATGCATTCACCTCGTGCTATAGCAGTGATATACTCTTAAAACGAGATTTTGATGAAATGCGTGAATCACAAAGACTTATAGCATCCACTCAAGAACAAAAACAAGGATTCTGGTCTAGGCTCTTTTCAAAAAATAAAGACGTGTGATGTAACTTTCATCATACGTCTTTATTCCTGTTCTAACATAACAAAATCGGTTTCTTTAGAAGGTTCTATCCCTAATTCATTTAATGTTGCCACCAACAAAAGTATTTGTTTTTCAAACCTATTATTTAATGCAATGTCAGTAATACGAATTACTTTCCATCCGTTTGTTTTCATGTATTTATCCCGTCTACTGTCTCGTTTGACTCCTTCTGGTGTTCGATGAAAAGGTCCATCAATTTCTACGTCTATTTTTAAACCATTTGGAGAAAAAAACGCAAAATCTAACTTAAAACGTTTATTCGGTACTTTATATTGCACAATTGGATAATAACCTTTGAAGCGCAATGCATCATATACTCTCTTCTCTAATTTGTTAGAGCATTTCGCCCGTTGTGAATCAGTATTGGGATCATAAGTAGATGAAGGAGTGAGAATTTGTGCTAAAAGAAAAAATATAATTGTGCAACCTAATACAACCAATAAACCTATCATTTTTTCCACTCCAATAACAATTTTGAGTCAATGCCCAAAACGTAATATGCCCAAAGTCTTTCTATTTATTCCTTTTCCATTTACTTATCTTATACGAGTAAAACAAAACAGTCCTTTTTCATATTCTCTAGACACAGATTAAGTTAAATTTCTTTGGAAAGTGCTTTGCAAAGATTTGTTGTATGATGCGTAAGTCAAATCTTTGCATTGTATGTATACCTCATTCCAAGTGAAATTATCAATAAATCGTTCGTGTAAATACTCTATGAATCTCGTTCTCTTGTATCTTACTTAAATTTAAGTTGAATTGAATTGTATATGAATTTAACTTCCTGTCCATAATTGTAAATAAAAAAATAAGGACAGGAGAGTGAGATAAATGTTTTTCCGCAAAAATAGGACTAAATTAAAAAAATGGTTAGATCGGCAAGGAATTGAACAACAGGAACTAGCCAAAAAGTCGAAGGTTTCTGTTCAAACCATCAGTAAAGCATGTAGAGATACAGATTATATCCCCAAACCTGAAATCATGAAAAAACTATTAAATGCTATTAGAAAAGTTGATCCTTACGCTAAAAGCAATGACTTTTGGGATATGTAAAAAGCACAAGAAACAGTATCTTGTGCTTTCATAATTTTGCTTTGACTGAACCTATTTGAACCGAAATGCCTTTAGGTTGCTGTACTTGTGTAAGAAAATGTGGAATAGAGGGCGCTTGAAAAATACGGAAATTAGAACTAGAGATTGAATATTTGAGATCAGTAAGGATTAAAAGTGAGGGAAATACCATATTATGTTTCGGTTGCCAGGATTCTTTTTTCCATTCCATGCTACGAAAATACGATTCATAACGTTTTATTTTCGTTTGGATCGTAGCCTTATTATAGATGGAGTTCTGGACTTCTATAAAAAATGGACTTTTACGCCAAATGGTAAATATATCGGGTTCCATATAACCTTTCTTATACTTAGGTTCTACTTGAAATATCTTCGGACTTTCAGTTCGTAATAACTGCTTATATACATCTACAATCGCTAAAAAATGACGTATCTTTTGGCTTCCTTTACGAATGGTATTTGGATAAGGAAAATACACGTATGGACGTTGTGATGTATCTACATCAATATATCCTTCGCGGCTTAATCGCTTTGTAACAGTATTACAGCATGTTACTGCATTTTTCACATTTCTAAAGTGAAGATCAATAATATCATCACGCGACATACATCTAAATTGCTGTAAATGGTCTATAATTTGCTTATCTCTATTCGTTAACATCATCTAACACCCCAAAGATTTTATCTTCTTGATGCTCCTGTTCTTCCTTCTTTACACTTTGCTCTTTAGATAAACGATACGGTTCTATTATTTCTTTTGCCTGATCCAATGCCAAAAAAGGAGCCTGCACCTTTTTTAAACCATCTAATTTTAAAATCATTTGGCCCGATTGACTTAAATTTTCTGATCCAGGCGTCCCCACAATATTACTGTTAATTAAGTCTGCACATTTAAAGCCCATTCTTACCGTCAAATTGAGCTTTAACTTACCATCAAGTATTTTTGCATCTGGACGTTGCATACTTAGCATGAGGAAGATACCAAGCGATCTGCCGACAGCTGATATTTTTTCTATTATGGTGACACATTCCTTTTCGTCCTGTAGCATTGCTACTTCATCAATAGCAATAAAAATATAGGGTAAAGGTTTATCTTTTGTCATTTGATTGTATTCATCAATATGACCCAGCTCATATTCTTCCATTACCTTTCTTCTATGCAATACCTCTTTCCATAATTTTGATAACATACTTGTCATTTCATGTTCTTCCATGCAAACATACTTTACGTGCTTCACTCTTCTTAAAAAATGAAACTCTGAATTTTTTAAGTCCCCCAGGTACAAATGTAAATGCCCTGGTGACATATGTTGGATTAATGTGGCTAAAATCACACGCACCATACTACTTTTTCCGCTTCCTGTTTCTCCCGCAATCAGTAAATGAGGTGTATTTGAATCAACCATATCATACACAATTGCATTTCCGAATTGATCCCGTCCTACTACCACAGGAAGACGATATTGTTTCAATAATGGTTGCCATTGTTTATAACTGTAATCGTAAGGCTGTAAACTTGCATTAGAATGAAATACATGTAGTACGAACTTCTTTATATCCCCCTCAATCATGAGATTTTTACCTAGTACCTGCTGAAAACAGAACCATTTCTTATGAATTTGAGCTGGATCAACGCCATTAGGTAGTGTAAAAGTGTACCGCACACTTTCCTTTCCTTCGTAAACATCATGAATCGTAGGATAAATGGGGAGCTTTCCACCTCGTGTAATGTGCTCATCGTATAGCTTCGCTTTCTTAAATACTTCTTCTAACTGATATTTATATTTTTTCTTTTTTAACCATCCTTTCATTGGTAACCCTCCTTATAACATGAGTAAAATGCGAATAAATACATAACCAATGAACCCCATTCCTCCAATTCTTACACCGTAATACAGACCATTAGAAAGGAGATTAGATACAAAAACATAATCATTTCGTACTAAGTATTTTTCCAACAAAACAGCTCCAATTGTAAGGCCGCCTACTATTCCCAGGGCTACATACGTATGAACCAGCGGTGATGACATATGAAAAAATGCAAGCGGGCTAATAGGGCCCATACTATATATTTTTATTTGCTTTTTCTTCTTATAAGATTGGTCCATAAAGGCTTGAAAAGAAATTGTTTCTTTTCGATTCAGCATGTTTTCCCTCCTAAAAAAAGAATATCGTTAACAAATTCGGTATCCAGTCCCATACAAAACATATACAATCTAACACCATATGAGAGGTATTCTTAATGAGTTCAAATGTATCAACAGGTACATTTGTTATGAAACTCGCAAGTTCATCTGGTAACTTTCGTATTTCTTGTGCTGTACTGTCCAATGGTTCGGTCACATACCAACTAATCCACCTATATAAGAAATCTGTTGTATCCGTTACACTCATTGCATTTTGATTGAGCGCATCCCACCCACACATAATTTCATTTGTTGAACTTCCACACCATTCTGTAATTTCTTTCACACTTCGAAATTGTGGACTAGGTATGTTGTTCCATCCTCTCGTTGGATCATCCCTCAAATAATATTTAATTTGATTACCGATAATTTCATAAGAATTATTCATTGTTCCCCCTCCTTTTTCTCATTCCGTTCCTCCTACTATAAACAAAACTCAAAATCCCCTAAAAACATGTGATAATCGAAGATTTCTTTTGATAGTGCTATCATGATAGATTCTTTGGTTATAAGGTTGATATCCGCTTTGGTAATTGCTTTGGTAAAGAATATGTATCGCTGATTGTCTGATATGCAATTTCAAACCTTGTCTTCACAAATAAACCTTGCTACCGTCCCAGTTCATAAACTTTAATGATACAATATAAGAGGAGTTTTAAATCAATTCAGAAAATAGAGGGGGAAACAGCTATGTCACTTTTACAGCAACATTTTGAAGAAAGAAGAGAATACATTTTCAATCGTCTTAAACAACCAGAATACATGGAAAGAAGCATAGAAAAAGTTCGACAAGCTCAAAAAGAGATCAAAAATACAGTGCGAACGATTAAAGATTTGTTACTCTTAGACAAAACAACTGATCCTTGTTTACCAGAGGTCGCTCAATTTTCTCTTCAACACATTACAAATTCAGAGTCGTTTGAGAATGTCAAAAACCTTGTTCCATCCTCTATAAAAAAGTTAAGTGAAGAAGAACGCGCAAAAGTATTAGATGAAACATTAAGCGTAGCAAACCAAGTCATGAATTTAGAGCGTACTGTATTTATCATGATGTTTAATGCAAAAGAAAAAATCCTTATGGATTCTTATCAGAAAAAACGTAGATCACAAACAGAACTTCATTATGATGTTGCTGACAAAGAAGGGTTTGACAAAGCGTTTTATGAAGCGCGTATTGATTCATTACGAAATGACATTCGTGTAATATCTTTCAAAAAGCTATGTGAAAATGAACCCGCACCAGAAGACTTAGAACTATTCAAACAACGCTATGAAACAATTGTTTTACCAAAAATACAAGAAATTGTTTCCCTAATTGAACCAAGTTTAATAGATATAGACGTATTTTTAAATCCAGTAATCCAATATGGTGTAGGAGAAATCACTTTAGATGAAATGATTCAAAAACTACACAAAAACCTTTCTCTATTTCACGAATTATCAAAGGTTGAATATTGCCCAACGGTAGAGCTAACAGTAAAAGAATATGTATTCTTAGAAGCTATGAACCGTTCTAAAAAAGGAGAGGAGTTGCAACCGTCTAAATGATGTATACACAAGAAAAGTTTTATGAAAATCTTATAGAAGAAAAGAAAGAAGTGACAATTTTTCTAATAAACGGTGTCAGAGTACCTGGAAAAATTATCGCTGTTGATAAATTTTCGGTACTAGTTTTAAGCAATGGAAAGCAACAGTTCATTTATAAACAAGCAATTTCAACGGTTTCTTTATAAACACAAAACACAAAAATCTTACAATTATAATATTTTTATCCTTTCGAATATATCCACTTTAAAAATTTACATACGTAATGTACTGTAGATATAAGAGTTAGTTTTTTTCCTTTAGAGCAAGGCTGGTTTCAGCCTTGTTTTTTGTTTGTAATTTTTGGGATACATTTTTTTAAGATTCTATGTATAAGAGATCACCATATCATTTCGGGAAAATTTGTACGTTTAGACACAATTTTTACATAAGTTAACATAACACTACTTCTCGATATTCAATGTATCTAATTTTCTTTAGCCTTATGGCGATGTTGCCGTACCCCTATAAGAAAAATAAGCTCATATTATTAAAAGATGTACAAGAACTATTATGATTCAAAATCTCATTAATCGAGGAAATAAAAATAAAGAACAATACCTACTTGCAAGATTCAAAGAATAAAAGAAAATGGTTTTCATAAAGTATTAAAAGTGGGAACATCTAACATTTATATTATAAATCTTAATTTAATATAGACAGGTTATAATTCTAAAAAGAAATTTATTAAATTTGATGAGAGTTTTTCCTTCAGTTCCTTTATCTATGCACCGAAACGAAAATGCCCAATAAACTTTGTTACGGACAAAGTTTATTGGGCATTTTATAGTTTATTTTTCTAGTTTTTTCTTAAAGAGATTTATCCTGTGCTTTTGCTTCATATTTTTCATATGACATTGTTTGTGTTGGTTTTTCTTGATTGAATGGAATAAATTCCGCTTGTGCCGCTGTATTATAACCCATTTCTCCTGTATAGTTAAAAGTTACGTTTTTCACTAAGACTTTTTTACCATTGTCATCAAAACTTAAATATGTTGGTAATGCATATGGTGAGTTTTTGAAAATAGTATATATATCTTGTGAAGTTAGAGTAACTTCTTCAGTATGAGCTACAGTGTTAGAATTATTATTCTTAACTATAGGTAATTTCAATTTTAGATCAGTTAAAGCCGCATCAGTTTGGAATGATCCTGAAAACTTCGCTTTTCCAACCCTAGTAAAATAATTCGTTGTTCCGCCTGAGGCAGCAAGTACTTCTTGTGCCTTAAATGTAACCGTCTCTTCATTAGTAACAGTATTTGTATCTGTATGTGAAAAATTAAATTCAGCACTAGCTTTAAATGATTGTTTAGCTGAAGCTACAAGAGCATCAACTTTAAATTCAGTGTTAGACTCAAATCCTAATTTAAATCCATATTGGTTTGTCGCAGTAACAGTATCTATACGCTTGACTGATTTTTCTGTTGTATACTGTTTTTGTGTGAGAGGAGTGTCATTCCTATAACTTAATAGCTCAATTTTACCCGCTTCTACTTCAGTAACTGTAGTTGGATTAACCGTAATATTTGTTCCAATACTTGAAGCAGTCACCTTACTTAATTGATCTCTTAAACCATAATCAATAGCAGGGTACTTTGTACCATTGAAAGTAGTTTCACCTTGTTCTCTTTGTACCGATTCATCATCTGCTAATTTAAATTTCTGACGTAATTCAGGTGAACGTTCAATACCTTTGAGTATCCTGTTGTATAAAGCCTTTGTTATGTTTTCTGTAGAGTAAGTACTACCCTCATCCAATTGAATATAAGCTACTGGTGCTGCATCTGCATGAGATGCAGTTGGCAAAGTAACAACTCCTGTTCCTAGCATACATGCGAGTGGAGCAACCATTAACAATTTTTTATAGCGTTTCATTTTTTTCTCTCCTGTTAAAATTCCATTAGTTTTCTCAATTTTCTGCTTTTTCATAACATACCTCTCTTTAAATAGATTGATAAACTATACATAATGCCATACTTTAAAACTCTTACCTAAGGCCTAACATTAAAAATAAACAATGAAAATAGATTTTATTCTTTTATCTCATAAGATGTAAGAATCTTATGTCCATATTAAAACATTAAATTTTCAACGCGTAAATAGTAGAATTTTGTCGATTACATTTACTAATTCTATTATCACGAACTAAAATGAGAGAAAATATTATACTGATAAAACACTATTTTAATAGCATTTAATTAACGAAAATACTTATAACTTGATATATCTAGCTAAAAAATAACTATTTTAATTTGGAAGAAGAATAAATCCGATTTTAATATTGTTAATATAATTTAATCATGCTCTGTATATTGATTCCCTTTATTTGGATATGTAAAATTACATATCAATTAGTTAATGTTTATCATTATGTTATTAGCAATAAACATTAACCGTATAATGATAAACAACGAAAATGGTGCTATATTAATAAAAAAGAAATGGAGTGAAAATATGAATCAATCTAAGGATTTTATTGGTTTTGAAAAAACAATAAAATTGTTTCAAGGTTTATTTAACATTTTTTATTGGACAGTAATTATTGGAATGTTTTTGGTTTTAGGTATGATGATTGGAGGAATATTAGTTCAACCCCATACCTTACTTGACATTTTAACTGCAAAAGGCGGTACTATTTATTTAAGCTTTAATGATTCTTCTTATAAAGTTGATGTAAATCATATTCAAGACACACAAATTAGGACATTGATTATAAATGCTTGTATAATAGGTGAAGTAATCCTAACAATATTATTATTCCTTACTGTACAGATAAAAAGAATTTTACAGTTTACAAGAAATAAACAACCCTTTTCTAAAAGTTGTATTAAACACATCCAATATTTGGCTTATGGAGTTATTATTTATAGTTTTATCGTCGGATTACTAATGAATATTTTGGGTTTTTTATTTGTAAGAACACTTCATTTGTCTGAAACTGTAATTTCTCTTAATTTTAATTTTGAAATGATGATAATGGGATTTCTTCTTTTATTTTTGTCTCATATTTTTAAATATGGTGCATATTTGCAAAAAGAATATGATTCTACTTTGTAAGTTTTACGAGAGGTGCTATTTTATGGCTATTATTACACGATTGGATCGGGTATTAGCAGATAGGAAAATGCAATTGGGAGAATTAGCCGATGCTGTGGGAATATCTGTAGTCAATTTATCCAATCTAAAAACAGGTAAAGTAAAAGCTGTTCGCTTTTCTACACTTGATGCAATTTGTAGGGTTTTAAACTGTCAACCTGGAGATATCTTAGAATATACACATTCTGAAAATGATGAATATTTACGAAAAAATTAAACTATAGTTTTTTTCCTGTTCAATATATTTATGGTAAGGCATTTATAATTCCTGTTGAAAAGTAATCTGTAATCCCATTAAAATACGTGGGATTACGAGTGTAGATTCAAAAAGAGATAAAACACCTTAAACAGTGTTCTTATCTCTTTTTATTTTATAGGTGGCATCATACATGTCTATCAACATAAGTAATTCATTGTTACCCAAAACTAAAAAAATGAGCTGAATTCTCAAAATAAAAAACTGTCGAGAAAGAGAATTTTCATTTAGGGTGTACTTCAAAACCTTGGCTTGGTGACCCCTATAAAGGAGTTTAAAGGAAAAAGTGGATATGTGATTATTACATGACATGATCGAAGATCAAAAAAAAGAATTGAGCTATCTTGTAAAAAAATATGGATTTAGCCATAAAAAAGTAATTGATTTTAGTCAAAAATTAGACCTATTAATTTATGAAGCAATGGGAAAATATCGATTAAATCAAAAAATGAAGATAAAAAAAGAATCCTTAATTCAATAAGGATTCATAACAGGAAGATAAGAGACAGATATAGAAATAAAAAGAATTAATTATATTATAATTCAAAAATATGAAAAGCCATATTGAGAAAAAACTTTAGATTGAATTTTCTGATTAATTGTTTTAAAATAAAAACGGGTTGTAGTAACAAGCTGTCATTAAACCCCTTACACCAAATAAATTGTCCTTTTTTATGTAGATAGGCTCTCTTGCTTTTCTTGCATGAGAGCCTATCTACATTCGGGAACTACCTTTCATTATTATAAAGAAAGAATCCATATAAAACCAATAGGTTTTTTGATATTAAAACGCTACATTTTCTATATTCTATGGTAAAATTAGTGATTGAGGGTACATTTTTTCAAGAGAAAAAGGCAAACAATATAAATACTTTCTGAAAGTGTTCAATTCAAGTTCAACAAAAAGCATTTGTTATTCTATAACAAATGCTTTTTGACAAATTACATTCTTTTTTATAACATAAAAAAGGAATTGAGTGTACGAGACTCAATTCCTTAGGTGAAGTCATTTGCCAACGAATACCTGGTGAAAGAATCCTTCTTTTATGATTGGATTCTTTTACTTTGTTTTGAGCATGAAATGTAATACTGTATATGCCATTTTTCTTGTTGAGCATCCTCGTTTGAGTGCCAATTGTTGTAAGAGTTTTTGCTGAAATGGTGATAATTCAATTTCTACAAAATGCTGAAAAGCATGAGATTGCCTTACAGGTATATCCTCCATATAGATATAGTCTAAACCTTCTGTTACTAACTCCGATGCAATTTGATCTAAATTTTCGTTATACAATGCGAACTCTTCCAATCTTTCATGCAAATGTGGTTCTAATGAAATTAATAACTTCTTATTATTTTTTCGGAATTTCTGTTTCTGGCCTTTCCAGTAATTTTGCTCTTGCATAACTGCATGTAACATTTTAATTCCCCCTATTTATAATTTGTATTTCTCCCTTAAAATCAAATCCCTACTTCTTGTTTCTTACAGTATCAACAGCGGCTAAACAAGCGGCTATCCCAAGACGCTTTTCGCTATATATTTTCTTGTTTACTGTTAGGTACCAGCACCCATTTTCTTTTACGCTCAATAGATCGTCATATTGCCGCCCTAATTTTTCAAGAATAAAAGTGGATTCCTCAACAGGATTGAAATATTCAATCGGCATTCTAATAAATGGCGTACGATTCTTACCCCAATATGTACCGCATGTTTCTAGCCCCAAAAACTCTTTTGCAATGACATAATCTAGCCTTTCTGTTGCAACAGATAAATCATGATATGGTATCCACCAATTAGAATCACTCATAGCCACAAACTCTTTTGCAATACTGTTGTATAGAATTTGACAAATACTAATCCCTTCAAAATCATCTTGTGTGACAACAAAATCAGACTGTCTTAATTTGTGCCCGTTTTTATCCGTTGTACCAATTTCAAACTCTTCACTTTTCAACAATTGGACTGTTTTCATCACATTAAGTTCCCCCTTTATTTCTTAAATGAACATGCTAAAATATTTTTGAAGGCATCTTATTTCTTGTGCCTTTCACCAATACGATCACTCATCACACTTCCCCTTTCTGTTGCTTTATAGCAATGGAAAGGGATTGTTTTGTAAAGCGGCTTTTACTCTCTTGCATAGCATTTTGAAGCAATTTCAACTTTGTTTCTTTGCAAAGAACTCTCCATACAGATACACCGATTTTCATTTTCTTGCCTCCCTTTTATACTTCTTCTCCACACTCATGACAAACCGTTATAGATTCATCTGTTCCCAGGATTTCGATTGTTTGATTATCTCCATGCCTACAAGAAATTTCTTTGCCTTCTATTTGTTTTTTTATGTGAATTACAACTTCTTCAATGCAGTAATAACATAGTCTTCCTAATGCAAATCCTTCCGCGGCAATCTTTCCACACGCTCTACATTTGTAATCTTCCATGTGATTGCTCCTTTCTCTCTTAAAGGACTAATTCACTAAGCTGACAGCAATCAACGCACTAATTAAGATCAAACCAATAAATTGCATGGTATTCTTTATTGATTGAATCAATGTTTATCTCCTTTCTAGAGGGATTATTTTAAAATACCCTTTCTTCTATATGGCTTCCCTCTAAAATCCATATACGATACCCGAAAATAAGTAGGTGAAAAGCATCATAAAAATTGAGGTTGCAAAGAAACCATAAAACCAAATCTGATCGGAAACATTCTCTTCAATACCAAAATAACGATTTAACTTTTTGTAATTTTCTGAAATAAATAAGTAAAATTTTTTGGAGGATTTAAATTTGTGGTGGGGTTGTGTTAAAATTAACTCACCACTTTCGATTTTTAAAAAGGGTTTTGTCAACACAATTCATCCTTTCTTGAATCAAAGTTTATAGGTTTTGAAAAAGTCCTTACTAAGTTGGCAGACCTGGGAAGGGCTTTTTCTTATACACTTTTACTTTTTTAATTCTTTTAGCGTTACATCCCTGAAAAACTGTGAATAGGATTTTTCGCTATCTTCAATACGTTTCCAGGCTTCTTCTGGTAAAGTGATGGAAACTTTTTTAGTAATTCCAAGAGATGGGCGACCAGCGCCTTCTCTTTTACCTCCATGTTTTTGCATTTTAGCTCCTTTCTTGATTTAAGTTACCTTTATTTTAACGAATTAAGTTACCTAAATCAAGTGTTTCTCTGGAAATTAATATTTATTTTTTTCGACAATAGGTAAGTATTAAACACCCTTTAAAACAGCTGTTTTTTTAAATAATCCATTATCTTCCTTGAAATATTTGATACTATAAAATAAAGAACACTCAATTTATATAGGAGGGTTAAAATGGGAATTAAAATGTCTAGTGCTTATCATCCTTTTTTAAATAGAATTGTCGGGATTGATGAGATTCAAGAAAACGAAGCCTTACAAACTGATTTATATTGTACTGATGAAAATTGTCGTAAACAACTTAGTTTTGTGGATGAGTTCGAACGTAAATATAATGACAAAACAATAAAAGTAAGAGCATTTCTTCGCTTAGCTGGTAAAGAAAAACATATTGAAACTTGCCAATTCAACACTGCTGGTCAAGTTAAAGTAATTGCAAGAAGTGCAGAAGACTTAATAACTAGCTTAGAAAATGGAAAGTATGAATTTAGACTACATGTTATTAAAAACGCTTTACAAAAAAAGAAAAACAGCTCTGTAGCTAGTGGTGTTTTAGTACCAACAGGTGCCAAACAAAAGAATCCTCAAAAAGTTTATGAAAATAAAGGGAAGCTCTCTTCCTACCTTGCATCTATGAAAAAAATTATGCAGTTACGTACTCAACTTGAAGATCAAGACAGAGAATTACGTAATCTTGTAGTATTAAAATTTCATAACAAAAAGATTGATTGGAATAAATTTTTTTATGATACCGAGAATTTTAGGGAGGCTTTCGACTACCTTTCTAAATTCCCAAATCATCCCATTTGCCTTCATGGTCGAATTAGATCAATAAACAAACCAACTGAAACATTCCCATACCATAGCATTTCACTTTATTCTCCTTGGATTGAAAAAGCAGATACAGATAATATAAAGCGAATTCCTTCAGTTTCTATTACGATTTATAATAAATCACTTGTTGAGGAAGTTATGCAAAAGTTTGAAGACGGGATTAAACATATAGCTATTTTTTCCGATATAAATTATAAAGCTTCAAAAATAGTAATAGATGAGAAGAAACAAGAAAAACTTCAATATTTAAATTTGCAAGGAAAGTTAAACCGCCAAAAACAAATCCATATGTATTAAGTTGATCGAAACTTTTATTAAAGACCCCTACAATTAATTCTGTAAATAGGGGTCTTTAATATTATATCCATTGCAATCAATCTTCTAATTTACTTTACAACAATTTTCACTTTTGCCCCGTCTGGTAATTTATCCACTTTATTACCTATATATGAGCCTGCGCCGCGATTATCAGCTGGTTTTATATATTTTATATCAGCCCCTTTACCGCCTTCACGACAAAGGGCCATAGGATATTCATCTCGATCATATCCTTTTTTCGTTGGAACATTTGCTAATGATTGTTTTCTCCTTTCCGCCGCTCCATCCCGATCAATTGTACAAATATCTGTCTTGCCATTTGCAATCGCATCTTTAATATGTGACGCTGTTTCTGGATACTTATTTGATGGAAACTCTATAACTTGCGCAACATCTTGTGATCCACTTGTTTGTTTTATATTATTTGAATCTTGAATTGCCGAACATCCCGAAAATAATACTCCCATCATTAAAAAACTACTTACAATCTCCTTAATTTTCATTGTACTCCCCCTTTGTATTTATTAATTTAATATCTTCTGTTGCTTTCATATAAGGCCTATTCCCATCAAATAAAACATTATCAGACCACTTAATATCTACTGTTTCATAAAAATGTTCTAATTCAGCAGGAGTTAAAAGTGAAATCAAAAAACATAACTCTTCTTCAACTAATAATAAAGTGAAATTAACATGTACTTTTTTAAAAGCATTATTAGATTTTTGTTTAGAATAATGCATATAATACCCTGCCACCGTGTAAAGACGCTCTTGGAATTTATCACTTGCTTTAATATTAGAAAAAGCTTCATATTGCTCTGACATAAAAACATCCTTTCTTGCTATGTTTATCTTTTAAAAGGTTTTGTTGCAAAGTTTCTTAACAGACAAAAAGGTAAGTTATGTACAATTAAATTTTATACAATAGCAAGTAATCGCTGTAATTCATCGTACGTTGAAAAAACGAAGTTTGGTCGCAAACTTCGTTTTCGTTTATATATAGCATGAATTGTTTCGATTCCTTTCAAGGTACGTGAAGCATGGCGAAGACTTTGAAATCCTGCGGATTTAGCTAGACGTCGCTTTATATGTCTATGATCCTGTTCAATAAGATTGTTTAAATATTTGATTGTACAATGGATTGTAGTTTGATAAAATCCTTGTCTTCTTAATTTGTTAAATGCGCAAAGTAACGCCGGTGCTTTATCTGTAGTGAGAACCGTTGGTTCTCCAAACACTTTTACTAGCCTTTTCATAAAGGTATATGCTGCCTGATGATTTCGCTTTTTACGAAGTTGAATATCTAAGGTGTACCCCTCTTTATCAATCGCACGATAAAGGTAACACCATTCTCCTTTGACTTTAATATAGGTCTCATCCAATTTCCAAGATCGTTGCACATGCTTATTTTTCTTTTTCCAAATCTGATAGATCAAAGTCCCATACTCATGAACCCAGCGCATAATCGTTGTAGGATGAACAGAAATACCACGTTCTTTTAAAATTTCAGAGACATCACGATAGCTTAAAGAAAAACGACAATAGTAGCCGACGGCTACTAAAATAATATCTTTCTTGAACTGTTTCCCTTTAAAACATCGCATTTGTGATTCTCCTTACTCTTTTTTCTAGAGTGTAGTCTCATTCGGAAAACTTTGCAACAGAACCCAAAATGGTATCTTAAATAGATAAAAAATGTACATCAAATTTTACAGAAGAAAACAACTTTAATAAAGATAAGCTATTTTCTTCTACAGGGTACAGTAAAGAAAGAGTGGAGAAGCAACAAACATATCAATCAATAAGTTAAGAAATCCAAAACTCAAAATTCAGAAAAATAATCTTGTTAAAATTTTGCTTTCTCTTTCTTTGTGGTCCCATTTTAATATTGAAGAGGAAATAAAACAACAAAAAACTCCTATTGCCGAAGGACAAGTTCAACAACCATAATGAATTGGCCACGAATTGTGGCCTTTTTTATTATGGTTGTTGTATCATGAAAAAATTCAAATACTACAGTTGTATGAAACATAGGCCATTACACAAATAGTGCTTCATCCGAAGGAATATAGTCTGAAAATGACTGCAAAGAGTTTTTGCTATTGTGATTTTACATAAATTCTCGGCACCCGCTTTCCAATCAAACAAACCACTTCGTAATTAATAGTCCCTATCAACCTTGCAATCTCGTCTACAGATTGAAACGAAGAGCCATTATATCCAAAAATAGTTACTTCATCACCAACACGGCAGCCTTCAATATCCGTCACTTCAATCATCGACTGATCCATGCACACACGCCCGACAATAGGGGATAACTGCTCATGCGTTAAAACCATTCCCTGGTTGGAAAGAAGGCGTGAAAGACCATCCGCATAACCGAGTGGAAGTGTTGCGATAAGACTTTCTCTTTCGGGTTTATACGTACAGCCGTAGCTGATTGATTGAAAGGCGGGAATAGTTTTCAGAGTTGCGATTTCCGTTTTGAAATTTATAGCTTGCTTAAGTTTGATAGGATGCCCTTTAAACGTTTCATTAGGGTATAAGCCATATAAAGCAATACCGATCCGCACCATATCCAGATGCATGTCAGGAAAATTCATTGTTCCAGCACTGTTGCAACAATGCCTGATTGGCACATGAATATTGTTGCTTTTTAAGAATTCAATTACATCCAAAAAGCTCTGAAACTGTATGTATGTATAGGTAGGGTCTTTACTGTCCGCATTCGCAAAGTGCGTGAATATGCCCTCAAGATATACAGAAGGAGAGGTAACCGCCTTTTGTGCAAGTTCCAAAACTTCTTCCGCAGAAGTAATTCCAATTCTGGACATGCCTGTATCAACTTTTAAATGAATAGAAGCTGTTTTTTGTAATACAGAAGATTGGATGATAATTTCATCCAATACTTCGTGGGAGAATACGGTTAGCGCAATGTCTTCCGTAACCGCTTTTTTAACCGAGCGCACTGGCGTATACCCTAAAACAAGAATCGGATTAGAGATACCCGCATTCCGCAGCTGCAGAGCTTCATCTAAAAGAGCGACACCCAAATAATCCACTCCTGCTTGTATGAGGAAGCTCGCAATTTCAACTGCGCCATGTCCGTAACCGTCCGCTTTGACGACAGCCATGATTTTCCTTTGGTCCTTTACATATCTCCTGAATTGTAAAAAATTGTGATGGATGTTGTCCATTAAAATTTCTACCCATGTGTCACGATAACTATTCCGTTTCATGTACCCATCTCCTTTGTATGCCCCTCCTCAGAATCTGCTCTTAAGAGGAGATTGCTTCATAAATGAGATAACCCCTGTATGTGTAAGCACAACTCGATTTCCGTTGTTTATTATTTTCCTCGGTACCTAAATAACCATTAGATTTTCTCCCACTTAATATTCGTTGATTTATTTTGTTATAACCAAAGTATAGAATGTTCAAAATTTTTCTTCATTGTTCAGAAAGGAAAAAAACGGATTATCTTTTTGTTGAAACTCACAAAGGAGGGGGCAATATCAAAAATAGAAAATGGTACCTTTATAAACGATCGTTCACTTTTCCTAATGACGAAGAGGTTATGACAGTTAAATTTTCTAATTAGCACTGACTCATATATCTTATTTCATAGAAAAATATAGTCTTGTCATGAGATAAACACCTTTAAATATTTATATAAGAGGGATTTTCCCCATTCAAGTAAGGGGGAAATTCACGGGTTTTTGGCATGTCGCAAGTCGAACCACCTAAATCAACTATTCTACTCGGTACTTTTATGATACTAGGAGAGGGGTTTTCATTAGGATATATTTTATGCTAATTATAATTAATTGCACTTTTAAAACATTAGTATATATTAATTACATTAAAGTAGGTAAATATCTAAGGATTAAATTATTTATTTCACCAAGTAAAGTAATATTTTATCGGAATATTCTTATCTTTATTAAAGTGACATGGGTTATAATGCAAATTAGGTGCTGCAGCTACCTAGATATTTATAAAGATGGAGGTAATATAGATGTCTTCAAAAAACGAGCTGAATCTCAAGTTATCATCAGAATCACAATTATCTTCTCCTATATTTAAACAGGAATCATATGATATATATAAAGAATTGCGCGAATTTCGCCCTGTTTATCCTTTATCTTCCGGAGAAAAGAGTCAAAGTTGGTTGATTACGAGATATGAGGACGCAGTCTCATTATTGAAAGATGCCAGATTAATGAAAAATATTGAAAACGTATTCGATAACAAAGAAGAAGTGGACGTACCTATTTCATTAGAGAATAGGGAACTGTTAAGAAATCATATGTTGAACTCAGATCCTCCTGATCACAACCGTCTACGATTACTTGCTCAAAAGGCATTTACCCCTAAGATGATCATACAACTTGAAGGCCAAATTCAATATATTGCTGATACTTTATTAAGTAAAGTAGAACATAATAATTCTATAAACCTTGTAAGTGATTATGCTTTCCCTTTACCTATTATGGTGATTAGTGAAATGTTGGGTGTACCTCTTGAAGATCAGCATAAATTTAGAGTTTGGTCACAGGCAATTATTAGTACTCCACATACGTTAGAAGACATGCAGACAAATAATCAAGAATTAGGAGAATTTGCTGAATATATACAGCATTTAGTTAATAAAAAAAGAGAAAAACCTGCTGACGATTTAATCAGTTCACTAATACAGGCGGAAAGTGAAGGAACGAAATTAAATGTATCTGAGTTATATTCGACAATCACGTTGCTTATTGTTGCTGGACATGAAACAACGGTGAATTTAATTACAAATATGACATTGGCCCTGCTGGAGCACCCAGATCAGTTACAAAAACTTCGTCAAAATCTTAATTTAATCGATTTTGCAATTGAAGAGGCATTACGGTTTTATAGCCCTGTTGAATTAACGACTTTACGTTGGACAGCAGAACCATTTACAATGCATGGACAAGATATTCAATCAAAAGATAGGATTATTATATCAGTAGCATCTTCTAATCGTGATGAAAGGGTATTCCCAGAGGCGGATGTATTTGATATTACAAGAAAAAATAATCGTCATATTGCATTTGGTCATGGTAGTCACTTTTGTCTTGGTGCACCACTCGCTCGTTTAGAAGCAAAAGTTGCAATTTCTACACTTTTACACCGTTTGCCAAACATACAGATACAAGGTGAAAGAGAGCAAATAAGATGGAAAGAAAACTATCTAATGAGGTCATTAGAAGAATTGCCTCTAAAGTTTTAAATCATAAAGTGGTCAATAAAAAGGGTTATTTATCTTAAATAGGTGAGAATACTCCCACCTTAAGGAATGTGAAGGACGTAGCCCAATGGGTGGGAGATGAATCGCCTTCGGACACGGATTACAAACACAATATACCGAATTGTTTCGGTGTTCATCCAACAACAATCATGCGTTAGGCTCATGAATATGGCAGTCTGATCTATCAAATCTGAAAAAAGAAAAACAAAACTGCCCACCATGCTTGGCATTTAGATGAGACTTACATTAAAGTGAAAGGTGAATGGCGATATCTATATCGTGCCGTTGATAGCGATGGACATACGCTTGATTTCCAACTTCGAAAAACACGCGATCATCAAGCAGCTTATATGTTTATGAAGCGACTTATCAAAGCTTTTGGAGAACCAACGATTCTTACTACAGACAAGGCGCCTGCCTTACTTTGTGCGTTCAAAAAGATGAAAAGGGATCATCGACATGTAAAACGGTGCTTTTCTAAACCTTCTGAATTCCACAGTATCCGTCATGCTTCACGAATGCTAAAAGGGATTGAAACGATTCATGCTATATATAAACGAGACCGCAGTTTACAGCCAAACTGCGTTTTTTCGACGTACAAGGAATTACACAAATTATTAGTCACTGCCTAAATGGTTCTCCTCATTCAACAATATCTGTTTCTACTTTTTTAACATCGCAACAGAACCTTAGAGTAAGTAGTAAAAATCAATAGTGGAAAAGATTTTAAACGTCCTGAATATCAACTTATGAAGCGTATGCTGAGCAATGGAGATGTTTTATATATTCAATCACTAGATCGTTTGAGAAGAAATAAACAAATGATTTTAGACGAAAGGCAAGAATTAATTAAGGGAAAAATTGGAGAGGATATACAAAATATGAATACATACTTAAGAAAAATTACAATAATAAGTGGTCTCATTGCATAACAGTGGATTCCTAATGAAATCTTTAAATTTTTTCCAAATTTGATTATATTTGCACCAGAACTATTTCAATCTTTATATAATTTATTTGTTTGCACAGGATTAATAAAATTATGATATCATTTTGTTAATTTACAAGAAGGATATTTTTCTTACAGTGAATACGAAAATTTATATTAACTTAGGATGGAGGAACCTTGACATATATGAAACATGATTCTTTTAGAGTTACCTTCGATAGTTTGGAGGAATTTGCTGATATAGTTAGTGAGATTTTGCAATGCCCGATTACTATTGAGGATGTAAATCATCGCCTTCTCGCATATAGTACCCATGATGAAAGGACAGACCCAGCGAGAATTGGTACTATTATGGGGCGTCGCGTACCTGAAAAAGTAATCAATAACCTGTGGAAAGAGGGAATTATTCCCGATTTATTAAAAAGTCAGGAGCCTATTCGTGTAAAAAAAATCGATGATATTGGTCTCGGTAATAGAGTCGCGATATCTATTTGGAACAAAGAAGACGTTTTAGGATTCATTTGGGCTTTAGAAATTGAAAAATCTTTAACTGAACAAGATTGCCTCTTGCTAAAGAAATACGCGGAGGCCGTAAAGAGTAAGCTGTTGCAACTTCAAGCCCGAAAAAACCAAAAAGAAGAACGATCGCAAGAATTTTTTTGGAAATTGCTAACGAATCATATGCAGTTAAACGCAGAAGTTTTGGAGAATTTCTACCAGCTCCAAATAACTCCAGCATCCTTATTTACTGTCGCCGTATTCCATTTTGAACAAAAAATCACAAATGAAAGAGAAAAACAAATTTCTTATTTGTTAAAAACAAGTCAACATTTGAAAGTTTTACTTTATACAATTGATCGTAATCAATTGATTCTTCTTACTTCATTGGATAATGTGAAGCGTCCTTTTCATGAAATCAATGATTTTGCGGATAGTTTTGTGCATAAAATGGAAAAGCGATATGGTATTAAATCTATCAAGCCAGCATTTAGCAGTATATATAGTGACTACCAAAAAATCAGTAAAGCTTACAAAGAGACACTAACAGTTTTATCTATTAAAGAAAAATTCCCTTCTGATACTTTAAATATTCACATTTACCAAAATATGGGTATATATCAATTGATTGATCTTTTACTTGAGAAGAGAAAACATGAAGAGTATGAAAACCAGACGTTGCAAAAGCTGTATGAATATGACCATAAGCATAATTGCAACCTTGTTGAAACGTTGGAAACTTATTTAAATAAAGACGGTAATATTAGCGAGGTAGTTAAAGCTTTGAATATTCATGCTAATACACTTAGCTATAGACTTAAGCGTATTTATGAAATTAGTGAGATTGATTTAAAAGATCCAAACCAAAAAATGATTCTGTACTTGGATCTCAAGTTAAAAAAATTTATGTAACAGCATTCTTTTGTGGAATTCCACAAAAGGATGCTGTATTTTTGTTTTTTCTCAACAATGAAAAGACATTTTTAATACTCTATACTTAAAATATGGTAGCTAAAAGATTAAGTAATGGGAGGAAATTTTATGATTATTGGTGTACCAAAGGAAATAAAAAATAATGAAAACCGTGTCGCGCTTACGCCTGCAGGAGTTATTCCGTTTGTGAAAGCTGGTCATAAGGTATTAGTCGAAAAAAATGCTGGTGTTGGTAGCGGCTTTAGTAATGTCGACTATGTATATGCTGGTGCTTTAATTGTTGATAATGCTACTGAAGTGTGGAATCATTCAGAAATGATTATGAAAGTAAAAGAACCTCTTACCAGCGAATATATCCACTTTCGCCCAGGCTTAATTTTATTTACATACTTACATTTGGCTGCTGAACCTAATTTAGCTCAGGCCCTTAAAGATAAAAGAGTTACCGCCATTGCATACGAAACAGTAGAAGTAAACCATACACGGCCTCTTCTTACACCAATGAGTGAGGTGGCTGGACGCATGTCTGTCCAAATAGGAGCACAATTTCTACAAAAGTCAAACGGTGGCAAAGGTATTCTTCTTGCAGGAGTACCTGGTGTAAATCGTGGTAAAATTGCCATCATCGGTGGGGGAATCGTCGGTACAAATGCTGCGAAGATGGCGATTGGCCTTGGGGCAGACGTAACAATCATTGATTTAAATGCAGACCGTTTGCGCCAACTAGATGACATTTTTGGTACACAAATCAAAACATTGATGTCCAATCCATTCAACATTGCGGAAACAGTAAAAGAAGCAGACCTTTTAATTAGTGCCGTATTAATTCCTGGTGCTAAAGCTCCTAAACTTGTCACGGAAGAAATGGTAAAAACAATGAAGCCTGGTTCTGTAATCGTGGATGTAGCAATTGATCAAGGTGGAGCTGTAGAAACATGTGACCATGTAACAACACATGATAACCCAACTTTTGAAAAATATGGGGTGCTTCACTATTCTGTTGCGAACATGCCTGGTGCAGTTCCAAGAACATCCACTATTGCTTTAACAAATGTAACAATTCCATATGCATTACAAATCGCAAACAAAGGTGTACAAACAGCAATACGCCAAAATGAAGCTTTAAAACTTGGCGTAAACACGTTGAACGGCGAAATTACATGTGAAGCGGTTGCCAAGGAACTGGGTTACAATTGTACCTCTATAGATGATTTTTAATTGAAATGTAAATAATTACAACTTTTGTGTATAAAATTTACAAATAAATATTGTGAGTTTTTAGGGTAATAAAAGAGATGGACGATTGAATTGTGGGACCGTTCAGATATAACATGAATGATAAATTTTAGGTATCTCTAATATGAAATCATTCTCTTAAGCTGCTGGTTTCATGTTAGAGAGAAAGTATACTATTATACGTCTGTCAAAAGATTGGATAAACTTATTATCCAATCTTCTTGTGTTACCCCAAAATTAAAAATACAACCGGAATCGTTATCATGTTTGTTGGAATAGCCTTAAAAATCAATTTAATGGTAATTGTTATTCTGTATACTTCAAAGATATTATTTAAAAAATTTAACACAGAAGTCTCAATTATAAATTATTGCAGTAGTACCACTATGATGAATTATTTTAATGCACATTGGAATATGGTACAGACTCCATCAAAGTAATAGTCACTCATAGGAGGAATCGACATTGATTTATAGGAAAGTGGCATTATTAGCAGTTTTATCAATTGGATTGCTAGGAGGATGTTTGGGAGCAAAACCAGAAGAGGAATTATATATTGCTTTTGAAAACGCAGCAAATCAAGAAAAAGCCTTATTTGATAATGTGAAAACATTTGAGCAGTTAGAAACAGCGGAACAGGAATTGTACAATCAAATTATACAAGAAGGAAAAGAGCATAATGAAGCAATAATACCCAAAATAGTACAGGCTGTTTCAAGTATAGATGCACGTGAACATTTATTGGAAAATGAAAAAGATGTATTAGAAAAGGCGCTAAAAGAAATAGCATCAATTCATAGTGATATAAATAAAATTGAAGATAAAAAATTACAAGCTCATGCAAAACAAGTAGAAGAATCTTATAAAAAGCGCTATGAAGCTTTTCAGAAAATAAATGAAAACTACACGAAATCATTGAAGATTGAAAAAGAACTTTATGGGAAGCTAAAAGATAATGAAACAAAATTAAAAGAGATTGGTGAAATGGTTAAAACGCTTAATACATTGTATGAAAAAATACAAAAAGAAAAAGAAAAGTTCAATCAATATACAAAAAGTTATAATGAAGGAAAACTAGCATTCTATAAAGAAGCAAAAATTAAAATAAAAGAAGAAAAGTAAGAAAAATAATTCTTTCTTTAAGTATCTTTCCCCTCATCCTTAAAGAAAAACCAAAGTTCTAAATTGCGTTTCGCTTCAAGGAGGTTTTTTCATGAACTATGCTGCTGCATTTTTACAACGCATGCAACAATTACAGCAAGAAGAAGCAGCAGGACAAAAAATTGTTTTAAAACGAGTGAATTCAGGTTTGGAGATTGTAATGTTTAGTACAGGATTATTCTTAGCTCTACCGACTTTTACAGTATCTTTTTGGATATATTTCTTATATTTTTTAATAAAGGAATATACCGCTGAAACATATCTAGTAAAAAACATGGATACGGGTGAAAAATTTCGAGTTAATAAACAAGAATTTAAACAATACAAAAAAGTGTTCAGAACGAAAGAGGTAGCAAAGGAATTGATTAGTTAGTAGCTTTAATAAGTAAAAGTAATTGGGTTATAAATGTAAGAATATAGGAGGAATAATTCTTTTTTATGGTTATTTCCTAATTTATGAGAATATATTTTGTACATCATATCAAAAAGGAGTCTCTTATGAAATATTTCCCAATAAGTTTAGTAATTTTATTTTTAATTATGGTATGTAGTTGTATTATTTTGGGTTCTCGTGCAAATAGCTGAAAGGGTTCTGTTGCAAAGTTTTATTAATGGGAGGTTCTTGCTTAGGGTTAGTAGCAGGATTGCCGACCGCTAGTGTAGGGATAGGATTGTCGCGTTATGGATAAAAAGCATGTTCTATAGAGCGTGCTTTTTTATGTTCTATTCTTTCTGGGTAATATATAAGCTACCTCTTTATTTGGTTCATCGGTCCAACGGCTACTGATATTATAAGTTTTGCACATTATGTAGGCTTCTTCGTCTAACAATTGCCTAGTTTTATGAAGGTTTTTATCACTTAATTTTTCGCCCCGGATATCGTTGTCTTTCCAACCGCAAAAATAGATTTTGTCTGCTTCTTCTACATCTCTTCTGAAAAATATAACATCTCTGGGCTTGGGTTTGTTTCCTGGATTGGTAGTTTCGGGTATGCGGTTGTTGATTTCTTCAAAAAAACCCCGTGATCCAAATGGGTTTTCAGAATTTGGTGAAAGCCCTAAAGCTTCATATACATCTTGGTAATGTTCGCCAAGATAAGCCCTGATAATAAATCCTTTTTTTACGGGAATTTCAAAGAAAACATTTTTAGCATGGATTCCAATAGCAAGTTTATGAGGCTTGGAATCTATGAAATAAATAATACTAAAAACAGCTTTATTTATTGTGATTCTGAATTTTGTCCGCTTCATGTTTTGAGCAAGCATACTTCTATACAATGGTTCGAGACCTGTTAATTTCACTGTTTATTATCCTCCTGTCTATGTTTGGATAGTGAAACGTTATAGCTTGATCCTGGTAACATAATATGTTTATGAGTAACGATTAATAGGCTTATAGAATCTATCGCGATACTTTTCGCAATAATCAAAAGCCCTTTTATATAAATCTTCAAAGTCTTTGATCGTACGTCTTTCAAAACGTGATGCGTATTTTTCTTTTAAATAATCATATACTTCTTCTATTTCGTTTGTAGCGTAGTAATTTGCCCCACGAACCTTTCTTGTATTAAAACGATCAAGTTTTAAAATGATTAATGCTTGATCGCTGGAAATTTCTTGACACTTTAAAAATGAAAGAAAGGCACGAATTTCATTTGTTGATAAAACGTCTGGTGTAACTTTTGTAATCATGAAATCAAGACCTCCTATTTCGTTGGGTTGTACATGTAATATTTTAACATTGGGTAGAGCTATGCTTAAAGAATAAATTCTTAATTATATGAAAACAAAGAAATTAAAAAGATGAGCGGATGAAATAAATCACATTGCAATTACATGTTCATAACTTAAAAGTTTTGACACTGTTATCATAGTACTGTAATATCAGTACATAGAGAGGTGTCATAACTTAGTGTCTAAAGTTAACCGCAAAAAGGGGCAATTTTTATGAAATTTGGCTATGCACGAGTCAGTACATTACATCAAGATCTTGAATCCCAAATTCAAACATTACAAAAAGAAGGCTGTGAAAAAATCTATTCCGAAAAATTCACTGGAACGAAAGCGAATCGTCCAAAGTTCCAGGAGCTATTGTCTATGTTAGAAACAGGGGATACACTTGTCGTTACAAAATTAGATCGTTTTGCCCGTTCCACAGTTGATGCGATACAAACTGTCAAAACATTATTTGAAAAGGGTGTAAAGGTCCATATACTTAATATGGGTTTAGTTGAGGATACGCCAACAGGTAGACTGGTATTTAACGTAATGAGCGCATTCGCTGAATTTGAAAGAGACATGATTGTAGAACGTACACAAGAGGGAAAAGCAATTGCAAAGTTGCGTGAAGATTTTAAAGAAGGCCGACCAAAAAAATTTAATAACAAACAAATTGAACACGCACTATCCTTATTAAAAAATCAATCATATAAGCAAGTTGAAGAAATGACAGGTATTAGTAAGAGTACATTAATTCGAGCGAAGAAAAAAGTGCAAGTTAGAAATGAAGTGGAGCATAGATAATATGTACTAGAATGACTTAGTAACTGAAAGGTTAAGGTTCTTGATTCCCCTTTCTCGAATTTCTTAAAGAAGTTATCAAAGGTGTACTTTTAGAAACACAAGATGCATGTCTCTTCTTATTCAATTTTGAGATAAATTTTTGGAACATCCCTAGCCTAGGATATTACTCCCTGACTACTTGTATATAAAAAATGTCCCAAAAACTTTACTTTTTGGGATACTTTATTATAAAAAGTAGGGGGCCCACCATACATGCCCATCAAGCCAAGATTAAGTAAAATTCCGTTCAACTAGGGTTATGGAAACGATTATTGGTTTCAGGATTCTGTCATCAGCAAAGATTATGTGAAAAATTACCCGACTCTCTGTACATTAAGGAGAATGAGAGATAATCTTATATGTATTTTTTGCATTTTGTTACACCTCAGAGAAATGAATAAAACTAAAATGGGTCATATTATGCAGCATATGCTGCATAATATGACCCACTTTCACACATAGTACTTCACTCTTTATAAATGATAAGGCTATTAAGAATCCGTTATTCTATTCAATTTTATTATATACTTTTCTTAGATATTAGTAACAATTCCCTCGTTGTTAGTTTCAATGTACCTCTGACCAAAACTATGATTATTAATATAACCCTTGAAGTTTTGGTAAAGTACACCATCAGGACTAAAGGCATAATCTTTTCCGTCAATACGGACCATTCCATTTTTATACGGCTCTCCACGTTTATAAGACCCATAATCCTCGTCTCGGAAGTAATAGCGTTTGCCATCGACGTCGTGGAAACCTGTTACCATTTCACCTTTATCGTTCATATAGAATGTTTTACCATTAATTTCAACAAAGCCTGTCAGTAAAGCTTGTCCCTCGTGATTAAAGTAATATCTTTTTCCGCCAATGGTTTGATGGGCATCGAAATTATAGTTCTTTCCAGACTCGAAATAATATTTTTTTCCATCAATTTCCTTGAAACCAGTATAGAAAGGCCCTTCTTCTAAACTGTAATATACAATTACAGGTATTTCTTTTGTATAAACTGCATCAGGCATAAAGATTTTAGAGACCCCATTTTTTCTAATAGAACCATCTTTTTCAAATGCTAACTTTTTCTCATCAAGAGTAACATAAGTTCCAGTATCACTTAGCGCTTTTCCATCCAGCTTAGAGGCTTTCTCAAGTACGCCTTTATCAGAAAAGTGAAGAATAATATTTTGATCTTCTAGACGTATTTCCTTGTTATTGGCATTGCCATTTTGGAAGTAATAAATTTTCCCATCGATTTCTTGTAGGCCTTTTTCAATAAGCGTTCCAGAAGCATCAGAATAGTGTAGACCATAATGGTCTTCCGTCCATGTTGATTGTTTTACAGAACCGTCATCATTGAAATAATAATATTTTCCACCAATCTCAGTTCCATTTGTTGTGACTAAATTGAAACTCTGTGGATTAAAGTAATACTTCTTGCCATTAATTTCCTGCCAATCTTTCAAGAAAACTCCATCAGAACCTGCATAATACTGATTGTCACCTTTTTTTACCCAATTATTCTTTATCATATTTCCATGAGAATCTTTTGCAGTCCTTTTATTAGGGTCCTTTTCATCAATTTCGTACGTGTCTATGTCATACTTCTTTCTCTCATTTTCTTTACCAGGATACCAATCAATCAACCAATTATTCCATTCATCTCTATTCAAATCAGCGTTGAAGAAAGAAGCTTCGTTATACTGATCTGTGAACTTTGCTGAAGAATCATCAACAGATAAATATTGTCCTTTTTCATTTTGTAAAACGAAAATTCCATTCTGCCCTGTATCATGGAGTGTCCATACTTTATCAGGACCGATCTTATAACGTTCCTGAGTACCTAACGCACTTGGGATATATTGTAAGTTTTCTTTTAGAATAACCTTGTTAGATCCTTTTTTAATTGGAATAATTTTAAAATTTTCCCTACCTAGTGGAACCTCGCCAACTGATTTAGAAAGCCTACCGTCCTCCCAGCTTCGAAGGAAGCTATCGCCGGTCTTAATTTTCAACGAAATAGAGGAGTACTGCCCTTCTTTATGTTGTGTGAGAATATCATCCATACGATAATTCATATTATCAATATCCGATTCTGTAAGAGAAAAAATCTTTTCTTTACTTACCGGCTCTGAAGTAATTGTTCCCAGTATTCGTTTTTCTTCTGGTAGTTTATTGAAAAGTTCATCCTGATTAACACCCCAATTAGGGATGCCATTATGATAAGCATTTGGGAATGTTTTTTGTAAAAATTTATATGCTAACTCATTTTTACGACCGCTATTGTCACTTTGTAGATAATAGGTTTTAAAATTCGTAAGTGAAACACCCGTATTTCCTGCATCTAATTGTTTTTGTGAAATATACAAAATATCATGTTTAGATAGTTCTGGTTCATCAGGAGTTAAGTCTACTATTGTACCAGCATCTTTAATACGAATTTGTTCCCCATGTTTGATTGTTTTATATTCAACTTTCCCATTTGCATAAGCAATTTTAACCTTCTTGCTAAAATCTTTATTTTTATAGTAATCAAATGCACTAATACCAAATTCACCTTTTTGAAAAGTAGGGGCTTTGTAAGCAATGTTTTCATTAAAAGCTTTATAAGTAGTTTTTACGTCTATTTCTTCTAACCATTTCGCAAATGGCTCTGCAAGAAACGCGTCATATATTTCTCCAAATGTTGTAACAATCGTTCCAAACGTATCAACATCTGCTTTCACCTTATTTTCCGTTAATGGAGCTGCTAATGGACTAGCACTGAATAAAACCCCCATTGCAATTCCTACAGGTAGGAATTTTGGTACCCTTTTTTTGTATTTTTCATTCATAACGTCATTCCTCACTTTGTATCTGTGTTTTTTTCTACTTATTACACTGAATGTAATGTTCGGAGGTTCATCATAATCTAAATACCTTTCAAAAGTCTTTCGTAAATGTTACAAAAGTCTTTCGTGAAATTACAGAAAAATAAGATTTTTGGTAAGTCTCTTAATATCGTAAATCATTAAACTCTACTATATATAAGAAGATACAACCTATACATCATTTTATTTTATTGGTTTGCTATATTGTTAATTTAAAAAGATTCGTAATCCAGATCTCATTCTATATAAATCCATTTTAATTTTTCGACATATAAATCACTGCTATGTAGCAATGTCAGTACATCAATATGCATTTCAAAAAAGAAAGATTGTGGGACGTTAAAAATAAAAAGGTTCTATTCACCATTATCAAAATAAATTATTTTGCCCCTAACCACAGCTACGCTGGTATTGGGCCGAGAAACAATGAAAGGGTTTTGTAACATTTACGAAAGAAAAATGAAAGGTATTTAAATTAAGATAAACTTACCGATATTAATTTAAACATGTTGGTAACAGTATATTTAGAAAGCAAGTGATAAAACCATGAAAGAAAAGATAAAGAAAAGTATAAAAAAAATTTCTCCTTTAGGAATAGCAATGGGGATTGTATTCAGTTTTAACCCATTTACAAAACATAAAGCGAAAGCAGATATTGATACAAGAGAAACGATTCTTACAACATTTGGAGCTACCTATGATACGTTTCTAAAAGAGCCTTTTGTTATGTTTTTATCAGAACAAAGTGCTAAAAATGATTATACAGCTAACAATGAAAACCGTGCTTACAAAGCTCCTACTTTTAACAAAGGAGAATTTGGTATTAGTGTGTATGATTATTATAAAAACCAAAACTTTTCTAAGAGAATTAAAATCTTCTATAAGGATGGGAAAGTTGAATATAAAACAATCAAACATGGCCAACAACTTCTGATTAAGCAAGCTGGTATAATAGTGGAATTAAATCCAGATGCCTCAGATCTATATGAACGTGATGTGTATTATATTACACAAAAACAATTAGATGAAGGGACTACTGGTATTGCGCTTACGAATTGGCAAACATATTACTTAAAGAGTGACAATAGTGATCAAATGAATGGTCCGTTAGCTTTAAAATACATTAGACGGAAATTTCCAAATATAAAACCAGGTAATGCTTCTTTTGACCTAACGAAACTTTTTCATGCACTACCGGAAGAGAAGCGAAAACTGGCAACGATAACTTCAAATCCAGTAAAAAAATCTGAAATTTTTAGTTATACCTCTGATGAACTTGCTGAGATAAAGAGACATAAGCTCGGCGGCGTTACACAGCATAAAAATGAAGAATATTCTTCTATTTCTATGAAAATTAAAAACAGGGATAACGTCTTGCGGACATGGGAGGATAGTATCAATATTTCAGCTTCATCTAATTGGATCCCAGAAGATAGGAGCACATTTACAATTATTCCAATTGAAAAAGGATCTAATAAGGTGTTCATAGAAGCACATGCAACTTATCTTACATCTGCAAATGGTGAGGTGGGCGTTACAGGATTTCGCGCTTATGGACAAGTATGGACACTTGTTAATTATGGATTTGAAAGCTTCTCTTTAAAAAATAACCACGGACAATATTTATCTGTTAATGATACATCCGTATGTCTTACTGACAAGCCTGATAAAAACACTATATTTGCCATTACTATTCAAAAAGATAAATGGAATGAGTGGTTAACTAAATGGTATTCTAGCAAATAAAATGCAAGTTGATATAACCTCTAGAAGCTTTACAAACATTTTGAACGAGTAACGAACCAACAATTCAATTTTCTGTACGTTAAGGAAATCGGCTACACATATCCCTAAGTTATTTTTAATCAAGCTTTATTTCAAACCAAAAGTAATTCACCCTTACGTTGCGTATATGTATTCAACGTAAGGGCCCTTTTAAATTCATATTTTAATTTTCTTGGTTAAGATAATGTATATATCTCGGCTGAACCCCTTATTCCCCCTTTTCGAGTGGATGGGCAAAAACACCCAAAATTAATAAGTCTAAAACCGATTTGATACTCGAGTTACTTCATCAAGGAAAAACAAAACAGGAGATTGCTAATTTTTTAAATGTTGACAGAACTACTATTTATCGCACATTAAAACGAAATGGTTATTAGGAAAATGAAAAGGACTTTATAGCAACAAAAGGAGCTAAACTATATATGATATTAGCTCCTTTTACTTGTGAATTATTTAATTATAAAGGTTATGATCCCTAAAATAATACACAGAAGGTCGCTTAATAATCGCCCTAGTCCAGAAGCCTGTCCAAGAATCAATAAATTAAAAAAATGGTTCTGGTGCGAAAAATCTATCATTCTTGGACATACTGATCACACACCTTTTAAAGAGTAGTACGATTAGTATGGAAAAGTTTGATAGACTAGTTTTATATACTTCAAAATTTTTGCACCAGAACCAAAAAAAAAAAACGGTTCCTTGATGAACCGTTTTCTTAATCCTATCTTATTATACAAACATACCTGGTAAAAAATTTGTTATTAATACAATAATTGCAACCACTATAATAAATAAAACAATAAACGGAATAGCAGCCTTCACTTTGCTTAATCCAGCTATAATTTGTAATCCTAACCAAATTAAAACTAAATTCCATACATAGAACACTTCTATTGTAGTACCAATTTCATATGCAAATGAACCTTCAGTAAATAATGGCCCTAAACTCGTATATTCAGTTGCTCCGCCTCCTAAAATTAAATTTAAAATAGCATTAATAAGTCCACCAATGATAAGAACAATGTTTGTATATACAATAATAGTCAATAATGTTTTATAAGACGTATCATTTCCAAAAAACATCATAAATACTTTATAAATCGCTGCTACAAACAGCGCTCCAATCATTGTGCCAACAAATCCTGATACAGCTCCGTAAATAATCTCTAATGTAAGCGAACCCTGTCCAACAAGTCCCCCTAATTCTTTCTTCATTTTAACCCCTTCAGGTGATGTCTTCATAACATATGTACCAAAACCACCTACTAGCCCTTGTAAAAGTGCCACTAAGAAAAACATCCCCCAAACTTTCTCGCTCATTTTCATTCTCTCAAACTGTAATCCAGGAGATATAATCATTCCAAGTAAAGATGGTTTTTCTCCGCCAATTTTTTGCGTATTCATATTCGCTTCCATTCTAATTACTCCTTTTATTTATATATTAAATTCTAACGGGTTTTAGCTAGCGCCCACTAGAACAATATGTATTTGTAGTAGAGATATTCCTCTCTACTACACTAGAAATTTACTCATAACGAAGTGCTTCAATTGGATCTAATTTCGCTGCTTTGTTTGCTGGAATTAATCCGAAAATAATACCAAGCGTCATAGAGAATAATACGCCTCCAACAACAACTTCCCATGGAACGAGAGGTGGCCATTTCGCAAATGTCGAAACGATATATGCTCCACCATATCCAAGACCAATTCCAATTAATCCACCAAGAAGTGTTAACATAACTGCTTCAATTAAAAATTGTAATAAAATTTTACTGCGGGTTGCTCCAAGTGCTTTACGCACACCAATTTCACGTGTACGCTCTGTTACAGATACAAGCATAATATTCATAACACCAATACCACCAACGATTAATGAGATACCAGCAATACCGCCGATAATCATCGTCATGATATTTGTCATTTTAGAAATACTCTCTTGAATTTCTTTTAAATTCGGTACATCATATTTACCTGTAAACTCACTTGGCTTACGACTATTTAATACATCAGCCGCTTTCTTTCCTGCTTCATCTAAATTATCGACATTTTTTGCTTGGACAGAAATCTCTTGAATTTCATCTGTTCCATACAACGTCGGCCATAAAGTTAGTGGAATTAGAGCTTCTGAACCTCCCATTCCTATGAATCCTCCCTCGGCTTTATATACACCAATAATTTGCATCGGTTGGCCTTTCATTTCAATAATCTTTCCAACTGGATTTTCTTTTTCAAATATCTTTTCTTCTACATCGGAACTAATCATGACAACATTATTTCCATAATCGATATCTGTATCATTTAAAGAACGGCCTTTCAATACCTTGACTTTATTCGCAGCGAAATATTCGCTGTCTAGCCCTTTAATATTCACCATATCTTTTTTATCATTGACATCAAGTGTTTCCGTATTTGAGTTTGTCTTAATAACGTGGGAAATCTCTGGGAGCTTTTTAATTTCCAAAATGTCTTCTTCTGTCAATTTCGGGTTTCCTATGGATTCCATACCAAATGGATCATTCATGTCAGAATTATACTGAACAGAAATCACACTATTACCCGAACCAACAAATTGTGATTTTAACATTGCTTCCCCGCCCTGTCCAATCGCAACAACAATAATAATGGAACCAACGCCGATAATAATCCCGAGCATCGTAAGAGCTGAGCGTAGTTTATGAGCTAGAATAGAAGATAAGGCAATTTTTATACTATCTAGTAAACTCATACCGCACACCTTCTATCTTCTGTAATTCTTCCGTCTCTTAGCACGATACGACGAGATGAATACGCAGCGACTTCTTCTTCATGCGTAACCATAACAATCGTTGTACCTTCTGCATTAAGCTTTGTGAAAATATCCATAACTTGCCCACCAGACTTCGTATCAAGCGCTCCAGTCGGCTCATCGGCCATAATGAACGTTGGATTATTCGCAATCGCTCTAGCAATCGCTACACGCTGCTTCTGTCCACCTGATAATTCATTCGGTAAATGATGCACCCGGTCTGCTAATCCAACTTTACCTAGTGCCTCTAAAGCACGTTTGCGACGCTCTGCTTTCTTCACGCCACCATATACGAGTGGAAGCTCAACATTTTCCACCGCAGAAAGACGCGGCAGTAAATTAAAATGCTGGAACACAAATCCGATATATTCATTACGAATTAAAGCAAGCTTTGACTCGTCTGCTGTTAAGATATTCACATCATTCAACATATATTCGCCTTCTGTTGGACGATCTAAACAACCAATAATGTTCATAAGCGTTGACTTACCGGAACCAGAAGGTCCCATAATCGAGACAAACTCACCACTTTGAATCGTTAAACCAATACCATGCAAAATCGGTACCGCAAGCTTTCCTTGATAATACGTCTTAGCAATATTATTTAGCGTAATCATTTCTCTTTCACTTCCATTCCGTCATACACGTTGTCGGAAGGATTTTTAACCACTTTTTGCCCCACTTTTGCGCCTTCAGTAATCTCTGTCCAATCTCCATCAGTAGCACCTTTTTTCACATTTTGTTTACGAAGCTTTCCTTTCTCTTCGATATAAACAAATGCATCATCGCCTTTTTCTACAATGCTCTTACTTGGAACAGCAATCATTGTTTTATTCTCTAAGTTTACTTGTAATGAAACGTGGTAACCTGGAGATAAACCATCTTGACTATCAAGACTTGCTTTATATGTATATTGAGACATATTTTGAGTTCCTTCACCTGCACCAGCAGCTTGAGCCATTTCTGCGCTCGTTGGGAACTCACTTACTTCCGTAATCTTACCTGTCCACTTCTTCTTATTATTTGCTTTCGCAGTTACAGTGAACGTTTGATCTTTTTGAATTTGTGACTTTTGAAGCTCTGTTAAAGTCCCTTGAACTTGGAACGGATCTTTAGAAGCTACTTGTAAGAATGCTTTCCCTTGACCACCTAACGCTTGAGATGAACTTTGTACCGCATCTTTGTCTAACTTTTGTACAACACCAGTAAAATTACTATAAATCGTAAGTTCTTTCTGTTTTTTACTTAACTCTTCTTTTTGTAACTTTCCTTTTTCTTTTTCAAGATCAGTTGTTTTTTGTGCCATTTCTAATTCGCTTACTTGCTCTTCCATTGGGTCTGTTACTTCTTTCCCAGCCCCATTGTCTTTTGCCTTCTTAATTTCTTTCTTCAATGAATCAATCTTCTTTTTCCCTTGATCGTAACGCATATCAGCCATCTTCTGATCAAGATCAGCTTGCTTCATTTGTAAATTAATTTCTTCATTATCATAAGAGAATAGTTTCGTTCCTTTTTCTACCTCTTGTCCTTCTTTCACCGCAATATCTTTTACTTTGCCTTTAGTCGAATCTGCATAGAAACTTTCAATATTCCCTGGTTTCACCTGACCAGAAATTAACTTCGTATTATTAAGCTTTCGCTCTGTCACTTTCTCAAAACTTACAGCATCTGTCTTAGCCGTACCTTTCTTCTTACCTTGCATAACATAAATATTAGCCGCTGCAACAATAAAAATTAGTGCAATAACCCCGATGATAATCCATTTCTTTTTTTTGTTTGATGTACGTACTGTATTTGATAACATTATGTATCTCCTTTCATGATGATATTCTTTTTAAGAAATAAGGAATCTTGTATGATATTTACAGTATCTTTTAAACTTCCCAATAAATTGTATAAATGAATTAAATAACACTGTTTTACATTCTTATTTCTAATTATTTTTCCATAAAGAAAATCTTATAAACTAATGTTAGGTATATTAGAAAATTTAAACAAGACTATTTTTAAAATGAATTATTTGATAGAATTACAAAGCATTAAAACGTGTCGTTAACTTTGTTTAATTTTAACGACATATATTACTACATTAATTAAACTACAATGACGAAATTACTAATAATTCAATCCGAATCTTATCTAATTAAGTAGGCTAATATATTTATTTTTCGAGAAAATACTTAGCGGTATAAAAGATCCAGAGTTCATGTCTATAAGAGGCTCAATTGATAAAACACCTTTATATTTAAACCACTTTAAACTCTCTTACATAAACGGTTCTGGTGCAAAAAATATAAGGCTCATGTAACGAATCTCTGAAACTTGGACATACTGATACTAGTACTTTAAAAAAGGACGTGATTAGTATGGAAAAGCAAAACTTATTCAAATGGAAACACTATCAGCCTGAACTAATCTTATTAACAGTGAGATGGTACCTGCGGTACAATTTAAGCTTTCGTAACCTGGTGGAAATGATGGAAGAACGAGGAATATCAATCGCTCACACAACCATTATGCGTTGGACTTATCAATATGGGCCTCAATTAGAAGAGAAAGTACGATATCATCTTAAATCAACAAATGACTCATGGAGAGTTGATGAAACCTATATCAAAGTAAAAGGTAAATGGATGTATTTATATCGTGCTGTAGATTCCGAAGAGAATACCATTGATTTTTATCTTAGTAAATCAAGAGATAAACAAGCAGCCAAGTGCTTTTTCAAGAAAGCTTTGGCTTTTTCGTATGTTTCTAAACCTCGTGTGATAACGGTAGATAAGAACCCTACCTACCCTGTAGCTATGCAAGAGTTAAAAGAAGAGAGCCATATACCCGAAGGCATACAACTAAGACAAGTTAGATATCTTAATAAGATAGTGGAACAAGATCATCGTTTTATCAAGAAACGTGTGCTTTCTATGTTGGGGTTTAAGTCATATAAAACAGCAACTTCTATATTGAGTGGTGTGGAAGCCATGCATATGATAAAAAAGGGACAAATTGATTTACAGAATCAGTCTGTCCAAAATCAGAAAGAGTTCATCCACCGAGTGTTTGGACTTATAGCATAAAATACGATTCCGTTAGGAATCTACTATCATCCATGTTCTTCTTCATATATTTGCACCAGAACCAAATCATTTAACAACTCCATTTGCGTTTTTCCTATAAACATACTATAATAACGAACTATTATAGGTATTTATATGGAGGTTAAGCTCACTATGAATAAAACAGAATTAATTAAGCAGGTAGCGGTAAAATCATCTCTTTCGAAAAAAGATGCTGCTGCATCCATACAAGCTATCCTAGATCAAATTACAAAATCCCTACAAAGAGAAGAATCTGTACAGTTGGTTGGATTCGGTACCTTTGATGTACGCGAACGTTCTGCACGTACAGGACGAAATCCTCAAACAGGAGAAGAGATGCATATCCCCGGAGGTAAAGTACCTGGATTTAAAGCAGGGAAACCTCTAAAAGAAGCTGTAAAATAAATATTAAGATACATAAAAATCACACTTCTTTCATCAAAAAAAGTGTGATTTTTTCTTGTGGGGATCTCGTCACATCGCTATCAAGCTAAGGTTATGAAGTACCTCCTGCCCATCAATTTAAGATCCAAAATAAATTAAACAAAGTAAAAGAAGTTTTTTTAATTCCTTTGCATTAAACTTTTCATGATGTAGTCAAAACAATGGCAGAATATGACCTATCGCTTGCTTATACAACCATTATGCGATGAGTTCATACGCACTAAATCCGCTGTTTACTTGATTTTTGCTGCATCAAAAGCCTTTTGAACTGCTTGAGCTTCAGCTGAGTTCGCCCCATATTTATTTGTTGCAACTCGAATGCATGCCGATCTCAATTCAGAGAAATCAGAAGTCATGTTTAATTCATCAGTATTTGCATAGTGGAAAATATCAAACATTTTATCCTCACCAATACCTTTTACAGTTACACCGTTATGAGTACCACCTTTTGCAATTAGATAAGCAACTTTATTAACAATACTTGAGTTAAAATGAACGCCTCCTTGATCCTCTCCATTTAAATCGTTAAATTCACTATAATCATCTGGATACGGTAATCCAGATGAAAAATCAACTGAAGATGGATTTGCCATATCACGGAAAGCTGATCCAGTTTGTTCTCCTATTTTCCAGTTAAACTTCCCATTATTGATGTATTTCTCAATAGCTGTTCCCATAATATCAGACAACGCCTCATTAATTGCACCAGATTCTCCGGAATATTCAAGATTGGATTCACTAGATGTAACCGCATGTGTAAATTCATGTCCCGCTACGTCAAATGCCTTTACCATAGGATCTCCATATACAAGCATACTACCTCCATTAGCACTTGCTGCATTCTGCCAATCTTTTGGATCACTTGTATCTCCAGAGTCCCAAGCATGTACAACTGATACTACCTTTTGTCCCTTATTATCAAAACTATTACGCTTGTATTTATCTTTATAAAAATCATATACTTTTGTTGCTAAGAAATGAGCACTTACCGCCTTTTGATCATTAAATGTTGTTGTAGTGCTAGTTGCTAATGTACCAGGGTAATAGTTTTCCTCTGTTTTAATATCTCTGTAATTTACATCATACGTTTCAATTCCTTGCCCTCTTGTGTAATCAGCAAGCGCATATTTCCCATCACTTTGTTTAGAAATACCAAATGTACGAGAGATACCTAAATCATCTTTTCCTGTTCCGGTTAATGATGCAAGATTGCTTTTTTTACTTTCCTTTAAGGCTCCAACAAGCTTTTCACTTGCTTTTAAATTTGATTCTTGTACCATATTTTTTAACATATCACCATTATGAGCGTTCACTAAATAAGTACCAGATACATAGTTTGGTGTTGCAGCAGCAAATGTCACTTGGTATGCATTGCTAGCTTGTCCATTGTTTTCATCAACAAAAATAACTTCCTTTACTTCTGGCTCAGAAATAAACTTAATATCATTCCCGTATTTCGTATAAATATATTGTTTCGCTTCTTCTTGTGATAGATTAATAGTTTTCTTTAAATCTTCTTGTTTTAAATTTTGCGCGCTATCTCCTGAAACACTTTTAATAACACCCTTTTTATCTACGTGTGCAGTCAATTGATGCCCATATACTTCTTTTCCTTCATATGTTTGTTGCATACGCACAAGTGTAGTTCCATCATAAGAACCACGTTTTTGAAGGACTTTATAATCTACTCCTGTTTCTCCATTCACTTGTTTTGGAGACAAAACTTGCTCTGTTTTCTCTTTAAGAGCATCTTTTACTACATTCTCTGGTGCCTTTTGTGATGGTTGTGTAAGTTCACCTGTACGGAACGAATCTTCTTGAATTTGAACTTGTAGTTGATCTGTTTCCTCTGCATGACCTACTCCATATGGTGTTACAGCTGTTAAAGTTAATCCTGTTGTTAATGCAACTGTAGCTAATGTTTTTTTATTTTTCATCATATTCACCTCGTATAATTTTCTGAAATATCAAACTTATAAAAGAGTATACCGTCTATTCCTGTCGAAATAAAGGGAAAATGCCGAATTTATGTAACATTATGCAAAATTACATAATTCAAGGTCGATGATTTACTATTTGGGTGTTTTTGCCCATATTGAGAATTATAAAGTATGCTTCCACGTCCTGAAAACGCACTTTCCCCCTATTCTATAGTGACCCCTATTATATGGACACAATTTTGTTTTAGATTGATAATAACGGAAAAACTCTATTTCCACTCAACAGTTTTTTAATCCATCTTTCAATTCAGATGCTCTTTTACTTTTCTTCGGTTTAAAGATGCAATTATACATATACAAATAAAGGGAAAAACATATAGAGCATCACTAAGTTATATCGATAAAACTTTAATGTTTCCAAATTTATATAATAAAATTTTAATATACTTTGATAAATTCGATTTTCATTAATCCATTTGATAGAAATATATTTATATTATTTTTCTAGTATACTTTTTTCGGATGCGTATATTTAGTAATCATTATAAAAAGATATGAAAAGTTGGAATTTATGATTTACTTAAGAAAATCATAGTGTTTTAATAAGGATGTAAGGTCCTTACATCGCATAAGAGAGAAAAAATAGAATAAGTTTTTACTAATTTTGCAATTATAGTTAGAGATTGATACATAACTTTCTATTGAGCAATTTTTATATCCTAATATTATAAAATCCAATAAAGTGATTAATGAATCGGAAAAACTAAATATCCAGTCTTTTCTGGAGTGATTTATGGTTCTGGTGCAAATATTTGAAGAAGAACATGGGTGATAGTAGATTCCTAATGGAATCGTATTTTATGCTATAAGCCCAAATGCTCGGCGGATGAACTCTTTCTGATTTTGGACAGACTGATTCTGTAAATCAATCTGTCCCTTTTTTATCAAGCTATAGAAAGGTTAGTGATGAAGAATGAAAAAGAATAATAGAAAAAGAAATGATAGAATGGCAAAGGCATTTATAGCTGTAAATATACTTACTGCTCCATTTATAGGGGTAGAGATGGGAGTAACAAAGGTCTTCGCTGAATCCCAAGCACAAGTATCAACAGAACGTATTTTTAATGTGATAGGCAAGGGAGATATACACCAAATTAAAGATGCAGATAGACGACAATTTGCGTTTAGTCCCTATGAACCAACTGGACTATATGCAAGTCCAAATGAAAAAATAACAATTCAGGTAGAAGGAACACAGAACATTCAAGCTTATATAGGAGCATATGGCTATGATGCAGGATGGCGTGAATATGAGACAAAAATAAAATCATTTACTTTAAAGCCAGGAGAAAATACAATTGAAAATCCATATGGTGGAATGATTTATTTTTATAATTCACAACAAGGTGGAACAGTGAAAGCTGAGATTAAAACAGGAGGAACACCTATACCTTTCTTTGAATTAGGAAAACATACGAAACAAGATTTAGTTACTATGCTAGATAAGTACCCTAATGCCCATGCAGTGGAATTAAAAGGAGAACGTTCCTTAATAACTGCCAGTCCAGAAAGAGTAAAAAAATATTTATTAGATTCTAATACAGACCCTGCAGAACTCTTAAAAAAAATAGATGAATCTATTAGAATTGAAGATCGAGTTGCTGGTTTATCTGAGGAACAAGCAGATAAGCATTATGTAGCCTTTGCAGAAGATAATCATACTCCTGATTATTATATGTATGCTAATAATTTTGTAACATCATATGTCGGAGACTCTATTCAATATGTATTAGATATAAATAAGTTTACAAAAGACGGATGGGGACCTTGGCATGAAATGGGACATCAAAGACAACAAAATCCTTGGAAGTGGGATGGATTAGGAGAAGTGACTACAAACATTTATAGTCTGTCTGTGCAACGGGCTTTTGGACATCCGTCGAGATTAGAGACTGATAGAGCATATGAAAAAGCATTTACTTATTTAAATAAGCCTCAATCGGAAAAAGACTATAATAAAATTGATGATGGCTCTGTGAAACTTACAATGTTTTGGCAATTGGACTTAGCTTTTGGAGAGGAATTTTATCCGAAATTACATCAATTATACCGTGCAATGCCGAACGAAGAGTTACCTAAAACGGATGACGAGCAAATACAAGGTTTCATTTATAACACTTCTAAGGTTGCACAGAAAAATTTACTTCCATTCTTTGATAAATGGGGACTGAAAGCATCGCCAGAAACAAGACAAAAAATAGAAGCTTTGAATTTACAAACAGTAACTGCTCCTATTTGGGAAGGAACTGATTCTAAACCTGTTCCGCTAAATACATTACCTAAACAAAACATGAAAGTAATTGCAAGTAGTGAAGAATTAGGAGTTGAACCTGCAACGAATGCAATTGATGGGAATCCATATACAAGATGGCATAGTAAATGGAGTGAACAAAATCAATATCCATCCTATTTAACGATTGACCTTGGTGAAACTCGTACAATTACCCAGCTATCATATCTTCCGAGACAAGATGAATCTCCAAATGGTCGTATTTTAAGCTATAACATTTACACAAGTACAGATGGTGTAAACTATCAAAAAGTAACTTCTGGAACATGGGAAAATAGTAAGAAACAACAATTTGCAACATTTAATCCTGTAACTGTTAAATATGTGAAATTAGAGGTAGTAAACGGAGTAAATGGATATGCTTCAGCAGGAGAAATAGACATCTTAGGGGATTAATTTCTTTTGATTTCAAAATCATAAATAAAGAATCCGAGTTCTATTCATATTCGTATTACCGTCTAGCATTGTAACTTACTTTCGCATTAAAAACTTTTTATTCTGACATGCTACACTATACACGATGTGCACAACATCCATTAAAAAAGCGTACATTCTTTTCTAGGCAAGAGTGTACGCTTTTTTACGTATATTTTAACCAACGCAACGTAAAAAAATTGGTAGTATTTACGGCAGGTATCTCCCGCTTTCTCAGGTACCCTTTATCGCAGGATTTACAGAAAACGCTCGTAGCTTAAACTTACCGAAATGACCGATTCTATTTTTTTATCAATTGTTTTCTTAACTCTGGATCATTATTTAGTAAGGTCTGAGGTTGTACATAATAAGAGAACGTTTTATCTTTTAAATACAGCCATCCAGATACTTGTGCATTATTTTCTAGAACTTCCTGTAACTCACCACCATATATAAATTGTTTCCCCTTGTTAAAAAATAATCGAACTATATAATCAGTCTTTATTTTTTTGTAAAATTCGTTTCGATCTATATACACTTCATTGTCATAATGATATTGAATGCCCATTGTAAAACCTCCAATTTTATTATATTTTCACCCGATTTTTTTCGATAATTTACATTAAGTAAGCTAGGTCAAAAATTAAACAAATAATTAATACAGCAATCCCTATGAATAATATAACTTTCCATTTATTCTTATTTAAGTAGGTCTTTGACGCTCCGATAAGTATCCTTCACTCAAAACACACTTTCTCTATGGTGTATTTCAAGCGATTTAACGATGCATTGCACATAAAAGAAAAGATAATCTCCTTAAAATCGCAATCTCGGCGACTCGTTCCATGCAATTCCGTGCTTTTTTCTTCACCCAAGACCATTCATCATGATATAACACAATCCAAGGATGATACACACTCATAAAAAAGATAAGAAATGAGATTTTTTGGATACTACCAATAATGAGTCGTGATGTTAATCTCACATGTATATATTGTTGATCATTCTTTCTTTAAGTAACAAGATAAGATGTTCAAAAAGTTATATTAAATCTGTTACAGTAATTTATAGAATACATAATTTTAGAAATGAGGAAAAACAATGAACAGAATTGAATTTATAAGAAAAGAGGAGAAAAAATATCACGACTATTGTTATGATAATTATAAACTGTTTGAAGAAGGTTCGTGGCTACATAAACCTGTAAAAACGGTAATAGATCTAATTCCATTGTTTGAAGGAAAAGATGATCTTAGTGTGCTTGATTTAGGTTCTGGAGTGGGTAGAAATAGTATCCCATTGGCTCAAGCTATAAAAAAAAGTGGTGGTAAAGTTGTGTGTGTTGATTTATTAGACTCTGCTTTGCAAAAGTTAAATCAATACAGTGAGGAATATGAAGTTAAAGAAGTAATCCAAACTGAAAAAGCTGATATAGGAAACTATGATATTAAACCTAATAACTTCGATTTCATTGTTGCAGTTTCAAGTTTAGAACATGTCCAATCAGAAAAGGTTTTTGAAAAAGTTGTTCAACGAATGGCAGACGGAACGAAGTACAATGGAATAAATTGTATCATTGTAAATTCTGAAGTTGAAGAAATTGATATGGATACCAATAAGAAATTGGATGCACTAATGGAGATAAACATTCCAACAGAAGAGATGATGAATAAATTGAGAAAAATATATGATGGTTGGGAAGTATTGAGCATCATAGTAAAACCGCTCGAATATAAAATTATGCGAAATGAAAAATCTGTTTTATTAAAAACAAATGCAATCACATATGCTGTGAGAAAAGATAATCTATAAGGGGCCACCATACATTACTATCAATCTAAGATGTATTTATTACCCATAATTCATAGAAAACGTTATTCTTTTTGTAGAAATATACAGTGGTCTGGCCCCATTTGGTGAGACCAACGGCTTAAACTTCACTCTACATCAAAGTGTTTTTTTCTTTCAACAGAAACTTCAAATTTCACTTCACCATTCTCTACACTAATCTGTGTCACTACAGGAACATTTACAATCTGCTTTTCTAATCTTTTTTCTAACTCTTTTTTCTTTCTAAATTGTATTAAGTCTATTATCTTCATGTTGTATACCCCCTTAGATACGAATATTATACATTACCCATGTTTTATTTGATATGAAATATTCATATTATTACGAATTTTTTTACAATATATTATATCGAGGGTGAAAAAGAGGCTTCAATATTTAGTAATCCCTCTTTTCCCTTACTTCATATATACATAGGATTCATTCGCTTTTTCAGCCAAATAAGGACTATTCAGGATTGGAAAATTAATGTTTTTTTAATGTCAACTGAAATATTGCCTTCATAATAGGGAAAATAAACTAGTGTTTATAAAGGTATACCTTTACAAACTAAAAGGCCCAATCTATGAAACGTTGAAATATCAAGTTTATAAAGGTAATTCGAATCATTTTATAAACGTTTATTTTTAATGAACACCTTTATAAACAAAAATGGTATAATTGTGGTAACAAATGTAAGGAGCGTACAAAACGTGGCAAATATTTATGGATATATACGTGTAAGTACAAAAGATCAAAATGAACAACGTCAGTTACATAAGATGATGGAACGAGGAGTGGAAGCTCGACGCATTTTTGTCGATAAAGCAAGTGGACGACATTTTGATCGCCCTCAATATCAATTATTAAGAAAGATATTAAGTACAGGTGATATTGTTTACATAGATGCCTTAGATCGTATGGGCCGCAATTATGATGAGGTAATTTCAGAATGGAAGTATATAACAAGAGAATTACAAGCTGATATCGTAGTTTTAGAAAATGAAACCCTGTTTGATAGTCGGAAATTTCGTGAGATGGGTGATATGGGCCGATTAATGGAAGATCAATTTTTATCTTTGCTTTCCTATGTTGCGGATCAAGAACGTAAAAAGATTCGTCAGCGACAAGCGGAAGGTATTGCAATTGCTAAATCTCAAGGTAGGCATTTAGGGCGTCCTCAACTTAATCTTTCAGCATTAAACCAAAAGCAACTAATTCTAATAGAAGAAACTTATCCAAAGTGGAAAAATAGAGAAATAAGCGGAGTTAAATTTATGGAACTATTAGGACTTAAGAAAAATACTTTTTATAAGATACTAAAAGAATATGAAGTGAACAAATTACAACCTAAATAAAGCATATGAGCCGAATATTCCTTAGAGTAGGAAATTCGGCTTATTTTATTTTGAAATTTGTTTAGCGTATATTTTCGTTAAAATGTGGGCGGTACCCCTATAATCACTATAGATATCAATGGAATTAAAAAAAGATGACTCTTGTTGGATACAGAAATCATCATCTTGATGTTGCCTAACTTTTTTAAAAATTCCCTTTATAAAGGGTACAGATTGCTCTTCGAAAACTGAAGATATGAGGTTGGTTGCAGAAAAACGTTGCAACCGTAAAATCTTCAACGTTCTATCGACCCATGCTTGCCGAAGTTGCGAAAACCAAGCCAAAGTAGGTAGTGTGGTGAGTCAACGTACAAGATACTTATGTTCTCACCGTAGGGACTACGGGTAGAGCCTGTTAAGATAACCGGTGGATACATCGGTGTTCGCAGGAATCTCCCACTTCAAACAGTCCGTAAAGACGTTAAGTGGTGAGTAGTTCAAATAACGCTAGTACCTTTTCTTACTTCTATTTCTTTTAATGAAGCTATAAATTTTCTCCATAACAAACTCTTCTTTTTCTTTCCAAATAGCTTCAGCTTCTTCTAATGTAACTATTCTCACTAACTCCTCAATTGCTGTATCTTTAACTAAAAATGTAGCTACAGCTCCTGTAGATGTTGAATATTTAGTAATAACTGAATCTATAATAGTATCAATTTCTAGTAAATTATTATTAGACTTATCTTCATTTTGATTACTTTCGTTTAATATTTTTTTATCAGAAAGTTCTTTTAATCGGGAGTTTAGAATAAATTCTACATAACCGATTGGTGAATCAATATCTGAACGAAAACGTATATCCTCAATTATCTCTAATACAATTTCTTTATGTGCTGCCCATTTTTCAAACACTTTAGGAAACACTTTTTCTTTACAACGTTCTTCAAATCGCTTAATTTTTTGTTCAAATGTATTTGGCTGTTGAAATTTATCTAACTTCTTTTCAAAATGAACTAAATCAGAATCTTTCTTTTTCTGAGCACGAATGATAAATCTAATTTTCTGGACTTTCCTACCTAGTTTAATCTCCTCAAATTCAAAAGAAATATCTGTTTTTTGATTTAGTTCTTTTTGAGATGGCTTCAACACACGTTGCTTAAAATTTGCATAATTAGGGTATACATCCATTGCATCTAAGTAATACCTTAAATTTTCTAGACTAATTGTACGTTCCCTTAAATCTTCATATTGCTTAAGTAGTTCATAAATACGTATAGCATATGTACTTTTTAATTTAACAACATTAGCCAATCTATAGCTTGTAAATTTGCTACTTAGTTCTAATAAGAATGGCTTTAATAAGGGATCGAAACGCATATCAATTGTCCCTTTATTTCTATTGTAAATTGCTGAAGAAAGCCAAGATACTTGTATTAATTCTTCCCCTGCTCGAATTTCAATTACTTTAGATAATAGTTCCTTTGTAATTTTACTTAACTCTGTATATTTAGTAGATCCATTCAAACCAAGTAGATCATGAAATTGTTTAATTGGGAATGTGTATGTTTTAAAATCCCGGTCATTAGGTTCAATATTACTAGCCAAACAAAGTAACATTTTTTGTTCAACTAAATTCAAACGTGAATTAGCTTCAATCAAAGTATTTGATTTGGAAACAATATTATTCTCTTTAATTTGTAAATCTTGATTTATAGACATATCTACATACGTCATTCCTTTCCTACCCCTATTGCTAAATTAACTATAACAAACAAAATCACTTTGTTATAGTTAATTTTTTCACAATCTTATAATGGATTTCCCACTGTAATATATCTACGTATTCTACATAACATAATTATGTAGAATACTAAAATAATGAAACTTAATCTTTTTAAATTTATAAAAATATATATCATGTATCAAATTTATGATCTGTAAAACCATTTTTGTTATAGATAAAACCAAATTTGTTATCTTTAAAACTTTTTTGTTATAGATAGGCAACCAAATTTGTTATCTTTAAAACCATTTTTGTTATAGATAAAACCAAATTTGTTATCTTTAAAACCATTTTTGTTATAGATAAGTAACCAAATTTGTTATCTTTAAAACCATTTTTGTTATAGATAAAACCAAATTTGTTATCTTTAAAACCATTTTTGTTATAGATAAGTACTATAATCCCTTACATATCAATATGTTTCAGCTTCCTAAAACATATAAACATATAAAACATATAAAACAATTATTATATAAACATACAAAACATATAAAATTATGTTGAATGTATTAAACATATTATTTTTTTATAAACACCTCACATGTAATTTCAAACTGTGATGTGTTTATAAAACCAAATTTGTTACGTTTATCATTTTCACTCTATATCCTTAACATATAAATTTAACGCATTCACTTTTTACTACACTTTCTTAATCGTCGCTTTACTTCCAAATTATTAAGATGGAGGATTTTCGATGAAAGAAAATGAGGGTGCTTGGTATTATGAAGAATGACTTTTTTCAAATTCAACTGATTAAAAAGCATGTGTGAAATTGCAAATCCTTCTGTAAATGTTATAAGTACGACAAGAAGAATCTTTCCAGTCTATAACTTATACAATAAAAAGAGAACAACATGCGATCTCCCTTAGATAACTGCTCCCATCAAGATGATGGCCACTAAAAATAACACCTACAGTATTTGTAGGTGTTATTTTTAATCATTTATGCTTGTAAAATGTTTTGTATTTCTTCTATGCTTAAATTCGTAAACCTTGCAATATCTTCAATTGGCATTCCATTTTTATGCATTACACGAATTAATTGAATTTTACCTTCTTCAATTCCCTCTTGACGCCCTTCTTTCTTCCCTTCATTACGGGCATGAGCAAATTTTGCAGCATTATCCATAAGAGCTTTCTCCCTTGCTTCATACGCTTGTCGGAAAGAAGAATCCTGACTCATACGTTCCCATTTATTTATTTATAATTCAAGAATTTCTTGTATTTTTTCTATAGATAAATTCGTAAATTTCGCAATATCTTTTATTGGCATTCCGTTTTTGTGCATACCACGAATAAGCTGTATTTTCCCTTGTTCAATACCTTTTTCAATGCCCTTTTCAATACCTTTTTGTTCTGCATAAGCAAACTTTGCAGCCTCATCCATAAGAACTTTCTCCCTTGCTTCATACGCTTGTCGGAAAGAAGAATCTTGACTCATACGTTCCCATTTATTCATGGCTTTTTGTAAGATGGGGTCTTGGTTCATCGCAATATCCTCCAATGTTTGGGTTAAATGTTCATCTTCATTCGCTGGAAGTAGTAATAACCAGCGAACAAACGAATCTTCCCAGGGATTTACTTGTTCATTCCGCCACTGGTTCATGAGTTTTGGAATCTCTACAATATGAACTTCAATATCATCACTCAATACTTTCTCTTGTTGTTGGTTCCATAATATTCCTGTTGTATGGAATGCCTCGTATTCAGGAAACATAACGAAATTTAACAAATTAATCGTAATTGTTTTATGAAGAGAGCTGTATGGCATTCCTTTTTGAAGTTGGGATGTGTATAGTCTTCCCCAATAATATAAACTACGTTTTATCATGTCGTGATTATTATTGAGTTGTATTTCAACGTTGACTTTTGTTCCAGTGTCTAATGTTGCAGAAATATCTAAAATAGACAGCTTATCTTCTTCATGTTCTCTGTGTAAATGTGGATCTTCTAATTGCAAGGAAACAATGGGTGATTCTAAAGAATCTTGTAACATAGCATTTAAAAACGCGATGAGAATATCCTCATTTCCACTTGTACCAAATAATTGTTTAAAAGCAAAATCAATGCGTAAATTTACTAACTGTTGGTTAGACATGGGTTTTCCTCTCCCCACCTCATACGATGTTTTTCTTTTATTGTACATAATAGAGTGGTAACCATGCAAATAACTCCTGATCACAACAGACATAAGAACTTACCCCAATATTTATAATATATCACTGATTCTCATATATATTATGTAGTAATGGTTGAAACGGCTTGTTTGTAAACGAGTTGCTGTTTACCACGAACCATCATAAGAATCGTAAATTTGTCCATTGCAAGAATCTGCCCGGTTATCCTAAGCCCACTCTTGTAAAATTATCAAGACCTAAATTGTAAAAAGTCATAAAAAATAAAGGGTGATACATATTAGTCATATATAATATGTATCACCCTTTATTTCTTGCTCAGTAATCGCGCCCTTTAATGGAATAACAAAAATATACCCCTTCTTCTTGAACTAACGCTCACCAATACTCGAATATGACAAATCTTATTTTATAGGTTCTCCAGAGACAATATGCCAATGAAGGTGTTTAGGATCTTGGTATTTTCCTAAGTTAGTTATTAACCTTCATGCCCCGTGTTCAGATGTCACTTTAGCAGCAACTTGTTTTATCACTCCTAATAGTTCAAGCGATAAGTCATTATCATTTTCATCTAATGTAATTAAAAAAGAAATATGTTTCTTTGGTTTGGTAACAATATGAACTGGAAATGGATCTTATTTATTTGGTAAGATGGGCTAGGTAGTTGAACAAACAGCAATTTGGCAAATTAAATACTAACTGTGACGGAAGTCTAATGTATTATTTATCCCTTTTAGGGAATTTGTACGGTAAGTATTATTTTTTGGGAGAGTGAACTGATGAAAGCAGAAAAAATATTAATTGTAGAAGATGAGCCAACTATTTCAGATTTAATAAACCTAAATTTGAAAATGGTAAATTATGAAACTATCCAAGTTTACAATGGCAGAAACGCTTTAGAATTAATAGAAGCGGAACAATTTGATTTAATACTTTTAGACGTTATGCTTCCAGAAATAGACGGGTTTAGCATAATAGATAAAATAAAGCATAAGGACATACCTGTAATTTTTTTATCAGCTAAATCATCCATTATGGATAAGGTTAAGGGTCTTAAAATGGGAGCAGATGATTATATAGGAAAACCTTTTGAGTCTATAGAACTTTTAGCAAGAGTTGAAACAGTTTTAAGACGTTACAGTAAAAAAAATAACGCCATAAGTTTCGGGAATTTAGAAATATATATAGAAGAAATGCTTGTGAAAAAAGATGGCAATAGTATCGATTTAACTCTAAAAGAATTTGAGCTTTTATGTCTTTTAATACAAAATAAAGGAATAGCTTTATCTAGGGAAAGAATTTTAGAAAAAATTTGGGGATATGATTACCTAGGAGAAACTAGAACTGTGGATATGCATATTCAAAGGATTAGAAAAAAACTTGATTTAGATGAGAAAATTAGAACGGTTCATAAGGTTGGGTACAGATGGGAGACTTAAATGAAATTTTGGCATAAAATATCCATATATTCATCATCGTTATTTTTGATAATATTTAACTTTGGTGCTGTTTGTTTAATACAAAATAGTCATAACTTAAACTTAAAAAGAGAGATTGATAGGTCATTAGCTGAACATAGAAATATTTCGACAGGAATTAGTTATTATAATATGATTTCAAATAATTACTTATATATTGAGTCTAAAAATATAGTTAATGCTGATTATAAAGAAGTTATAAAAAAATATTTAGAAAAATTGAATTCAAAGAATAATTACTTAGAGATAGTAGACAAAAATAATCATGTAGTTTTTGGTAACCTAGATTTTAAGGTTTCACGAGATAGAGAAGAGTTAAAAAATGCATCTCACGATAAAAGAAAATACATTATAAGAGATGTAGAAAATAAAACATTATTATTTGTAACTAGTTTAATAAATATAAATGGTGAAGATTTGAAGTTTTCATATGTTCGTGATGTAACATATATTTATGAAGATAAAAAAGAACAATATAATTTTTATATTCGATTATCAATAAGTATAACTATAATTTTAGCTATTGGCATGTATATGTTAAGTAGGTATATTACAGGGCCCATAGAGAAGCTAATAAATATAACCCAAATAGTATCAAAGGGGAATTATTCAAAAAGAATAGAGATTGATTCTAAAGATGAAATAGGTATTTTAGCAGAAAATTTTAATGAAATGGCAGCTGCTGTTGAACAAAAAATCAGTGAACTAGAAATGAAAGCTGCAGAAAAACAAAGGTTCATAGATAATTTAACTCATGAATTAAAAACACCCTTAACTTCCATAATTGGATATGCAGATTTTCTTCGCTTAACTGCATATAATGAACAGATATTTATAGAAGGACTAAACCATATATTTAAAGAAGGAAAAAGATTAGAGGAATTATCCTGGAAAATGATGGATTTAATGTTACTTGAAAGAGAAAAATTTAAAATGAGAAAAGAAAATATAGGAGATATATTATTTGATATAAAAGATATATTAAAGCCTAGATTAGAGAGTAAAAGTATCTACTTAATGATTAGCGGTGAAGATTATGAGGTAGTTGTCGAAAGCGATTTAATTAGAAATTTCATTTGTAATTTTATTGATAATTCTATTAAGGCTTCAAAAGAAGGTAGCAATATATATTTACATGTATATAAAAATAAAGAAAATAATACTGTGCTTGAAATAAAAGATGAAGGTATAGGAATTTCAGAAGAAGATTTACCTAAAGTGTTTGAAGCCTTTTATATGGCTGATAAATCAAGAACTAGGGCTAATAATGGAGTTGGATTAGGACTTACAATATGTTCTGAAATAGCAAAAATCCATGAAATTGAATTAGAAATGGAAAGCCAACTAAATAAGGGGACAATTATAAGAATAACATTTACCTTGAATTCGTAATGAAAGTTCCTGGCATTTTGTTTGCTGTCTTATGATTTTACAACTATGTTACAATTCGTAGATTGTTTCTATAAGAGTAGGATGTATTATTCTAACTGTAGCAAACAAATTAAGGGAGGGAAAATTTTATGAAGAAAAAAGGAATCATTGCATTAGGTTTAATTGGAGCATTAAGTATTAGTGGTGGTACTTTAACTTTTGCACAAATATCAAAAAATACAGTACCAAAGAACGAAGTAATGACGGAGTCAAGTACTGCACAAGTAAGTAATAAAAATGAAACCTATAAAAAAGTAGCACTAGATGCTTTTAAAAAGTATTTTAATGTAGATGTAGATGTAATGCAAAATAGTAAAGGGTTAAAAATTGAAGCAATAGATACTCATGAGACGCTTGCTGTAAGTTGGCTCGATAAAAGTAGGACTATGGTATACGATGCTATAATAGATAAAAAAACTAATAAGATAATACGCCTATCATGTTATCCAGAGGATCCTAAAAATGAAGATTATCAAAATCTTTCTTATGATACAGCGAAAGATATAGCAGATAAATTTGTTAAAGATAATAATTTATTCAATAATACAGATTATGAGTTTGTAGAGAAGGAAAGCATTAAGAAAAATTCAGAGTTGGGTAAAAAAGCTCAAGGATATGTTTTCTATTATAACTGCAATGGAGAAGAATGGACATTAGTTGTCAATAAAGATCTCCAGAAAGTAGAGCAATTTCAGATCTTCCCTGAAGGAGAGCGCGGAGTGAGATTGGGCTAAAAGTAGATTTTCATTATGTTATAAAGAGGATGGAAGGTATTATAATAATTTTAATTTGGCTAACGCACAGTTCAATTCCCCAAGTTGAAGTATTGTGACAGTCCAAAACCTTCAAGGCCTGACGGGCACCACCATGTGTAAAAATGCACTTGGCCTGTGAATCTCTATGTCACCTACTGGAACTGCGGCTCACGGGCCTTACTTTTTGGGTAGGATAAACTCTATCCTAAACCGACCTATTAATGATCAAATACCCGACGGCCGTCCGTTATGTGGGAGGTATGCTATAACTTTTTGTAAACATCTGCATAAGTTACTTTCAGCTGTTCTCTAGTTGCTTGTTTTCTTCCTCCAATTTTTTGTTCTTCCTTTTTAGAGGTAGTCATAGAAGTTAAAGTGGATTTATTATCTTGGATAGCTGTTGGGTTCATCATAATCAGATTTGTTATTCTTGCTTTTATAACAAGAAATGTGAAAAGTAAGATCCCTCAAAGTTCAGCTATCCAATCCATAGTTTGGAGGATAGTGGGAACCTCAGTTTTTTGGATGGTGAGTATCTTCCTTATTCTATGGTGGTTCCTTCCTAGATTTTTGTGAAGAACTGTACTTAAACAAACGGGCACGATTGTGGAGCAACATAAGTAGGAAATGATCAAACTTTTTTATAAAAGAATGAGTCAATAAAAAATAATAAGAGCGTGTTTTAATAAATCTTTTTTTTACAAAACAAGCTTTTTTCTATATTCGTTTATCAAGGTTATTAGTAGCAATTTGATCAAACATTATTTTATAGCAACACGTAGCTTCTTGTTTTAGTTTTGTAAGTGGCTCAAAAAAGAAGGAATCGTTGGCGGGACCCCATGTATGATTGAAAAAATAGAGGTGAGTGCTATGAAAAAGTTATATAGCGGAAATGGAATATTAATAGTTATAACGATTATTCTATTAATTACATGTATTATCTTTGTGTGTAATCCACTTGTTTTCTTAAATTCTATAAAAAGCTTTTAAAAGAATTAGGATATATAACCCCAACCTAAGAGTAAAGTGTTTTGGATTAGTTCAATCAATAAAGGTAATGGGTATATGATATGAAGCTACAAGAAAATCGGAGGTTACTTTACGCTTCCTATCAAAGGTGCTCTTTCTATTCCTAAAACCGGTCCTTGGAGCCCCTGTAGCTCATTAATTAAATTCTATCTTATGTTAATAATGTGACGGACTAAAGCAGCAACCCTGTGGTTACCCCATATAAACGAAAAAACTCTTAAAGTATTTAATATTTTTAAAAATGAACACACCCACTTTATACTTCTTTTTCAAATAACTAAATTTATAATGGAAAAATAAATTATAAGAAAGGACTGAAATTACCCAGATTTATGAAAAAAATAATTATTATTTCAGCCGCTACGATTGGAATCGGTATCATATCCTTCACTTATTTCGGTTCGAGATCTCCACTACACAATGAAGCGAAAGTTGTTGAAACACAAAAACATGATGAACATCCAAAAGAAGAGATTCCTGCCTTTCCGAAAGCAGCAGATACAGCCAAAAAAATAGATGAGAACTTTCTTCTTGTTACAAATCCAGATTCACCCCTTGTATTAGTAAATAAACATCGTAAATTACCAGATGGCTATATACCAAAAGATTTAACTAAACCAAACGTTCCATTTACATCTCCAAAAGATAAAGAAAAAACATTACTTCGTAAAGATGCTGCCACTGCTCTTGAAAAAATGTTCCAATCTGCAAAAAAGCAAGGTCTAGAGCTTACAGCTGTATCAGGTTATCGTTCATATAAACGACAACAATCCTTACATAATACGTATATCAAACGTCAAGGGAAAGCCAAGGCTGAGTCAGTTAGTGCAGTTCCTGGAACGAGTGAACATCAAACAGGACTTACAATGGATATTAGTTCAGAATCTGCAGAATATAAATTAGAACCTATCTTTGGAGAAACAGAAGAAGGAAAGTGGGTAGCAGCACACGCCCATGAATTTGGCTTCGTTATTCGTTATTTAGAGGATAAGACAGATACGACAGAATATGCATATGAACCATGGCATCTTCGCTACGTTGGCAATCCATATGCTACATACTTATATCAACATCACCTAACATTAGAAGAAGCAATGGGTGAAAAAATAAGTGAACCTTGAACTACTCACCACTTAACGTCCTTACGGACTGTTTGAAGTGGGAGATTCCTGCGAACACCGATGTATCCACCGGTTATCTTAGCAGGCTCTACCCGTAGTCCCTACGGTGGGAACATAAGTATCTTGTACGTTGACTCACCACACACTCCCTACTTTAGCTTGGTTTTCGCAACTTCGGCAAGCGTGGGGCGATAGAACGTTGAAGATTTTACGGTTGCAACGTTTTTCTGCAACCAACCTCATATCTTCAGTTTTCGAAGAGCAATCTGTACAAGTATATGGTAGCAAATATGTTGGCTTATGCCAACCGACATTCATCTCCCACCTAAAATTGGTGTTTCACACCTTCACATTTTTGAGGAAGGAGTTTTCTGTCGGAAAACGATAAAA
>NZ_JBBOVC010000006.1:0-11057 GCF_038006385.1 Bacillus sp. FSL L8-0099
ATGAAATTCATGAACAAAAAAACGCATCTCATTGATGTCCAACCAATTCGAACAAAAGAACAGATTGAAGATATGAAGTGGGCTTTAAAACGTCACTGTTCAGAACGAGACTATATTTTATTTCTAATTGGAATTAATACAGGATTACGTGTTAGCGATCTACTTCAAATTGAAACACAAGCCATAGTAAAGTTAAAACGGAAAAAGAGAAAAGAATTCAAAATCAAAGAAGGAAAAACGAAGAAAGAACGCATGATTAATCTTACTTCTATTTTTGATGAAGTTTATTCGTATACTCAAACACTAGAAAGTATTTGGTTATTCTCTTCAAGAAAAGGAAATCAACCCATTAGTAAGATCCAGGCTTATCGACAATTGCAAAAAGCCGGAGATTTTGCTGGTATAGAGTCTATAGGAACTCACACTATGCGCAAAACCTTCGGTTATTGGTTCTATAAACAAACAAAAGATGTAGCGATGTTGCAAGAAATACTAAATCACAGCACACCACAAATCACACTTAAATATATTGGAATCAATAAAGAGGAAAAGGATAATATATTGGATGTATTTTATATTTGATATGTTATGTCTAAAAAATTTAATGAATTTGAATTACATATAAAACAAGAAGAAGTTTAATTTAAATTAAACTTCTTTTTTTGCTTTATATGTAATATATACTTTACATTATTCAATTTATAGTTTACCATTGTGTTAGGGGGGAACAAATTTTGGATAATAGAATAAAAATAGCCCGGATAAAAAAAGATTTAACTCAGAAACAGTTAGCTGATCAAATTGGAATTACACGTCAAACGATTAGTTTAATTGAAAAAGGTAAATATAATCCTTCTTTAAAATTGTGTTTACAAATTTGTTATGCTCTTGACTGTAGACTCGATGAAATTTTTTGGATAAATAAGGAGGAATAGAAGTGAAAAAAATTCAAGATGAACGTTTAATCTTACAAAATTTAAAAAATATTAAAGTAGTTTATATAGTACAGACATTAAGTATTATAGGAATTTTAGGATATGATTTAGTTACTAAAGGTTTTGATGCGATGAAAGAGAATCCTTTATGGTTTGTTTTACTTTTTACATCAGTAATAACAGCATATTTATCAATGAATATAGGTGTTGATCAAGAAATAGAAAAAAAATCACCCCAAAAACAATTATTTATAAGTTTACTGGTAGCTTTAATTATTTCTATAGCTACTGGATCTATTATTATAATTAAAAACTCTTTATTAGATGGAGTATTAGTTGGACTTATATTATTTGTTTGTTCTTTAATTCCATTAATTTATGTTTACAAATTAAGAAGGAAAAAAATTGAAAGTTAAATAATAAAAAAAATAATATTTTCTAATAGAAAGAAGGTTATTTTCATGTTTTTTAAAATCGAAGATTTAGTTTGTAGTAATTGTGGTAAAAAATTAATTGAGGGCGATAAAATTTTTGTTTCTTTAACATTACCTAGTGAAAGAAGAATGCCTGTAGGTATATTAGACAAAGTGATTCAAAAACATTCTAATTATGTTTATTGCGAGAAATGTATGTCTGAATACAATGCTGAATAGTTTTAAAAAGAATAATAAATGAACATTATATATAAATAAGAGGGGATTTTTGCAATGAAAAAAAAGAATGAGGTTGAACTATATCAAACTGGTATTGCTGCTAGATTTGCATTTAGTTTTACAATTTTATCTTTATTAGTATGGACTTTAAATGATTTTATACGTACAGGTGAACCAGGATGGCAATTTAAAATTATGATGATTGCTTGTGCTATTTTCCTTTGGATAAAAGTTTATTTTAAACGTAAAACTAAACATAGTTAAATAATATAGAAAAGGACATTTTAAATTAATTTAAAATGTCCTTTTCTATATTATCATTATCAATTAAATATTTTTAATTTATATAGAATTATATATAGATTATTTTTAATTTTCTAAAATAACATTTTCTGTATGCAACTCTGCATATTTGTAGAATTTTACAAGGTAAATAATGTAATATTACGAACGAAAGGGATATCAAGGTAAATAAAGCAATTATTGGGGGAATTATTTATTATGAACTTATTCGTTAAATTACAAAGTAATAAAGTAGCTTTAACAGTTGCAGCATCTGCAGCTGTAGCAGTTGGAATTATGAATTTCAAAAATACTGATTTAAGCATGAATGTAGTCGATCTTTTACGTTCATGTGGCATTATTGCACCTAGTTGGGTTGTTACTGCAATTACTACTTGTGGTTCTGCATTAGCAGTTGCTACAGTACTTGGTTCATTAGGTGCTGGTTTACCTATGGCTGTTCTTGAACAAATGGCAGCAGCTAGCACAGCAGCAGCATAAAAAAGGGATATATTGATATCCCTTTTTTTAATACATTTTTAATTATCAGACAATAGGTGGTAGAATTTGATAAAAAAATTAAATTTAGTGAAAATTTATCTTTTATGTGTTGTTTTATTTAGTTTAATATTATTGATTTCGTATCTTTATACTGAGCCAGTGACAACAGTTGGAACGTTAAAAGATAAAATTGAAGTTAGTTTTAAATATATATTTTTTAATAATTTAAAAGTTGTACTATTGATGATCTTTTTAGCTCCTTTAACATTTGGAATTGGAACAATAATAATTTTAATAATTAATGCACTTATACTTGGTGGAGTTTTAGGAAGTATCAAAAACGATTTTAGTCTAATATTTTTACTTATTCCTCATGGAATAATAGAGGTTCCAGTTTTATTATTAGCAGCTAGTATAGGATTGAAATTAACATTAGATTTATTTTTAATGAAATTAAAACTTAAACTAACTTTTAAATATATATGTATTGTTTTAGTTGGTTTATTAATAGCAGCAAGTATAGAAAGTTTTATTACACCTATGTTTTTAGAAGGAGTTATTAAATAAATGAATACGATAAATACATTATTTAAAGAAAAAGAAATTAAATTTTTTATTCCCTTTGCAATTTACTTATTGGGATTAGGAATATATCTTGTTGCAGTATTACCTTTTATTGAAACTTTAATGACTCAAAAAATTCCAAGTGATGTATTAAATAAATTTGGGCATCTAGATTATATAATATCATTTGCTTCATTCTTTTTAATATTATTAGGAGTATTTTTTGAAGGTTTTGTTCTGTTTATTGTTGCAAATGTATTAGGAGCTCAGGCTAAATATAGTTATTTTTTAAAGTTATTTATGTTCGCTAATATTCCAATGGGATTAAGATATTTAACTTTAGGTTTTAAAAATGTTTTCTTCGAACCTGGTATGTATCTATTCTTTAGTCAAAATAGTTTTCTATTTAAAGCAATTGATCTATTTAATATTTCTTATATGATTCTATTGTTTTTATTAGTAAAAAACAAAACTGAATTAAACGATAAAGTAAAAATCGGTATATTCATGTGTATTGTCTTCTTATATAGAATGGTATTTTAAAATTTTAAAAATAGTAAGAGAGGCAATAATTCATGAAAAAGGTTTCTGATTTTAATCAAGCTGAAAAAAACGCAAGACTAAGAGATATTAATAATTTAAAAGTATTAACAGAAGATGAAATGAAATTAGCAAATGAACTACAACAAAAAGCTAATTTAAGAGGAATGAAGCTTATTCCTGAACGTAAAGTAAAAAATAAAGCAAAATTTGTACAAATTATACAACAAAATCTTCAATATTTATTTGAAATTGATTATTTAACTAATGCTGAAAAAGTATTTCTTGTAGATACTTCAATGTACGTTGGCTTTTCTAGTAATTGTTTAGTGCATGATATTAATTCTAAAGAACAAATGCCTTTAACACAAAGAGAATTAGCCAATAAAATTAGACGACATGAAACAAAAATTAGTCCTATGGTGAAAAAGCTAATAGATAAAGGTTTAATGGCTCGTTCTGAAAGTGGGGTAGATGATAATAATGTTAGAGCTTATGCATTATTTATAAATCCTAACATTATATTTTCAGGTAATAGAGACAATATTAATCCTACACTTAAGGCAATGTTTACAAAAGTACCTAAACAACTTAAGAATTTGCCTATTAAGTTATTTTAAGTCTATTTATTTAAATAGACTTTTTTGTACTTACCTTTTTTGGTAAGTTTACTTACCTTTTTTGGTAAGTACAAAAAAGTCTAAAAGGCCTGATATTATAAGTTTTTTTGGAAGGTATAAAACGATTTTTATCTCACTCTATATAGAGAGCTAAAAGTTCCGCAAGGAACGGGTCGTATTTTCTTTCGCTTTGCTACAGAAAATCTCCACCCTTTACGCTTTGCTACATCCCTGCGGAACTTTTTTCGGCTCGAGTTTTGGCGGCACCAAGCCGATACATCCAAAAGCAACTATTCGGGATCCTCGGCTTGAATTTGCTATTATACGAGCCGAACCGCTAGTGCCTTCGAACAATAATTTCACTTATTAGATTGATAGATACGTAATACGTGGGGGCTCGTCCCCACACGACGAACCAGCCTCTACCCCAAAAGTCAACAAATCTATATTTAATTATTATCAAAGGAGTTATAAAATGTCTATATTTAACAAAAAAATCAAATTTATTGCACTTGGGCTATTTTTTATTATTGCTTTTGCTATAGTATTAAAACTTTTTATGTCTAAAGAAAAAAGAGTTACTAATGATGTTACAAATGTTAAGTTTGAACATGTAACAGAGCATAAATTTGATAATAAAAAATTAATATCAGGTCAAATAAAACCTGGTAATATTGAAAATTTTTATGTGGATTCTACAAAAGGAAAAGTGAAAAATATAGAGGTTAAAGAAGGACAGGAAATAGAAAAAGGAACAAAATTATTTTCTTATGATAATGAAGAAGTTAATTTACAAAAAAAACAAATTGAGCTTGATCAAAAGATGGTTGATATGCGTTATGAACAAGGAAAAAAGAAAATTGACTCATTGCAGAAAGAAATTAAAAAAGTAAAAGATAGTGGGGCTGGAAAAGAAGTAACAGATCCAATGGAAGAACAAGTGAGTGAATTAGAAATGCAACAAAAAACAATTGATCTTGAAAAAGAAAAAGGAAAGTTAAAAAAAGAAGAATTAAATAAAAAACAAAAAGAACTTACAATTTATAGTAACTTTGCTGGTGTTGTTCAAAAGTTAGATAAAGATGCAGCACAAAGTTCATCACAAACATTAACTGGTCAAGGGAAAGCATTTTTACAAATAGCTTCTAAAAATCAGTTTCAAATTCAAGGAACATTAACAGAACTTCAAAAATCACAAATTCAAAAAGATCAAACGTTTATTGTAACGGCAAAAGCAAATAATGACAAGAAGTGGACAGGTAAGATTACTGAAGTAAGTGAGTTTCCAACAAGTGCAGAGATGATTCAAACAGGTACTATGGGTGAAACAACTCAAAATATGTCTCAATATATATATAAAGCAAGTCTCGATAGTCAAGATGGTTTATCTCCAGGTTATCATGTTTCTTTACAAGTAAATTTAGAGAATAAGACAATGATTGCTGTTCCAAGTAAGAGTATTGTAGAAAAGGATGATGATGCATTTGTTTATGTTGAGGAAAAAGGAAAGCTTCATAAACAAAATGTGAAAAAAGGTGCTACTGATGGAGACTGGACAGAGATTGTAGAAGGCGCAACAGTGGGGCAAAAGGTGGTTAAAAATCCTTCCGACGACGTGTATGACGGAATGGAAGTGAAGGAGAAGTGATTTCGTTAAATAATATTGCTAAGACGTATTATCAAGGGAAACTTGCGGTGCCGATTTTGCATGGTATTAGTTTAACAATTCAGAGCGGTGAGTTTGTTTCAATTATGGGGCCATCTGGTTCTGGTAAATCAACACTTATGAATATAATCGGTTGTCTAGATCGTCCAACAGAAGGCGAATATATGCTGAATGATGTGAATATCTTAACAGCAGACGAGTCAAAGCTTGCTTTAATTCGTAATGAATATATCGGCTTTGTGTTCCAGCATTTTAATTTACTTCCGCGTCTTTCAGCGGTGGAAAATGTTGAACTTCCGCTCGTATATGGTGGCGTGAAGAAAGCAGAACGTCGTAAGCGTGCTTTAGAAGCCTTAGGTAAAGTAGGATTAGCGGACCGTGTGCATCATTTACCGAATGAATTATCAGGTGGACAGAAACAACGTGTAGCAATTGCAAGGGCAATTGCGAATAAACCAACATTCATTATGGCAGATGAACCGACTGGTGCACTAGATACGAAGTCTGGTGAACAAGTTATGGATATTTTTACGAAGCTTAATACAGAAGGTACGACAATTGTTATGGTTACGCATGAAGAAGAAGTAGCAGCTTATTCTTCTCGTCGAATTATATTGCGAGATGGGAAAATTACAGAAGATAGAAGGTGTGCAGTATGAGTTTATTAGATAGTATAAAAATTGCCTTATCTTCTATTTTAACTCATAAATTGCGCTCAGCTCTTACAATGCTCGGTATTATTATTGGTGTAGGTTCTATTATTACTATTGTTGCAATTGGTCAAGGTGGAGAAGCAACATTAAAATCACAGTTTGTTGGAACAGGTAATAATACAATTTCTATCCAATTTAGAGAGGATTTGAATGATCCGTATAATTTATCATTAAAACAATCATTGTTAACTGATGAAGATATATATGAATTAAGAAAAATCCAAGAAATCTCACATATTATTAAAACAAATTCAAATATGGAATTACTTGATGTTAATGATAAAAAAGAAACAGTAAGTATTACAGGATTAGATAGTGAATATTTCAAAGTAAATAAAGTTAAAGTATTAAAAGGCCGTTCTTTAAATGATAAAGATATTCAGTATGGAAATAATGTTGTTATGATTAGTAGAGGTTTAAAAGAAAAAATATATCCTGAAGAAAATGCGATTGGTAAGATTATAGAAATAAAAGGACAACCAGTGCAAATTATAGGGGTATATAAATCTGATTATGAATTTATGGGAATGGATCCCTTACAAGTGTTAATTCCATTAACATTATGGCCTACTATATATGGAACAGATGAGATTAAAAATATTTCTATTCAATCTAAAAATATAGATCAATTAGAAAATGCGGGTAAAAAAGCTGTGAATTTATTAAATAGTCGTAAATCATCTGAAATTCCAGGTAAATATGAAATGGTTAATTTAAAAGAACTTCAAGATGGTATTGCTAAATTAACAAATGTCATGACAATGATTATTGGCGGTATTGCTAGTATTTCATTAATTGTTGGTGGTATTGGGGTTATGAATATCATGTTAGTATCTGTTACAGAACGCACCCGTGAAATTGGGATAAGAAAAGCTTTAGGAGCAACTCGTAGTAAAATATTATTACAATTTTTAATTGAAGCTATCATGTTAACATTATTTGGTGGTTTAATTGGAATTGGTTTAGGTTACGGCGGTGCATATATCGTTGCCAAATTTGCTCATTGGCCACCACTTGTTACTTGGAAGGTTGTTTTTGGAGGAGTGCTGTTCTCTATGACTTTAGGGATCATATTCGGAATAACTCCAGCGAATAAAGCTGCAAAATTGGATCCAATAGAAGCATTAAGATATGAATAAATAATTATTAAAAATTTAATTCTTTTTGTTAATCCTCTCAGTTTTTGAGAGGATTTTTATGATGTCTAAAAACATTCTAATAAAAGATTTAAAAACAAAACATACTTATAACCTCTTTATTTATAGTGTTTTGAATGTATACTTTTGTTGTGTATTTTGAGGATATCAGGGGATTCGGTGAGAAGTCAATGTTTAAGGGAGAATGAATGTAAACTAATATTCAAAAGTTTACTTTCAAAAAGATAGAAAATCGAGCGAAGCGACAACCCTTTTAGGATAAAGAAATGAAACTTCGAAGACAAAAAAAGGTAAAGGTACTAGGAAATTTTCTAGCAAGACAAAAACGTAGTTTACTCTTATAGAATTCTAGACTTAATTGCTACTTTGTTCTTGGTTACAAGAAAGATGGAACTGGGTCACGAAAGGTGATTGATGTTAAGCTATCTTTTTATTTAAAAGTTTATATCCGAGAAAAGTAAAAAAGAGCCCTATTATTTAGGACTCTTTTTCTATTAGTTATAACAAAAAAAGCCAATCATGATATAATTGAGTTGCGACGCTACAACTATACATAAGAGGCTTTTTTATTCTTATAAAATTCTAATTACATAATAGCATAAAAAAAGTCTCCGTACTAGTTGTAAATACTAGGAACAAGGAGAAAAGTTATGACAAATACTATCAATTTAAAACAAGCTGAAAAAAATGCAAGATTGAGAGATATCGAGGATTCGAAAATTTTGTCAGAAGAAGAGATGTATTTAGCAAATGAACTTCAAGCAAAAGCTAATTCTCATGGTATGAAGCTAGTACCTGAACGGAAAGTGAAGAATAAAGCTAAATTCGCTCAAATTATTCAAGAGAATTGGTTATATCTTATTCAGAATAATTATTTGAAAAACGAAGAAATTATGTTTTTAAACAAAATTATTGGTTTCATAGGGTTTCGATCTAATTGTATTGTTCATGATATTAATGCAAAAGAGCAATTACCTATGACTCAAACTGAAATAGCAGAAAAAATAGGTTCTAGTAAAAATACAGTTAGTAGATTAATAAAACAATTACTTGAAAAGGGTCTAATTGGACGTTTTGAGTCGGGTAGAGATGGAATTAATGCTAGAATGTATGCACTATACATAAATCCTAATGTGATTCTTTGTGGAGATCGAGACAATATTAATCAAACACTACAAACTATGTTTATAAGAAAACCAAAAGAATTGAAAAATTTACCTATAAAATTAGTGTAACCTGTATGAATTTCATACAGGTTTTTTTGCAACTTTCATAGTTATCGAATTCGATAACTAAAGTTATCGAATTCGATAACTATGAAAAATCTTGAAACCCTTGGTATTACTGTTTTTTTTCTACTTTTGTATGCTTGTCCCTTCTCACTCTCTATATAAAGAGCTAAAAGTTCCGCAAGGAACGGGTCGTATTTTCTTTCGCTTTGCTACAGAAAATCTCCACCCTTTACGCATTGCTACATCCTTGCCAAACTTTTTTCGGCTCGAGTTTGGATATCACCAAGCCGATACATCCAAAAGTAACCATTTGGGATCATCGGCTTGAATTTGCTATTATACGAGCCGAACCGCTAGTGCTTTCGAACAATAATTTCACTTACCATATTGATAGATACGTAATACGTGGGGGCTCGTCCCCACACGACGAACCAGCCTCAACCCCAAAAGTAAAGGAAAACCTTCTTTTAAACCTGTTTATTTTGCCTTTTAAGCGCATTTTTTTGTTTTTATGATAAATAGTATTGTTTTAGATTTATATTCTTTAAAAAGGATTCTGAAGTGCCTGGATAGCGTTTTGTATTTTGGTGTTATTTGCTTCTGAACTATGGATTTACATTTATTTAATGCTATTTGTTTTCTTTTAGTATTTTAAAGTAATGTTTGATTGCAATTTATTAAAAATATCATGTCGTTAGTGAGTACTCATATGGAGACATCAAAGGGACTTTGTGTACTCATTGAGTCTACATCTAGGGACACAATGGGGACATTTAGAGGGTTTTGTGTCGTCAGTGAGTGGACATCCTGGGAATTTTCGTGTACCCACGTTTAAGCTAGGCTCTGCCTAGTCCCAACCCCTAGTTGGGCCCAAAAACCCCTTATGCTCTTCTCTCTTTTTTGATTCGGAATTTCCAATTTTATAGAAAAGTTTGTTTTTCAATTAAAAATTATTATGTTAAAAAACAAAGAGTTAATTTATGTGAATGTAGGAAGGTTAGGGGTCCCTATTTAGGAACAAAGTTCATGAAGATGTTTAGGTGTTGTTTAAATATTTTTAATAAGTGTTCATCTAAACAAGGTATTTATCTGAACAGCATCTAAACACCTGATATAATAATGTTTACGGGCATTGTTCAGATGCTGTTTGTTTGTTTAGATAGGAGTGATTTAAACAATGATTAGGGAAAAACATGAATTAATTTGGCTATCGGCTGAAGATATAGCAAAACAAGTTGGTGTATCTTCAATGACAATTAAACGAAATTGCAATACTTATGAAGAATTTATTCTATTCAAACAGGGGGAGAAAAATAAGTATTATATTTCTTCTGAATGTGTGGATGTTTTAAAATTTATTAATAAACTTCGCAATAAAAAGAATGTCCCTCATAAGGAAATTCTAGAAGTATTAGACAAAGAAGGTTTTAAAAAATATATTGCTGTTGATATGGAAGTTGTTCAGGAAAACACTTCTAAACAAACATTTGAACAGACTATGTTTACCTTAGATGAAGTGAGAAAGATAGTTGCGGAAGAATTAGAAAAAGCAATGGAAAATCAAGCAAATAAGAAAGATGAACAAATTATGTATTTGATGAGAGAGATTCAAGATTTAAAAAGAATTATGATAGAAGAAAAACAAGCAATATTAGAAATAGATTCATCCGAACAACAAGTAAACAATGAAGAAGTACAAGAGATTAAAAAGGAATCGTGGTGGCGACGCATGTGGAACCGCTGAGTCCTGGCGTTTATGCCGCGAAAGTTCCTTGACGATGAGGGGAACCCTCATGCAAACTCGCCAGGGGTGGCCCCAGAAGGGCGGTTTTTGCCCGCTGGGGTTAGCTTTGGGAGTTTGAGGGTTTGGAGGCTCGTGGTCAAGGGAACCGTGGAATAAAAAGCGAGGACGGACCCCAGGAAAGGGCAAAAACCAATGTCTTCGTCAAGATTCGTGGTTCTACTGTTAGAAAAAGGCGAATAAGAATATAGCATACATACAATAAGGGAATGCAGTATAGATCAGTCTACAAGCATTCCCTTGCTATTAATATGATTCTATCTTTTTGAAAGTAAACTTTTGAATATTAGTTTACATTCATTCTCCCTTAAACATTGACTTCTCACCGAATCCCCTGATATCCTCAAAATACACAACAAAAGTATACATTCAAAACACTATAAATAAAGAGGT
>NZ_JBBOVC010000007.1:0-9199 GCF_038006385.1 Bacillus sp. FSL L8-0099
ATAGAAGAATTAAAAGCGATAAAAGAAAAAATACAGACACAAAAATGGTCTTACGATCAAGTTCGAGCATGGCGGAACGGAGAACTTGATTCGTTTGTTTCAAAAGAAGAAAAATCAGAATTAGAAAAGAAATTGAATGAAGTATTAGAAAATCAGCAGTTACAAAATCAATTCAATCAAGCACTTGTTCAAAAATTGCAAGAAATTACGAATGAATTGGTTACGACAAAAGAGCATTTAGCGAATACAGAGAAAAAGTTAACTGAAGTAGAAGGTAAAAATAGTGAATTAGAAGTTTTTATAGAAAAGAAGTTAGAGAAGCGAGATCAGTTATTGCTTGAAAACATTCGAGATATGCAGAAACAAAATCAAAAACAAAAACGGAAAGGTTTTTTCGGTTTTTTTAAAAATTAAATATATTTTTTGTGTTGTTCTGATGTTAGAAAAAGAAAAATAAAGGAATACAGTATAGATTAACATACGAATATTAGACACTAACAACCCTTACATAAATATTAATTTATGTAAGGGTTGTTATCTTTCTATCATGTATTTATTGACTACCTTTTAATAAATTTATATTTGTAATACAGTGAAAAATCTCTATAACAAAAGTTCTGTATACTGATAATTTGGGATTTTTATGTTAATATATTCAATATAAACTCATTTTTAACATAAGGAGAATTAAATGGAAAAGAAAATGATCCCTTGGTATCTCAAAAGTAAATTTATATTCTTTATTTGTTTTATTATCCCTGTTATTGGTTTTGTTTTTGTTTATATAAACAGAAATAATTGGGAATCAAAAGAAAAAATTTCTTATTTTTTATTTGCTTTAACAAATCTTTCTTTAAATATAACCGTTTTATTTTTCACTCGTGATTTTTGGGTAGTTACAATACATCTCATAATAAATTTACTTATTATTATTTTTTACAATTCAAATAAGAGATTAAATAACCAAGCTATGTAATTACATAGCTTGGTTATTTAATTACTCTTGTAATAGTTTGAAAACATTAAGTACACCTTTACCCATTAGACTTTCAGCATGAGGAACATAGTCAACACCATGATTATACAGATAATTAACAGATTGCTCTGGTTGATTTTTAAATTTCTTTTTATCAATAATTAAAGCTAGAGCTCCAGATATTTTAGGAGCTGCTACTGAATTTCCTGCATCATAAATATAATCTTGTTCTAACCCTGTACTAATTACTTGTTCTTTTTCATACATTTTTTGATCAGACCAGGTTTCAAATCCATATCGTTGAAATAATCTATTATCTCCTCCTGGAGCAGCAATATCAATGAAGTCTTTTCCAAAGTTAGAGAATGATGCAAGGTTATTTGATGGGCCAATAGATGAAACAGTAACTACACCTGGCAAACTTGCAGGTACATCAATTAAATTCCCTTGCAAAGTTATACCATCATTTCTTAATTTTTTTTGAAGAAATTGATACATTTGTTTTTTATTATTAACATCTAAAGAATTATTTCCAGCAGCTGCTACTACAACACTTCCTTGTTTTTCAGCAAACTCAATAGCTTCTTTAAAAGCCTTGATTTCTGCAATATCATTTTTTGTAGGTTGATTTTCTAAAAATGCCATACCATCAATTAAATAATCTCCTAAACTAATATTAATAACATCAACATCATCTTTTGCAGCCTCTATAATACCTTTTATTATCCACAAAGATTCGGCTGTTCGTTCACCAAAAACCCTATAAGATTTAATACCAACGTTAGGAGCTACTCCTTTTATTTTACCGTTTGCAGCTATTTGTCCAGAAACATACGTCCCATGGCCTAATTTATCTATTGAATTATTAATATCTCCATCTTCTTCTTTCTCTTTTCCTCTAAATCCACCTTTTGGAACTAAATTTTTTGATCCGGTAACAATATTGTTTTTTAAATCAGGGTGATTCATATCTAAACCAGAATCTATTATTCCAACTACAACATTTTTTGATCCAGAAAAAACATCGTAACTTTTTCCGTTATTTGTAATCTTCTTCATATCCCACTGTTTATCCCATAATGAGGATGCAGAATTTATATATGTTTTTTTATCTGTTTCTATTTGTGTACCTATTGTTCGTAAAGAAAAATTATATGTGTCAATTAAAGGATTTCCCCCTAATTCCTGCATAGTAATTTTATCCGTTTTTATTTGAATTATCCCTAATTCTTCTATACTATATACAATTTCTATATTCTTTTCATTAACTAAATCTATTATATCGATATAGTTATTATTGTTCTTTAATAAAACAGTATAATAATTTTCTTGTTCAATAGCAGCAGTTGATTTTACAGGTATGAGAAAAAAGAAACATAAAATTAAAGAAACAAATAGTTTTATTCCTTTATTACCAAAAACTTTTTTAAAAATATTCATCAAATATACCACCTTTTCTTATGAATATATCAATAAAATGATTAAATTTTTAAATTAATCTGACTAAAATGAGTCGTTTTAAGGACCTAACTATTAAATCTCAAGAATAAAAAATAGCATAATTACAAAATAATGTCAATATATGAAAAAATAAAAAAATTGTATTTTTTTGAAATTTAAATGGAAATTTCAGTTTAATTATGGTAAATTAATACATGTAATTATCGATATAGTAATAAAATATTATATTGATATATAAAAAAGGAGGAATATGTTTTGAAAAAAAATAAACTTATTGTAAGTGCACTAACTGTTTCATTATTATCTACAGGTTTAATTAGTACTAATGCATTCGCCGCTGAGGAAAATACTAATAATACAATTCATTCAAATCCAGTTCCAGTACATAATGTGAATATGAATTTAAATCAAAATTTATTATTAGAAAAATCTATTAATCCTACTGATCTAAAAAACATTGAGGGAATTACTCAATACTTCAATTTAACTGCGGAAGAAAAGCAAGTATTTTTAGATGCTGCAGCTAATAAGGATGATAGTAGCTTTGAAACACGAGGAAAATTAAGTTGGGCTGCTAAAGCAATCACGAAATTATGGGACGAACTTCCAGGACCTGTAAAAGATAGACTTGGTAGACAAGCTGCTCTTTATACAATTGCACAATACGTTGAGCATTATACTGGTGCATTAGAAGATGCAGTGTATGGAGGCGTTCTAAAAGTAGTTGGTAACGAAACTGCTGCATGGTGGATCACTCAGTCACTAATGTTATTATTATAAATTACTAATAAAAACTAATAATTTATATTAATACTTATAATAGAAAAAGAGTCCTATTAAATTAGGACTCTTTTTCTATTATAAGTATTAATAAATAATTGTCTTAGCTAAATCACTTATTTTTACTGATTCAAACAATCTATTTTTTTATATTCAGTTACAGATTAATAGGTGTAATTAATATTGTTTTTATTTGTTGTGGAAACAGAATAAAGAAAGTAGAGAAAATTGATATATGAGCAACAAAAAAATAATTAGAGCTGTTTTTAATTTAGTTCAAAGATAAAAACATAGCGTGTGTCAACGGTACCGGACCGAACCCGTAAGGGGACGGGAGGATAAGGAGTTGACACACTCACTATGCAACCCTCTTGGTTTGCCAAAACGCCTGTCGTTTTGGCCTGCCAACCGGCGAGGGAGCCCCTCAAGGATTGAGGGGTTGGGGAGTTAGATAGAAAGGGGACTGGGGAAGAGTTCCCCAGTGGGTTTGGGCAAAGCCCAAGGTTTGTATTTGCCATGCTTAGCATGGATCGGCAAAGCCGAAAAGCGTCGCAGACCCCTATCGATTTTGATGCGTTAGCGTCAAAATACGTATAGGGTTACTCTAATTGACTCCATTTCGTCGCTTTGCTAGACTTATGGTATCAATTAATCTAGGGAGAGTGGTGGTACTTTATGTTGGGTTCTATCTCATTTAATCAATCTTACCAAAGTTCATTGAGCCATAATAACAGGGAAAATATTCATGGGAATCCTGGCATAGATCCAGCTAGGTTAGACGAGAATATCTATTTTGTTCAAAAGGACATCCGAAGTGTATACAAGGATGTTTTTCAAGAAGCAGTCGACAAATATAATGAGAAACAAAAACGGAATGACCGTAAGATTGATGACTATTATGACAAAATACATAAAGACGATAAGACACATGAGCAACGAGAATTGGTTGTGGCGATTGGGGAAGGCAAAGACGACCCAAAGTATAGGGGAGCTAAAAAGGAAGCACTGAAGCGCTATGCTGAGGCTTTTCAAGAGAGAAATCCAAACCTAGCGGTTTATAACATGGTTTTACATGATGATGAAGCAAATCCGCATTTACATATCAACTATGTACCAAATTTCGAAAGTAGTCGAGGGTTAACGAGGCGTGTCGGAATGGATAGAGCTTTGCAACAACAAGGTGTCGAAGGAAAGGGAAGAAAGTTAATTGCGTATTGGAGAGAAGCGGAAACAGCTTATATTGAGCAATTAGCGAAAGAACATATTCCGAATTTTGAACGTGCTAATGTAGGTTCTCATAAGTACATGAAAGTCCGTCAATACAAGGAATATGCAGAAGCGAAGTCAACTATTGAAAATCAAGTACAAGAAAAAGAAACAGAATTGCAAACGATTGATCATGATTTAAAAAATGTTGAAGAAAAAACAAACGAATTACAAGTAATGAAAAAAAGTTTAGAAAATGATGTCATTGATAAGCAAAAAGAATTAGAGATAGTGAAACAACAAGTAGAGAGTGGAAGTGAAAAGCTGGAGTTAATTGGCCAGCGTCATATAGAGTTAGAAAAAAGAGTAAAACAAATGCAAAAAGAATTAGATAGTGCTACAGATCAGATACCAAATGAACCTATTAAAATTCCATTTTTGCGTAAAGAAGTAATAACAGAAGTACAGGATAAAATGTTTGGAAAAGCTGAAATCATGAAGAAACAGACGAGAAATTATGTATTATCACCAGAACAATATCAAGAATTAACAAAACAAGTAAATGCAGCGGTCATTATCAAAAAGGATTATGAGCGTTTGAGAGAAACAGATTTTGTGAAAGCGTATGAAAGTTTAAAAATGACCGCAGAAGGTTGGATGAAAGAGAATAGGACATTGAAACAAGAAAAAGGTCAGTTGCAAAAGGAAGTTGGGGTATTAAATAAAGAAATCAGCTCATTAAAAGCTCATATAAAGAGTCTACAGACGAACATAAGAGTTTTGTATATACAAACGAAAAAAGTTTTTAAAGAGCAATTTAAGGCGTTTAGAGAGATTGTTAAAAATGAATTGGATAGTAAGGGAATAGATAATCAATTTGAACGTGAGCATAAAAAAGAAATGAATAAACATCGTGGATTGGATATGGAAAGATAGAAGTGATAATAGTGATAATAGCGAAAAAATTAAATAAAGAATGTAATTGATGAGGGATAAATGTTTTGTTTTTGCAAGAGATGGAAAGCTTTAACAAGATGTTTCATGTTATTATAGAGAAAGACGTAAAAACGAGAAAAACCGCCCATGCTTTGGTCGGCAGGCGGTTTTTCATAATAAGGTTGGAATCAACCAATATATATTCTATATACATTCTAACATATAAAAGTTGATTCCTTCCACTAAGGGAGAGAATTATTTTATGACAAAAGTTGTAGATTTTGGACAAGCTGAAAGAAATGCTAGAAAAAGAGATTTGGAAATTGAAAATGAACAATTTAAACAAGATCATAATGAGGTTTCAAAATCTGAATTAGAAAAAGCTATGGAAATTATGGCTAAAGCTACTGGTAAAGAGCTTTACATAGGAACTAAAAAAAGTCCTCAATCGAAAGTGAGGTTTGTTCAATTGATTCAAGATAATTGGAATTATGCTTTGGAGACAGGATATTTTACTGATGAAGAAATACTATTTTTAATCCGTATTCAACGGTTTTTACAATTTAAAAGTAATTGTATAGTTGATGATATTCATTCTAGAAGTGCAGTTCCTATGACTCAAACGCAGATTGCTGAACGTCTTGGAACGAGTAAACCTAAAGTTAGTCGAGTATTAAAGCAATTACAAGAAAAAGGTATTGTAGTAAAAGCAGTAGGTCAAGAAATTGAAGGTAATAACGTGCGTACTAATGCAATTTTTATTAATCCTAACATTATGTTCTCTGGTGAACGTGACAATATTGAAGTTACTTTAAAAGCATTATTTATAAAATCTAAATCATTATTAAAAAAATTTCCAATAGCCCTTTTTTAAGGGCTATTTTTTATATTTTCGTAGTTACCTAATTTGATAACTAATGTTACCTAATTTGATAACTACGAAAACACCTATAAACCCTTGATATAACAACATTCTTATAACTAAATAACGTTAATTTACTCTCACTCTCTATATAAGGCTAAAAGTTCCGCAAGGAACAGGTAGTATTTTTGAGCAAAAAAATGCTCAAAAATCTCCACCTTCATAATAAAAAAGTAAAGACTAACGTTTTTACTTTTTTATTATGTCCTTGCAAAACTTTTTTCGGCGGGTTTTTAGCTTTCGCCAAGCCGAACAGACCAAAAACGGGGTTAAGTTGCTCGACTTGGATCAGCAATTATACCCGCCGAAACGCTAGTTCTATCGATTTAAATAATAAGCTTATTCCATATTCAGTTACGTTAAGTTCCTGGGGGCTAGCCCCCAGACCCCAGCCAGCACTCACACCCAAAAACAGGGGGAAATAGCATGATAAAACATTTTTACACCTTAGAATCACGTTATTATAAAGAAATTTGGTAGTCTTTAATTAGCCTTTAATTTAACCTCAAACTTAAGGGAGATGTATAGATGAACATTGGTAGACAAATATAATATTTTCGTAAACGGGATAATATGTCCCAAGAGAAGTTAGCAGAAAAAAATCATGTTTCCAGACAATCTATTTCTAACTGGGAAAATGAAAGGAACTATCCAGATATTCATAATTTACTAATGATGAGTATTCTCTTTAATGTCTCCCTAGATGATTTAGTTAAAGGAGATGTAAAGATCATGAAAGAAGAACTTCAAAAATCAACTTTTTTGGTTATTATGGTTTTATAATACCTTTGGTACTTACGATTTTGCTTATGTTTTCATCACAGCAAGTTGAAAATATAAAAAAAGAGCATAATTTAAAAACTTATCGTCAAATAGTTGATTTTATAGAGGGAAAACCTGTAAGTGAAGTAAGGCCTAATATAAAAGACAAATTATTAAAAATAGGTTTGATGCTTGCAAGTGCTTTAATTAGTTATAGTTTGATTTATTTAGGATTGAGTGTATTTGGAAGATAACTTAGAAAACTATTAAAAGTCCTCCGGATTGCTTAATTGGAGGACTTTTATGTTTACATAATTATTGTTATCAGGAGTAAAATTTAACTCGAAAATAGCTAATTTTATCAGTTGTTGAATGTCTGAAAAAAATCAAACTAATGATATTGTCGAGATCCTTTGGTAACTTCTTGCTGTGATGACTATCATAGTGACTTTTTCTTCAGCAACCACTATTAGTGGCTAATTACCATAAGGACTTATTTTTGAAATTTGCTATTTTTTAGAAAGTATGTTAATTTAAGAAAGACCTATTTTTGTTCGGTTTGAGATTAAGAATAAATTTTGTTTTTCGTCTAAGGTATTTGAGCAAGGGTAGTAACATATGTGTGGGTATCCACACTAGGAGGCAACAATTATGGAACAAGGTAAAGTAAAATGGTTTAATGCAGACAAAGGTTTTGGATTCATTGAGCGTCAAGGTGGAGAAGACGTATTCGTACATTTCTCAGCTATCCAAATCGACGGTTACAAATCTTTAGACGAAGGACAAAGTGTAACGTTTGAAGTAGAAAAAGGACAACGTGGCCTACAAGCTACTAATGTTCAAAAAGCTTAATATTAGTTGATGAAAGACCCTTTTGTAGGGTCTTTTTTGATTTTGTTATGATATTCCGAATACAAATTTTTAAGGGGATTTGGGGTGCTTAACTCTTAATGAAAAAGAAGATGTTAGGGGTATCGCCAGCATTTTGAAAAAAACCATGCTAAGCCAAAAATAAAATAAGCCGTCCATATGGACGGCTTATTTTATTTTTGTTATTAGTAGTGAAATTATTAATCCCATATATTTGGGCGTTCAATTTTTATTGTTCTCATATAATCTAACATTTGTCCTGTATGAACACCCTCATGATATGCTATACGCATTAACATATCCCCTAAAGAACGAATATACCCTACATTTGAACGATCAATTTTAATTGTATTTAGATCTTCATTAGAAAAAGAACGAACAGTATCTAAAAATTGTTTGTGATATATCTCAGCAAAATCCAGTTCATCTTCGACAGATAAAAAAGGTCTGTTTTCAAATGGAGAATTATACTCTTTCAGACTTCCCCTATTTTCAATAGCCAGATGATAATAGTGCTCTGATTCCAGTACATGCCGAATCATCTCTAAACAAGTCATAGCTTTTTCATCTGGTTTCCAATCCAATTTATCGCTAGGAATCGTTTTCCATATTTTTATACTCCGTCTTCTAACTTCTGTTAAGTTTAATAACAATAAATCAATTGTATTCATTTATATTTCTCCTCTCACTTAGCCTCATAAACAAGTTTACTAAATTTTCTAAACAAATGACAAACATTCGTTCTTACCCATGAATATAGTATTCATATAAGGTTAACATAACATCCTATTATCGGTAGCAACTATTTTGATAGAATCCTTGTATTTACAGGGATTATTGATTCTATATCTATTTATCTCTTATACATGATTTTATACATCATTGATATAGCGAGGATTCTAGGGATTCCCGCTATTCTTTTTTTGCATAAAATCTTGTATAAATAAAAAAGATTTTGATGTTATTATCGAGAAGTAATATATATCGGTGTTAAAATCGGAATGTATTTCGAAATTAAATCGTTTTTAAAATCGGTTTTTATATCGGTTATAAGTATATTCCGATTTTGATTGGAATGTTGATTTAGTCGTGTTTTTTTAAGTGAAAAACGTATTCCGTTTTTGGGGGAGGAATGAAATTTGGAACTAAAATCGGAAATGCATACACCGAAAATTGTTGCGGATCTTTTAGGGATCACACCCGATTTGTTAAAGGTATGGTCAAACGAATTTAACATACAAACGGAGCGAAGTCAGGGAGGGCATCGCAGATACTCGAAGGAAAAT